>JBPCQA010000017.1:0-109910 GCA_050998615.1 Nocardioidaceae bacterium
CGGACCATCGACACCGTCACCTGCCGTCTGACCGCCAACGTCATCACCATCCCCTAGGATCCACGCGGGCATCTTGAGATGAGTCAACGAATCGGCCTACGCGGGCATCTTGGGTGAGTCAACGCGCCGATTTCTTCAAACCGGGTGGCTGACGTAGACTAGAACGTCGGCCCGGGTGTGGGTCCGTTTTTGTGTGCCCAGCGGCTGTCTTGTTGGCCGATCGGTGTCGGGGACGGTGCAGCGGCCAATGTACGACGCTTCAGCACCCCATCACCACGGCGCAGCATGGTCAGCCCGTCCACACAACAACGAACTGCTACAGATTGCGGAGGATATGCCGAAGAAGGAAGGGGTCATCGAGATCGAGGGCACCGTCGTGGAGGCGCTCCCGAACGCCATGTTCGGGGTCGAGCTCAACAACGGGCACAAGGTTCTCGCCCACATCAGCGGCAAGATGCGACAGCACTACATCCGGATCCTCCCTGAGGACCGCGTGGTGGTGGAGCTCTCACCGTACGACCTCACCCGTGGACGCATCGTCTACCGCTACAAGTGATCCAGCAAAGCAATACAGTGATCCAGCAAAGCAATACAGTGATCCAGCAATACGGCACCAGTCATGGAGAGCCCGATGAAGGTCAATCCGAGCGTCAAGAAGATATGCGACAAATGCAAGGTGATCCGCCGCAACGGGCGGGTCATGGTGATCTGTGAGAACCCGCGCCACAAACAACGGCAGGGCTGATCACAGCCACCCGAGGCGGCCTCCGGCTGACCTCACCCAAAGCGTGACCGCTCGTCGGCACCGGACCCATCCCGGGCTCGAAGCCGATGTTGCCCCCGGACCGAAGGCCGGGGCCCTGTCATTCGTACGACGCCCTCGCCCGGGGGAGTCGCGAGAGGCGGACGGGGACGCGGCACGCGCGACACCTTCGACAGACGAAAGGTCAACCGCCTGATGGCACGCCTCGTCGGTGTGGACCTCCCGCGTGACAAGCGCGTCGAGGTCGCACTCACCTACATTTTCGGGATCGGCACGACTCGCGCACATGAGCTTCTCGCCGCCACCGGGGTCAGCCCGGACGTGCGCGTTCATCAGCTCGGCGACGAGGAGCTGGTCAAGCTACGCGACTACATCGAAGCCAACTTCCAGGTCGAAGGTGACCTCCGGCGGGAGGTGACCGCCGACATTCGCCGCAAGGTCGAGATAGGCACCTACCAAGGGCGCCGGCACCGCCAGGGGCTTCCCGTTCGTGGGCAGCGCACCAAGACCAACGCCCGCACCCGCAAGGGCCCCAAGCGCACCGTCGCCGGCCGGAAAAAGGCCACCAAGTGAGCAGACCTTCCAGTTCCCACGCTGTCAGGAGTAAGTGAGATATGCCTCCCCGGAGCCGCACAACCGGCACCAAGAAGGTGCGCCGCAAGGAGAAGAAGAACGTGGTGGCTGGCCATGCCCACATCAAGAGCACGTTCAACAACACGATCATTACGGTCACCGACCCGAGCGGTGCGGTGATCTCGTGGGCCAGCGCCGGCACCGTCGGCTTCAAGGGCTCGCGCAAGTCGACGCCGTACGCCGCACAGATGGCCGCCGAGGCCGCCGGTCGCCGGGCCATGGAGCACGGCATGAAGAAGATCGACGTCTTCGTCAAGGGCCCGGGATCGGGCCGGGAGACCGCGATCCGGTCGCTGGCCGCCGTTGGCCTCGAAGTCGGCACCATCCAAGACATCACCCCGCTTGCCCACAACGGATGCCGCCCTCCCAAGCGGCCCCGCGGCTGACCTCGAGACAGTTAGGAGACTGACGAACCATGGCTCGCTACACCGGACCCATGACGAAGAAGTCCCGCCGGCTGGGGGTCGACCTCATCGGCGGAGACGCGGCGTACGAACGTCGTCCCTACCCACCCGGCCAGCACGGCCGTGGCCGGGTGAAGGAGTCGGAGTATCGCAACCAGCTGATGGAGAAGCAGAAAGCCCGCTACACCTACGGCGTGCTGGAGAAACAGTTCCGTCGCTACTACCACGAGGCGAGCCGCCGATCCGGCAAGACCGGTGAAAACCTGTTGCAGATGCTCGAGTCACGGCTCGACAACGTCGTCTACCGCTCAGGCTTCGCCCGCACCCGTCGCCACGCCCGCCAGCTGGTCGGGCACGGCCACTTCCTGGTCAACGGCCGCAAGGTCGACATCCCGTCGTTCCAAGTGTCGGCACATGACGTGATCGACGTCCGCCCCAAGTCGGTCGAAATGACCCCGTTCATCATCGCCCGCGAAACCCATGGCGAACGGTTGGTGCCGGCATGGCTTGAGGTGATCACCAACAAGATGCGCATCCTTGTGCATCAGCAGCCGGTGCGTGCGCAGATCGACGTACCGGTGCAAGAGCAGCTCATCGTCGAGTACTACTCGAAGAAGTAACGTCAGCGGGCGTCCCGTCCGCCGACGCCATCGGAAAATCTGCGCCGTCAAATAGCGGTCGGCGTAGGAAGGAAGAGTCACCGTGCTTATCGCTCAGCGTCCCACCCTGTCGGAAGAGGTCGTCAACGACCACCGCTCGCGGTTCTCGATCGAGCCGCTCGAACCAGGCTTCGGCTATACGCTCGGCAACTCGCTTCGGCGTACGTTGCTCTCCTCCATCCCCGGCGCCGCCGTCACCTCGATCCGGGTCGACGGAGTGCTCCACGAGTTCTCCACGATCCCCGGTGTCACTGAGGACGTCACCGAGATCATCTTGAGCCTCAAGCAGCTTGTGGTGTCCTCGGAGCAGGACGAGCCGGTCACGATGTATCTGCGCAAGCAGGGCCCGGGGCAGGTCACCGCCGCCGACATCGCGCCGCCGGCCGGAGTCGAGGTGCACAACACCGACTTGGCGCTGGCTAACCTCAACGGCAAGGGAAAGCTCGACATGGAGCTCGTCGTCGAGCGCGGCCGCGGCTACGTGTCCGCCGTGCAGAACAAGAGCAGTGACGCGGAGATCGGTCGGATCCCGGTGGACTCGATCTACTCACCGGTGCTCAAGGTGACCTACAACGTCGAAGCGACCCGGGTCGAGCAACGCACCGACTTCGACCGGCTGATCATCGACGTCGAAACCAAGCTGTCGATGGAGCCACGCGACGCGCTTGCCTCGGCGGGCAAGACACTGGTCGAGCTGTTCGGGCTCGCCCGCGAGCTCAATGTCGATGCCGAGGGCATCGACGTGGGTCCGTCACCGGTCGACGAGCAGCTTGCTGCCGACCTGGCCCTGCCTGTCGAAGACCTGCAGCTGACCGTGCGTTCCTACAACTGCCTCAAGCGCGAAGGCATCCACACCGTCGGCGAGCTGCTATCACGCAGCGAGCAGGACCTGCTCGACATTCGCAACTTCGGCTCCAAGTCGATCGACGAGGTCAAGGCCAAGCTCGCGGAGATGGGGCTTTCGTTGAAGGACAGCGCTCCAGGATTCGACCCTAGCTCGGTCGTCGACTCATACGACGATGACGACGACATCAGCTATGCCGAAGACGAACAGTACTGAGACCTAGGAGAATCACATGCCCACCCCAACCAAGGGTCCACGTCTCGGTGGCAGCGCGTCGCATCAGAAGGCGATCTTGTCGAACCTGGCAACCAGCCTGTTCGAGCACGGTGCGATCACGACCACCGAGGCCAAGGCCCGTCGGCTGCGGCCGTTCGCGGAGAAGCTGATCTCCAAGGCCAAGCGGGGCGATCTGCACAACCGCCGCCAGGTGCTGTCGGTGATCCGTGACAAGGGCGTCGTGCACGTGCTGTTTACCGAGATCGGTCCTAGGTACGTCGAGCGGCCGGGCGGCTACACCAGGATCACCAAGCTCGGCCCCCGCAAGGGCGACAACGCCCCGATGGCGGTCATCGAGCTCGTCCAAGACGAGCTACCCACCACCGGCCGGTCCCGTGCGACGGCGGCCGCGCCTACTCGCGCGACCACGCCCAGTGCTACTACAGCCACTGCTCCGGCTGCGGGTGCCGAGACCGCGACCGAGACAACCGTCAGCCCGGCGGACTCAGCGGTTCCGCAGGAGGAAGAGGAAGCCGCGGCCACGGAGGTCACCGACACTGGGGCGACCGAAACGGACGCCACGGACAGCGAGCCGGCAGCCGCGGAGCCAACTGGCACGGCGGCTGTTGACGTGGAGCCGGTGCAGGCGAAGCCTGAGCCCGAGTCCGCTGAGAACTCTGGCGCAAGTGATTCGGCAACAACCGAAGGTGCATCGGGAGATCCACTGTCCGACGCCGCAAGCGACGTGAGCGAAGGCACCACGCCCACCGAGCCGGCTGCCGAATCGCCCGAACACGGTTCGTCGTCTCGCGAGCCCTAACCGAAGACCCCCGATGAGTCGCTAGCGGAAGCGATAACAACGGCGCTTAGGGAAAGACTCGCGCGAGTGCGGCGATGCCAGAGCGACGACGAGGGCGACATCGTCTCTCGTCTCGATCGCTCGCCTCGAGTATCTTTCGCTTCCAGTCCGCGATTGTCGATCCGCCGAAGAGATCCTCGGTACGACGCGTCCGGCGTGCCATCGTGACAATCGCCCGACGAGACGATCAGTGGCTTGTGAGGGCGGACAGTGGCGTGGCGGGGTCGGCAAGGCGAGTGGGGTC
Organism: Nocardioidaceae bacterium; assembly: GCA_050998615.1. Lineage (GTDB taxonomy): Bacteria > Actinomycetota > Actinomycetes > Propionibacteriales > Nocardioidaceae > JBPCQA01. The sequence goes on from JBPCQA010000017.1 coordinate 4,623, forward strand.
GGCGGGCTGCTTGGAGAGAATCAGCGACTTGAGCTCGTTGACCACGTCCCAGACGTTGACGTTCATGCCCGCGAGCACGTGGTGGTCGGCGTCGAGCCAGAACGCGATGAACTCGCGGCCGGTCAGATCGCCACGGATGACCACCTCGGCGTAGCTTCCGGGCGGCGACCACCCGACGTACTCCATGCCAAGGTCGTATTGGTCGGTGAAGAAGTACGGCAACTCCTCGTACGCCGTCGAGTCACCCATCATCGTCGCGGCGGCGGTCGTCGGCTGGTTGAGGGCGTTCGCCCAGTGTTCGACCCGGATGCGCGTGCCCAGCACCGGGTGTTGGTGGTTGGCGATGTCGCCCACGGCCACGATGTCTGAGTCACTGGTAGTAAGGGATTGGTCCACCAGCACGCCGTTGTCGACGTCGAGGCCGGCGCGTTCGGCGAGCTCGATGTTCGGCTGGGCGCCAATCCCGACGACCACCGTGTCAGCCTCGATCCACGTGCCGTCCACGAGGGCCACCCCGGTTGCCGCGGCGTCTTTCACCGTGACCTCGCTGACCTGTGCACCAAGGTGGAAGGCCACGCTGTGCTCACGATGCAGGTCGACGAAGACCTGCGCGAGCTCGGGGCCCAGGGCCGAGCCGAGCGGCAGCTCCGCCGCCTCGATCACCGTCACCTCGACGCCGCGCTCGCGGGCATTGGCGGCAATTTCCATCCCGATCCAGCCGCCGCCGATGATCGCGAGCTTGCGGCCGTCCTCCAGCGTTTGCTTGATCCGGTTGGAGTCCTCGACTCGTCGCAGGCTGAACACGCCGTTGGCCCCCACGCCGGGCAACGGCAGCTCTCGGGACCGCGAACCGGTCGCCAACAGTAGCTTGTCGTAGGGAACCCGAGTGCCGTCGACGAGCTCGACCTCGAGTGCGTCGCGGTCGAGCCGAGTCACCGCCTTGCCGAGCAGCAGGTCGACCCGGTTGTCGGCATACCAGCCGGCATCGTGGACGTCCATCTCCTCGCGAGCCGACTTGCCGGCGAGGTAGTCCTTCGACAACGGCGGTCGCTCGTAGGGCAGCAGTTCTTCGTCGCCGATCAGGGTGAGGGATCCGTTGTACCCTCTTGACCGGAGCGCCTCGGCTGCCTTGGCGCCGGCCAAGCCGCCGCCGACGATCACGAAGCTCTGCTTGCCCGCCACGAGTCATCCTTCCGTCGTCGCCAATTTTGCTGTGCGGAAGTCGGTCACGGTGCCGACGTCAGTGTAGAACGTACGCCGACGCGCCGTCACGACGTCGCCTCGGGTCGGCCGGCTCGACGCGATCCGCGAGAATGACAAACATGCCCGACTCGCACCAGACGCCCGACGTGACCCGACTGCGTATCGACGTGGCATACGACGGCACGAACTTCTCGGGCTGGGCGAGCCAGCCGGGTCGGCGTACGGTGCAGGCCACGCTGGAAACCGCGCTCGCCACGATCCTGCGGCTGACCGACGTGCGGCTCACGGTCGCCGGCCGCACCGACGTCGGCGTGCACGCTCGCGGTCAAGTCGCGCATGTCGACATCCCCGCCGAGTCGGGTGCCGAGTTGGGTGCCGAGGCGATATGCCGTCGGCTCGCTGGGGTGCTGCCCGAGGACGTCCGGGTACGCCGAGTGGTGCAGGCGCCCACCGGCTTCGACGCACGCTTCTCGGCGAGCTGGCGGCGCTACTCCTACCGCGTCTGTGACGATTCGAGCGGCGTGGACCCGCTTGACCGCCACGCCGTGCTGGCCTGGCCGCGCCAGTTGGATGTCGGCGCGATCAATCGGTCAGCCCAACGTCTGATGGGCGAGCACGACTTCGCCGCGTTCTGCAAGCAGCGTGCGGGCGCCACCACGATTCGCACTCTGCTCGAATGCACTTGGACACGAGACGGCAACGTCCTCACTGGTGCCGTGGTGGCAGACGCGTTCTGCCACCACATGGTGCGGGCGGTCGTTGGTTGTCTGCTGCTGGTCGGTGAGGCCGCCAAGCCGGAGCGCTGGCCGGCGGAAGTGTTGGCGGGTCGGGTGCGCGACCCTCGGGTGCAGGTTGTCGCGCCGCGTGGACTCTCGCTGGACGCGGTTGGCTACCCCGCCGACGACCAGCTGGCCGACCGGGCCCAGGCGTCCCGCGCCGTGCGCACCTTATCTCCGGACGGCCCGGCGGTGGAGAAGCAATGAGGAAGCAGTGAGGAAGCGGTGAGGAAGCGGTGAGGAAGCGGTGAGCGAACAGTACTTCTCCGCTGAGCCCGGCTCGATTGACAGGCGCCGGGACGTGACCGCCAGTGTCTGGGGTCAGGAGCTGAGGCTGCAGTCATCTTCCGGAGTGTTCTCCGACGGGCGGGTCGACATCGGCACCGCGGTGCTGTTTCGCGCGACTGGACCCCAGGCTGCGACGGGGACCTATCTCGACCTCGGCTGCGGGTACGGCGTGATCGCCTGCGCGCTCGCGGTCGCCGTACCCGCTGCGTCGATCTGGGCAGTGGACGTCAACGAACGTGCGCTGCGGGTATGTCGCGACAACGCCGCCGGCCTGGGTGCAGCCGATCGCGTATGGATGGCCCTTCCGGGCGAGGTGCCGGCGGATGTCGTGTTCGACGAGATCTGGTCCAACCCGCCGATCCGGATCGGCAAACCGGCGTTGCATCAGGTGCTGCGCGCCTGGCTGCCGCGCCTGGCGCCCGGGGGACGCGCGGTGTTCGTCGTCGGCAAGAACCTGGGAGCCGACTCGTTGCAGCGCTGGATCATCGAGCAGGGTTTTGCCTGCCACCGGCTTGCGTCGGCGAAGGGCTTCCGCGTCCTTGAGGCGCGCCCATTGCGCGCTGCTGAATGATCGTGCGCATTGCGCCAGACGCCTTCAGCCACAAAGGAGAAGCGTTTCGCCAGTCCTGCCTGGGGTACGGTGCGATGACATCCACGAGGAGGGAACCGGTATGACTGAGGGGCCGCACGGCGACGACATGATCGGCTTGTTGCTGCACGATCATCGCGAGGTTGAGGATCTGTTCCAGCAGATCGAAGCCGCAGATGACGGGAAGACCCGCCGGGAGCTAGCCGACCAGGTGACCGCGGAGCTGGTGCGCCACTCGGTGGCTGAGGAGCTGCATCTCTACCCGACGGCCCGTGCCGCCTTGCCCGATGGTGACGCGATGGCTGACCGGGAGGTCGGGGAGCATGCCGAGGCGGAAGAATTACTTAAACGGTGGGAGAAGCTGGACGGTGACGACCAGGAGTTTGTCACCGTGTTCCGGCAGGTGAGCAGCGCGGTTCTCGCGCACATTCGCGAGGAGGAGGACGAGCTTTTCCCGCGGCTGCGCGAATACGTGTCCGAGGACGATCTGGATGAGCTCGGTGACAAGATCAATCAAGCCAAGAAGATGAGCCCGACCCGGCCACATCCCTCGTCGCCGAACACTCCCCCGCTGAACAAGATCCTCGGGCCCGGAGCTGGTCTCGTCGATCGATTGCGGGACAAGCTGAGCGGGCGGAAGACGGATTAGCGCGTCAACAGATCCCGCGATGCGGAGCTTTGGGGTTGATGAGATTCGACGCCTGCAGCTGCCCCATCCAGTGTGGATACGGTCCCAACAAGAGTGGCGATCAGGTTGGCTGCTCGGCGTCGACGGGTCCGACGGTGGCGCATTCCTGCTCGAGCTGCTGAACGAGTCGGGTGACGGTTTCGGCGACGCACACTGGCTCGCCGACGTCGAGCTGGCAGACCGGCGTACCAGCCCTTGACCGGCGTCGGCCGCTGAGGCGGGGGTCGACGCGCGGGCATGACTTCGGAGATGGAGGGTATGGGCTCGGATATGTTCAGACGAATCTTGATCGGCGCTGCGGCGGGTGCGGCCGGGACCACTGCCTTGAATGCGGCGACGTACGTCGACATGGCGTGCCGGGCCCGACCCGCCAGCAGCACCCCAGAGCAGCTGGTCGACAAGCTCGCTGCCTCCCTGGAAATCGAGGTGCCCGGGGAAAGCGAGGCGCGGGAGAACCGCCTGTCGGGTCTCGGTGCGCTTGCGGGCATTGCGACCGGGGTAGGAGTGGGCGCCGCTTACGGTGCCTTGGACGTCCTCCATCTGCGGCCACCGGGGCCGTTCGGCGCGATCGCAGCGGCGGCCGGAGCCATGATCGGGTCCGATGTGCCGATGGCCAAATACGGCGTCAGCGACCCCACCACGTGGAGCGGCACGGATTGGCTCAGTGACGCGATCCCGCATCTGATCTACGGGGCGGTTGTGGCAATGACGTATGCCGCCGCGACGCGTCGGTAGCCGGCGCGCGACCGTCCCCTTCCAAGCTAGTCAACGATGAGGAGATGAGAATGTCTCGCGAACAAAACATCGCTACCCAGGAACGATTCGGCGAAGAGGTGGTCGCGGGCGGCAACTTTGATGCCGTCGACGAGCTGGTCGCCCCGGACTTCGTCGACCACGATCCGGCTCCGGGGCAAGCGCCCGGCCCGGACGGACTGAAGGGGTTTTTTGCAACGATGCGGGCTGGACTTCCCGACCTGTCGGTTAGTGTGGAGCAGCTGGTCGCCGACGACGAGTACGTGACGATCGCCTATCGCATCACCGGCACGCACCAGGGCGACTTGCTGGGGGTTCCGGCAACCGGCCGGTCGGTCGACGTGCGCGGAGTGCAGATCGGCAAGTTCCGCGACAGCTTGCTGGTCGAGCGATGGGGCAGCTCCGACCAGCTCGGGATGCTTCAACAGATCGGCGCTTGGGCAGGGTAGCCAGCCCGGACCGTTACCGAATCCGTGTACGGGGATGAGCCCGCCGCCAACCGCGACGTTCCCGAGAGTCGAACGGCTCGTGGGAAAGACCGGAATGTCCTTGCAGCAGTGGGAAGAGAGTTCCAGCATGGGAGCGAGCACTGAGGTCGACGTCGTCGTGTTGGGGCTGGGCCCCGGAGGTGAGTCGGTCGCTACCGAGCTGTCCAAGGGCGGTCTCGAGGTGGTGGGCGTCGACCAGCGGTTGGTTGGCGGCGAATGCCCCTATTACGGATGCGTTCCCAGCAAGATGATGATCCGCGCCGCCGACCTGCTGGCCGAGGGGAGGCGAATTCCGGGCATGTCCGGATCCAGCACGGTGACCCCAGACTGGACGCCGGTGGCCGAGAGAATCTCGGCGGAAGCGACCGACGGGTGGGACGACCAGGTAGCGGTCGACCGGCTCGAGGCCAGTGGTGTCACGTTCGTGCGCGGCCATGGTCGGTTGACCGCTCCCCAGACAGTCGATGTCGACGGCCAGACGTTCGTCGCTCGGCGTGGGGTGGTGCTGAACACCGGGACCGAGCCGGGTGTCCCGCCGATACACGGGCTCACCGACACGCCGTACTGGACCAATCGAGAGGCGATGCGACTCACCGAACTGCCCGGCTCTCTTATCGTGATCGGCGGCGGCTCTATCGGTGCCGAGCTGTGTCAGGTGTTTGCGCGCTTCGGGGTGCACGTCACCGTGATCGATGTCGCCGACCGCATCCTCGCGATCGAAGAGCCGGCGGCGAGCAAGCTGATCAGCGACGTGTTCGCCATGGAGGGCATCCAGGTCCTGGTGGGTGCCGAGATCTCGTCGGTCGAGTACGCCGACGGGCGCTTCTCGGTGACCCTCGCCGACCAGACCCTGCAGGCCGACAAGCTGCTGGTGGCGGCAGGTCGGCGTACCAACCTGTCAGACATCGGTCTCCAGACCGTGGGCCTCGACCCGACCGTCACCTCGCTTGACACCGACCCGCACATGCGGGTCACCGACGGCATGTGGGCGATCGGTGACATCACCGGCAAGGGTGCCTTCACTCATGTGTCGATGTACCAGGGCGCCATCGCCACCCGAGACATCCTCGGCCAAGCCGGGCCCGAGGCCGACTACCGGGCCGTGCCACGGGTGACGTTCACTGACCCCGAGGTCGGCTCGGTCGGCATGACCGAGCAACAAGCACGCGACGCCGGCATCTCGGTGCGCGTGGGGGATACGCCGATCCCGAGCTCGGCGCGCGGGTGGATCCACAAGGCGGGCAATGAGGGGCTGATCAAGCTCATCGAGGACGCCGCCGAGGGTGTGCTCGTCGGCGCCACCTCAATCGGACCCAACGGTGGCGAGGTGTTGTCGGCGCTTTGCGTCGCGGTGCATGCCAAGGTGCCGACAGCATCGCTGCGCTCGATGGTCTACGCCTACCCGACGTTTCATCGCGCGATCGAGGACGCCCTGACCGACCTCTCGTAACTGTCGAGCCGTCAGGGTTTTCGACTCAGTGCAGGTAGGAAGCACCGTTGAAGTCCACGATTGCGCCCGAAACCCACTCCGCGCCAGGCGCGCACAGCGCCATGATCGCCGACGCCACTTCTGCAGTGGTAGCGACCCGGCCGAACGGGCTCTGCGCCCGGATGTCGTCACCGCGTGGGCCAGCTAGGGCTGTGGATGCCATGTCAGTTTCGATGAAACCCGGCGCGATGCCGACGCAGGCGATGCCGTACGGCGCCAACGCTACCGCCAGCGACTGTGTCATCGCGTGCACTCCCGCCTTGCTGGCGCCGTACGACGGCACCTCCGGCTCGCCCCGGTACGCACCGCGTGAGCCGACCGTAACGATACGACCTACCGGCATGCCCTCGCGGGGAGGCGTGTCGATCATGTGCCGCGCGACCTGGTAGGTGACGTTCGCCGTCCCCAGCAGATTGACGTCGAGCGTCCTGCGCCAGGCGGTCACCCAGTCGTCGTACGACGACTCCGCAACGCTGAGGTTTAGCCGGGCCCCTTCGGCGGCGGGATCGTCGGAGAAGAGCGCGGCGTTGTTGATGAGTACGTCGATTCGACCTAGCGCCTCTACGGCCTTGGCGACAAATCGACGTACCTGATCGGGGTCCGCAAGGTCCCCTTGGACCAGAAAGTGGCCGTTACCCTCAAGCGCATCGCGAACTGTGGTCGCTTCGTCGAGGCTGTTGCGGAAGTGAATGGCGATCCGGTCGCCACACATCCGCGCCAACGTACGTGCGACCTCGGCACCGACGCCTCGTGAGCCACCCGTGACCAGCACTCCGCGCCGATTGCCCCACTCGTGATCGGTCCAGGTGTCCGCACGTGCCATGGGTCAAGACTAGAGCCTGCGGGCGGATAGCTGAGCGCTCAGCCGATGATGGCGGATCGCCACCTTCTTTGTGCACAGCGCCGTGCGGCGGTCGAATCGCGTGCATACTGATGACGGCTCGGCGGGAAGAACTGACGGCTCGGCGAAATGGGGATGCGGGAGGTCGGCCGGGTCGGGGAGGATGGGCCGCGAGTCCAGCGTGGGCTCGTGGGAAGAGAGCTGTCGTGGGTCACGTTGATGTCGCCGGTGTCCGGTTCCAGTTGCCCGACGGCCGGGTGTTGCTCTCCGATGTCTCATTCCGGGTCGGCGAGGGTGCAAAGGTCGCCTTGGTCGGCGCCAACGGCGCCGGCAAAACCACGCTGCTGCGCATCGTCACCGGTGACGTGATCCCGCAGGCCGGCGCCGTCACCAGGTCAGGCGGCATCGGCGTGATGCGGCAGATGGTCGCCGCGGGTCGTCCGGGGCTCACCGCCCACGATCTGCTGCTCTCGGTTTCCCCACCCCGTGTTCAGGCAGCCGCCGAGCGGGTCAACACCGCCGAGTTGGCGATGATGGAGGCCGACGAGGAGCGGAACCAGATGAGGTACGCCGAGGCGTTGGCGGAGTGGGCCGACGCGGGTGGTTACGACCTCGAGGTGCTCTGGGACGTGTGCGCTGTGGCGGCGATCGGCGCGTCGTACGACAAGTCCAGGTATCGCGACCTGGCCACGCTCAGCGGGGGAGAGCAAAAGCGGTTGGTGCTCGAGGCACTGCTTCGCGGCCCCGACGAGGTGCTGCTGCTCGACGAGCCGGACAACTTCCTCGACGTGCCCGCCAAGCTGTGGCTGGAGGAGCGCATTCGCGAGTCGGCGAAGGCTGTGCTGTTCGTGAGCCACGACCGGGAGCTGATGAACAACACGGCTACCCGGGTCGTGACCGTCGAGCTCGGCGCGGCCGGCAACACGGTGTGGACACATCCCGGTGGGTTCTCGACCTATCACGAGGCACGCCGGGACAGGTTCGCCAGGCTCGAGGAGCAGCGCAAACGTTGGGACGAGGAGCACGCCAAGCTGCGCGCTCTGATGCTCATGTACAAGCAGAAGGCGGCCTACAACTCCGACATGGCGTCGCGCTACCATTCCGCGGTCACCCGGCTGCGGCGCTTCGCGGAGGCCGGGCCGCCGGAGAACCAGCCTCGCGAGCAGAACGTGAAGATGCGACTGGCGGGTGGTAGGACTGGCAAGCGCGCGGTCAATTGCGAGGCGCTCGAGCTCACCGGCCTGATGAAACCGTTCGATCTGGAAGTCTGGTACGGCGAGCGGGCGGCCGTGCTGGGATCCAACGGTTCGGGCAAGTCGCATTTCCTGCGGCTGCTTGCGGCCGGTGGCACCGATCCCGACGTGGAGCACCGGCCGGTCGGTGAGGTGCGGGTCCAACCTGTCCGACACACCGGACGCGCCAGGCTGGGTGCGCGGGTGCGGCCCGGCTGGTTCGTCCAGACACACGAGCACCCTGAGCTGATCGGCCGCACTTTGCTCGAGATCTTGCACCGCGGCGACGCTCATCGCGCTGGCATGCCCCGCGAGCAGGCCGCGCGGGCGTTGGATCGCTACGAGCTGGCGTACGCGTCGGAGCAGAAGTTCGAGTCGTTGTCGGGTGGGCAACAAGCCCGCCTGCAGATTCTGTTGCTCGAACTGTCGGGCGCGACGCTGCTGCTGCTCGACGAACCGACCGACAACCTCGATGTTGAATCAGCCGAGGCGCTCGAGGAGGGCCTGGACAGCTTCGAGGGCACCGTGATCGCCGTGACCCACGACCGCTGGTTCGCCCGCGGCTTCGATCGCTTCGTGGTATTCGGCGCCGATGGATCCGTCTACGAGTCAGACAAGGCGGTCTGGGACGAAGGGCGCGTTCTGCGCGCCCGCTGAGGGTGGTTGCCGAGAGCTGGGTTAGCTCTTCCAGCGCTCGGTCGAGGGCACGAACTTGAGGTCCCGGTCGCCGGTATAGATCTGCTTGGGCCGGGCGATCTTCTGCTCTGGATCCGAGACGAGCTCGAGCCATTGGGCCAGCCAACCCGACGTACGCGGAATCGCGAACAACACCGTGAACATCTCCGGTGGGAAGCTCAGTGCTTCATAGATGAGCCCGCTGTAGAAGTCGACGTTGGGGTAGAGCTTGCGATCGACGAAGTAGGGGTCTTCGAGCGCGATCTTTTCCAGCTCGACTGCGATCTTGAGCAGCGGGTTGACGCCGGTGACCTCGAAGACGTCGTCGCAGGCCTTCTTGATGATCGTGGCACGGGGATCGTAGTTCTTGTAGACGCGGTGGCCGAAGCCCATCAGCCGCTCTTTGCCGTTCTTGACCCCGTCGATGAAGTCGGGCACCTTGTCGATCGAACCGATCCGGCGCAGCATCTTCAACACAGCTTCGTTGGCGCCGCCGTGCAGCGGACCGAACAGCGCGCCGATACCGGCGGCCACGGCGGAGTACGGATCGACCTGCGACGAGCCCACAGAGCGCACTGCGTTGGTGGAGCAGTTCTGCTCGTGGTCGGCATGCAAGATGAACAACACCTCGAGCGCCTTGATCAGCCGCTCATCGGCGATGAACTTGCGCTCGCTCATCTTGAACAACATCGCCAAGAAGTTGGCAGCGTAGCCGAGGTCGTTGTCCGGGTAGACATACGGCTTGCCCTGGGCGTGCCGGAATGCCCAGGCGCCGAGCGTCGGCATCTTGGCGATCATCCGGATCACCTGCATCTGCCGGACGTGCTCGTCTTGGATGCTGCGCGACTCGGGATAAAACGTTGACAGTGCTCCTACCGAGGCGAGCAGCATGCCCATCGGGTGGGCGTCGTAGCGGAAGCCCTCCATGAACGTCTTCACGTTCTCGTGCACAAACGTGTGGAACGTGATCTGGTGCTGCCAGGTTTCAAACTCTTGTTTGGTGGGAAGGTTGCCGTGAATCAGCAGATAGGCGACTTCGAGGTACGTCGACTCCTCCGCCAGCTGGTCGATCGGGTAACCGCGGTACTCGAGGATGCCCCTGTCGCCGTCGATGAACGTCACGGCAGAGCGGCAGGACGCGGTGTTGACGAAACCCGGGTCGTAGACCGCGAGCCCGGCCGCGCCGTCGGCCTTGATCTTCGCCAGGTCGGCTCCCTTGACGGTCCCGTCGGCGATTGGAACGTCGTATTCGGTGCCGGTGCGGTTGTCACGGACCGTCAGTGACGAGCCGGCTGCCTTGCCGGTGAAGGCGTTATCGTCTGACACGTCAGCTCTCCTGGTGTTTCGCGGCCGGTCGGGCCGAATGCTTTGCGCGGCTCGCGGTCGGCGGGTGCGCGCTTGGATCGTGGCGCGGCTGGCCGTGGCTCAGCAGGTGTGATTGCGGTTGTCGTTTGTGTAGCGGGGACCAACCTATGCCCGGTGGATTCGTTTCGAGAAATGGGGGACGTCACCATCGGGCGGGCGTTGGCTGACGTCCGCGGCTGCGCTCGCGGCGCGCCACCGCAGCGACGGGCGCGGTAACCTCGTTTTGACCGGCTGCGGAGTTGGCCGGTATTCTGGGCGGTCGATGTGCTAGTGAGCCGACGACTCACGTCGAGGCGGTTCCCGGTCACTGGGCGTCGTCCCGCAGGAACGCAACATCCGCCAGCAGCTTACCGACACGAACGAAGGTCAACGACCCGTGCGCACGTACAGCCCGAAGCCCAGCGATATCACGCGTGAGTGGCATGTCATCGACGCCACCGACGTGGTTCTCGGGCGCCTCGCCGTTGCGTCGGCGACGTTGCTGCGCGGCAAGCACAAGCCGACGTACGCACCGCACATGGACACCGGCGACTTCGTCATCATTGTCAATGCCGACAAGGTCGCGCTGTCGGGCAACAAGCGTGAGACCAAGCTCGCCTACCGCCACTCCGGCTATCCCGGCGGGCTGACTACGATGGCGTACGGCGACTTGCTTGCCAAGGATTCGCGCCGAGCGGTCGAGAAGGCGGTGTGGGGCATGCTGCCGAAGAACCGGCTAGGGCGCCAACTGCTCAAGAAGCTCAAGGTTTACGGCGGACCCAGTCATCCGCACGCCGCTCAGCAGCCGCAGCCGTTCGAGATCACCCAAGTGAGCCAGGTCGTTCACTGACGATGAGATCCAGCGACGACCGACCAGCGCGACCGACCAGCGACGACCTACCCGGCATCGTTGCCGAACGACCTCGCCGGCTACCGGCAACCACCCTGCAGGCATGAAGTGAGGAAGACCCGTGGCTGAAACCCCTAACACCGATATCGCTGACGTCGTCGACGTCCCCAGCGAATACACAACCGAGACCGCGCCTGCTTCCGACACGGCCCCCCGGTCGGTCAACATCGCGGCTGCTGGCGCGACAGGTCGCCGCAAGGAGGCAGTAGCCCGGGTCCGCATCGTTCCGGGCAGCGGCAACTGGATGGTTAACGGGCGACCCCTGGACCAGTATTTCCCCAACAAGCTGCACCAGCAGCTCGTCAACGAGCCTTTCGTGCTGACTAGCTTGGTAGGCCAGTACGACGTGATCGCCCGCATTCACGGCGGCGGACTCACCGGACAGGCCGGTGCCTTGCGGCTTGGGGTTTCGCGTGCACTCAACGACACCGACGCCGACGCCAACCGACCGAGTCTGAAGAAGGCCGGCATGTTGAGTCGCGACGCCCGCATCAAGGAGCGCAAGAAGGCCGGCCTGAAGAAGGCACGCAAGGCTCCTCAGTACAGCAAGCGCTGAGCCCTTTTCGCCGGTGGCCCGACTCTTCGGCACAGACGGTGTCCGCGGCCTCGCCAACCGAGATCTCACCGCTGACCTAGCACTGGACCTCGCGGTGTCCGCGGCTCACGTTCTTGGCTCCTCCGGTGCTGGGCCTGCACGCCGGCCTTTCGCCGTGGTGGGACGAGACCCGCGTGCGTCTGGTGAGTTCTTGGAGGCTGCCGTCGTTGCCGGCTTGGCGTCCGCCGGCGCCGACGTGCGACGGCTCGGCGTGCTGCCGACGCCCGCGGTGGCCTATCTGACGGCGCGCGAGGGAGCCGACTTCGGCGTCATGTTGTCGGCGTCGCACAACCCGATGCCCGACAACGGCATCAAGTTCTTCGCACGTGGCGGTGTCAAGCTCGACGACTCAGTTGAGGACGCCATCGAGACGTACACCGGTCGGGTGTGGGAGCGCCCAATCGGTGCAGCGGTCGGCCGGGTGGTCGACGACGTCGAGGCAGTGGAGCACTATCTGGCCCACCTCGCATCAACTGTCTCGGTTTCCTTGGCGGGTCTGCGGCTGGTGCTCGACTGCGCGGAGGGCGCCGCGTTCCAGGCCGCGCCGCGGTTGTTCGAGCGCCTCGGTGCAGACGTCGTGGCGATTCACAACAGCCCGGATGGCATCAACATCAACCACCTGTGTGGATCCACGGATCTGGCCTCCTTGCGCGATGCGGTGGTGGCTGCCGACGCGGCCGCGGGTTTCGCGTTCGACGGCGACGCGGATCGCTGTCTGGCCGTCGATGCAACCGGCCAGCCGGTCGACGGCGACGAGCTACTCGCGGTGCTGGCGCTCGCCAGGCGCGACGCGGCCAACTTGCCACACGACACGGTGGTGGCAACCGTGATGAGCAATTTGGGTTTCATGCTGGCGATGCGGAAGGCGTCGGTCAACGTCGTACAGGTGAAGGTCGGGGACCGCTACGTGCTTGAGGCAATGCGAAGTGGCGGATTCACCTTGGGTGGTGAACAGTCCGGGCATGTGATCATGAGTGACCATGCGACTACTGGTGACGGGCTGCTTACCGCGCTGCACGTGGCGGCCAGAATGGCCGACAGTGGCCGAACACTGGCCGACCTGGCCGGCGTGATGACCAAGCTGCCGCAAGTGTTGATCAACGTGCCCGATGTCGACAAGGCCCGCTCGGACACCGACGCCACCGTGGCGTCCGCCGTGCACGCTGTCGAGCTGGAGCTCGGTGACACCGGGCGGGTGCTGTTGCGTCCGTCGGGGACCGAGTCCCTGGTTCGGGTGATGGTGGAGGCGCCGTCAGCTGACCAAGCCGCGTCCCTGGCCAATCGGCTCGCCGATGTCGTCAAGACGGCCCTCGCCTGGTAGCCGTCGCGAAACGGGACGAGGTGTCACAGCAGGCTGGGGCGCCGGCGGCCCCGTGGTCGTACGGCGCTGATCCGTGACCACAAGATGCGCTCGAGTAGCAGTGTCAGGGTGCCGGCGACGATCATGCCCGAGATGTTGACCCCCAACTGGACAAGGGAAGCGAGCGCGTTGCTCTTGTCCAAGGTCGCCGCCGCCAACGCAAGCGTGCCGATCGCGGGGATGGTGGTCACCGAGATGAAGACCCCGACTAGCGTCGCGGACTTGTCGGTGGTGAGCGAGAGCGTGCCGGCACAGCCCGCGATCAAGGCGATCACCAGCGACCAGACGTTGGGTTGCACGATGAAGTCGGTCAGCGGGCGATGGGCGAGCTGTCCAGCGGCGAAGCCGCCGGCACGGTAGACCACTGTCCAGATAATGCTGGCGATCACTGTCGCGATGACGTAGCCGCCGAAGAGCGTGGAGCACGCCGTCGGGAGAATCGACAACCTCGGCCGTGCCAGCGCCAGGCAGATCGCAGCCACCGGCGCGAACTCCGGGCCGACCACCATGGCCCCGACAATCAGGATCGGCTGATCTTGCAGCCGGCCGACACTCGCGATCAGTGTCGCCAAGGTCAAGAAGACGATAAAGGCAAACGAGATCTCGCTGTCAGAACGTGCATTGTCTTCGAGGATGTCCCACACGACGCCGTCCTCGGGTCTTCCTGGTGCGGCCTTCTCGGCCTGCGTGGCGGCATCGCTCAAGATGGTCTCGTCGTCATCGATAGCGATGGCGCCAGTTCTCGCGACTCCCAACGTGTGCAGCCGGCTGAGCAAGGTCTGGGCGCTCTCCCTCGTCACATCCGCCAGCACCAGGCAGCCGTCGGGTTTGCGGTAGGCGTGCGGCAACACCGCGACATTGACGACGGTGGGATCGTCGTCGAGAAGTTCGGCGACCTGGTCGGTCAGGTCGCTCGGCACGCGCATTCGCAGATGGAGCACCCGCCCATCATCACCCGCCGAGCCGTCAGTTTCTTCCCGCCGAGCCGTCAGTTTGTTCGGCCGAGAGCTTGCGTTGGAACTCGGCGAGGACCTCGACGGCGCGAAAGCCCATCTTCTCGTTGATGGAGACCATCGGCCCGTTGCTCTCTTCGTTGGAGGTGTGCACGACGGACTGGTCGGGGAATGCCCGCTGGAGTTCGCGCAGATTACCCGCCTTGAGGGCGAGTCCGAGCCGGTGGCCGCGGTGCTCTCGCAGCACTTGCGTCGTCCACTGATACACCTTCGGCGGATCCGTTGCAGGCACGACGAGCGTGGTGACCGCGACGGCTTCTCCACTGTGATCGATCGCCACCGTATTGAGGAGCGTGCGCCCTTGTTCCTTGAGCTTCGCCTCCCGTTGCCGCCAAGCCTTCGGCGTCATCGCCTCGGCCTCGAAGTGGATGTCACCGCTCGGCGCGTCCACGGCGAGCTGGTTGGTGACATGGCAGAAGGAAGGGAGGATGTGCTCAGGGAGGTCGCCGACATACGTCTGCAATCGATACGCCGAGTGATGCGGCGCAGCCTCGTCGATCCAGGCTTGCAGCTGTCGATCCTCCACCGGAAGGTCGAGCCGGCGCGAGATCTCAGTGCTCGCCAGCGCGAAGCCGTGGTCTTCGGCGAAGCGGCGGTAGGGGTGGTCCTGCTGCCGATCGAAGCCGTACGAGGCCTCGGCGAGCAGCACGTCGCGGCCCGCGCCGGCCGACGTACGGACGAGGAACTTGAGCAGCTCGCCTCCGATGCCGCGACGTCGGCGGCCGGGGGCCACATAGACGCCGATCCACGACATCGTCGTGTGTCGAGAAGCGGAAGCGCCATGAAGGCCGCGCCGACCATCGCGCCATCCTCGAACGCCGCATAGGCGGTCGACTTCACCGCCTCCTCGGGCTTGCGGAAGTCGACAGCCATCTCGTGTTCGGACCACATCGGCGCGTCAGGGCGTTGATCGAGCTCGGCGGCCCGGACGATCTGGTAGTGGGCGTGGAACTCGGCGTCGTCGAAAACGTCGACCGCTGCGATCTCCATGCCTTGAGGCTACGGACCGACTGACTGGTGAGCCACCGAATATTGCCAACCGCATTCGCGACCAGTCGGATCGCTCATCGACGCCCGCCGCCACGTTTGCGACTGGATGAACTGTGGCACTGTGCAGGGAGGAGGATGTGGTGACGAGACGTCAACTGCCGCGCTGGTCGGAGATTCGGCCGCTGCTCAAGACCCAGCCGCTGACGTTCAACGCCGTTGACCGGCGACTTGCGGCAGCCGCCAGCGTGGCGGATCTGCGCGCGATCGCCCGCCGGCGTACGCCGAGGTCGGTGTTCGACTACGTCGACGGCGCCGCGGAGCAGGAGGTGAGCCTGTCGCGGGCTCGAGCCGCCTACCGGCGAGTCGAGTTCCACCCGCATGTGCTGCAAGACGTGTCCGAGGTCGACTCGTCGACGGCCATCTTGGGGCGACCTGCGGCGATGCCGTTGATCTTCGCACCGACCGGATTCACCCGGATGATGCACCACGAAGGCGAGGCGGCGGTGGCCCGGGTTGCCGCCGACACCGGCGTCCCCTACACGCTGTCGACGATGGGCACCACCTCCCCGGAGGCCGTCGCGGTGGCGGCGCCGGACGGCATGCGCTGGTTCCAGCTCTACGTGTGGCGTGATCGCGACGCGTCGGCCGAGTTGATCCGGCGCTCGATCGCGGCCGGGTACGACGCGCTGATGCTGACCGTGGACACCCCGGTAGCCGGCGCCCGACTGCGCGACGTACGCAATGGGCTTACGATCCCGCCGAGCCTGCGGCTCAAGACGCTTGCGGACATGTCGCTGCACCCGAGTTGGTGGTTCAACCTGCTCACCACCGAGCCGCTGGAGTTCGCGGCGGTGCGATCCTCGGGCGGCACTGTCGCGGAGATGATCAACCGGATGTTCGATCCGAGCGTGACGTACGGCGACCTGGACTGGCTTCGCGACCAATGGCCCGGGAAGTTGATCGTCAAGGGCATCCAAGACGTCTCCGACGCGATCGAGGTGGTCGAGCACGACGCCGATGCTGTGGTGTTGTCCAACCACGGGGGTCGCCAGCTTGATCGCGCCACCACGCCGCTCGATTCGCTACCGTTGGTCGTCGAGGCGGTTCGCGGCCGCGCGGAGATCTACGTCGACACCGGGGTCACCAACGGCGCCGACATCCTGGCAGCCGTCGCTCTTGGCGCCAACGCCGTGATGGTGGGTCGTGCCTATCTCTACGGGCTGATGGCCGGTGGCGAGCGGGGAGTCCGGAGGGCGCGGGATATCTTAGGCGAGGAGTTTCGTCGTACCCAGCAGCTGCTCGGGGTCCGATCCCTCAAGGAGCTGACCTCCGACCACGTAAGCCTGCGCGATCACTGAGCATTCCGCCTGGGCGGTGGGAAGAAGTTGACGGCTCGGACTTGCGGTCAGAGTTTGCGGAGGCGGACGTAGCGCACCGAGTGGTCGCGGTCCTTGCGCAACACCAGCGTGGCGCGGCTGCGGGTCGGCACGATGTTGCGGTCCAGGTTCGGCCCGTTGATCTCGTCCCAGATGGTTTGCGCCTGGCGGATCGCTTCCGCCTCCGAGAGGTGGGCGTAGCGCCGGAAGTACGACGCGGGGTCGCGGAAGGCTGTTTCGCGCAGACGCAGGAAGCGCCGCGTGTACCAGTGGCGAATGTCGGCGGTGGCGGCGTCGACGTACACCGAAAAGTCGAAGAAGTCGTGCACCGCCAACCCGACCCGGCCATCGGCGGCCACTCGGGCTGGCTGCAGCACGTTGAGCCCCTCGATCAGCACGATATCGGGGCTCTTGATCGCCAGCCGTTGATCGGGCACCACGTCGTAGACGAGGTGTGAGTAGACCGGTGCCGTGACCTCCTCCTTGCCGGACTTGATGTCGATGACGAACCGCAGCAGCGCCTTGCGGTCATACGACTCGGGGAAGCCCTTGCGGTTGAGCAGGCTGCGGCGTTCGAGCTCGGCGTTGGGGTAGAGGAAGCCGTCGGTGGTCACCAGTGCCACATTCGGGTGCTCCGGCCAATGCGCGAGCAGCTCCCGCAACAGCCGTGCGGTCGTCGACTTCCCTACCGCCACCGAGCCGGCGATGCCGATCACGAACGGGGTGCGCTCCGGTTGGCGCTCGCCGAGGAAGTTCTCGGTGGCGCGATACAACGCGCCGACATGCCGCACGTAGAGACTTAGTAGGCGCGAGATCGGCAGATAGACGTCGGACACCTCCTCGAGGTCGAGCTCCTCACCTAGCCCTCGCAGCCGCTCGACTTCTCCGGCCGACAGCGGCAGCGGCATCGAGTTGGCCAGCGCCGCCCAGGCGGCGCGGTCGAGCTCGACGTACGGCGAGAGGTCTTCGGCGCGCATGCGCGTCATTGTCCGGCACGACTCTCACGTCACCGCAGCGAGGGCTCGGAGCCGACCTGTCGGAAGCGTCGCACCCGGCTAGGCGGCATGACACTCGGTAGGCTGACCGGCATGTGCGGAATCGTGGGGTACGTCGGCGCCAAGCCGGCCCTCGACGTGGTGATCGAAGGCCTGCGTCGCCTCGAGTACCGGGGCTACGACTCGGCCGGGGTGGCGCTGGTCGCCGGCAACGCGTTGTTCACCCAAAAGCGTGCCGGCAAGCTTGCTAACCTTGAGAAAGCGCTGATCGAAGCGCAGCCGCCGGCTTCGACCACCGGTATCGGTCACACCCGCTGGGCCACCCACGGTGCGCCGAACGATCAGAACTCCCATCCACACTTGGGCGCGGAAGGCACGGTCGCCGTCGTACACAACGGCATCATCGAGAACTTCGCCGGCCTCGGAGCCGAGCTCGAGGCGGCCGGCCACGAGCTGCGATCGGAAACCGACACCGAGATCGCCGCGCACATGCTCGAGGTGGAGGTAGCCAAGGGCCGCGACCTGACAACGGCGATGCGGCGGGTGTGCCGGCGGCTGGTGGGTGCCTTCACACTGGTGGCAGTGACGAGCAGCGACCCCGACCGAGTGGTGGCGGCACGTCGCAACTCACCGCTGGTGGTCGGGCTCGGGGTCGGCGAGAATTTCGTCGCCTCCGACGTGGCCGCGTTCATCGAGCACACCCGCGACGCGTTGGAGCTCGGCCAAGACCAGGTGGTGACCATCACGCGCGAAACCGTCGAGGTGACCGACTTCGTCGGCAACCCGCGTGAGGGCAAACGCTTCCACGTCGACTGGGATATCGATGCCGCCGAGAAGGCGGGTTACGACTACTTCATGCTCAAGGAGATCGCCGAACAGCCGCAGGCGATCGCGAACACGATGCTCGGCAGGTTCAACGCATTCGGTCGGCTTCAGCTCGACGAGATGCGGCTCAGCGACGACGACCTGCGCGAGATCGACAAGATCATCATCATCGCCTGCGGCACCGCATTCCACGCCGGCCTGGTCGCCAAGTACGCCATCGAGCATTGGACCCGCATCCCGTGCGAGGTCGAGCTCGCCTCGGAATTCCGTTACCGAGATCCGATTATCGACCGCGACACCATGGTGATCGCTATCAGCCAAAGCGGCGAGACCATGGACACGTTGATGGCGTTGCGGCACGCACGTGAGCAACGCGCCAAGGTGCTCGCGATCTCCAACACCAACGGCTCGTCGATCCCGCGTGAGTCTGACGCCGTGCTCTACACCCGCGCCGGGCCGGAGATCGCGGTTGCCTCCACCAAGGCATTCTTGACCCAGATTGTGGCGTGCTATCTGATCGCGCTCTACCTGGCTCAGGTACGCGGCACCAAGTACGGCGACGAGATCAGCGCCACCGTCACCCAATTGGAGCAGATTCCCGTTGCAGTCGCGAAGGTGCTGGCCACCGTCGAGCCGGTTCGTCAGCTGGCTCGCGAGCTGTCGGACGTCAAGTCGGTGCTCTTCTTGGGCCGGCACGTCGGCTACCCGGTCGCGCTGGAGGGAGCGCTCAAACTCAAGGAGCTCGCCTACATGCATGCCGAGGGCTTCGCTGCGGGCGAGCTCAAGCATGGGCCGATCGCGCTGGTCGAGGCCGGCGTCCCGGTGTTCGTGGTGGTGCCGCCGCGGGGCCGCGGCTTGTTGCACGACAAGATGGTGAACAATATCGCCGAGATTCGGGCACGTGGGGCGCGCACGATCGTGTTGGCGGAGGCAGGTGACGAGGAGGTCGCGGCGTACGCCGATCAGCTGATCGAGCTGCCGACCGTGCCGACCCTGATGCAACCGCTGGTGGCCACCGTGCCGCTGCAGGTCTTCTCGTGCGAGATGGCCACCGCACGCGGCCATGACGTCGACCAGCCGCGCAACCTGGCGAAATCCGTGACGGTCGAGTGAGTTGCCCAATGTGCTCGCCTGCGGCTGAACGCGCGTTCTGGCTTGTGGCTGAACCCGTCCCGTTGTGCAGCTGCGTCAAGCTTCAGCCACAGTCAAAGTGAGCGCGGCGTCGTGATCGTCGGAGTGGGCATCGACGTGGTCGACGTACGCCGGTTCGGGCTGACCCTGGAGCGCACCCCCGGGATGTGCCAGCGCCTCTTCACTGACGCCGAGCGTGAACGCCCGCTGGCTTCATTGGCCGCTCGGTTCGCCGCCAAGGAGGCGCTGGCGAAGGCGCTCGGGGCGCCGGCCGGACTGCACTGGCTCGACGCCGAGGTGCAGACCGACGGGACCGGTCGCCCGTCGATTGTGATGTCAGGATCGGTGGCCGGCCGCGCCGAGGTTCTTGGGGTGGCGCGAGCTCACGTGTCGCTGTCCCACGACGGGGGCATCGCGTCCGCTGTCGTCGTGTTGGAGGCGTAGCGCCGTGGAGGGGAGTGTTTCGTGAGACATGCACACACGGTCGAGCAGGTCCGATCAGCCGAGCGAGCGTTGATGGCAACGCTTCCTGACGGGGCGTTGATGCAGCGGGCCGCGAGCGGGCTGGCCACGGCGTGCGCCGCCTACCTTGGCCGGGCCTACGGTGCGCGCGTGCTGCTTCTTGTCGGTTCCGGTGACAACGGCGGGGACGCGCTGTTCGCGGGCGCCACGCTGGCCAGGCGGGGAGCGCAAGTCGAGGCGTTGCTCGTGGCAGATCAGGTGCACGAAGCCGGTCTGGCCGCTCTTCGGCACGCCGGGGGGCGAGTCGTGCGGGCACCGGGCGAGCCGGACCTGGTCGTCGACGCGATAGTCGGGATCGGCGGTCGGCCAGGGTTGCGGGAGCCGGCTGCGCGCATCGTGGCAGACGTTATGGCCGACGTACGGGCGCCAGTCGTCGCCGTGGACGTGCCCAGCGGGGTAGGTGTCGACACCGGGGAGGTGTCCGGCCCGCATGTGGGGGCCGACCTCACCGTGACGTTTGGAACGCTCAAGCCCTGCCTGCTTGTCGATCCGGCCGCGGCGGCGGCTGGAGTCGTGGAGCTTGTCGACATCGGGCTCGGACCCTATCTGCCCGACCCACCAGTGGCGGCGCTGCAGTCATCCGACGTACGACGACTGCTGCCGCGCCCCCCGCGCAACGCGCAGAAGTACTCCCGCGGCGTGCTGGGTGTCAGAGCCGGGTCGCCGGGCTACACCGGAGCCGGGTTCATGGTCGTCGCGGCCGCCGTCAAAGCCGGCTTCGCGGGGATGGTCCGCTACCACGGCGCCAGCGCCGACTTGGTCCGGGCGGGGTTGCCCGAGGTGGTGATCGGGCCCGGACAGGTGCAGGGCTGGGTCGTCGGGTCCGGACTCGGCGAGGAGGTCGGCAACGTGGTCGACGAAGTGCTCGGTGACCGGCTGCCGACCATCGTGGACGCCGACGGGCTACGCCACCTGCCACCGCGCTGCGAAGGTCCGGTGGTGCTAACGCCGCACGCGGGCGAGCTGGCCGGGATGCTGGAAGTGCCGCGCAGGGAGGTCGAGGCGCAGATGCTGCGCTGGTCACTCGAAGCAGCGCAGCGCTGGAACGCCGTGGTGTTGCTCAAGGGCGCACATTCGGTGATCGCCGCCCCCGACGGGCGAGTGCTGGTCAACGCCACCGGAGTCTCCTGGCTGGCCACGGCAGGCGCCGGCGACGTCTTGTCCGGCGTGATCGGCTCGTTGCTGGGCGCCGGCCTGTCGCCGTACGACGCCGCCTCGGTCGGGGCGTGGCTGCACGGCTCGGCAGCCACGCTCGCCTCTGCCGGTGGGCCCCTCAGCGCGTCGGCGGTCATCGCCGCTCTTCCCCGCGCGATCCGCCGCTGCCTGCGCTGATCCGCCGAGCCGTCAGGTTCTTCCCGCCGAGCCGTCAGGTTCTTCCCGCCGACCCGCTAGCCTTTTCCGCCAACGAGTACATGTTTTTCCGCCGACCGAGTACATGATGGACCAGGAGGCCGCTCCCAGCCACCACCGACGTTGACCCCATTGCCGGCGGCTCGGACGCCGGGCACGATGATCCGAACTGTTCCGTTTCGCGGGTTGCCTCGTGAGAGTCGTGTCGAGATGGTGGGCGGCGGGTTTGAGACAATGAAGTGGCGATGACGTCTTCCCCCGCGGTTCGAGCGGCCGTTGACAACCTGGTGGTCAGTGGCCGCCCGGTTGCCGGCTCTCAGCCGCCCGGCGGACCGACCGTCTCTTCCACGCCGGCGACTTACCTCGCCGACAACCAGGCTCGAGCGACAGCGACTATCGATCTCGACGCGATCACTGCCAACGTCGCGGCGCTAAGGCACCACGTCGGTGGGCGGGACCTGATGGCCGTCGTCAAGGCCGATGGCTACGGGCACGGGCTCGTGCCTGCTGCCCGCGCATCCCGAGCCGGCGGCGCGGCGTGGCTTGGTGTGGCGTTGCTCGACGAGGCGTTGGAGCTGCGGGCGGCAGGTGACACCGGTCCGATCCTTTCGTGGCTCGCCGTGCCCGGGGAGAGGTACGGCGCTGCCATCGCCGCCGGCGTCGAGGTGACCGCTTACGGCCCCGACCAACTCGTCGAGATCGCCGCGGCCGCTGCGTCGGCCGGCCAGCCGGCCGCCGTACAGCTCAAACTCGACTCCGGGTTGGGCCGCGGCGGGGCTCATCCCGATGACTGGCCGCAACTCGTCGACGCCGCACGGGCTCGCCGAGATGACGGACTCGTCGACATTACCGGTGTCTGGTCACACCTGGCCTGCTCGGACGAGCCGGGCCACTCCTCGATCCAGCGCCAGACAGCGGAGTTCGAGGCCGGGCTCCGCTACGCCGTGGAGGTCGGCTTGGAGCCGCGCCATGTCCACCTGGCCAACTCCGGCGCAGTGTTGGCGAGCCCGGCGACCTGGTTCACCATGGTGCGCCCCGGTATCGCGATCTACGGGCTATCGCCGTTCGCCGACGCCACGAGCCCGGTGCGGCTACGTCCGGCGATGACGCTGACTGCGGCACTGGCGTCGGTAAAACGAGTGCACGCGGGGCAAGGCGTGTCCTACGGGCTCACGTACGTGACCGACAAACAGACCACGCTCGCCCTTGTGCCGCTCGGCTACGGCGACGGTATCCCCCGAACCGCATCGGGCGCCGGGCCGGTCGCGATTCGTGGCCAGCGCTTTACGGTGGCCGGTCAGGTCTGCATGGACCAATTCGTCATCGACATCGGCGACAGCGCGGCGGCGCGCGGCGACGACGTCGTGCTCTTCGGTGATCCAGCGCGCGGTGCCCCGTCCGCACACGAGTGGGCAAGCGCAGCCGACACGATCAGCTACGAGATCGTCACCCGGATCGCCCCCCGAGTGCCCCGACGCTATGTCGGCGGGGAGTGCCGATGAGCCCAGGATCGATGAAGAAGTACGCCGGTGTGCTCGCCGCCGCCGCCGGTGTCGTCGCTTCGGGTGCGCTCGCCGGCGTACTCGCCGAACGCAATGTAGCGGCGCGTCGGCGCACCGGTGGCCAGGTGCCGCTTGGTTCATTGCGCGGCGAGCGGCACGTGGTCATCGCCGACGACAACCTCGACCTGTACGCCGAGCTCGACGACGTCGCCGCAGCCGCTGGCCCCGGTGCCGCGTCAACGGTGGGGTGTCCGACCGTCGTCTTCGTGCATGGTTACGCACTCAACCTGGACTGTTGGCACTTTCAGCGTGAAGCGTTACGTGGACGGCACCGGATGGTCTTCTTCGATCAGCGATCCCACGGCCGGTCGGCCCGGTCGCGGTCGGAGCATTGCAGCATCGCGCAGCTCGGCCGTGATCTAGCCGCGGTGCTGGACCAGCTCGCGCCCGAGGGCACCGTCGTGCTTGTCGGGCACTCGATGGGCGGCATGGCGATACTGGCGCTCGCCGGTCAACACCCTGAGTGGTTTGGCTCACGGGTCGTGGGAGCCGCGTTGATCTCGACCAGCGCCGGTGGCTTGAATGCGATGACGTTGGGGCTTCCTGGGCCGCCGGGTCGACTGCTGCATAGGTTGTCGCCCGCGGTGGTGACCGGGCTGGCGAGAGCACCACGGCTGGTCGAGAGAAGCCGTCGAGCTGGTTCGGATATCGCGTTGAACCTCACCCGTCGACTGGCCTTTGGAGGTCCTGTCCCTCAGGAGTACGTCGACTTCACCGACCAGATGCTGTCCGGCACTCCCTTTGGGGTCGTGGCGGACTTCTTTCCGGGATTCGGCAATCACGATATGACGCAGGCTCTAGGCGCGTTCGACGACCTTGCGACGGTGGTGATCTGTGGAACCCGCGACTCGATGACCCCGATTTCGCACAGTCGCAGAATCGCCGGTGCGGTGCGCGGTGCTTCGTTATTGGAGCTGCCTGATGCAGGTCACATGGTGATGCTTGAATGTCACGACGCCGTCGACCAGGCCTTGGTAGAGCTCGTCGACGGCTCATCTCGCCCGACAGCGGCATGACATTCGTCGTGAGTGCGGCGACGGCGAAGGACACTCGGGCGATCGGAGAACGACTAGGGCGAGTCGTCGTCGCCGGAGACGTCATCCTCCTCACCGGCGAGCTTGGTGCCGGCAAGACGACCTTCGTCCAGGGGCTGGGCGCGGGCCTGCGCGTGCGGGGCGACATCACGTCGCCGACCTTCGTGATCGCCCGAGTTCATGCCCCGCTCGGCGACGGCCCGGCACTCGTGCATGTGGATGCCTTCAGGCTTGGCGACCAGGCGGAGCTCGACGATGTCGACATCGACGCGTTCGTGGACGATGCGGTAACCGTGGTCGAGTGGGGCGAGGGGGTCGCCGAGGCGTTGTCGGACGATCGACTCGTCGTGTACATCGTCCGGCCTGGTGGTAGCGACGTGGTTGACGAGTCCCGAACCGTGTCGATGACGCCCATCGGCACACGGTGGGCGGCCGCGCCGCTGTCCTTTGTCCTCGCCGGCACGCCACCCCGCTAGCACCGCGGCACCGCCAAGATGAGGCGCTCAGCTGGTCAGGGACGCTGCCGCTTTCCGGTGCTCAACCACCCTCAGAAGCGATGCCCTCACGGTGGCGGAGGAGGTCGCCGCTGCCCGGGGTTAGGCTCGCGGCGTCATGTTGCTTGCTTTCGATACCGCCACACCGGCCGTCACCGTCGCCTTGCATGACGGCACTTCGGTGCTGGCGGAGTCGACCGTGGTTGGTGGATTGCGGCACGCGGAGCTGCTGGCGCCGGGCATCGCGCGGGTGCTCGCGGCGGCAGCTCTCGCGCCGAACGACCTGACAGAGATTGCGGTGGGCGTGGGCCCAGGGCCATTCACCGGACTACGAGTCGGCATCGTCACCGCCCGCACGATGTCCGCGGTGCTCGGCATCCCAGTCGTCGGGGTGTGCACGCTAGATGCGGTGGCAGCCGCAGCGGAAGCCGAGGGGGACATTTTGGATGGGGGCTTCCTGGTGGCGACCGACGCTCGGCGCAAAGAGGTGTATTGGGCGCGATACTCCTCTCCGGTGAAGAGGCTGACCGATCCGGCGGTGGACAAGCCGGCGGCGATCGCGACATCGATGCCGGTCGCCGGGCGAGGACCGGTGCTCTACCCCGACGAATTTCCGCATGCCATCGCACCGGAGCACCCGAGCGCTACCAACATCGCGCGCCTCGTGGCAGCTGGACAGTGCGACCTGTTCGAGCCGGAGCCGCTCTACCTGCGGCGCCCCGACGTAGCCCAGCCAGGCCCGCGCAAACCAGTGGGATGACGGTGTGGTGACGTGGCGGTGAGCATCATTCGAGCTGCCACCACAGCGGACGTCGAGGCGGTCGACGTACTAGAGAGGGAGTCCTTCGGGGCCGCGGCGTGGTCTCGCTCGACCGTTGATGCGGAGTTCGCCGAGCTAGGCCGCACTCGCAGCATTGTGGTGGCGATCACTGGCGGCGAGGTGGTCGGCTACGCCGTGCTGTGCGTGACTGCGGACTTTTCCGACCTGCATCGGATGGCTGTCGCGCAATCGCACCGTCACCGGGGGATCGCCGCGAAGCTGTTGTCCCGTCTGCTGGAGATGGCGGCCGACGCCGGCTCGCCGCGAATGCTGCTTGAGGTGGCCGCCGACAACGTAGCCGCGCTGAGGTTGTACGCGCGACACGGGTTCATCGGAATGGGCCGACGCCCACGTTATTACGCCACCGACGCGGACGCGGTGGTCATGCAGCGGGCCCTCGCGCTGCCTGGCGTCGCGGACCCAACAGCAAGTCCACGTCGTCCCGAGTCGGCGGGCAGAATGGGTCGGATGGTTGACCTTCCGCTGGTGCTCGGCATCGAGACCTCCTGCGACGAAACGGGCGTCGGGCTCGTGCGCGGCAACGACCTGCTTGCCGACGCGGTCGCGTCAAGCGTGGAGCAGCATGCCCGGTTTGGCGGCGTGGTGCCAGAAGTCGCCAGCCGCGCCCATCTGGAGGCAATGGTCCCGACGATCCAACGCGCCTGTCGCGATGCAGGTGTCGCATTGGGCGACGTCGACGCAATCGCGGTCACCGCAGGGCCAGGTCTGGCGGGTGCGCTGCTGGTCGGGGTCGCTGCGGCGAAGGCGCTGGCGTTGTCGCTCGGTAGGCCGGTGTACGGCGTCAACCATCTCTCCGCTCACGTCGCCGTCGATCAACTCGAGCACGGACCACTGCCTGAATCTTGCGTGGCGCTGCTGGTCAGCGGCGGCCACTCCAGTCTGCTGCTTGTCGACGATGTGACCGTCGGCGTGAAACCACTCGGCGCCACCATCGACGACGCCGCCGGCGAGGCCTTCGACAAGGTGGCGCGGCTGCTGGGATTGCCGTTCCCCGGCGGCCCGCACATCGACCGGGTGGCCGGTGAGAACGGCAGCATCACCATCGACTTCCCCCGAGGTCTCAGCTCAAACCGGGATCTCCAACGGCATCGCTTCGACTTCTCGTTCAGCGGGTTGAAGACGGCGGTGGCCCGGTGGGTCGAGGCTCGGGAGCGAGCCGGTGAGCCGGTGCCGGTTGCCGACGTGGCGGCGTCTTTCCAGGAGGCGGTGTGCGATGTGCTGACCCGAAAGGCAGTCGATGCCTGCCGAGCAAGTGGCGCCAAGCATCTGGTGATCGGAGGTGGGGTGGCCGCAAACTCCCGACTGCGGGCGCTGGCGGAGGAGCGGGCGGGGCGGCACGGCATCGCCGTACGGGTGCCACGGCCGGGTCTGTGCACCGACAACGGGGCGATGGTGGCGGCGTTGGGTTCTGAGCTGGTACGTCGAGGGCGGCCCGCGTCGTCGTACGACCTGCCCGCCGACTCCGCTATGCCGGTCACCACCGTGGTCGCCTGAGGATCGGCGCACGAACTGCAGGGGTCAGGCGGTGAGCCGGCTCTGGCGAGCTGTCCTGTCTCTGACGGGCTGAGCGTCGGAAGTTGGCGCTAGATTGCGGCTATGGATGAACCACTGAACTACCTTGACCACATCCGCAACGAATCCCGCCGATTCGCCGACTGCCTCAACGCCGCGGATCCGCAGGCCCCGGTGCCGTGCTGTCCGGATTGGACCGCGGCCGACCTGCTGTGGCACTTGACCGAGGTGCAGCTGTTTTGGGCGGTGATCGTGCGGGATCGGTTGTCGTCGCCGGCGGCATCGGAGGCCGCCAAGCCAGACCGTCCCGACGCCTACCAAGACCTGATGGCATTGTTCGGCGACGCGACCGCCCAGCTCACCGCCGCGCTCGACTCGACCTCCGACGACACTGCGGTGTGGAGCTGGTCGACCGACCAAACCGCCGGGTTCGTGCGACGTCGGCAGGCTCATGAAGCGCTGATTCACCGTCTCGACGCCGAGCAGACGGTCGGCGAAGTTACCGACTTCGATGCCGCGCTTGCCTGCGACGGAGTGGACGAGGCGCTTCGGGTGATGTATGGCGGCCTGCCCGCCTGGGCCAGGTTCGCGCCAGACGACGAGATGACCACCCGAGTTCGGGCCGCCGACTCCGGCGCCGAGTGGACGCTGGTGCTTGGCCGAGCCACCGGCACCAGTCCCGACAGCGGCACCAGCTACGACGAGGACTCACTCCGGGTAGTCGACGATCCCAACGCTGCGGTGTCATGCACGGTGGAGGCGAACGCTCGTGACTTGGATGTCTGGTTGTGGGGGCGCGGGTCAGCGGAGACGCTCAGTGTCGACGGGGACCGCGTGGTCTTCGACAGGCTGCAGGCGTTGGTCCACGAAGGCATCCAGTAGCCGCTTCAGCGCGAGCTCACCGGCGACCGGCGTTGACACCAGGCAGACTGTCCCCGTGATCAACGGGCGCGATGCCACGAGCGCACCCCGGCTGCGGGGGCTGGAAGTTCTCGCGGTCTTGGGTGTCTCCCTCGGGATGTCCGGGATCTATGCGCTGCTCTACTTCGTCCGTGCGGAGGTGACGGTCACCGGCGGCATCTCGTCCACGACGGCCACCGTGGTCGCCGGACCAGCCACCAGCTACGTCTGGCTCGACATTCTGGACGATCTGTCCGGCGTGTTGAACGGCCTGGTGCCTGCGGGGCTGGCGATCGTGTTGCTGGCGCGCGATCCCGGCACTCGTGGCCTCGGCATCGGCCTGGACTGGCTGCGCGCACGCCAGGAAACCCTCGTTGGCATCGGGTTCACTGCGCTCATCGGCATCCCGGGCCTGGCCCTGGTGTGGATCGCCCACCAGCTTGGCCTCAACGCCAGCCTGGCCGTCGTCGACCTGCCGGACTCGTGGTATCGGGTGCCGCTGCTTATCATCGAAGCCGCGCAGAACGGCATCCTCGAGGAGATTGTCGTGGTCGGCTATCTGCTCACCCGGCTGCGGCAGCTCGGCTGGAGCAACCCGCAGGCGCTGGTGGCCAGCGCGGTCCTGCGGGGCAGCTACCACCTCTACCAGGGCGTCGGCGGCTTTGTCGGAAACCTCGTGATGGGCGTGATCTTCGGTTGGTGGTTCCAGCGCACCCGACGGGTCCTGCCGCTGGCGATTGCGCACTTCCTGCTGGACGCCGTCAGCTTCGTCGGCTACGTCTACTTGCGCCACCGGATCCGCTGGATTTGACGCACCTTCAGCCAGCGCTGCCCGCGCGACGTCCGCTTCCGATTGCTGATGGCTGAAGACGCCACGAAGAGAAGCGCCCGCAACTTTCAGCCATAGTGATGTGGCGCTTCGACCTTGCGGAGGAATGGCGGATCTGGCACTCAGCTTGACCGAGTGCCAATCGCGGCCTAGATTCTGAGTTAGCACTCTCATCCTGAAAGTGCTAGCGAGACTGGTTCACGGCACCCGCGACGACGTGTCCTGCTCGCACCTATCCGAAGTTATGTGCACTTCCCTTATCGAAGTGAAAGGTGAGGTCAGCAAGTGTCTGTCAGCATCAAGCCGCTCGAAGACCGCATTGTCGTCCGCACGCTCGAAGCAGAGCAGACCACCGCCTCCGGGCTGGTCATTCCCGACACCGCCAAGGAGAAGCCCCAGGAGGGCGAAGTCCTGGCAGTGGGCCCGGGTCGCGTGGACGACAGCGGCAACCGCATCCCGCTCGACATCACTGTTGGTGACAAGGTCATCTACAGCAAGTACGGCGGCACCGAGGTCAAGTACTCGGGTGAGGACTACTTGATCCTCTCCGCGCGCGACGTCCTCGCCGTCGTCGAGAAGTAGTTTCTCGAAGACTTTCCACTGACGACGCCCCGGCGGTCCGACACCGGGCGCCGGGGCGTCGTTCTCTTCCATTTCGTACGTTTCCGTCTCGGACACCCATCGCGAGCGAACAGCAAAAGGAATTCCCAATGCCCAAGATTTTGGAGTACGACGAGAACGCTCGGCGCGCGCTTGAGCGTGGCGTCGACGCACTCGCCAACACGGTCAAGGTGACGCTCGGCCCCAAGGGTCGCTACGTCGTGCTCGACAAGAAGTGGGGCGCCCCCACCATCACCAACGACGGTGTCACGGTGGCCCGCGAAGTCGAGCTCGACGACCCGTTCGAGAACCTCGGCGCCCAGCTGACCAAGGAAGTTGCCACCAAGACCAACGACGTGGCTGGCGACGGCACCACCACCGCCACCGTAATCGCCCAAGCACTCGTGCATGGCGGACTACGCGCGGTGGCTGCCGGATCCAACCCGATGGATCTCAAACGCGGCTTCGACAAGGCAGTCGAAGCCATCAACGCCGAGCTCAGCAAGGCGTCGCGTGAGGTGGACTCCACCTCCGACATGGCACACGTTGCCACGATCTCGGCTCGCGACGCGCACATCGGTGAGCTCATCGCCGAGGCCTTCGACAAGGTGGGCAAGGACGGCGTTATCACCGTCGAGGAGTCCAACACGCTAGGCACCGAGCTCGAGTTCACCGAGGGGATGCAGTTCGACAAGGGCTACATCTCGCCGTACTTCGTCACCGACACCGAGCGCATGGAGACGGTGCTCGACGATGCCTACGTGTTGATCAACCAGGGCAAGATCTCCTCGATCAGCGACCTCCTGCCGCTGCTCGAAAAGGTGGTCCAGGCGAGCAAGCCGCTGTTCATCATCGCCGAAGACATCGACGGTGAGGCACTTTCGACGCTGGTCGTCAACAAGATCCGCGGCACGTTCAACGCCGCCGCGGTGAAGGCTCCTGCTTTCGGGGATCGCCGCAAGGCGATGCTGCAAGACCTGGCCGTGCTGACCGGCGCGCAGGTTGTCGCTCCCGAGGTCGGCCTCAAGCTCGACCAGGTCGGGTTGGAGGTGCTCGGCACGGCCCGACGGATCGTGGTCACCAAGGACGACACGACAATCGTGGAGGGCGCCGGCGATGCCAGCGAGGTCGAGGCCCGTGTCTCACAGCTGAAGAAGGAGATCGAGACCACCGACTCCGACTGGGACCGCGAGAAGCTGCAAGAGCGGCTTGCCAAGCTCGCCGGTGGCGTGTGCGTCATCAAGGTCGGTGCGGCTACCGAGGTCGAGCTCAAGGAAAAGAAGCACCGCATCGAAGATGCCGTCTCGGCGACCCGCGCGGCCATCGAGGAGGGCATCGTCGCGGGTGGCGGCTCCGCCCTCGTGCATGCCGCATCCGTGCTCGGCGACGGGCTGGGTCTTAGCGGCGACGAGGCCGTGGGAGTGCATGTCGTACGCCGCGCCGTCGACGAGCCGCTGCGTTGGATCGCCGAAAACGGCGGTGACGAGGGTTTCGTGGTGGTAGCGAAGGTTCGAGAAGCCGGAGTCGGCAACGGTTTCAACGCCGAGACCGGCGCCTACGGAGACCTAGTCAGCCAAGGCGTTCTCGACCCGGTAAAGGTCACCCGGGCCGCGCTGACCAACGCGTCATCAATCGCCGGCATGTTGCTCACCACCGAAACCCTGGTGGTGGACAAGCCCGCCGAAGATGAAGACGAGGCGGCCGGCGGTCACGGGCACAGTCACAGCCACTGAGCTCGTCGTACACCCTCCGATTGACGCCCACCTGATCGACAAGGGCGCTCGATCCTGAGTAGTCGCGGGGCGGCACGGACCTCTGAACGGAGGACGTGCCGACTCCGGCTCATTACCGCCGGCCCCGCTGCGCGCACTCCAAGGCGTATTGTCGAAGTGCGGAGCCAATCAGGCTTCCCAGCAGGGAGCAATCATGGCCGACAAGTCACCTCGACAACACCTGTCCAAGAAGGCAGGCAAGTCGCTTAAGGAAAAGCGCGCCGACAAGCAGGCGAAGGCGGACGCAGGCAACCACAAGATCGAGATCGTGCCGCCCACCAAGAAACGCTGAGAGTCCGCCGAGAGACGGCTTCAGGCGTGGGAGCGGGCCCTGAACTGCATGTAGATCAACAGCACGATTACGGCCCCGATGATCGAACCGATCCAGCTCGACGTTTGGATGAAACCGCTGCCGTGATGGAACAGGAGTCGGCCGAGGAAGCCCCCGACGAATGAGCCGACAATGCCCAAGATGAGCGTCTCCAAGATGCTCATCGACTGCCTGCCGGGCACCAGTGCCCGGGCGATGAAGCCAGCAATCAGACCGATGATGATGAGGCCGATGATGGTGCCGATCATGTCTTCTCCCTGTGGTAGCTGAGATGCAAGCATAAGCCGCGTTGCGGCGACCACGGAGGATCCTGCGCAGATGTGTCGACTCGCGCCGTCGCGGTGGCACTCGGCTGGCGTGCGGGTCGCCGTACCATGAGGTCATGGATCTGACCGCCACCGGCGTCCCCGACATGTTCGCGCCCCTGGGCTTGACCTTCGACGACGTCTTGCTGGTCCCCGGTCAGACCGACATGGTGCCAAGTGATGTCAACACCTCGGCGCGGCTCACCCGCGAGCTCACCGTATGCATCCCGCTGGTGTCCAGCGCGATGGATACGGTGACCGAGTCGCCGATGGCGGTGGCGATGGCTCGGCAAGGGGGCCTTGGCGTGCTGCAGCGCAACCTGCCAATCTGCGAGCAGGCAAACCAGGTCGACTTGGTCAAGCGGTCTGAGTCGGGCATGATCACCCACCCGGTGACCGTCGGGCCAGACGTGACGATCGCCGCGCTCGATGAGCTGTGCGGCAAGTATCGGGTGTCGGGGCTTCCGGTCGTCGACGACCACCACGTGCTGGTCGGCATCATCACCAACCGCGACCTCCGGTTCGTGCCGTCACGCGAATGGGGCACTTTGCGGGTGCGAGACGTGATGACGTCGATGCCATTGATCACCGCACCGGTTGGGATCTCCGCCGAGGACGCCGCCGCGCTGTTGGCCAAACACAAGGTCGAAAAGCTGCCGCTGGTCGACTCCACGGGCCGCCTCACCGGCCTGATCACCGTCAAGGACTTCGTGAAGTCAGAGCAATACCCCCACGCGACCAAGGACTCCGCTGGCCGCTTGCTCGTAGGTGCCGCGATCGGATACTTCGGTGATGCTTGGAGCCGCGCGATGGCACTGGTCGAGGCAGGTGCCGACGTGCTCGTTGCAGACACGGCGCATGGGCACGTTCGGGTGATGCTCGAGATGGTGCATCGCCTCAAGACCGACTCTGCGACGTCCGGCGTCCAAATTGTCGGGGGCAATGTGGCGACGCGGGCCGGCGCGCAGGCCTTCGTGGATGCCGGAGCAGACGCGGTCAAGGTCGGCGTCGGTCCCGGCTCGATCTGCACGACGCGCGTTGTCGCCGGTGTGGGCGTTCCGCAGATCACCGCTATTTACGAGGCGGCGCGGGCGTGTCGGCCGGCGGGTGTTCCGGTGATCGCCGACGGTGGCGTGCAGTATTCCGGTGACATCGCGAAGGCGCTGGCGGCCGGCGCCGACACGGTGATGCTCGGGTCGCTGCTCGCCGGATGCGAAGAAAGTCCAGGCGAGCTCGTGTTCGTCAACGGCAAGCAGTTCAAGAGTTACCGCGGGATGGGGTCGCTCGGCGCAATGGCCTCGCGCGGCAAGCTGGCCTTCTCCAAGGACCGCTATTTCCAGGCCGACGTGGCCAGCGACGACATGATCGTGCCAGAGGGAATCGAGGGACAGGTGCCTTATCGTGGGCCGCTTGCCGCCGTCGCCCATCAGCTGATTGGCGGACTCCAACAATCGATGTTCTACGTGGGAGCGCGCACCATCCGTGAGCTGCATGAGCGCGGCAGGTTCGTGCGCATCACACCAGCCGGTCTGAAGGAGAGCCACCCCCATGACGTCTCGATGACGGTCGAAGCCCCCAACTACTCGTCGCGGTGAGGCACCCCGACGCCTCGCGACATGCCCACGATGTGGTCGAGACCCGTGGTCGAGAGACGTGATTGAGAAGCGTGTTCGAGAAACGTGATCGAGGAGTCTGATCGAGGAGCCTATGGACATCGAGATCGGCCATGCCAAACGTGGCCGACGCGCTTATTCGTTCGACGACATCGCGATCGTGCCGAGTCGCCGTACCCGCGACCCCGAGGAGGTCTCGGTGGCGTGGCAGATCGACGCCTACCGGTTCGAGATCCCGGTGGTCACAGCGCCGATGGATTCGGTGGTTTCGCCCGAGACGGCCATCACGTTCGGCCAGTTCGGCGGCCTGGGGGTGCTCGATCTGGAGGGCCTGTGGACACGGTACGACGATCCTGAGCCGCTGCTCGATGAGGTGGCCGGACTAAAGGGCCACGAGGCGACTCGGCGCATGCAACAGATCTACGCCGAGCCGATCAAACCCGAGCTGATGGTCGCCCGCGTCAAGCAGATGCGTGACTCTGGCGTGACGGTTGCCGGGGCGTTGTCCCCGCAACTCACCAAGGAGCACGCGCAGTCGGTGATCGGCGCGGGCCTCGATCTGTTCGTCATCCGGGGCACTACGGTCTCGGCTGAGCATGTCTCCGGACAAGCGGAGCCGCTCAACCTGAAGCAGTTCATCTACGACCTCGACGTGCCCGTCATCGTCGGCGGCTGTGCGACGTACCAAGCGGCGCTGCACCTGATGCGCACCGGAGCAGCGGGGGTGCTCGTCGGCTTCGGCGGTGGTGCTGCCCACACCACCCGCACCGTCCTCGGCGTCGCCGTACCGATGGCCACGGCGGTCGCTGACGTCGCCGCTGCCCGCCGTGATTACCTCGACGAGTCAGGCGGCCGCTATGTCCATGTGATCGCGGACGGCTCCATCGGGCGAAGCGGAGACGTTGCGAAGGCGATCGCCTGCGGCGCGGATGCGGTGATGATTGGATCCCCTCTGGCCCGGGCCAGCGAGGCCCCTGGGCGTGGTTATCACTGGGGTGCCGAGGCGCGGCATCCGTCCTTGCCGCGCGGTGAACGGGTGCGGATCGGCACAGTGGGCACGCTCGAGCAAATCCTGCACGGGCCGTCGCTCGTATCCGACGGCACCATGAACCTGGTGGGCGCCTTGAAACGCTCAATGGCGACCACCGGCTACACTGAGCTCAAGGAGTTCCAGCGCGTCGAGGTTGTCGTCCAGTGACGCCGGCTCAGTTGCGGGTAGCCGCGATCCAGGCGACGTCGGTCGCGGGTGACGTAGAAGCGAACGTGGCCGCGGCGGTGGGCTGGGTCAAGCAGGCGGCAACGACCGGCGCCACCTTGGCGGTGTTGCCCGAGCTGTACCTGCCCGGCTACGACCCGAGGACGCTGCGTGAGCACCCCGATGCGTGTGATGTGACCGCCGCCGACGACCGGCTCGCTCCGTTGGCCGGTGCCGCCGCCGCTTGCGGTGTCGCCGTGCTTGTCGGGGCCTCGGTGCGCGACCAGCAGGAGCTGCGCCGCCTCGCGTTGGTGAGTGTTTCGACAGCCGGGGATGTCAACCTCGCCTACTCCAAGCAGCACCTCTGGGACGCGGAGCGCGAGCTCTTCACCCCAGGCACCGAGGGGACATCCGTTCAACTCGGCGAATGGCAGCTGGGGCTCGGCGTCTGTTACGACGGTTGCTTCCCCGAACATGGCCGGGCCGCGGCGGACGCTGGCGCGTACGCCTACGTCTGCCCGTCGGCGTACGTCGTCGGCAGCGAGCACCGCCGCGATCTGTACTACGCCGCCCGAGCGCTGGACAATGGGTTCTATGTCGTCTTCGCCGGCTTGGCCGGGCGCTGCGGTGAGCATGAGTTCAGCGGCGGTACGGCGATCTATGACCCGCAAGGACGTCGAGTGGCAAGTGTCGAGTCGCTGACCGGAATCGCGGTCGCCGACCTCGACATCGAGGTCATCGCGGAGGCTCGTCGGATCAACCCCTACGACCGCGATCGCCCCGCCAGTCTCGGCGGCCGAACCGTCCTCAGCCTCGACTAGATCAGCGATTCCGAGCGGTGCGACTCATCCGGGGACTCCTCACCGACCCCGACCACTGAACCCCGAGGATCATCCGCTGGCACCACGCGGTAACGTCGGGTATGACTACGCAACCGCGTCGCGCCGACGTGGAAGCACTCGATCGCTCGGACCCGCTGGCGCACTATCGCGACGACTTCGTCATCGAGGACGACACCCTCATCTACCTTGACGGCAACTCACTTGGGCGGCTGCCGAAGGCCAGTCGCGACCGGGTTCAACAGGTGCTGCAGGAGGAGTGGGGAACCCACCTGATCAGCTCCTGGCAGCGCAGCTGGCTCGATCTACCGACCCGGATCGGTGATTTGATCGGCACCGGCCTGCTCGGCGCTGGGCCAGGTGAGGTGGTGATCAGTGACAACACCACCGTCGCGCTCTACAAGGCGATCAACACCGCATTGGACGCGCGGCCCGCTCGGCGGGGCATCGTGATCGAGCGCGGAAACTTCCCGACCGACCGTTATGTGGTCGAGGGGCTGGCGCAACAGCGCGGTGCGCCGCTTCACTGGATCGAGGAGACCGGGGCCGCCGGTGTCACGTCGCGCGATCTGGCGGCGGTGCTCGACGAGTCGGTTGCGGTCGTGGTGCTGTCCCATGTCGACTACCGCTCTGCCGCCGTGCTCGACATGGCGGAGCTGACCGAGCTGGCTCACGGTGTCGGCGCGCTCATGGTGTGGGATCTGTGTCACTCGGTCGGCGCGGTCCCCGTCGACCTGGGGTCTGCTCGCGCCGACCTCGCCGTTGGTTGCACCTACAAGTATCTGAACGGGGGCCCGGGATCACCCGCATTCACGTTCGTGCGTTCAGCGCTGCAGTCGTCGCTGCGTCAGCCGATCTGGGGCTGGTGGGGTCAGGCCGCGATGTTCGACATGGAGCAGGGCTACCAGGCCTCGCGCGACATTCGCGCCTGGCTGACCGGCACCCCGGGTGTGCTGTCGATGGCCGCCATCGAGCCGGGCGTCGAGATGATCGTCAAGGCTGGCATCGACGCGATCCGGGCCAAGTCCGTCGCGTTGACCGAGCTCGCCGTGCGGCTGTACGACGCGTGGCTGGCGCCGGTGGGGTATGGCCTGGCGTCACCTCGCGACCCAGCCAGGCGTGGGTCGCATGTCACCGTCACCCATCCGCGCGCGTACGATATCAGCTTGCGGATGCCCGAGGAGAACGTGATACCGGACTTTCGCCGGCCGGACGGGATCCGGCTTGGGCTGGCGCCGTTGACGACTCGCTTCGTCGACGTGTACGACGGCCTGCAGGTCGCCCGCCGATTGGCGGCCCAATAGGCCGCTGCCACAGCTTCCGCCTCTGCCCAAGGATCATGCGCTCAGCTGGTCGGGGAGCAGCTGAGCGTCGGAGCTTGCCAACACCGGACCACCCTGCCGAAGGCTCAGTCGTCCATGTGGGGCGGTGAGTCCTCGGAGTCTTCCGCGACAGCGGGTTCTTCGTGGATGTGCTCCTCGATGTCCACGTGCGGTCGCTCGTCGAGTTGCGGCGGAGCGGCACTTTTGTACAGCTCCATCAGGCGCTTGGAGTGGTCTTGCATGGTGGTGAGGTTGACCGCGGTGGCCCAGTAGTCACCCGGCTGCAACTCACCGTCCAAGAGCTGCCGCCAGATCTCGATCAGCTCGTCCTTGTTCTCCGCCGTGAAGACGAACGAGGGGTTGTCGCCGCCGAGCTCTTTGGCACCACCTCGGTGTGAAGTGATGAGCGGCACTCCGTGAGCCACCATCTCGGTCGCCACCTGCGGCAGGTTGTCCTCCCACTGGACCGGGATCATGCCCACGTCAACGGTCTCCAAGATCGAAGGCAGCTGATCGTGGGTGTAGCCCTCGAAGTGGACGATGTCGCTCATCTGATCGGCAAGCCAGATCAGTCGGTTCATGGTGTCGGAGTCGGATGTTTGAGCGCCGAGCACTAGCCGCATCCGCGAACGCAGCTCGGTCGGGCACTCTTCGAGCGTCTCGAGCAAAAAGTAGAAACCCTTGTCGCGCCGCATGTAGCCGAGGTAGCCGATGGTGAGCTGCCCCCGGACCCTCAGCTCCTTGCGCAGCTCGGCGTCGACGAACTGCTCCGCGGCGCGGGTGCCGGCGTACGCGACCGCCATCTTCGACTCGTCGACACCGTGTGCTGCCAGCACATCCATGACTCGTTGTGAGGTAGCCATCACCAGGTCGGTTTCTTCGTTGATCAGCTTCAAGCCGCGCTCTCGACGTGACACGAAGCGGATCGCCGGATTGAGCGAAACAGGTTGAACCGAGGTGACCGGGTTGGTGCTGATCTGGTTGTGCTCGTCGCTCTTGCGTTTGTCCCGCAACCGCTTCTGGCGCCGCGCGAGGGCCGGGGCGACGACGGGGGCAAGCAGCGGCAACCCAACCTTGGAGAACTTCCCGTTGCGCAGTCGGCCATAGACCCGGTACGCCGTCGCGTAGCCCTTGCTGCCGGGCATCACGTTGGACTTGCGCAGCACCCGCGACACCTGATGCGCCCGCAGCACCTCATGCGGGTTGGGCAGGTAGGGCACGCAGTTCACGCAGTCGCGCCCCTCGTGGTAGTCGTCGCAGTGGACCCGCTCTTCCTTCCAGAGGTTCACCTGCGGGCAGACTGGGTAGTAGTTGTGTGCATAGAGCAGCACGCGTGTGTCCGGGAACCGCTCGTGCACCCGAAGGTAGGTGAAGGGGATGCCTTCCAAGGAGTCGAACTGGATCACGTCGAAGGGCCCATGAGTTGCAAGGAACTCGTGCCAAACGGCCAGTGTCTCGCCGTCGTCGAACAGCTGCGCGCCTCCGAAGGTGTGGTGACCCGGCGCCAGCACCGTCGAGTTGACGACCGCGAACGACTTGACCCGATCAGGGTTGGAGTTGGTCGTGGGCTCGACACGAATCCGGGGATCGAAGAAGTCGTGCTCCAACCCCGACGACATGACGTAGATCTCATGATCGGTGGTCTGGGATAGGTGGTCGACAAGGTTCTTCTGGTAGATCCGGACGCCCCCACCGCGACGCTCGACGTCGTCGTACTGCACCCAGTTGTAGAGCAAGATCTTCATTGATCGCTCTCCTCACGTATCGAGCTTGTTGACAGTTCAGCATTCTCGGTGTTCGTCGAATTCGCTGCGCCGGGCGCCATCGCCGGCACCGGGAGCAGCGGCGCGAGGCCCTTGATTCCGGAAGGTCGGAAGTACTCGTCGAACTTCTTGTAGCGTCCGGGTTCGATGTACTCCAGAATACGATTCCTCATGTCATCCTCGGGGCGAGTTACGCAAAGAAAGTCGGCGAGCTCGTCGATGAGGCTGCTGGAGTCCACCTGACCTTTCTCGTTGCTTACCAGCAGGCATGGCCGGCCGGTGGCGAGGGCGAAACTGGTGTTGGCGCTCGCCATGGAGCTGGTCTCGTGCAGTGACATCCGAGGGGCGCGGCGGATGAACTCGCCGTCCCATTGCAGCCGGCTCAAGGCGGTGGCCACGGTGTCTCGGTAGACGATGATGAAGTAGGGGTTGCGGATCGTCCGGGACAGCACCGGGAGGTAGGTCACCGCGGTGGGATATTTCCAGCCCCAGACGTCCATCTCCGCGTTGCGCTGATCGACGGTGGCGCGCATCCGGCCCAGCGATTTGTTGTGGAAGCTCTTGTCCTCGTTGTTGCCTTCTTCGATCTCGCCGAGCGGCAGGCCAAGGGCTCGCGCCACACCAGCGACCATGCTGGTGCCGCCGCGCTCGGTTCCGAAGATGACATAGGTGCGCTTCGACTGCTCGCGGGGAGCGGGATTGAGCACAACGCTCGTCTTGCCAGGGATCACCGATGACGCCATCAAGTCCGTTCCGTTCTCAGTGCTGTACGGCGTCATCGGGCGAAGCCTCCCGCGTGAGGACCGCGACGCATGTGATCGCGCTGGTGCGGTCGAATCGTCGAAGCGGGCTGCCGGACGTGTCGGACGCCTGCAGACCCAGCGGGCGAGGAGCCCGCACGTCGTTGTCATAGGGTGGCATGGGAGCGGGCTGTCATGCAACTTGACCTGGGAAAACAGCATTTTGTCGGCCAGTCCCAACGGCCTGTGCGCAAGGAGTCGGTGCTGGCCGCGGATAGACTACGATTCCGCAGGGACCCGGTCGAGGCGAACCCGACCATGAAGCGAAGGGGCAGCCGTTGCCTGGCGATCATGACCTGGTCATCGTCGTCGACTTCGGCGCCCAATACGCTCAACTGATCGCGCGCCGCGTCCGAGAGGCCCGCGTCTACTCCGCGATCGTGTCGCATGCGACCCCGACAGCGCAGATCTTGGCTCGTAAACCCAAGGCGATCATCTTGAGCGGTGGCCCGCAGTCGGTATATGCGCCGGGTGCGCCTCAGCTCGATCCTGACCTCTTGGACGCCGACGTGCCGGTCTTCGGCATCTGCTACGGCTTCCAGGCGATGGCTGCGGCGTTGGGCGGCGAGGTGCGCCGTACCGGTGTCTCGGAGTTCGGGCGCACGACGGTCCAGGTTGACGAGGCCGGCACCTTGTTGGCCGGCCTGCCAAGCGGCCACCGCGTGTGGATGAGCCATGGGGACGCGGTGGCGCTGGCGCCGTCCGGGTTCGATGCGCTGGCGGCCACGGCAGGGGCGCCGGTCGCGGCCTTCGAGTCATCGACGCGCCGCAGCGCCGGTGTGCAATGGCATCCAGAGGTGATGCACACCGAGCACGGCCAGCAGGTGCTGGAGCGGTTCTTGGTGCAGATCGCCGGTTGTCGGCAAACCTGGACGACCGTCAACGTCGTCGATGAACAGGTCGAGAGCATCCGCGAGCAGGTCGGTGCGGGCCGGGCAATCTGCGGGTTATCGGGCGGGGTTGACTCGGCGGTCGCGGCCGCGTTGGTGCAGCGGGCGATCGGTGACCAGCTGACGTGCGTCTTCATCGATCACGGCCTGCTTCGCAAGGGTGAGGCGGAGCAGGTCGAGCGCGACTACGTCGCCGCCACCGGTGTGTCGCTGCGGGTTGTCGAAGCCGCCAAGACGTTCCTCGCCGCGCTCGACGGGGTGAGCGATCCGGAGCAGAAGCGCAACGTTGTGGGCCGTGAGTTCATCCGCAGCTTCGAGGATGCGGAGCGTCAGATCATCGCGGACAGCATGGCCGCCGCCGGCGGTTCGGGGCCCTCAGCCGGTATCGACGGAGTCGCTTCTGCGGAGGGAGCCGAGTTCTTGGTGCAGGGAACCCTCTACCCCGATGTGGTCGAGTCCGGCGGTGGTGCCGGCACCTCGAACATCAAGTCACACCACAATGTGGGTGGCTTGCCCGCGGACTTGCAGTTCAAGCTGATCGAGCCGCTGCGCACGCTCTTCAAGGACGAGGTGCGCAAAGTCGGTGAGCAGCTTGGCTTGCCGGCCGAGATCGTCTGGCGGCATCCCTTCCCCGGCCCGGGTCTGGCCATCCGTGTGGTCGGCGCAGTGACGGCAGAGCGGCTGGCGATCTTGCGTGCGGCCGACGCGATCGCTCGCGAGGAGCTCACCGTGGCCGGGCTGGACCGGGAGATCTGGCAGTGCCCGGTGGTGCTGCTCGCCGACGTACGCTCGGTTGGCGTGCAAGGCGACGGGCGGACGTATGGACATCCGGTTGTGCTGAGACCGGTGACGTCACAAGACGCCATGACCGCAGATTGGGCTCGGCTCCCGTACGACGTGCTGGAGCGCATCTCGACCCGGATCACCAACGAGGTGCCTGAGGTCAATCGGGTCGCCGTGGACGTCACTAGCAAGCCCCCCGGCACCATCGAGTGGGAGTGAGCGGCTGACTTGGAGCGACCGTGAGTGGACCATTAGGCATCAGCGCCTCACAGCTCCGCACGAGCGATGTTGTAAGGCGCTCGTGGGCGTTTGGACGGTCACACGACACTAGTTCAGATTGTGTTCTGCCGCGGCCAACGTTAAGTGGACCGACAGAGACCCCCCAGTAGTGTGCATCAAACCAACTGTCAACGCTGCCGCAAGAACCGCAAAAGCAGAGTAGCGACCACGAACGTGGACGCTACTTCAAATCACCCACCAGTACGCGGGCAAAATCAACTGAGGCAACGAAACCCGATACACGGGCATCTTGACATGAGGCAAGGTGGATTCTATTCGCCGGTGACGCCATCGGTGAGCTCGCGCAGAATGTCGATGTGGCCGAGGTGGCGAGCGGTCTCCTCGATCATGTGGAACAGGGCCGCCCGCACCGAGATCGGGGTAGCCGAGTCAGGCCGAGGCACCTCGCCGAGGTCGAGCCCGGCGACAACGTCACGCGAGGCGGCGCAGGCGGCGTCGTACTGGTCGAGCAGGTCGGCAAGCGAGACCGTGTCGCCCTGCTCCCAGTCACCATCGGGATGCTCGTCGGTCCAGGGAAAGTCGACCTCACGCCCCCCGACCACGTGCTCTAGCCACCAGCGCTCAACCCACAGCAGATGAGCCACGATGCCGGCAATCGACGTGAGTGGCGATGGCGTCAAACGCCGACGTGCCGCCTCGTCGGTAAGCCCGTCACACTTCATCCGCATGGTGGCTCGCTGGTAGTCCAGCACCTGGTCGAGCTGACTGCGCTCGTCGCCTGCCCAGTCTGGACGCACGCGTTCCCTCATGCGGAGACTCCCTCGCTCGCCGATTCGGCGTCGCCATGCCATGAGTTCCACAGCGCGGCGTACGACCCGTCGTTCTCGATCAACTCGTCGTGCGAACCTATCTCAGAGATCCGACCATTCTCGACCACCGCAACTCGGTCGGCGTCGTGCGCGGTGAACAGGCGGTGCGCGATCGCGATCACCGTGCGGCCTTGCAGCACGGCGGCCAGCGAGCGCTCGAGGTGACGAGCCGATCGCGGGTCGATCAGCGACGTGGCCTCGTCTAGCACCAAAGTGTGCGGGTCGGCGAGCACCAGCCGCGCCAAGGCGAGCTGCTGCGCCTGGGCCGGGGGCAGCGCCAGCCCG
Source organism: Nocardioidaceae bacterium (assembly GCA_050998615.1). Lineage (GTDB taxonomy): Bacteria > Actinomycetota > Actinomycetes > Propionibacteriales > Nocardioidaceae > JBPCQA01. Next base: position 46,835 of record JBPCQA010000017.1, read on the forward strand.
CCGGAACCGACCCTGGTGTCCAGCCCCTGTGGCAGCGCGTCCACCCAGCCCAGCGCATCAACTGCTCCCAGCGCGTCACGCAGCCGAGCATCCGACGCCAGGTCGTCGATCGCCAACGCCAAATTCTCCCGCACAGTGCCGACGAAGACGTGGTGCTCCTGCGTCACCAGCGCGACATGGCCTCGTAGGTCGTCGAGCGGCAACTCGGTCAGCCCAACCTCACCGACCGTCACCGATCCCGTGCGCGGCGGGTGGATACCGGCCAGCAAGCGGCCGAGGGTCGACTTGCCGGCACCCGACGGACCCACCATCGCGACTCGCTCCCCGGGGCCGACATGCAGGTCCACGCCATGTAACACGTCGTGGTCGTCGACGTACGCGAAGCGCACATCGGCCGCGTCGATGTGCTCGTCTCTGGGCTCCCGGCCGGTCACCGCGCGGTCGTCGGGAACTTCGCCCACCCCGAGCAGTCGAGCCAGCGAGGCGGCGCCGACCTGCAACTCGTCGAGCCACGAGATCAGCCGGTCGACCGGGTCAATCAGCGCCTGCACATACAGCGTGGCGGCGGTGACGTCTCCCAGTGAGGCATGGCCCTGGATATGCAACCAGCCGCCGAACAGCAAGGTGACGACGGTCGGCACGAGATACCCGATCTCGACTGACGGGAACCACATGGTGCGCAGGAAGAGGGTGTAGCGCTCGGCGTTGTAGGACTCTGCGACATCGGCGTCGATCTGCTTGACGCGGCGTTGTTCGAGCCCGAGTGCCTCGACCGTGCGAGCACCCTCGGCGGTTTCGGCGAGGCTGGCGTTGATGGCGCCGTACGACGCGGACTCCCGCAGGTAGCCCGCCTTGGCTCGCCTCAGGTACCAGCGCGTCGCCGCGTAGAGCAGGGGTACGCCGAGCACCAGCGGCACCAGCACCCAGACGCCAACGAGAAGGCAGGCGCCAACCGAAAAGACGGTGGTGACCAGCGCGATGATCGTTTCCGGGACGGCGTAGCGCATCGACCAGCCGAGCGCCTCCACATCGCGAGACGTGCGGGTCAGCAGATCACCGGTGCCCGCCCGCTCCACCGTGCCGACCGGCAGCGCGAGAGATTGCGAGACGAAGTTCTCGCGCAGCTCCGCCAGGAACTTTTCACCGAGCGCAAACGACACGTAGCGGGCATAGCGGGTGAACACGGTCTGGGCCAGCAAGAACGCGGCGACCGCGGCGATCGTCTTGTCGACGGTCGACACGGTGGTGCCGACCGACACGTCTTGCACCAGGTTGCCGATCAGCCGTGGCGCAGCCAGGCCAGCGACCGCCGCCAGCACATGTAGGAAAACCGCCAGCCCGAGCTCGCGCGGATGGCGGCGTGTCAGGTCCTTGGCGTAGCGTCGTACCGCCGGCCCATCGGCGATCGGGAGCAGATGCTTCATTCGTCTTCTCCTCGGGCCACTATGCGGCGGTAGCGGGGGTCGTCCAGCAGGTCTCGGTGGCTGCCCTGGGCCACCACCCGGCCGTGGGCCAGCAACGCGACTTCGTCGGCGCTGTCGAGCAGCAACGGGCTGGCCGTGGTGACGACCGTGGTGCGGCCGTGGCGATGCCGGACCAACCGCTCGGCGATGCGAGCCTCGGTGTGCGCGTCGACCGCCGAGGTCGGCTCGACCAGCACCAAAATGTCGGCATCGGCGGCGAGTGCGCGGGCCAGCACGAGGCGTTGGCGTTGCCCGCCGGAGAACGATCTGCCGCGCTCCTCCACGGTGGCGTCCAAGCCCGCACCGAGCGTCTCGAGCACATCGTCGGCAGATGCCGTGGCCAGCGCCGCCCAGATGTCATCGTCAGTCGCCGTGCCGCGCGTGTCCAGCTCGTCGCGGAGCCGGCCGCTGAACAGTGTGGCGTTGGCGTCACTGACCAGGATGGCGCGACGTACAAAATGCCGCTCCAGGTCGGACAAGGAGATCCCGTCGAGCAGCGCGGGGTTGTCGGCGAAGCGACCAAGCCGGTCGGCGACCGCGGCCGACTCGTCCGGCGTTTCTGAAACGAGGGCTGTCAAGCGACCCGGTTGGACGCGCAGACCAGACTGTACGTCGATCAGATCGGCCGCCGTTGAAGCGGTGCGGGTCGTTGGGATGTCTTGCACCTCGGGCTCGATCGACAAGACACGGCAAATCCGCTTGCTGGCGACCAAGCCGCGAATCAGCTTGTTGGCGACCTCGGTTGCAGTGCGAAGCGGCATCATCAAGAACGCCGCATAGCCGTAGAACGCGACAAGCTCCCCGGGGCTTATCTTGCCCTGGACGGCGAACCTGGCGCCCAGCCAGACGACGACCACCACGAAGACGCCCGGCAAGAACACCTGGAATCCGTCGAGCAACGACTGCAACCGTGCCACCTGGACGCCAGCGGCTCGGACCCGCTGCGACTCCGCGACGTAGCGGCGATGAAAGACCTCCTCGCCGCCGATCCCGCGCAGCACCCGGAGGCCGCCGACGATATCGGACGCCAAGGTGTTGAGCTCGCCCATCAACTCGCGCTGCGCCATGTTGCGGGTCTGCAACGGCTTGAGCAACGGCCCGAGCATCAAGACCAGCAGGGGCAACCCGATGAGCACCACGAGACCGAGGGTCACCGATGTGTTGAGCAGGATGAGCGCAACCACGATGAAGGAGACCAGCGCGCCTGCGGCCCTGCCCATCACCTCGATGGCGTTGCCAACATGGGCCAAGTCCGACGAGCCGATCGACACGATCTCCCCGGTGGAGACACGTCGGGGCAACGTCGCTCCCAGCCGGACCGAATGCCGGGCCACCAACTGAACGGTCCGGTAGGCCCCGACCAGCCAGTTGGTGACGGCGAACCGGTGCCTGGCGATGCCGGCAGTAGCCTGGAGCACACCAACGAGGAGCAAGACGACGGCCCAGTACCAGAGCCGGCCCATATTGTTGGCCGCGACGCCCTGGTCGATAGCGCGGCCGATGATTGCGGGCATGACTGACTGGGCCACCATCCAGATGATCCCGAACGTAATTCCACCGGTCAGCGTGGACTTTTGGCCGCGGGCGATCCACCACAGGTAGCGGCCAGGGGAGCGCACATCGGGGGTTCCAGGATCGACGAACGGAAGTTGGCGCATAACAGCTCAACAGTAGAGATGCTCAAGCCGCCCGGCGAATCATTTACCCCGTCATACTGTGGTCGAGGAGCGAGTCTCGGCGCAGGGTGGTTGAGCAGCGAGCGCAGCGCCAAGATGAGACGTTGAGCCGGTCAGGGCGAGCTGAGCGTCGGATGCTGCGACGGCGGCGTGGCGGGCGGGCATTAGTCAAAACTGCCGGCCTCCTACTGAACGCTGACGAGGCAGCTTGATGACGCGCCCGCGGCCGGGAAGGCACTTGCCAGCGCATGCGCAATCAGGTGTGCCTTGTGCCGGTAGCCCGCTGTGGTCGCGTGGATCCCGTCGGGGCCGAACCAGGGGGTCTGATAAGCGCTGGCCCAGTCGTAGACCCGCATGTTCGGGTACTTCGGGCAGGCCTTGACCAGGCCGTCGTTCCACTGTGGATAGACGCTTTCGCGAAAGTCCCCATCGGTGAGCAGCGTCCGGGTGGTCATCCACATCACTGGCTGGTTCTTCGGGATGGTTCGCATGACGGTCTGGATGCGCTCGTCGATCGAGGTGGTGGCGGGGGCATATTTTGCTACCGTCGCCGCGTCGATGTTGCCCAGCGCAATGATCCAACACCCGCGATAGCCAGCCCGGATATGCTTTTCGATGACCTGCTCACCCGAGGCTTGACCCTCATAGGACTCAATGATGCTGCGGGCACCCGAGACCGCGCTGATGAACGTGCGGACCCCGACGACCTTCAGTTGGCCCTTGATATTGTCTGCCGGTGACAGCGCCGACTCGCTGCCGTAAAGGCCGAGAGATGTCGAGTCCCCGATTTCGATCACGCTCTTGCACCGGGTGCGCCGCGATACGGTAGGTGCAGTCGTCGGCGACGGGACACGCGGGCTTGCGGAGGGGCCGCTACCAATGGCAGGCGGCGGAGGCGGCGGCATCGCCACCAGATCGGAACGCTGCTCTTTCGGCAACACGTACGGCAACAACATGGCCAATACCGCAATGGGCAAGAACACCGACGCTCCGACCACCAGTCGAGGGGTACGCCGGGCCGCCGGCGGGGTGTCTGACCGCTGTGCGGTTGCGCCCTTGGCGGCGCGCAGGGCGCCCAGCAAGCCGAGGCTTCTGATCGGGTCTTCGATGAAGTACCACGACAACGCGGCTAACAGGACGGTCACGGCGACCTGGATCAGGTCACGCAACACCGTCTGGGACGCCAAAACGGTGTTCGGGGTGAAGACGATCACCGGCAGATGCCAAAGGTAGATTCCGTAGGATCGTTCGCCGAGCCACCGCAGCGGCAAGATTCCGAAGGCTTTGCCCAGCAGTGTTTCGGGATGGGAAGCCGCGGCGAGAAGCGCCAACGCGGAGAACGTCAGAAGCAACAAACCCCATCGATATAACGAATAGGTGTCCTCGTTCGTGTTCTTGACCAGCCAGCCGATGCCTATTAAGCCGGCGATGCCAAATGCATCCAGTAGCACGATGCGGTTGGTCGGCAAAGGTCGTGCGTCACCGCGGCCCTGCCGGCCGGGTAACCACAACAGCGCCAGGCAGGCACCCACCAACAGGCCACCGGCGCGGGCGTCGGTGCCTTCGTATGCTCGGGTGTTGTCAACGCTTGGGTGGGCGAGGAGCGCCAGCAAGATGAACGAGCCCGCCGCAAGCACCGCCGTAGCAGCGGCAACCGCCTTCATCCGCGAGCGGAAAATGGTCAAGAACAAGGCGAGCAGGAGTGGCCACAGCAGGTAGAATTGTTCCTCGACCGAAAGCGACCACAGATGATCGAACGGTCCGGGTCCGTGGATCTGGGTGAAGTAGGAATCCCCGGCTGAAATTGTGTGCCAGTTCGCGACGTAGAACAACGCAGCCAATGCCTCCACCGCCCGCTTGCCCACGGCGGCAGGATCGGTGATGAGCACAACCACCATGCAGGTGATGAGCAGCACGACGACGGCTGGCAGCAGTCGGCGAGCCCGGCGCAGCCAGAACCTCTTCAACCCCAATGTGCCGCGGCTTCGCCAGCCTCCGATGAGCAGGCTGGTGATCAGATAGCCACTGAGCGTAAAGAAAACCCCAACGCCGAGGAGCCCGCCTTGGAAGCGACCAATCCCCAGGTGGAACAAGATGACCAGCGCCACCGCGAGAGTCCGCACTCCGTCGAGACCAGGCAGGTAGGTCGTGTAGTTATCGACCGGCCTTGGCATGAATGAGTTCCTTCGGACTGGGCGAGGACGTGCGGAAATCCTGTTCAGTATGGCCCGCCACCAGCTCGGTGGTTGGCGCCACTCCGTCTCATTGAGCGGATCCTTGCCGGCGTTGTCACGGATCTTGATCCTCGGAATCCTCGGTACGCCGGTGTAGCGCGGCGAGCAGACCCAGGGCGCCTGCCACGATCAACCCTCGCGAGCGCCCGACTCAGGTGCCGAACAGCAGGGAAAGTGCAACGATGCCGAGCGCCGTGCCTGGATAAACGGACGGCGCCCCGTCGAGGCGGGTTGACTTGTCGAGCACCCAGATGATGCCGAGCACGATCGCGATCGTGGCGATGGTGAGCGAGAACCGGTGACATCGCGGGGGACGTGGCCTGCGTGCCGGCGGCGCCACCGGCATATGCATATAGAGAAGAGGCCTCCACGTTGTTCACTACGATCAAGACGGTGGAGAGTCACGCGTCGAGCGTGCTGCGCAAGCTGCAGCTGTCGAGTCGCCATGAGCTCACCCGGTGGGCGTCTGAGCGGCGACTGTTGTCATCGGCGATGATGGTGGCATGGCCGATGTGACCGACGTGCCGTCCGAGCACCGCTTCGTCATCGAAGTCGACGGCGCCCGGGCCGGCTTCGTGGACTATGTCGTGCGAGACGACACCGTGGTCGCCCGCCACACGGAGATCGACCCGGCCTATGCGGGGCAGGGGTTGGGCAGCGTGTTGGTCAAGGCGGTGCTCGACGACATCCGCGACGCCGGCAAGAAGATTCGGCCGGTGTGCCCGTTTGTGGCCAGCTATCTGTCCAAGCATTCCGAGTACGACGACCTGGTTGCGCCTGCCGCAGACTCCTAGCGCGTACCGCTCGCCAGGACCCTTCCATGCTGCTCCCAAGCTCCGACGCTCAGCCGGTCCTGGCAAGCTCAGCGCATGACCGCGCGCTATCCCACGGTGTAGAGGAGCGAGCGGCAGCGAGCGTCTCGAACCACCGGCCACACAGGCTCGCGAGACACACCACTAGAGTTTTTCGACCGGGGCATAGCGCAGCAGCAGGCGCTTGACGCCGCTGGACCCGAAGTCGATGGACGCCACCGCCTTCTCGGCTTGACCTTGGACGGTGACGACCGTGCCGAGGCCAAACGAGTCGTGCATGACCCGGTCCCCGGGGGATAGCGAGGGGACCGGTCGAGTTCCTGCTGTCGGCTTGGCCGGCGGCAGGTCGGGAAGGTAAGCGCCCCGGCTGCCATACCTGGTGGTAGCCGACGAACTCTCCCACGAGGTTTGGTCGTCCTCGGTGCGCCGCCAGTCGATCAGGTCGGCGGGCAACTCGCCGAGGAACCGAGACGGCGGGTTGTGCTGGGGCGCCCCCCATGCGGAGCGGACCACGGCCCGGGAGACGTAGAGCCGCTCGCGGGCCCGGGTAAGGCCGACGTACGCGAGCCGCCTCTCCTCCTCAAGCTCGTCCGGGTCACCGACCGACCGGGCGTGCGGGAACACCCCGTCTTCGAGGCCGGTCAAGAACACCACGGGGAACTCCAGCCCCTTGGCCGTGTGCAGGGTCATCAACGTCACCACGCCGCCAGCTTCGTCCTCATCTGGGATCTGGTCGGAGTCGGCCACTAACGCCACCCGCTCGAGGAACTCACCGAGCGAGGCGTCCTCGCGCTCGTCGGCGAACTCGCGGGCGACTGCGAGCAGCTCACGAAGGTTCTCGAGCCGGGACTCGTCTTGTGGGTCAGTCGACGCCTCCAACTCGGCGAGATAACCGGATCTGGTCAGCACGGCATCCAGGATGTCATCGGGCCTGGAGCCAGCGGCGACCAGCTCTTGTAGACCCTCGATCAGCGCGACGAAGGCGTCGATGTTCTTCACCGAGCGGGTCGCGATCAAAGGTGCGTCAGCGGCGTGGTGAAGTGCTTCCCACAATGGCATCCCGGCGCGTTGGGCGAGCACATCTACGCGGGCCTCGGCTCGCTCACCGATGCCGCGTTTGGGCACGTTGAGGATCCGCCGCAACGACACGGTGTCGTCGGGGTTGACCAGCAACCGCAGGTAGGCCAGCGCGTCACGCACCTCACGTCGCTCGTAGAACCGGACCCCACCGACCACCTTGTAGGGCAAGCCCACCCGGATGAACACCTCTTCGAAGACACGGCTTTGTGCGTTGGTCCGGTAGAAGACCGCGACATTGCCGGGCCTGGCTACTCCCTCGTCAGTGAGCCGATCGATCTCCTCGGCGACGAACTGCGCTTCGTCATGCTCGCTGTCGGCGACGTAGCCGATGATGCGCTCACCCGGCCCGGCTTCCGACCACAGGTTCTTGGGTTTGCGGCCAGTATTTTGGGCGATCACGGAGTTTGCGGCAGACAGGATCGTCTGCGTCGATCGGTAGTTTTGCTCCAACAAGATCGTCGTGGCGTTGGGGAAGTCCTGCTCGAACTGCAAGATGTTGCGGATGCTCGCGCCGCGAAACGCGTAGATCGACTGGTCGGCGTCTCCGACCACCATCAGCTCCGCGGGATCGGTGACCGGCGCGCCCAAAGGTGCGCCGGCTCCGGCAGAGTCGTCCGGGGATGCTCCGACGAGATCACCGTCCACCGTACGACGAGTTGTGCCGCCGCCGCACAGCTCGCGGATCAAGACGTACTGGGCGTGGTTGGTGTCTTGGTATTCGTCGACGAGCACGTGACGAAACCGCCTGCGGTAGCTCTCGCGCACGTCGGGAAGAGTTTGGAGGAGACTGACGGTCGTCATGATCAGGTCGTCGAAGTCGAGCGCGTTGGCTTCACGCAGGCGTGCCTGGTAGGTGGTGTAGCACTCGGCGAAGGTGCGCTCGAGATGGTTGTGCGCCTCAGCTGTGGCGATCTCGGGGGTTTTGAGCTCGTTTTTGCAGTTGCTGACCCAATTGAGCACGGCCCTAGGTTGGTAGCGCTTGACGTCGAGATCGAGGTCGCGGCAGACCAGTGTCAGCAGCCGTCTGGCGTCCGCGTCGTCGTAGATCGAGAAGTTGGACCGGTAGCCCAGGTGGGCGATCTCCCTGCGCAGAATGCGTACGCACGACGAGTGAAACGTCGAAACCCACATAATCTTGGCCCGACCACCGACCAGCTCGGCCACCCGATCGCGCATCTCGGCCGCTGCCTTATTGGTGAACGTGATAGCCAGGATCGAGGCGGGGTGCACCTTGCGTTGCGCGAGCAACCAGGCGATCCGGCGGGTCAGCACCCGGGTTTTGCCGGAGCCTGCGCCGGCGACAACGAGCAGCGCCGTGCCTTCATGGATGACCGCCGCGCGCTGTGAGTCGTTGAGCCCGTCGAGCAATTCCTCCGGGGTCGGCGAATGCCGGGGGCGCGGTTCTGCTTCGGGACCGGCGAGCTCGGGGTCGGGCTCGACGAGCCTGGGCAATGGGAACAGCGCGGACATGTTGCTCTCATGTTACGTGCCGGAGCCGACACTCCCGATCGCCCGAGTTACTGTCCGGAAGTTGTGAAAATCACCGGGCTCCTTAGGTTGGCTGGGGCAGGTTCGCTAGTCTGCGAGCGTCGTATGACTTCGTGGGTGGTCGCCCGCGGACCCTCTTGGAGGCGGTGAACAATTGATGGCCCCGATTCGCATTGTGGTCGCCAAACCCGGCTTGGACGGGCACGACCGGGGCGCCAAGGTCATCGCGCGAGCACTGCGCGACGCCGGCATGGAGGTCATCTACACCGGCCTGCACCAGACGCCCGAGCAGATCGTCGAGACGGCCATCCAAGAAGACGCCGACATCGTCGGACTGTCAGTGCTTTCGGGCGCCCACATGACGTTGTTCCAGAAGGTGATCAAGCTGCTCGCTGAGCGCGATGCGACCGACATCCTCGTCTTCGGTGGCGGCATCATTCCCGAGGGCGACATCCCGTTGCTCGAGAAGGCGGGCGTGGCGAAGATCTTCACCCCGGGCACCAAGACCCAGCAGGTCATCGACTGGGTCAAGGGGGCCATGTCCGAAGGAGCCTAAGAGCCCGCCGGCTCATAGGTCGGTCCCGCTTCAGGGTTGCGCGCGTCGATCAAGTCATCGATGATGCGCAATTCAGCGGTGTCGTGAGTGAGCAGTGGCACCTTCTCGACAACGGCGGTAGCGGCGATGGCAAGATCGATGTGTCGGCGTCGTGGATTGCCGCCTCGGCGCATGACCGCCGATGCGAGCCGGCCCCATTCGCGGGCAACCTCGGGCGTGACGGGAAGCGGGTCGAACGCAGCCTCGACGGCGCTCAAGCGATCGATCCGGCGCCCACGCTCGTCGTCGTCGGTCGTGACGAGCGCTCCGAAGTGCAGCTCGGTCAGCGATACGACGCTAATCGCAGCCTCGATGTTGGTGGGCGGCTCGTCGCCGATGAGCACGGAAGTGTCCAGAAGCGCCCTCATCAGGTGAAGGGATCGACGAGTTCGGCCGCCAACTGGGTCAGGTCGTCGCCCAGTCCATGCGGCGCCGGTCCGCGCCACACTTGGGCAAGGGCGTCTCCTGTCACCCAGCGACGTCGGACCGTGGGTGAGAGTTCAGCGACGGGCCGTCCGGACACCGTGACCGTCAAAGTCTCGCCGGCCTCGACGCGCCGCAGGACTTCACCGACCTGGTTGCGGAGTTCCTTCTGCGGGATTGAGTCCATGTTGTCGACGGTAGTAGTTCTGCTACCGGCCGTGCTAGGGGTCAGGTAGCGGGGTCGCGGGGTTGGCGCCGGATCGGTGCGCGACCGGCGGGTTGGGTGGGCGCGACCAGCTGCCGCTGGTGAGCGATCGGCTGGCTTGCCGGCTTCATCGACACCGTGATGGGTCGGCCCTCGTGGTAAACGTCCAACGGCTCGCCCTCGAGAAGCTGGTAGGTGGCGGTGCTCGGCACCACCTCGACGTGCAGTCGGCGCTGTCGCAGGGTGATCGCGAAGCTGAGCCGAGTGAGGCCGGGAGGCAGCCGCGGAGTAAAGCTGACGGTGCCGTCTCGCTCGCGCAGCCCCGCGAATCCGGCCACCAGCGCGATCCAGGAGCCCGCCAGCGAGGCGATGTGCAGGCCATCGCGGGTGTTGTGCTCCAGGTCGTCGAGATCCATCAGTGCGGCCTCGCCGAGATAGTCGTGGGCCAGGCCGAGGTGGCCCACCTCGGCCGCCAGCACCGCTTGGCTGCACGCGGACAACGACGAATCACGGACGGTAAGCCGCTCGTAGTAAGCGAAGTTGCGTGCCTTCTGCTCGGGGGAGAACGCGTCGCCGCGCAGGTGCATCGCCAACACGAGATCGGCCTGTTTGACGACCTGCTTGCGGTAGAGGTCGAAGTAAGGGAAATGCAGCAGCAACGGGTAGTCCTCGGCCGTCGTCGCGGAGAAGTCCCACATCTGATGGCCGGTAAAGCCGCTGGACTGGGGGTGCACTTCCAGCCGTTCGTCGAACGGCACATACATGGCGGCCGCGGCGTCGAGCCAGCGTGCCGCCTCCTCCGGATCGATGCCGAGCCCGCGGGCCTTGTCAATGTGTCTGCGAGCGGCGTCGGCGGCTGCCCGGAGGTTGTGTTGGGCCATCAGGTTTGTGTAGACGTTGTTGTCGGCGACGGCGCTGTACTCGTCGGGACCGGTCACCCCGTCAATCCGGAACCGTCCCTGCGCGTCGTGATGGCCCAAAGAGAGCCAAAGCCGGGCGGTCTGGGTCAGCAGCTCCAACCCGACATCACGTTCGAAGGCCTCGTCACCGGTTGCGCCGACATAGCGTACGACGGCGTCGGCGATGTCGGCGCTGATGTGGAACGCCGCAGTGCCAGCCGGCCAATAGCTCGAACACTCCGCGCCGTCGATGGTGCGCCACGGAAAGGCGGCTCCAGCCAAACCAAGCTGGCTCGCCCGCGCCAACGCCATCGGCAGCGTGCGATGGCGCCAGCGAAGTGCGTGCGCGGCAGCGTCCGGCACCGTGTAGGTGAGCACTGGCAGCACGAACGTCTCAGTGTCCCAGAACGCGTGACCGTTATAGCCGGGCCCGGTCAGGCCCTTCGCCGGAATGGCGCGCCCTTCTGCCCGCGCACCGGCTTGCAGCACATGGAACAGCGCGAACCGGACCGCCTGCTGGATCTCGGGGTCGCCCTCGACCTCCACATCTGCGCCGTCCCAGAAGTCGTCGAGAAACTCGCGCTGCTCGGCCAGCAGACCTTCCCAGCCGGTTTGGCGCGCGGCGGCGAGCGCGGCATCGGTCTGGTCGCGTACCGCGGGTAAGGACCGCGCCTGCGACCAGCCGTACGTCACGAACTTGGTCAGCCTCAGACGCTGCCCCGGCTCAAGGGTGGAGATGACTGTCACCCGAGCCAGGTGCGGGAAGCTCTCGGACTGCACCTGCGTCGACTCGGGCCCATCCACGATGTGGTCCATTACCGCGCTCACGCAGAGCCCGCTATAGCGCGTGGAGTGGACGAGCCCGGCTCGGGCGCCCCGGGCAGCATCTTCCCGCTCCAGCAGTGGTGCCTCGAGCACCGCGGCAGCGCGTGGGTCGCTTGAGGTGTCCGGTAACTCCTCGTTCGCGACGAGCTCGGACTGTACGACGACTCGGCCGGGCCCGTCGATGAGCTCGACCTCGTAGTCGATTGCCGTCACCGCGCGCTGAACCAGGGACACCAGCCGCGTCGACGTGACGCGCACCCGGCGGCCGGCCGGAGAGATCCATTCCGCCCGACGACGCAGCACCCCGGTCCGGAAGTCGAGCACCCGCTCATGGGCGCTGAGCTCGCCGTACCGGACATCGAGGGGCTCGTCGTCGACGAGCAGGCGGATCAGTTTTCCGTTGGTGACGTTGATGATCGCCTGTCCGTCTTCGGGGTTTCCGTAGCCGCGCTCGGCGTACGGCAGCGGCCGCTGTTCGTAGACGCCGTTGAGGTACGAGCCGGGCAGGCCATGGGGCTCCCCCTCGTCGAGGTTGCCACGCCAGCCGATGTGTCCGTTGGACAGCGCGAAGACGGATTCCGACTGAGCCAGCACGTCAAGGTCCAGCTCCGTCTCCCGCACGCACCACGGCTCGACCGTGTACGCGCTGTGGCCGATCACCGTGCGTCCATCAGCTCAGCCAGGTCGCTCACCACGACGTCGGCTCCGTGCTCGCGCAGTTGGTCGGCCTGTTCAACCCGGTTCACCCCGACGACCCAGCCGAAGTCTCCGGCCCGTCCCGCCGCCACCCCAGCCAGCGCGTCCTCGAACACCGCGGCAGCGGCAGGGGGTACGCCGAAGCTCGCCGCGGCGGCGAGGAAGGTGTCCGGGGCCGGCTTGCCCGGCAGGTGGTCACGCTCGATCACCAGCCCATCGATCCGTTCCTCGAACAGGTCCTCGATCCCTGCGGCGACCAGCACGTCGAGACAGTTGGCGCTCGACGAGACGACCGCTCGGTGCAACCCGGCGTCGCGCGCCGCTTCGACGTAGCGCACCGATCCGTCGTAGGCATCCACGCCGTCCTCGCGTATCCGGCGCAGCAAAATGTCGTTCTTCCTGTTCCCCAAGCCGAGCACAGTCTGGGCGCCCGGCGGATCATCTGCTTCGCCTTCGGGTAGCTCGATGTGACGTGAGGCGAGGAACGAGCGGGTGCCATCGGCCCGGGTCTTTCCGTCGACGTACGTGTCGTAGTCCCCGACAGGGTCGAACCGCGCGGACGGCTCGCCTGCTCGTTCGCTTCGCTCGGCCAAGAAGGCGTCGAACATCTCCTTCCAGGCAGCGGCGTGCACCTTCGCCGTCTTGGTGAGCACCCCGTCGAGGTCGAACAGACACGCCTCGATGGCGTCGGGAAGGCCCAACTGCGCCTTCGAAAGTGGGCTATCTTCGCTGTCGGTCATGGCGTCCAAGTTTGCCCCTTACTTCCCCGCGATTGCGGGAGATCTGCTGTTGCCGGCGCCAGAGAACGTTGGATCTCCAGCAATTCGCTGAAGAGGAGGGAAGTGTAGGCCCGGCTGGGTTCGTCTTCACGACGATCGTGCATTGACGGTAGAAGAGTCCGAGAACGCCAAGGCGTCGATCTTGAAGAAGCGGCTGTAGCCGCTCGCCGACGGGGGAACTGAACAGCCACCCGAAGGTGGCGGCGCTGGCACCGGCTCCGGATGTGACTGTGCAGGCTTCGAGCGGAACCTATCTCGGTCCCAGCACATCTTCGGCGGAGGCTAAGCTCGGCTGCGGCTGAGTCATCATAGGGACTCGGATCGACGTACGGAAAAGGAGCGGCCGATGAGGTTGGCATGGAGAGCTCGACACATCCCGGCCAGGTTGGCGACCGGGGCATTCATCTTGAGTTCCGGCTTGAGCAAACGCGACGCAGACGAACAGACGGCGAACGGATTGTTCGGCATGGCCACCAACGCTTATCCGTTCCTTGCCCCGATGGAGGCGGCCGGCTTCGCTCGGTTGTTGTCGATCGGGGAGATCACCTTGGGCACGGCGTTACTGCTGCCGATCGTGCCGACGACGGTGGCCGCGGCCGGGCTCGCCGCGTTCTCCGGGGGCCTCGTGGGCATGTACTTGCGTACGCCGGCGCTGCACCGAGAGGGCAGCGTGGCCCCGAGCCAGGACGGCATCGCGATTGCGAAGGACGTCTGGATGCTCGGCATCGCACTCGGTTTCCTCGTCGACGAGCTCGTCGAGGCTCGACGTAACAAGTAGCGCCCGCGGGCTCGCGGCGAGGTCATCGGGTCTCCTCGTGAAGGGCGGATACCCCGAGTCTGCCAAAGTCGGCAAGTCTGGTTAGGCTCCGAGTGATTCTTCCGCCGATCAGGATCGAAGGACGGCTCATACCGTGGATCTGATGGAGTACCAAGCGAAGGAGCTCTTCGCCAAGCATGACGTTCCGGTGTCGATGGGCACCGTCGTCGAAAATGCTGAAGACGCCGAAGCTGCCGCCGCGAAACTGGGTGGCCGGGTCGTGGTCAAGGCACAGGTGAAAGTTGGGGGCCGCGGCAAGGCCGGGGGAGTCAAGGTCGCCGAGAGCGCACGGGACGCGGTGGCCAAGGCCGGTGAGATTTTGGGCATGGACATCAAGGGTCACACCGTGCACCGCGTGCTGGTCGCCCCCGCCGCTGACATCGCCGACGAATATTACTTCTCCTACCTTGTCGACAGGACGAATCGCGGGTATCTCTGCATCGCCAGCACCGAAGGCGGTGTGGAAATCGAGATCGTGGCCCACGACAAGCCAGCCGCCGTCGCCAAGGTCGCGATCGACCCCTTGGTCGGTGTCGACGATGCCAAGGCGCACGAGATCATCGACGCCACCGGCTTCCCGACGGAGATTGCCGACGAGGCAGTCGACGTGGTTAAGAGGCTGTGGGCCGTCTTCGTCGAGGAGGACGCCTCGCTGGTCGAGGTCAACCCGCTCGTTCGGCTCGGTGACGGCCACCTCGACGCGCTCGACGGCAAGGTGACGCTCGACGACAATGCGGCCTTCCGCCACCCCGATCACGCTCCGTTCGAGGACCGGAGGGCCGCCGACCCGCTCGAGGCAGCCGCCAAGGCGAAGGGCCTCAACTACGTCAAGCTAGACGGCGAGGTCGGCATCATCGGCAACGGCGCCGGATTGGTGATGTCGACCCTCGATGTCGTCGCGTACGCCGGCGAGGCGTACGGCGGCGTCAAGCCGGCCAACTTCCTCGACATCGGCGGCGGCGCGTCGGCCGAAGTGATGGCCAACGGCCTGGACATCGTTCTCGGGGACGAGCAGGTGAAGAGCGTGCTCGTCAATGTCTTCGGCGGCATCACGGCCTGTGACGCCGTGGCCAGCGGCATCGTACAGGCGCTGAAGATTCTCGGCGAGCACGCGACCAAGCCGCTCGTCGTACGCCTGGACGGAAACAATGTCGACGCAGGTCGAAAGATCCTGGCCGACGCCAACCACCCGCTGGTGATGTTGGCGGACACCATGGACGGCGCGGCCGATCGGGCCGCCGAGCTCGCTGCGTCAGCGACACACCAGAAGGCGCAGGTGCGGTGATGGCGATCTTTTTGACCGAGCAGAGCAAGGTCATCGTGCAGGGGATGACCGGCTCCGAGGGGTCCAAGCACACCCAACGGATGCTCACCTCCGGCACCAACATCGTCGGCGGTGTGACTCCCGGAAAGGGCGGCCAGAGCGTCGACTTCGACGGCGCCGCGGTTCCGGTTTTTGGGTCTGTCTCGGAAGCCGTCGCGGTGACCGGTGCGGACGTCTCGGTGGTGTTCGTGCCACCGAAGTTCACCAAGTCGGCGGTCGTGGAGTCTGTCGACGCGGGCATTCCGCTGATCGTGGTGATCACCGAGGGTGTGCCGGTCAAGGACACCGCGGAGTTTTTCGCCTATGCGCAGGCTAAGGGCACCTCACGGATCATCGGCCCCAACTGTCCGGGGCTGATCAGCCCGGGCAAGTCCAACGCCGGCATCATCCCTGCCAACATCACCAAGGGTGGCCGGGTGGGCCTGGTGTCGAAGTCGGGCACCTTGACCTATCAGATGATGTACGAGTTGCGCGACTTCGGCTTCTCCTCAGCCGTCGGCATCGGTGGGGACCCCATCATCGGCACCACCCACATCGACGTGCTGCAGGCGTTCCAGGACGACCCGGACACCGATGCGATCGTGATGATCGGGGAAATCGGCGGAGACGCCGAAGAGCGCGCCGCGGCGTACATCAAGGACACCGTCACCAAGCCGGTGATCGGGTACGTCGCCGGCTTCACCGCTCCCGAGGGCAAGACCATGGGTCATGCCGGCGCCATCGTCTCCGGCTCGTCGGGCACCGCCGAGGCCAAGAAGGAGGCCCTCGAGGCCGCCGGTGTCAAGGTCGGCAAGACCCCGTCGGGAACGGCCCAGCTGATGCGAGACATCCTGCAGGGTTAATGAGCACCGACGGCTCTTCAAGCGGTGATGCCGTCCAGCCAAGGTGAAGTGGCACGGCGCGTTCTTGCCGTCCCATTCCAACCTGGCACCTGACATGGACGCTCCCGAAATGAGGCTTGGCTCCTTACCGCATAGCCTGCCATCCGTTACCGTCGTCTGGTGCGCCGTCCCAGCGATTCCAGCGAATTCACCGACCAGGTGCTGGAGCTGCTCCGAAGGTCCGGTCCCGCCGGTGTCATCCGCTTCTGCCAGGAACTGCTCGACGGTGAACAGCTGCCCGAAGGCGTGAGCCGGGCGGACCTACTGACCGAGATCGGCCAATACTCCGAGATTGCCGGCTACGCCGACGCGGCGGTCGTCGCGTATCAGGACGCGATCGCGGAGGGCAGGCCGTGGTTCTCCGATCCCCGCCAATACCTCGCCAGTTGGCACTTCGAGCACGGTGATCTGAGCGAGGGGCAGCGGTTCCTCGACGAAATCTGGTCCGAACGACCGCGTAGCCCGAGAGTCTGTCACTACGTCGGTGAGTTGCATGAACACCGCGGCGATCTCGCCGCCGCCATCAGATGGCTGACGGCCGGGGCATTGACGGCCATGCGCGACGACGACGCGGCGCCGGTCGAGGCAGCGTTGCTGTTGATCGCGCGCCGCCGGGTGCGTTTGGCCCAGGGGTTCACCGATGACGACTACGACGAGATGGCCGTCGAGCTCGGCGAGTTGTTCCAGCGGCGGACTGGCTGACCCATCACGTGGAAGCGCCGTCATTACCGATCGCCTGGTGGTCGCGAAGCGAGCGACTCGAAACCACCGCCGGGGCTTGGTGTTTCGAGACGACCGCACGCCTCCTCAATCACTGTGCATGCGGCTCGTCGCAATGGCGGCGTGTCCGGCGTGGTTTGACGGGGTTGCTCGGCGACTATAGGGGGCAATGACTGACCTCTTGACCCGGCCCATCTTGCGGGTGTCTCAGACGACCTCGGGACCCACCAGGCCGATCGTGTTGTCAGCCCTGATTGCGGCCGCTTGGGCGGCCGTGACCGGGCTGATCGTGACCATGGTGGTGTGCGTGGTGGTCTGGTTCGCTGGCAACACCGGCTCATTCGGTGACGCGATCAGGGCCGGTGGCCTGGCGTGGCTCGTGGGCAACGGGTCCGGGCTCGAGATGGCCGGGCTCAGTATCGGCGCGGTGCCGTTGGGTCTGCTGCTCACTCTCGGCTGGCTGCTCTATCGCAGTGGTCGCTGGGCTGGTTGCACGTCGCCGGTTTCGTCGCTTCGGGCGGTGGCTGTAGGGACCGCCGTGCTCTGCGTTGGCTACGCCGCGATTGCGTTGGTGGTGGCGTCGGTCGCGCGGCTGGGTGATGTTCATGCTCCGTTCGTTCGCTCGGTTGCGGTAACCGCCGCGCTGGCCCTGGCGTTCGGCGGATTCGGCATCCTGCGTGGCTCCGGGCAGAGCGTTGCACTGCTGGTGAAACTGCCCGAGGAGGCTCAGGCCGCCGTTACCGGAGCGGTGGCGGGCATCGGTGTGATGGTCGCCGCCGGCGCGCTATTGGTCGCCGCTTCGGTCGGTGTGCATTTCTCGACGGCGGTGCGCATCGCCGAGGGCATGCACAGCGGTCTGGTGGGGGGTGCCGTGCTGGCGTTGGTCGGCGCCGCGATGGTGCCCAACGCGGTGCTGTGCGCCGGCGCGTTCCTCGCGGGTCCGGGTTTCGCGGTCGGGGCGTCCACTGCCGTGGCACCCGGCTCCGTCCATCTCGGGCCGCTGCCGACATTCCCGTTGCTGGCGGCGCTTCCCCGGTCGGGAGCGGCCCCATGGTGGGAGACGGCGCTCATCGTCGTGCCCGTCGTTGCCGGCGCAATTGCCGGGCTGATCGCGGTCCGCCGGTATCCCGTCTATGGGCTCGACCAGGCGGCGCTTCGAGGGGCTCTGGCGGGCTTGCTCGGCGGGCTCGGCTTCGGGGCGATCACGGTGTTGGCCACCGGGTCAGTTGGCCCGGGCCGGATGCAGCACGTGGGTCCCGACGTGTGGCCGACGATGCTCGTGTGTGCTGTCGCGTTCCTGCTCGGCGGGGCGACGGCGGCGATCGGTGCGCGTTGGCTCGGGCGGGTTTGGCCGCGTCGCGCCGAGCATCCCAATGATCAGCACAGGCTGCTCGCCTCGAGGCAGGCGGTCGCCGGTGACGACGAGGACACCGCGCCGATCCCGACGATCACCGACCTCAGGAGTCCCGCTGGCCAATAGACGCCTGGTGATCACCGTTTCGAGACGCTCGCTCACGCTCGCTCCTCAACCACCGGGGGGTGCGGTGGGGAGCATCAGATATCGTGAGCCGGCGCGACCGCCCGCCCGCCACCCACGTCTGCCCTGTGAGGAGCTTTCGGCCCGTGCCTGCTCGTCTCGCCGTGTTGGTTTCCGGAGCCGGAACCAATCTGCAGGCATTGCTCGACGCGTGCGCTGATCCGGCGTACGGCGCTTCAGTGGTTGCGGTCGGCGCGGATCGTGCGGGCACGCTCGGCGTCAGACGCGCCGTCGACGCCGGCCTGCCGACGTTCGAGCTGTCGGTGGGGGCGTTTCCCGATCGCGCTGCGTGGGACCAGGCGCTGACTGCGCGAGTCGCGGAGTTCGAGCCGGACCTGGTGATCTCCGCGGGCTTCTTGAAGCTTGTCGGGTCTGCGTTCCTGGCTCGCTTCGGTGGCCGTTTCGTGAACACGCACAACGCGTTGCTGCCGTCGTTCCCCGGCATCCACGGGCCGCGAGACGCGCTTGCCTACGGTGTCAAGATCACCGGCGCCACGCTGTTCGTCGTCGACGAAGGCGTCGACACCGGGGTGATCGTGGCCCAGGTCGCCGTACCCGTTCAACATGACGACGACGAGGAATCGCTCACTGAGCGGATCAAGCAAGCCGAGCGGGCCATGCTGGTCGAGCAGGTCGGCCGGTTGGCGCGCGACGGGTTCACCATCGACGGCAGGAAGGTCACGATCCCGTGAGCGACAAGAGACCCATCACCCGAGCGCTGATCTCGGTGTACGACAAGGATCGGCTCGACGTGGTCGTCACCGCGTTGGTAGCTGCCGGTGTCGAGATCGTGTCCACCGGCTCGACCGCCGCCCGGATCGCGTCGGCCGGAGCGCCGGTGACGACGGTCGAGCAGCTGACCGGCTTCCCCGAATGTCTCGACGGGCGGGTCAAGACGCTGCATCCGCGCGTGCATGCCGGCATCTTGGCCGACCAGCGGATCGCATCACACCGTGAGCAACTCGCGGAGCTGGGCTTGGCCGCGTTCGACCTCGTGGTGTCGAACCTCTACCCGTTCACCGAAACCGTGGTGTCGGGGGCGACACCCGACGAGTGCGTCGAGCAGATTGACATCGGTGGCCCCGCGATGGTGCGCGCCGCGGCGAAGAATCACCCGAGCGTGGCGGTGGTGACGTCGCCGTCCCAGTACGACGAGCTGCTGGTCGCCCTCAAAGACGGCGGCTTTACGTTGGCGCAGCGCCAACGGTTGGCGGCGGAGGCGTTCGTGCACACCGCGACGTACGACGTGCACGTCGCCTCGTGGATGGGCAACGTGCTCGCCGACACCAGTGCCGGAAGCGGCTTTCCGGCCTGGGTCGGTTCGACGTGGGAGCGGCGCGATGTGCTGCGCTACGGCGAGAATCCCCACCAGCGGGCCGCGTTGTACGTCAACGCGTTCGTGCCCGAGCCGGGTCTCGCCCAGGCCGAGCAGTTGCACGGCAAGCAGATGTCCTACAACAACTATGTCGACGGCGACGCTGCCAGACGCGCGGCGTACGACTTCGTCGAGCCGACGGTGGCAATCATCAAGCATGCCAACCCCTGCGGGATCGCGTCTGGTGCTGACATCGCGCAGGCCCACCGGTTCGCGCAGGCGTGCGACCCCGTGTCGGCGTTCGGTGGTGTCATCGCGACGAATCGCGCGGTGTCGAGGCGGCTGGCCGAGCAGATTGCGGAGATCTTCACCGAGGTGGTGATCGCGCCGGGCTACGAGGACGGTGCGCTGAGCTTGTTGAGCGCGAAGCAGAACGTCAGGTTGCTTCGGTGCGCGCCGGCCGTTCGAGGTGGCATCGAGACTCGGTCCGTCTCGGGTGGCCTGCTGATGCAGTCACGTGATGCCGTCGACGCCGAGGGCGACGACGCCTCCACGTGGAAACTCGTGTCAGGCGAGGCGCTAGATCCAGCTGGGATGGGCGATCTCGAGTTCGCCTGGCGGGCCTGCCGGACTGTCAAGTCCAACGCCATCATGCTCGCGTCGCGCCGGGCGGCGGTGGGAATCGGCATGGGCCAGGTCAACCGGGTCGATTCGGCCCGGTTGGCGGTCGCGCGGGCCGGGGCACGTGCCGCGGGGTCGATGGCGGCCTCGGATGCGTTCTTCCCGTTCCCCGACGGGCTGCAGGTGTTGATCGACGCCGGCGTGCGGGCCGTCGTACAACCGGGCGGATCGGTGCGAGACGCCGAGGTCATCGAGGCCGCCCAATCGGCCGGCGTCACGATGTACCTCACCGGAACCCGCCACTTCTACCACTGACCGCACTTCGCTCCCTCCCTGCCGCAAATTGCTCCGGTCCAAGGGCACGTCGAGCGATCGGTTTCCCGCAATTCGAGGGGACGTGTTGGCAGGGCCGGCAAGGCGCCGGTTGAGGAGATGCGCTTCATGGGACAATCAAGCCCGTGACCGCACAGATTCTCGACGGTAAGGCGACCGCGCAGGCCATCAGGGTCGACCTGAAGGAACGAGTCGAAAGGCTAGCCGAGTCTGGCGTGACGCCGGGCCTTGGCACGGTTCTGGTCGGCGATGATCCCGGCAGCACGGCGTACGTCGCCGGCAAGCATCGCGACTGTGCGCAGGTCGGTATCGCGTCGATCAAGTCACACCACCCGGCCACCATCGACCAGGCGTTCCTTGAGGCGCGAATCACCGAGCTCAACGATGACCCGGCGTGCACGGGCTTTATCGTCCAGCTGCCACTTCCCAGGCATCTTGACACCAGGCGCGCCCTTGAGCTAGTCGATCCCGACAAGGATGTCGACGGCTTGCACCCCACGAATCTCGGTCGCTTGGTGCTGATGTACGACGCCCCGCTGCCGTGCACACCGCGCGGTATCGTCGAGCTGCTGCGCCGCTACGACGTGCCAATCGCTGGTGCTGAGGTCTGTGTGATCGGCCGTGGTGTCACCGTCGGCAGACCGCTCGGCCTCGTGCTGACGCGCCGCAGCGAGAACGCCTCGGTCACGTTGTGCCATACCGCAACCATCGATCTGGCCGGTCACGTCCGTAGGGCCGACATCGTGGTGGCCGCGGCTGGTGTGGCCGGTCTCATCACCGCAGACATGATTAAGCCCGGCGCGGTTGTCTTGGACGTAGGAACGTCACGCACCGACGCCGGGCTGGTCGGTGACGTGGCCAAGGACGCATACGACGTGGCCGGCTTCATCGCGCCGATGCCTGGCGGCGTGGGCCCAATGACCCGCGCGATGCTGCTCACCAACGTGGTCGAGGCGGCAGAACGCAATGCTGGGGTGGCGTGAACAACTGGCTGAAAAAGCCGTCCACGACCGGTGGAATCGTCTACCTGATCGTCTTGGCGCTGGTGTTCATCGGTCTCGTCCTCATCGTGGCCGGCGCCTGGCGGACCGGAGTGACGCTGATGGGGGTGAGCTTCGGCATTGCCTTCGTGATGCGGTCGGTGTTGCCTGACGACCGCGCCGGGATGCTGCGGGTTCGCCGCCGATACATCGACATCACCACGCTCGTGCTGTGTAGCGCGGCGTTCCTGGTGCTGGCGGTCATCGTGCCGAGCCGCAAGTGATCGGCGGACCACTGCAGTTGCGCGATAGGGTGTCGGCAATGAAAGATAATCGCGTAGTAAGAGACGGGTTGTCCAATGCGCAACAAGTCGGGGGTTAGTGCGCCGGTCCGAGCGGCCCTGGAAGCGTCCAGATATGAAGTGCTCCCGACGGCGAAGATCGAGGCGGCAGTCGTCGATGCGGTGCCACGCGACATCACCGTGACAGTCACGGCAAGCCCGGCAAAGGGCATTGACGCAACGCTTGACATGACAGAGCGACTGGTCGGGCACGGCTACAAGGTGGTACCGCATCTGGCCGCCCGGATGATTTCCGGGTGCGGCGAACTCAGCGAGATCGTTAACCGGTTGACCCAGCTCGGCGTCACCAATGTGTTTTGTCCCGCCGGCGACGCTGATCCGCCAGCAGGGGAGTATGTCGGTGCGCTCGAGATGCTCGAGCAGTTGAGCGCCATGGGCCGCCCCTTTGCGGAGGTCGGCATCACCGGCTATCCCGAGAGCCATCCCACAATCGAGGACGACGTCACGATCCAGTCGATGTGGGACAAGCGAGCCCATGCGACGTACGTCGTCAGCAACCTGTGCTTCGACCCCAAGGCGATCGATGGCTGGCTGCGCCGCATGCGCAGACGAGGCGTCGAATTGCCGGTGCTCATCGGGCTGCCTGGCCCCGTCGAACGCGCCAAGCTGCTCGCCATGGCCACCAAGATCGGAGTCGGCCAGTCGGTTCGTTTCGTGAAGTCGCACGCGACAAGGTTGGCCCGCATCGCCGCACCAGGCGGATTCGACCCGGAGAAATTCCTGGAAAGGTCGGCTAGTTTCCTCTCCGACCCCACTGCCCACGTCGCCGGGCTGCATCTCTACACCTTCAACCAGGTGGCCAAGACCGAAGCCTGGCGTCAACAGCTGCTCCGATCCGCCGAAGCCGAGGAGCCGCATTGACCGTGGTTAAGGAGGCCGCTTCGCGGCCGTCTCGGAACCACGCCTGGTCGTGGCGGTCCGCCTCAGGACAAACCTGACGCTCGGCAGGACAAACCTGACGGCTCGGCAGATCAGGCGCTGGTGGTGAGGAGGGACTCGAGCTCGCGTTCGAGGCCGGCGTCTCCCACCTCGACGGTGGTCAGCGGGAGTGCGATAGCGGCAGCGGCGTCCGCGGCCAGCGCGGCAAGCTCGGCGGTTGGCTCCTGGGCCAGCCAGACGACTCGGGTGTAGTGCTCGAAGTAGGTGTCGCGCAGCTCCGGATAACGGTCGAGCCCCAGCTCCGCCATGACCGTGCGAGCAAACGACTTCACCAAGAAATCGGTCAGGACATACGTGCCCGGTTGCTCGGCGAAGAAAGACTCCAACCGGGACGCCCCAGCATAGATGTCGTAACAGTGCAGTCCCGCTAGCCGGGTCACACCCAGCCGGTCACACACCTCATCGACCGCGCCGTAGCTGCCACAGTCGGCGTACCCGATCGCCAGTCGTCGATAGCGGCCTCCAAGCTCGTGGGCCAGCGACTCGACCTCACCTGCGATCAGGTCGGGTCGATTGTGCAGCAGCGGCGGGAGCGGAAACACGTCCACACTCCAGCCGCGTCGCTCGATGACCCGGCCGCAAGGCTGCGCGATCGCGCCACAGGCGATCAACGCCACATCCGCATGCGTGGCCGAGGCGAGCTTGCCGGCCGGAACGTTACCCATGGCGCCTCGTCACTGTGGAAAGGCCAGCTGCTCGACGAATCGATCGTTGAAGTCGGCACGGTCGGACAGCTCGACGTAGCGGACCTCATCGAGCAGAGCGTGTGCGCCGTTGCGTTCCTGCTTGCTGAGCAGCACCATTTTCGCACCCTCCCCAGCGACGTTGCCCGCGCTGACGATACGCAGCACCGGCAGCTTTGGCACCAACCCGATGTGGACGGCACTGGCCGGAGACAGGTAGGAGCCGAACGAGCCGGCCAACAAGACCTGCTGTACGTCGCCCGGCTCAGCACCGAGCTCCTCCAACAGCAGGCTCCAACCGGTCGAGATCGCTGCCTTGGCGAACTGCAACTCGCGTACGTCGCGTTGGCTGATGTAGACGGAGCTTTCGAGATCACCCACCTGGTCCAGATGCCACGCCAACGCGAAGACCCGCTCCGCACCGATCGCGCCGAGCCGGTGAGCAAGCCCGGGAGCCAGCAGCGCAGCCGCGTCATCGGTGACGAAGCGACCACTGGCGTCGAGCAAACCGACCTGGGCCAGCTCAGCCACCGCGTCGACCAACCCCGACCCGCACAAACCCTCGGCTTTGACGTCGCCAATCACCTGGCACGTCACATCGTTATCGGTGAGCTTGACTACCTCGATGGCTCCATCGGCTGCCCGCATGCCGCATCGAATCGCGCCACCTTCGAACGCCGGGCCGGCCGGCGCGGCCGTGGCCACGATGCGCTCGCCGTCGCCGAGCACGATTTCGCAGTTGGTGCCGACATCGATGAACAGCCGCAACCGCTTGTCGCGGTCCATCCCCGATGCCAGCATGCCCGCCACGATGTCGCCACCGACGTAGGCACCAAGCGCCGGCAACACCACCGCCCGGGCGCGGGGGTGGACCATGATGCCCAGGTCGGTGGCCAACAGCTCCGGCAGCGTCGCCGAGGACATGATGAACGGCGCCACCCCAAGCGGCTCCGGGTCGATGCCCAACGCCAGAGCGACCATGGTGGCATTCCCGGCGAGCGCGATCTCGTAGACCTCAGTGGGCTCGATCCCGGCCTGTGTGCACACGTCGCGAGTGAGCTCGTCGAGGGTGGCATGCGCCAGATCTCGCAGCCTGCTCGCTGCGTCGGGGTCCATCATCGTTGCGCTGATGCGGGTTATCACGTCGGCGCCGAACGGTTGTTGCTTGTTGAGCATTGACGATACCGCGCCGGGCGTGCCGGTTGCGGTGTCGAGCAAGGTGGCGACGACCGTGGTGGTGCCGAGATCGAACGCGATGGCAAAGCGCCGTTCGGTGGTATCACCTGGCTCGACGTCGATCAGGACATCATCGACGACAACGGCGGTCAGCTTGAAGTCGTTGGCCCTTGCCACGTGCGGGAGCCGCTGCAACGCGTGTACGTCGACTCGCAGCTCCAGGTCGTCGATGGCTGCCAACAATCGGGCCAGATCTGGTTGTTGGTCTCGCAAGGTGGGCTCGGTCAGCTCGACGTACCGCTTCTGAATCGCCGGCCGCAAGATCACCTGCCGTCCCACACCCACAGTTGCCGCCTTGGGCCGGGTCATCAACGGCGGCACATCGACGGTGAGGTCGTTGGTCGCCTGGGCGAGGCAGGCCAGCCGCCAGCCGTCGCGCAGCTGGTCGGCGTTGAACGAACGCTCGTCGAGCCGGGAGATCGGCACCGACCCGGCCAACACCTGGACCTTGCACTTCTTGCAGGTGCCGTGGCCGCCACAGGTCGAATCGATCGCGATGCCGTTCCAGCTGGCGGCGTCGAAGACGCTCACCCCAGGAGGCACGCGAACCTCGCGATCGGCTGGGCTGAATCGCAGCCTGACCCGCCCGGTGCTCTCGTGAGGCGACGGCTCGGATGCCCGGTTCGGGCTTGCCGGTGGGACGATCAGCCCCTCGCGGGCGAGCTGGCGCGGATCCTCCCGCTCCTCGTCGGGTCCGACGCCGACCGTCACGGCGCGGCGGCTCTCGCCACGATGGCTTCCTCAGCAGCAGCCTTCTCCGCGGCTTGTTTGGCGCGGTGGGCGGCGATCCAGCTGCTGCCCCACTCGTCGTGGCCGAGCAGCAGGTCGGCGGCTTTCACGGACTCGACTATCTGCGGTGTCCGGGTGTCCATGATCGCGCTGGTGAGGCCGACCGCCATGGCCATCGGCAGGAACGTTGCGTTGATCGTGTGGCGCCCCGGCATCCCGAACGACACGTTGGAGGCGCCGAGCGTCATGTTGACGCCGAACTCTTCGTGCACACGCCTGATCGTCTCGTACGCCGTCCTCACGATCGTCGGGTCGGCGCCGATCGGCATGGCCAACGGGTCGATCACGATGTCTTCGGGAGCCAAACCGTATTTGTCGACGGCGGTGTCCAAAATCTTCCGGGTCAAAACAAGGCGCTTGTCGGCTTCCATCGGGATCTCGTCATGATCGTTGGGCAGCGCGATGACCGCCGCGCCGTAATGCTTGACCATCGGGAGAATCTCGGCCATCCGGTCGTCCTCGGCGGTTACGGAGTTGACCAGCGGGCGACCCTGATAGACCGACAGGCCTGCCTCGATCGCCTCGACCACCGAAGAGTCGATGCAGATCGGCAGATCGGTGAGCTGTTGCGCCAAGATGATCGCCTGCTTGAGCAGCGTTGGCTCATCGGTCAACGGCACGCCCATATTGATATCGAGCACCATGGCCCCCCCGGCGACCTGGGCGGCGACGTCGCGCTCGATCGCCGACAGGTCACCTGCTCGCAGCTGGTCTTGAAAAAGGCGACGACCGGTGGGGTTGATGCGTTCACCGATCAGGCAGAACGGCCGGTCGTCGCCGATGACTACCTCTTTGCTGGCTGAGCTCAAGACGGTACGCATTCGATTCCTCTGCGGGCTTGGCCGGGCACTGGCCCGGCATGGGTGCGCGAACGGTCAGGTCAGGCGTTGACCTTGGCGCGAGCTTGCTTGATCAAGTCCTTGGCCCTTTTGACTGTCTGGGAAGCATCGGGAGCATAAGCATCCGCGCCCACCGCGTCGGCGTACTCCTGGGTGACGGGTGCCCCGCCCACCATGATGATCACCCGGTCGCGGATGCCAGCCTTCTCGAGCGCGTTGATGTTGGCCTTGAACATCGGCATCGTGGTCGTCAGGAAGGCCGAGAAGCCGACGATGTCGGGCTTGTGCTCGTTGATGGCATCCACGAACTTCTCGGGTGGGACTTGAACGCCCAGATCGATAACGTGGAAGCCGGCGCCCTCCAGCATGATGTTGACGAGATTCTTGCCAATGTCGTGTACGTCGCCCTTCACGGTGCCCATCACGAAAGTGCCGACCGTCTCGACACCGGTCTCGGCAAGCAGTGGGCGCAGCAGGTCGAGCGCTCCGCTCATCGCGCGCCCGGCGATGAGCATCTCCGGCACAAAGAAGTCGCCGCGCTCAAACCTGGCTCCCACTTCCTCCAGGGAGGGGATCAGGGCGTCGAACAGCAGAGTCTCAGGAGTCATTTCCATCGCGAGGCCTTGCTGGGTGAGCTCGAGGACCGCGGGGGCGTTGCCGACGAGTGTTTCGTCGTACAGCCCTTTGAGTATGTCGTCGGGTGTCATGCCGCGCCTTCCTTTCGTGCGTGATACCCGAGCTCGGCGGAGAGCGATCGGGCGTGGGCGATAACGGTGGACTCCAGATGCGGCAACTGTTTGCCGAACCGGTCACTCGGGCCTGAGATGCCGAGTGCGGCGACGACGTCTCCGGTGTGATCACGCACCGGCGCGGCGATCGCGTCGAGGCCGATCTCCAACTCACCCAGCGCAACGGCGTAGCCCTGGTCTCTGATGCGCTCGAGCTGTCGCTTGAATGCGGGCAGGTCGGTGATGGTGCTAGGGGTGAGTTGCTCCAATGTCGTGGGCAGGCCGATCATCTCGGCGGCGGAGAAGACCTTGCCGAGCGCCGAGCAATGCGGTGGCACATCGACGTCCACCCAGTTCGTCGTACCGATCAGGTACGTCGAGTCGATCTGGGCGACCTGCACCACGGTATTGCCTCGTACGACGGCCAGGTTCACGGTTTCACCGGTCGCTTGGCTGACGCGCGCCAGCGTCGGTTGAGCGATGCGCATCAGCCCCTCCAGCGGTTCGTGGCGAGCCGCGTAAAGCGCGAACAGCGGCCCCGGCGCGTAGCTGCCGGTGTCGTCGCGGTGCAGGAGCCGGTGCCGTTCGAGCGCCTGCAGGAGTCGAGATGCGGTCGACTTCGCCAGCCCGGTGCCGGCCACCAGGTCGCCGAACAGCGGGCGCCGGTCCGCGAGCACCACCAAGGACAGCAACTGTGCTGCCCGATCGATTGACTGGGTGCCGCTGCCGCTGCCGCTCACTGATGATCTCCCGTTCGAGTGCCTCAGCTCGCCGGTGCGCGAGCTCGCTCTGGTGTGGTGCGTATGGGTAGAGCCATGAAACCACAATATGGGTTATTGTTCCACATGATGAGTGTATCGTGTCGCCGTGCGGCCGGGGTAGGGGTCGGCGTTCGGCGAGACGTCCGGTTGCGAGAAGGCTTTGGAGGCCACCATGTTCAAGAACACGATGCCGCGCTACGAGGTGCTGTCCGCCGAGGCGATGGACACGCTGGATCGCGGCTGGCGCCGGCTGATCTCGGAGATCGGCGTGGAGTTCATGGCCAGTCGAGCCCGCGATCTGTTTCGCGACGCCGGCCAGAAGGTCGTCGACAACACCGTGTTCCTCGACCCCGATTTCGTGCTCGAGCAGGTGGCCAAGGCGCCCCGTGAGTTCGACGTCGCCGCTCGCAACCCGGCGAACTCGATCCACATCGGTGGGGACTCGATGGCGTTCGGGGCCGTTTACGGTCCTCCGTTCGTGCGGGAGGGCGACGTACGCCGGGACGCGACGATGGAGGACTTCCGCAACTTCTCCCGGCTCGCGCAGAGCTTCAGCGTCCTGGACTCCGCCGGGGGCGTCGTCTGCGAGCCCAACGACACCCCGCTCGACTCCCGGCACCTCGACATGATCTACGCGCTGCAGACGCTGACCGACAAGATGTATATGGGCAACGTGGTTTCGGGGGTCAACGCGGCTGACACGATCGAGATGAGCTCGATCCTCTTTGGTGGGCGCAATGTCATCGAGCAAACGCCAGCAACCATCTCGCTGATTAACTGCAATTCTCCGCTGCGCTGGGACGACCGGATGCTCGACGCGCAGTTCGAGTACTCCGCGGCCAACCAGCCCGTCGTGCTCACGCCGTTCTTGCTGATGGGCGCGATGTCGCCGGTGACGATCCCCTCGGCACTGGTGCAACAGATGGCCGAGGCCCTGTCGGGCATCGCGCTGAGCCAGCTGATCCGCCCCGGCTGCCCGGTGATCTTCGGGTCGTTCCTGTCCAACATCGACATGCAGTCGGGCTCGCCATGCTTCGGCACTCCTGAGTCGGCGATCGGCCTATTGTGCACTGGCCAGATCGCCCGTCGCTTCGGCTTGCCGTTCCGCTCCGGGGGTGGCCTGACGTCGAGCCAGGTGCCCGACGCGCAGGCCGGCTACGAGGCCCTGATGACGCTGTTGCCGACGTTCTTGGCCGGCACTAACTGGGTGATGCACTCCGCGGGTTGGCTCGAAGGCGGCCTGGTTGCGGGGTTCGAGAAGTTCATCGTCGACGTCGAGTTGCTGCAGATGCTGAGAGTGGAGTTCACCCCGCTGGAGATCGACGAGGCTTCGCTGGCCTTTGGCGCACACGAGGAGGTCGGGCACGGCGGCCACTTCCTCGGCGCCGCGCATACCATGGAGCGCTTCCGCACGTGCTTTTATCGCCCGATGCTTTCGTCCTCGGAAAACTACGAACGCTGGATGCGCACCGGCGGTCTGGATACTGCCGCGCGTGCCGCCAAAATCTACCAGAGCACGCTGGAGGCTTATGAACAGCCGCCGCTCGACGAGGCGGTCCGGGCCGAGTTGGAGGATTACGTCGTACGACGGCGCGCTGAGCTCGGCGACTAACCTCGCCCGAGCCGTCAGCTTTTTCCTGCCGAGCCGTCAGGATCCATGCGGCGTTCGATCACAAAGGACAGTGAACGGGCAAGCCACCAGCGGAAGAACCTGACGGCTCGGTGGGAAAGGGCTAGCTGAAGACGACAGTTTTGGTGTCGTTGAGCATCACTCGTTGCTCACTGTGCCAGCGCACCGCCCGCGACAACACCGCGCTCTCCACGTCTCGGCCCGCTGACACGAGCTGCTCAGGGGTGGAGTTGTGGTCGACCCGGGCGACGTCTTGTTCGATGATCGGCCCCTCATCCAGGTCCGATGTGATGTAGTGCGCCGTCGCGCCGATCAGCTTGACGCCACGGCTGTGCGCTTGGTGGTAGGGCTTTGCGCCCTTGAAGCTTGGCAGGAACGAGTGATGGATGTTGATGGCGCGTCCCGACAGGACGCGGCATGCGTGGTCCGACAGCACCTGCATGTAGCGAGCCAGCACGACGAGGTGGATGTTGAGGTCGTCGACGAGTTCAAGCAGCTGCTGCTCGGCACCGATCTTCGTGTCGGCTGTCACCGGGATGTGATGAAACGGAATCCCGTACGACGTCGCGAGCGCCTCGAAGTCGCGGTGATTGGACACGATCGCTGGAACATCAATCTGAAGCGCACCGGTGCTCCAGCGGAACAACAGATCGTTGAGGCAGTGACCGAACCTCGAAACCAAGATCAAAGTGCGATAACGGGCGCCCGCCCCCCACATTTCCCAGGTCATTTCGAACCGGTTGGCAACCTGCTGGAAGTCCCCCCGCAGCCGCGCGATGAGTGGCTCGGCGTCCGACACCTCCCTGTTCTGGATGTTCGAGGTGTCTGCCGACACCTCCCTGTTCTGGATGTTCGAGGTGTCTGCCGACACCTCGAAGTGCACCCGCATGAAGAAGCGGCCGGTTTCGGCATCGCCGAACTGTGCGCTGGTGATGATGTTGCCAGAGTGCTCGACGAGGAAGCCGGACACCGCGTGTACGATCGCCGGCCGGTCGGCGCATCGCAAGGTCAAGATGAACTCGTGGTTGATGCGCCCGACAGTGGAGGCAGAGGTCATGCGCCAAGAGTATCGAGCATGCCTCTATACATTGTCGCGGGCTACGCACTAATGTTTCGGCATGAGCAACACACTGGCCGCGGATGAGGCGGCGTCGCAGGTCGTCAGCACAGTCCAGTCCGTCGACCGAGCGGTCAACATCTTGGAGATCCTGGCTCGTTCCGGGGAGGCCGGGGTCACCGACCTCGCTCGCGAGCTGGGCGTTCACAAGTCCACCGCATTTCGCCTCGTCTCCGCACTGGAGCTGCGAGATTTGGTCGAGCAAAATCACGGACGTGGCAAGTACCGCTTGGGCACCGGAATTTTGCGGCTTGCGGCGGCAACCACGTCGCGGCTCGATCTCGTGCAAGAGAGCCGGGCCATCAGCCGGCAGCTCGCGCAGCACACCGGTGAGACGGTCAACATCGCGGTGCTCTCCGACGGAGCAGCCCTCTATATGGATCAGGTTGCCGGCTCTTCCGCACTCCAGCCGCACAACTGGGTTGGCCAACGAATCCCGTTACATGCCACGTCAAACGGCAAGATCTTGTTGAGCTCTTTGGAGCCAGCCGAGATGGTGCGTCAGCTGCCGGCGCTGCGCACCTATACCGCCAACACGATCTCGACGTTGGAGGGCCTCGCGCGCGAAGTCGACGACGTACGTCGGAAAGGCTTCGCGATCGCGATCGACGAACTGGAAATCGGGCTTACCGCGGTCGCCGCCCCGATTCGCAACAATCACGGCGAGGTCTTGGCGTCGATGAGCGTCTCCGGACCGACGTTCCGCCTGGATGCGCGGCGGGTGCCACAGATTGCGGAGTCGGTCATGGCCGCGGCCAACGAGGTGTCCCAACGGCTCGGATGGCGGGGCTGAGATGAGCCCGGCAGCCGTGTATCAATTCGTGCACACTCGCCCGCAAACCTTGACGATGACCAAGCCGGAAGGCTTATGCTGTTGCGCAAGACAGATTGAGTTGCATGAGCCGCAACGTCAGTCTGATCTGGCATAAGGAGGGCAGCGTGCCTGAACTCTTCATCAACGGACAGTGGCGGTCGCCGGCCGAGGGGGGACGGCGCGAGATCCGCTGTCCAGCAACCGGCGAGCCGGTCGCGACGGTTGACGAGGCAACCGAGACCGACACGGTGGAGGCGATTCAAGCAGCTCGCCGAGCATTCGACGGCGGCTGCTGGTCGACCAGCCCCGTGCACGACCGCGGCGCGCTGCTACGCAAGGTCGCCGACCTGTTGATCAGCAACAAGGCCGAGATCGCGACCGCCGAATCTCTCGACACCGGAAAGCGATTGTCAGAGAGCCGGTACGACGTCGACGACGTGGTCGCGGTCTTCAGGTTCTACGCCAACGTCGCTGCAGAGGATGCCGGCCGCGTCGTCGACACCGGTCAGCCGGACATCCGCAGCCGGATCGTGCATGAGCCGGTCGGGGTCTGCGGGTTGATTACGCCGTGGAACTACCCGTTGCTGCAGACGTCATGGAAGGTCGCCCCCGCTCTGGCAGCCGGGAACACGTTTGTGCTCAAGCCAAGCGAGCTCACTCCGTCGACGGCTGTCTTGCTGATGAAGTACCTCGACGAGGCGGGGCTGCCGGCTGGCGTCGCGAACCTGACTCTGGGGGCGGGGCCGGTCGCCGGCGCCCCGCTGGCCGAGCATCCAGACGTCGACCTCGTCTCGTTCACCGGTGGGCTCGACACCGGCCGACGCATCATGGCCAGCGCGTCGCAGACCGTGAAGAAGATCGCGCTCGAGCTGGGCGGCAAGAACCCCAACGTCGTCTTCGCAGACTGCGACGTCGAGGTTGCTCTCGACTTCGCGCTTACCGCCGTGTTCTTGCACTCTGGGCAGGTGTGCTCGGCCGGTGCCCGGCTCATCGTCGAAGAGTCGATCAAGGACAGTTTCGTCGACGAGTTGGTGGCCCGCGCCGCCAAGATCCGGCTTGGCGGCCCATTCGACGAGCATGCCGAGACCGGCACTCTCATCTCGGCTGCGCACCGAGAGAAGGTTGAGGCGTACGTCGCCGCGGGTGTGGCCGAGGGTGCCACGTTGCGATGTGGCGGCCGACGCCCCGAGGGTGCAGAGTTCGCCAACGGCTTCTACTACCTGCCCACCATTCTCGATGGCTGTACGTCGAAGATGACCGCCGTACAGGAGGAGTCGTTCGGGCCGGTGCTGACGGTTGAGACGTTCACCGATGAAGACGACGCGGTTGCCATCGCCAACGAAACCTATTACGGGCTCGCGGGTGGCCTCTGGACGCAAAACGCGGGCCGTGCCGAGCGCGTCGCGAGCCGGCTGCGGGTGGGCACGGTCTGGATCAACGACTATCACCCCTATGTGCCGCAGGCAGAGTGGGGCGGTTACAAGCGATCCGGTATCGGCCGGGAGTTGGGGGCAGCGGGGCTGGACGAATATCGCGAAACCAAGCACATCTGGCACAACGTCCGTCCCACCGTGCAGCAGTGGTTCGGTGGTGGCTGATGGCGATCGGCAACAACACGGTCGCCAAGAGCAATGGCAACAACCGGGTGTGGGACTTCATCATCGTGGGCGGCGGCTCTGCCGGGTGTGCGCTGGCGAATCGGCTGAGCGCTGATCCGTCGACTTCGGTGCTGGTGCTGGAGGCGGGGCGTTCTGACTACAAGATCGACCCGTTCATTCACATGCCGGCCGCGCTGACGATCCCGATCGGCAACAGGTTCTACGACTGGAAGTATGAGTCGGAGCCCGAGCCCAACATGTTCGACCGCAGGGTGTTTCACGCCCGAGGCAAGGTGCTCGGCGGGTCGAGCAGCATCAACGGGATGATCTTCCAACGCGGCAACCCGTTGGACTACGAGCGTTGGGCCGCCGACCCCGGCATGGAGAGCTGGGACTACCTGCACTGTCTGCCGTACTTCAAGCGGATGGAGACCTGTATGGCCGGTGCGGACGAGTGGCGCGGAGGCAGCGGCCCTCTCGTGCTCGAGCGCGGCGCCGCCACCAATCCGCTGTTCAGGGCGTTCTTCGAGGCCGCCCAACAGGCCGGCTACCCGTCGACCGATGACGTCAACGGCTACCGGCAGGAGGGCTTCGCCAGGTTTGACCGCAACGTGCACCGCGGACGTCGTCTCTCCGCGGCGCGTGCCTACCTGCATCCGGTGATGCACCGGCCCAACCTCAAGGTCGAGACCCGAGCCCTCACGACCGAGGTCGTCTTCGACGGCTCCCGTGCGGTCGGTGTTGACTATCTGCGCGCCGGCAAGACGCCGCACCGAGCCTTGGGCATCGAGATCGTCTTGTGCGGCGGGGCGATCAACACACCGCAGTTGCTGCAATTGTCGGGCGTCGGGAACGCCACCGACCTGCGCGGCCACGGCATCGACGTCGTACGTCACCTTCCCGGGGTCGGGCAAAACCTGCAGGACCATCTCGAGGTCTACATCCAGTACGCAAGCAAACAGCCGGTGTCGATCGCGCCCGGGCTAAGGTGGCGCGCCCGTCCGAAGATCGGCTTCGACTGGCTCTTCTTCCGCCGCGGCCTCGGGGCTACCAACCACTTCGAAGGCGGCGGTTTCGCCCGCAGCAACGACATTGTCGACTACCCGAACCTGATGTTCCATTTCCTGCCGGTCGCGATCCGGTACGACGGCAGTGCGCCCACCGAGGGCCACGGTTACCAGGTGCACATTGGGCCGATGTACTCCGACGTGCGTGGCTCGGTCATGATCAGGTCGGCCGACCCGAGACAGCACCCGGCGCTTCGGTTCAACTATCTGTCCACCGACAACGACCGCCGCGAGTGGGTCGAAGCCGTCCATGTCGCCCGCGACATCTTGAACCAGCCGGCGTTCGAGCCGTTCAACGATGGGGAGTTGTCGCCAGGTCCGTCGGTGACCACCGATGAGGAGATCCTGGCGTGGGTGGCCCGGGATGCGGAGACGGCGCTGCATCCCTCGTGTACGGCGAAAATGGGGGTCGACGACATGTCGGTCGTCGACCCCAGCACGATGCGGGTCCACGGCGTACAAGGACTGCGGGTTGTCGACGCGTCGGTGATGCCCTACGTCACCAACGGCAACATCTACGCACCGGTGATGATGGTGGCGGAGAAGGCGGCCGACCTCATCCTCGAGAACACGCCGTTGCCGGCGGCCGAAGTGCCCTACTACCGCTTCCGCGACAACATGCCTCTTTATCCGCCTTCGCCGCAAGGCATAGGAAGTCAAGATAAGCCATGACCGAGACCCTGAAGACGCCGGAGTCGCCCAAGACGACTGCCCAGCCGGCAACGTCAGACGCCCCTCTGGCGATGTCCGTGGAGCACCTATGGAAGGTGTTCGGCCCGAAGGCCGACAAGATCATCGGCTCCTCGGATGCCGACCTCCCCCGCCAGCAGCTGCTGAAGAAGACCGGATGCGTTGCGGCGGTGAAAGACATCTCGTTCGACGTGACACCTGGCGAAGTCTTCGTGGTGATGGGACTGTCGGGGTCCGGGAAGTCGACGCTGGTGAGGTGCCTGACCCGGCTGATCGAGCCCAGCGCCGGCACCATCACGATCAACGGGCGCGAAATCACCCACGCATCGGTCTCGACGCTGCGGGATTTGCGGCGTAATCACGTCTCGATGGTCTTCCAGCACTTCGGCCTGCTGCCGCATCGCCGAGTGCTCGACAACGTCTCATACGGGCTCGAGGTCCGCGGCGTCTCCAAGGCCGAGCGCCGGGCCAAGGCCGGCGAGATCGTCGAGCTGGTTGGCCTCGGCGGCAACGAGAACTCTTACCCCGACCAGCTGTCGGGCGGAATGCAGCAGCGCGTTGGCCTTGCCCGGGCGCTTGCCAGCGACCCCTCCTTGCTGCTCTTCGACGAGCCCTTCTCGGCGCTCGACCCGCTGATTCGGCGTGACATGCAAAACGAGGTCATCCGGCTGCAAGAGGATCTGCAGAAGACGATGGTGTTCATCACCCACGACCTGCAAGAGGCGCTCAAGCTCGGTGACCGCATCCTGATCATGCGCGACGGTGAAATCGTGCAGATCGGCAAGCCCGACGAGATCATCGCTCGCCCGGCCGACGACTATGTCCGCGACTTCGTCAGCGACGTGCCCCGCTCCCACGTGCTGACCTTGAAGTGGGTCATGCGTGAGCCGAGAGACGGCGACTCCCATGACGGACCGGTGATGGCATCCGACACCGTGGTCCGAAACGCGGCGAGGGCCGCTCTTGCCTCAGAGCATCCGGTTCAGGTCATCGATGACGGAAAACTCGTCGGCATCGTCGATGACGACGCGATCCTGCGCGTCGTGGTAGCCGAAGAAGGAGGAGTCTCGGCGTGACTATCTCGGCGACCGCTCGCGATAGGGCGACCGGCTTCGGCGCAACGCTGCGTAGACGCAGACTGCCAAAGTGGCCACTGCTTCTCGTGGTCGTCGCGATCTGGGTGATCGCGTGGTCCTACCTGCGTGGGCGAGATACCCTTCCGCTCGGCACGGCAGACTTGACTCCGCTGCATGTCTGGATCACTAATCAACAAGTCGCCATCGAGAGTGGTAACGGCATCGTGATCCGGGCGACGTATGCGCTCGGCGGATACGCCAACACGGTCATCACCTGGCTTCAAGGATTGCTGTCGACTCCCACCGGGTTGCGGCCGGTGCCGCAGATCGGCTGGCTCGGGGTCGTCGCGGCCGCGGCCTGGGTTGCGCTGGCCACCGCCGGGTGGCGAATTGCCTTGTTCGTGGGGCTGTGCTTCATGTCGTTCGGTGTGCTCGGCTACTGGCAAGACAGCATCGACTTGCTGATCATGACGTTTGTGGCAGTGGCTATCTGCCTCCTGATCGGGCTCCCGCTCGGCGTACTGATGGGCAACAGCAAGGCAGCGACCGCGGTGATCACGCCGGTGCTCGACGTGATGCAGACGATCCCGTCCTTCGTCTACCTGCTTCCGATGGTCGTCTTCTTCGGAATCGGCCCCGCGGCAGCGGTGATGGCGACGTTGATCTACGCGCTTCCTCCGGTGGTGCGCATCAGCGCACACGGCATCCGCACGGTGCCGCGTACGGCTATTGAGGCCACCGACTCGCTCGGGCAGACCCGCCGCCAGCGGCTGACCAAGGTGCAGATGCCGATGGCCAAACGGACGATCATCGTCGGCATCAACCAGACCACGATGGCCGCCTTGTCAATGGCGACGATCGCAGCCTTAATCAGCGGCCCGGGCCTCGGTGTGCCGGTGCTGCAGGCCCTACAGGCCCTGCTGGTCGGCCAGGCCTTCGTGCCGGGGCTCGCGATCGTGATCATGGCGATCATGCTCGACCGTACGACGACCGCGGTGAGCGAGCGCTCGGAAAAAGTGGCGCGGGCCGGTGGCGGGAACACGTTGTTGCGCAGGGGCATGCTGACGGTTGCGGGCATTGTCGCATTGGTTGCCGTCTACATCTCCCACACGTACCTGTGGGCGGCGCAGTTCCCCACGTCGATAAGTGTCGGTTCCTGGCTTCAGGACCGGGTGCAGGCGGCCAGCAACTGGATCGCGGACAACCTCTACACCGTCACCAACGGGTTCAAGAACGAGATCAGTTATCTGCTGCTAAACCCGCTGCAGGATCTGCTGGTCAACTCCCCGTGGTGGCTGGTCGCGGCCGCCATCGTTGCCATTGCCGCGATCCTAGGTGGTGTCTGGGCGGTTGTGACGTCGGTGGTCTGCCTGGTTGGCCTTTACTACCTTGGCCTGTGGCAAGACAGCATGGTGACGTTGACCACGGTGCTGGTCGCGACCGTTCTGGTGATGATCCTGGCGGTGATATTTGGCGTATGGATGGGCCGCAGCCACGTTACCGATCGGGTGCTGCGACCGCTGCTTGATGCGGGCCAGACATTGCCGTCGTTCGTATATCTGGTGCCCGCACTGGCGCTGTTCAGCGCGACTAGATTCACCGCGATCGTTGCGGCCATCGTTTATGCCGCTCCAGCGGCCATCAAGCTGGTTGCCGACGGAATCCGTGGAGTGTCGGCGACAACCATTGAAGCCGCCGAGTCGACGGGATCGACTCGCTGGCAGATCATCACCAAGGTTCAGCTGCCGATGGCGCGCGGCTCGCTGGCCTTGGCGGCCAACCAGGGTCTGCTCTATGTGCTCGCGATGGTGGTGATCGGCGGACTGGTCGGCGCCGGAGCGCTCGGCTATGACATCGTCGCCGGTTTCTCGCAGGGCCAGCTCTACGGCAAGGGCGCGGCAGCAGGCGTGTCGATCGCCCTGCTAGGCATCATGCTCGACCGCATCAGCAGGCACGCAGCGCAAGGTGGCGGCGCCGGCGCCACCCATCAATAGTTCACCCAGCGGTCGCTGGGGTCAGTGAGGAGAGGTTATGAGGAAACTTTCGAGCCGAGGGGCGCTCAAAGCCGTTGCCGTGGCGGCCAGCCTCACGCTGGGGCTCGCCGCTTGCGGCGGCGGGAACATCAAAACCGGCAGCAGCACGAATGCGGCTGGAGGTAAGACCTGCGGTACGTTCAACATCGCGGTCAACCCCTGGGTCGGCTACGAGGCCGACGCCTACGTCGTGGGCGACGTCGCGGCGACAAAGCTGGGTTGCGATGTCCAGTACAAAAAC
Source organism: Nocardioidaceae bacterium (assembly GCA_050998615.1). GTDB lineage: Bacteria > Actinomycetota > Actinomycetes > Propionibacteriales > Nocardioidaceae > JBPCQA01. The sequence continues at coordinate 85,141 of JBPCQA010000017.1, forward strand.
CTCAAGGAAGAGGTTTCCTGGGCCGGGTTCGGCACCGGTGAGGTCGACGTCGTGCTGGAGAACTGGGGTCACCCAGACCTCGTGCAGCGTTACATCAAGGGCAACCACACCGCGGAAGTGGCCGGGCTCACCGGGAACCGCGGAGTCATCGGGTGGTTCGTGCCACCGTGGCTGGCTAAGGCGCACCCCGATATCACCAACTGGAAGAACCTGAACAAATACGCGGCGAACTTCAAGACGTCCGAGTCGGGAAACCAGGGACAATTCCTCGACGGTGATCCGTCCTTCGTGACCAACGATGCGGCTTTGGTGCAAAACCTGCACCTGAACTTCAAGGTTGTGTACGCCGGCTCCGAGGCGGCCTTGATCACCGCGTTCCGCAACGCCGAGAAGAACCACACTTGGGTCATCGGCTACTTCTACGAGCCCCAGTGGTTCTTGTCAGAGGTGCCGCTCGTCCAAGTCCAGCTGCCGCCGTACACCCCTGGTTGTGACAGCAACCCGCAGACGATCAAGTGCGGCTACCCGATCTACCACCTGGACAAGATCGTTGCGACGCAGTTTGCCCAGTCCGGTAGCCCGGCGTACAACTTGGTGAAGAACTTCCACTGGACCAACGACCAGCAGAACGTGGTCGCGAAGTACATCGCCCAAGACGGGATGAGCCCGAAGGCAGCGGCGCAGAAGTGGATAGCGGCCAACCAGAGCCTGGTCAACTCCTGGCTCAAGTAGTCGAGATGACCGAGCGATGGTTGAGGAGGCCGCTTTGCGGCCGTCTCGAAACCACATGATCTGAGCGGTGGTTTCGAGACGCTCACTGCCGCTCGCTCCTCAACTACCGTGGTGCGGACGCTCGCTCCTCAACCATCGTGGGCCGCCGGGCCGGGGCCGTCCGCTCAACCACCGTGAGTCAGGCTAGGCGTCGGTGGAGCTCCTCGTTGATGGCTGGCACGATCTCGTGCATGTCACCGATCACCGCGTAGTGGGCCTTGGTGACCATCGGTGCATCGGGGTCGGTGTTGATGGCCACGATCGTTTTCGCACTCTGACACCCGGCCCAGTGTTGGATCGCGCCACTGATGCCGCAGGCGATGTAGACGTCGGGCGCGATGCGGCTGCCGGTTTGGCCGACTTGTTCGTGGTGTGGTCGCCAGCCAAGGCTGGTCACGACGCGCGACACACCGAGTGTGCCGCCGAGCAGGTCTGCCAGCTCAAGCAGCTCACCGAAGCCCTCGGCGCTGCCGACTCCCCGGCCGCCGCCGACGACGACGCGCGCACCGGTCAATGCTGCCGTGTCGTCAACCTCACTCGTCTCGGCCCGCACGACTCGGGCGACCAGGTCGGCGTCGGCCAACGGCGGCTCGAACTCCTGGACCGTCGGCTGGGTCGGCTGGTCGGAAGGTTGCGGCACGGTCGCGTGCCCGGCCACGGTCAGCACCGCCGGTCGGGTGTCGAGGCGCATCTCCTCCAACACTGCCCCTCCCATCACCTGGCGCGAAACCACTAACGGGTCACTAGCATCGGCGGCCACGACGTTGGCGGCCATCATCACGTCGAGGCGGGCCGCGACATGGGCGAGGATCTCGCTCCCCCGCGGAGTTCCCGCGGCCATGACCACGCCAGCCTCGATCTGCGTCGCCGCGGCGACCACGGCTGCCGCCCAGGCGGCCGCGGCGTACGACGGCAGCCTCTCGTGACGAGCGTGGTGCAGGACCCGCACGCCCTGACTCCCCAGCTGCTGCGGCACGACGTCTTGCAGGTCGGGAGAAAGGTCACCCACCAGTACGGCGTGCACGGGGCCGCCGCCGGACCTGCCGGCCATGTCACGAGCGAACGTCAACGTTTCGCTGGAGGTCTCCATGACGCCTTGGGCGTCGGTCTCGACGAGGACGAGGATCATTGTGAGACCACTCCGATCTTCACGAGCAAATCGACAACAGCGGGCGCCGCATCGGCACCCTCGCCGAGCACCTCCACCCTGTTGGGTTGCTCCGGTGGCAGCTGCAGCCGCACTCGCCCCGAGCCCACCGGCTCAAGCTCCGGGGTGACGGTGTCAACCGGAGTGCGCTTGGCCTTCATCCGGCCCGGGATGGAGGGGTAGCGCGGTGTGATACCGCCCTCCATCATCGCGATGACCGCCGGCAGGGGCAGCTCGAACACCTCGGTGCCTTCGGGCCCCTCGCCACGCGCGGTCGCCGTACCGTCGCTGATCTCTACTGTCGAAATGCCGGTTAACACCGGGCGGTCGAGCGCGTAGGCGAGGCGCACGGCCACCTGGAAGTCGCCCGTGTCGGCCGCGTCGTTGCCCAACAGCACAAGGTCGAACGCGGCACCGGCAGATTCACGAGCCTTCACCACGTCGGAAATGGCTGCCGCCACGTCCGCTGGTCCGAAGCTGTCGCCGTCGGCTTCGATCAGCACCGCTGCTGTGCAGCCGACGGCGACGGCGTCACGGATCTGTTCGAGCGCATCGGCCGAGCCAAGACTGAGCACGGTGGCTTCGCCATCCGTCGCTTTGGCGATTTGGATGGCCGTCTCCACCGCGCACTCCTCGTGTGCGCTCACGGTGTACCCGACGTGACGGGCGTCGACCGACCTGGAGTCGTCCGTGAGCATGATCCGCCCCGAGGTCTCGGGAACTCGTTTGATGCACACCAAGACGTTTGCCATGGTCACCCCCGGATTCGGTTGTTGTCAGGGTCGAAGAGCGGAGTGGCGTCAGCGCTTGCCACCGTCACCGGGTAGCTCTCCTCGAGGTAGCTGACGGCAAGCTCGGTGCCGACAGTTGCCGCTTCGGGCGCCAGGTAGGCCATCAGCACGTGCTTGCCGAGCGACGGGGCGGACCCCGCGGACGTGACGTAGGAGTTCCTCCCGTGCCCGTCGACGACTGGCTCATCATCGCGGGTCAGCACCGGCTCGCCGCCGAGCATGTAACGCAGTGTGCCGTCGGCGGACGTGTGATCATCGACGGTCAACGAGCACAGCACCGCCGCCGGGTCTTGCGATCGCTGTTTGAGGTAGACCTCCCGGCCGACGAAATCGGCGTCCTTGACCTTCGGGCGCATCATGCCGGCCTCGACCAGGGTGCGCTCGGTGTCGAGCTCGGCGCCATGGGCGCGGTAGCCCTTCTCGATTCGCCCGGTGGTGCCGTAGACGCCGATGCCGACCGGGACCAGGCCGTTGGGCGTTCCCGCTTCGCGCACCAGATCCCACACCCGGGCGCCTTGCTCCATGGGCGTGTAGAGCTCCCAGCCCAGCTCACCGACGTAGGAGATACGGGAGGCGAGAACCGACAGTGCACCGAGCTCGATCGGGCGACAGGTCGCGAACTTGAATCCCTCGTTGCTGATGTCGCTGTCGGTTAGCCGACCCAGGATGTCGCGGGCCAGCGGACCCCAGAGCCCGATCGTCGTGTACGCCGACGTCTGGTCCACTACGTGGGCGGTGCCGTCCGCTGGCATCCGGTCGGCGAACCATCTGCGGTCGAGGTTGCCGGTCACGCCACCGGTCACCACGCGGAGGTGGTCTTCAGCGAGGCGCATGATCGTGAGGTCGGAACGAATGCCGCCGCGGTCGTCGAGCACGGACGTGTAGACGATCTGGCCGGGCGCGACGTTCATCTGGCTGACCACGATGCGCTGTACGGCGTCCAGAGCGCCCTTGCCGACGACGTCGAAGATCGAGAACGCCGACAGGTCGACGATGCCCGCGCGCTCGCGCATCGCAAGGTGTTCGGCGTTGATGATTGGCGACCACCACCGTGCGTCCCACTCGGCGGCCCGCGGCATCACGGCGGCGCCGTACTCGCTCAACAGACCGGCGTTGGACTCGTACCAGAAGGGCCGCTCCCAGCCGGCAGTCTCGAAGAAGACGGCACCGAGCTCGCGCTCACTGGCGTTCATCGGCGCAAGCCTGACGTTGCGGTTGCTCATCGACTGTTCGGATGGGTGGACGATCCCGTAGGTCTTGTTGAAGCCTTCCGACGCGCGCGCCTTGACGTTGGCTCGGGCTCGCTGGAAGGGGTAGAAGCGGGCAATGTCGGACTGGTGGGCGTCGTACTCGGGATCGCCGTCTGTCATCCATTCGGCGACGAGCCGGCCGACTCCGGGCCCTTCCTTGACCCACACCGCGGCTGCGGACCACAGGCCCTTGACTTCGGGAGTCTCGCCGAGCAGCGGATAGCTGTCGGGGGTGAGTGAGAGCAGACCGTTGATCGCGTACCGGATCTCGACTGCCGGGTTGCCTAGCACGTCCGGCATCAGCTCGAGTGCCTGCTCGAGCTGCACGTCGAAGTCGTCGGCGGTGAAGGGAAGCTCGGTGGGGGAGAGTCTCGCCTGCTCGATCGACGGAATGTTCTCCGGGTCGTGGAGGATGGGACGGTGGGCGTAGGAGCCGACTTCCATGTCGCCGCCATGCTGGCGTTCGTAACAGAACGTGTCCATGTCGCGGACGATTGGGAAGGAGATTTCGCCGACCGTTTCCGCGAACTGCGGGACCGGGCCGACGCTGATCATCTGATGGACGGCTGGCGTCAACGGGATCGATGCCCCCGCCAGCTTGCCGATCTTAGGGCTCCACACACCGCACGCGATCACGACGACGTCGGCCTCGATGTCGCCGCCGTCGGTGCGGACTCGACAGATTCGGCCGTGCTCGACGTCCAGACCCGTCACTTCGACGGTGGGGATGATCTGCAGGGCTCCGAGCTCTTGAGCGCGCTCGCGCATGATCGTGCCGGCCCGCAATGAGTCGACGACACCGACACTTGGTGTCCAGAACGCGCCGACGATCACCGAAGGGTCGAGGTAGGGAACCCGGTCGGTGACCTGCTCCGGCGTCACCAGCGCGGATTCGATGCCCCAGGCTTTCGCGGACGACATCCGGCGGCGCAGCTCCTGCATCCGCTCCTCGGTGCGGGCGACCTCAAAGCCGCCGGATTCGGTGAAGACTCCGAGTTCTTGGTACTGGCGCATGCTGTCGGCGGTGAGGTCGGTCATCTCCCGCGAGTGGTCGACCGGATAGATGAAGTTCGATGCGTGACCGGTCGAGCCGCCCGGATTGGGAAGCGGACCCTTGTCGATCTGCACCATGTCGCGCCAGCCCAGCCTGGCCAGGTGGTAAACGAGGCTGTTGCCGACGATGCCGGCACCAATGACCACCACGCGCGCGCGAGCCGGAGCTGTTCCCATCACGTGCCTCTCTGCGAGATGCGGTTATGCGGTCTGCGATCCGCGGTATGTGGTATGGGCTATGCGGTGTTATCGGAACCGGCAGCCCGGGCCTGTGTTGCGCCCAGCGAAACAGGGTATCACCATGCGAAACACCATGAGAATATCGTCACTCGTCGCCGAAACCCTGTCAAGTCAGCCCGTTGCCGGCCTGGCCTACTGCTGGCAATTGCGGGAACTCTGCTGTTCCCAAGCGCCTCAAGTCAGCCCTGCGGCTTGGGATCGCTACTTGATCAGTCCGAGTTGCCGGACCGCGTCGCGCTCCTCGGCGAGCTCGGCGGTGCTGGTGTCGATCCGGCTACGGGAGAAGCCGTCGACATCGAGCCCCTGGACGATCGACCAGTTGCCGCCGCCCGTGGTGACGGGGAAGGAGGAGACGAGGCCGGTGGGCACGCCGTACGAGCCGTCGGAGACCACCGCCATCGAGGCCCAGTTGCCCTCTTGAGTGCCGTGCAGCCAGTCACGGGCGGCGTCCATGGTGGCGCTGGCTGCACTTGCCGCGCTGGACGCCCCGCGCGCTTCAATGATCGCCGCGCCACGTTTCTGCACGGTCGGGATGAAGTCGTTTTCCAGCCAGGCCTGGTCGTTGACCGTCTCTGCGGCGTTGGCGCCGTTGACCTCGGCGTGGAAAATATCGGGGTATTGGGTGGCGGAGTGGTTGCCCCAGATCGTCATCTTGGCGATGTCCCGAACCGGGACGCCAGCCTTGCCTGCCAGTTGCGCGAGCGCTCGGTTGTGGTCGAGCCGGGTGAGTGCCGAAAAGCGTTCGCGCGGGATGTCCGGCGCGTTGCTCATCGCGATCAGCGCATTTGTGTTGGCGGGGTTCCCCGTCACCAGCACCCGGACATCGTCGGCAGCATGGTCGTTCAACGCCTTGCCCTGGCCGGTAAAGATGGCGCCGTTTGCCTCCAGCAGGTCACCGCGCTCCATGCCCTTGGTGCGTGGCCGGGCGCCTACCAGCAGCGCAAGGCTCACCCCATCGAAAACCGAGTTGGGGTCGTCGCCAGTCCGCACCCCGGCAAGGGTCGGGAACGCGCAATCGTCGAGCTCCATGACCACGCCCTCGAGCGCCTTCAACGCAGGCGTGATCTCGAGCAGGCGGAGCTCAACTGGAGTGTCGGGCCCGAAGATCGACCCGCTCGCGATGCGGAACAGCAGGCTGTAACCGATCTGCCCGGCTGCTCCGGTGACGGCGACCTTGACGGGCGTTGGGTTCACTGCTGGCTCCTCGCTGGTGTTTGCGCTGGTATGGCGTGAGTGTGTCTGATCTGGTACGGCGTCGGAAAGGCTGGCCTGGTGCCGGCCCGCGAGGTTGGTGCCGCCTCGTGATTACCAGCTCACCGACGTACCCCCCCGACGCTAGCAAGCGGGCTGCGGCGCGCGGCTGCGGGGGAAGACATCGTGGTGACCGTGAACGGGCGAGCCACGGCCCGGCTGGTGCCGGTCACCGGCCGCCAACGCCGCTGGGTCCATGGCCGGGAGGTGGCACGCCGGCTACCGAGCGGCCAGGCTGACCCGGGTCTTCGCGCAGATCTCGAGCGCCTCGTCGGAGAGAGACCACCGATGACCTTGGGCCGATTCGGTGACCCCCACCGGGGACGAGGCCCCGCGGCGAGGGCTGCTCGACACTTCTGGCTTCATCGCCCAGGAAACGGGCCGGCCACTCGACGTCGACGGCATGCCTGACGAGGTGGGGATCTCGGTGATCACGCTGGCCGAGCTGGAGACTGGCGTGCTCGTCGCGGCCGATGCCGTCACGCGGGCCGCACGGCTCGCGACGCTTGACGTGGTGTCCGATCTCGGGTCCTTCCGGTCACCGCATCGGTCGCCAGGCAATGGGCGCTGCTTCGCGTGAGACTAGCCGAGCGAGGGAGGCGGGTCGACGTCAACGATCTGTGGATCGCGGCGACCGCGCGCGTGCACGACATCGCCGTGGTGACCCAAGACCACGACTTCGATCCCCTCGTCGATCTCGGCGATTTCCAGGTCATCCGGGTATAGCTGCGCAAGACTGCCGCCCCGACGCCGATCGGTGACGCCGACGACATCCCGGACGCCTACCGTGATGACACGTTCGGCCGGCTCGTGGGCGAGCTCAGCGTCTGACGTCTGGGATAAGCCAAGGCGGGACGCCGGCTGGGCGCCGTACCGGCTCGTAATGTATCTTGACATCAAGAAACAAGCTGGTACGCCGACTTCCGGGAGCCAAGCCCACATGTCCAAGATCAAGGTGCGCAACGCCATCGTCGAGCTCGACGGCGACGAGATGACACGGATCATCTGGCAGTTCATCAAGGACCGTCTGATCCACCCCTATCTCGACATCGATCTTCTCTACTACGACCTCGGCATCGAAAACCGAGACGCCACCGACGATCAGATCACCATCGATGCGGCCAACGCGATCAAGCAGCACGGCGTCGGAGTCAAGTGCGCAACGATCACGCCTGACGAGGCGCGGGTCGCAGAGTTCGGGCTGAAGGAGATGTGGAAGTCACCTAACGGCACGATACGCAACATCTTGGGTGGCGTGATCTTCCGCGAACCGATCGTGATCTCCAACATCCCCCGGCTGGTGCCGGGATGGACGAAGCCGATCGTGATCGGCCGTCATGCCCATGGCGACCAGTACAAGGCACAGAACTTCGTCGTGCCAGGGCCGGGCACTGTGACCATCACCTACACGCCCGACGACGGCGGAGTCCCGATGGAGTTCGAGGTCGCGAAATTCTCCGGTGGCGGTGTCGCGATGGGTATGTACAACTACGACGCCTCGATCCGTGACTTCGCGCGCGCCTCGTTTCGCTACGGTCTGGAGCGCGGCTTCCCTGTCTACCTGTCCACGAAGAACACGATCCTCAAGGCGTACGACGGCCGCTTCAAGGACCTCTTCGCGGAGATCTTCGAGACGGAGTTCAAGGCCGACTTCGACAAGGCAGGCCTCACTTACGAGCACCGGCTGATCGACGACATGGTCGCCGCAGCGCTGAAATGGGAAGGCGGCTACGTCTGGGCCTGCAAGAACTACGACGGGGACGTCCAGTCCGACACGGTCGCGCAAGGATTCGGGTCGCTGGGCCTGATGACGTCGGTGCTGATGACACCGGACGGGACCGTGGAGGCCGAGGCAGCGCACGGCACAGTTACCCGACACTTCCGCCAGCACCAGCAAGGCAAACCCACCTCGACCAACCCGATTGCCTCGATCTTCGCCTGGACCCGCGCTCTTGAGCATCGCGGCCGGCTCGACGGCACCCCCGAGGTCTCCTCGTTCGCGGAGACTGTCGAGCGGGTGTGTGTCGAGACGGTGGAGGAGGGGAAGATGACCAAGGATCTGGCTCTCCTCATCGGTCCCGAGCAGCCTTGGCTCACCACCGAAGAGTTTCTCGGGGCACTTGACGACAAACTCGACAAAGCGATGGCCGGCTGAGCAGCTCGCCTTGCCGCGGGGCGTGTCGGCGCGCCCCAAGTTCCGACGATGAACTCGCCCAGGCAGGCGCAGCGTCTGAGCTTCGCGCCAGCCCTCCCCTCAGGGCATCGGCGGATCACACCTCTTCTGGTTAGTCGTGGTGGCATGAGGCAAGGTGCAGACGACTCCCCAGCTGGGCACCGTCGTGCGGTAGTTCGTGCTCCCAATGTGGTAATCCACCGTGATAGGCCCCGCCCGGTATACCCCAACGCCGGGAGCGACGAGCTCCACCACGATGTCCAGCGTGCGGTGAGGTGTGATGACGGAGCCCTGCGGAGGCGTCATCGGGGCGTTAGGTACGGCACGCGCCGGCCACCCGTTGTCATCACCCGCATAGCCGTACTTATTCGGGTCGAACGCCACGACATCTTTGATCAGGCCTGATGCGGATGGAATCGTGACCTTGTCGATCACCATCGACTGATCGGTGTCGTTGCTGATCATGTTGAAGGCCGACCAGGTCATCGGCTCATGCGGGCGGGCCACAACCATCGATTGGCTACTGCCACTTCCGACATTCAGTGGTCCGGCCCAGGGGCAGGACCCGACGGCGTGCAGCAAGCCTACCGTCACCGCTGCCGACAACACCACGGTCGCAGTGACCATGGCCAGAGCAATGATCCTGTTGCTCACGGCGCAAGCCATGGACCCACGGCCACAATGGGGGCAGTTCCAACATCGCCTTGACCGACGGCCGGACACATCAGCATCCGGTGATTAAGCTGATAATGAGACTTTACATCTAACGGTGTATCCACTGCTGCCGCCAAGCTCGACGCCGAACACGTTGACCGCAAGATTGTAATGGAATCCATGGCTACTACTCCTATCCTCAGTCCCGATGGCATGAGGCAGGTGTTGAGAATAGAACTGGCATATCCCATCCCGTGTCGTGTCGAAGCCCGTTCCGCGGTCCAGAGAACCGACCCATCCGGTTCCCTGCACAAAAGTGCCACTACACCAATAGAATGGCGCGTACGGGCTCTCATGGTAGTGAGCATACCGGAAGAACGAAACGAAGTGAAGGCCATTGAGCACGCCGACACCACCCGGCACCATGCCTGAAACATTGAAGTTGACCCAGCCAGCGTTCGGGCGCGCAGCCTGTCCGAGCGAGCGAAAAGCAGCTGAGTGGTCTACGTCAGCCGAAGTGAAGCTAAAGGACCCGTCTCCAGCCGTCTTCTTGGTATCCACCAGAATTAGAGAAATGCTTTTGGGGGTTGATGTGGACATCGGGCCATGCCTGCAACACAACCACGCCATTGGTTGGCTGCCCGACCGAATCGGTCAGAGTGCCCGACACGACCGCCGCGGCTACTCCCTGAGCAGACCCCGAGCTGGGAATCCCAACCAGGGCAATCCCGCAAAGCAGGACCATCAGAGAGACAGAAACCTTGGCCTTTGAAAGAGGAACGTGCAACCTGCACTCCTAGACGAGGCTCCGTCTCGTACTAGGGGCCCGGGGCAAGAATAATAGATTAGGCCTGCTGCCTCGTCGTGTCAACAGGCAGGTATTACGACGACAGCGTCAGCAAAGCGTTGGCCGGATGAGCGGTTCGGATTGCCGGGCCAACGGAGCTGCTGCAAGCTTCCGACGCTGAGCTTGCCCCAGCCGGCTGAGCGCATGATCTCGGTGCAGGGGCCGTCACACAGGGGATCAGGGTTGCTCGCTGACCCACGGCGCGAGAACCTCGGCGATCTTGGGAATCTCCGCGAGCGTGCTTTCGGCAATGTCGATCACCAGGTCGTAGGCATCGTCTTCCGGCGCTTGCAGGTCCTTGCCGTTCATGACGTAAGACAGCCGGGTGCATCTGCTCGTCCACGCCACCGATCTCCAGAAGACGAACGTCGCCGGCGGCATCCTGTTGGTGATCGCCACCGTGATCTCGTTCCCCGCCATCGGTGCCGGGCTTGGCCACGGTGGCCGGAGCCTGAACCGGGCGTCTACCCTCGTTCGTTGTGAGGTTCCTTGCCGATGTGGCCCCGCCGTACGACCTGACCTACTCGGACGTGTTCATGGTGCCGTCCAGGTCGGCCGTGTCGTCTCGCCTCGACGTCGACCTGACGACGCCCGACGGCGTGGGCACGTCGGTGCCGATCGTGGTTTCGAACATGACGGCGATCTCGGGGCGGCGGATGGCCGAGACCGTGGCCCGCCGCGGCGGGATGGCGATCGTGCCGCAAGACATCCCCTCCGACGTGGTGGCCGACGTCATCTCGTGGGTCAAGAGTCGTCATACCGTCTTCGAGACACCGATCCAAGTCGGCCCTGACTCGGTGGTTGCCGAAGTCTTGTCGCTGCTCGGCAAGCGGGCGCACGGCGCGGCAGTCGTGGTCGAGCAGCGGCGCCCGGTTGGCATCATCACCGAGCGCGACTGTGTGGACGTAGACCGCTTCTCGCGAGCGGCAGACGTCATGACCACTGACCTGGTGTCGATCGAGAAGGACCAAGACCTTTACACCGCCTTCGACATCTTGTCCGGACACCACCTCGACGTCGCGCCGGTGCTCGACGGTGACCAGATGCTCGGCGTGCTCACCCGAAAGGGTGTGCTCCGATCCGCGATCTACCGGCCGGCAACCGACGCGGACGGGGCCTTGATGGTGGGCGCCGCGGTCGGCATCAACGGTGATGTCGTGGCGAAGGCGGCTGCCCTGCTGGAGAGTCGCGCTGACGTGCTCGTGGTCGACACCGCGCATGGGCACCAGGAGAAGATGCTCGACGTGTTGCCGCTGGTCGTGTCGGCGCGCGACAAGCACGAGGCGGAGACCGGCCGCCGGACACCGATCGTCGCCGGCAACGTGGTGTCGGGCACCGGGGCGGCTGATCTGGCCGCCGCCGGCGCCGACATCGTCAAGGTCGGTGTCGGGCCGGGGGCGATGTGCACGACTCGGATGATGACCGGGGTGGGCAGGCCCCAGTTCTCCGCCGTGTTCGACTGCGCCGCGGCGGCCGGAGATGGTGGCGCCACGGTGTGGGCTGACGGGGGAGTGAAGTTCCCCCGCGACGTGGCTCTGGCGCTGGCGGCCGGTGCGGCCAACGTGATGATCGGCTCGTGGTTCGCCGGCACCCACGAGAGCGCGGGTGACTTGGCGCGCGGATCCGACGGGCGGCTTTACAAGGAGAGTTTCGGGATGGCCTCCGCACGGGCCGTCCGAAACCGGACGCGGGAGCAGTCCGCGTTCGAACGCGCCCGCTCGGCTCTGTTCGAGGAGGGCATCTCCACGTCTCGGATGTACCTGGATCCGCTGCGGCCGGGGGTGGAGGATCTGATCGACTCGATCAGCGCTGGACTGCGCAGTGCCTTCACGTACGCCGGGGCGCGGTCGATCCCTGAGTTTCATCAGCGGGCAGTGGTCGGCGTACAAAGCTCCGCCGGTTACGAGGAGGGACGCCCCCAGCCGGGTTCGTGGTGACTGCGCTTCTCCAGGGGTGGCCTTGCTGTCACGCGTGAGGGGGAAATCGCCGGGCGGCGGAGTGTTGGAGAAGCAAGTGTCGACTGCTTCAGGCCCGGGCAGCCCCGGCACCGGCCGACGCTGTGGCGCTGAACATGCGCGGGGTGGTCCAGCCACGGGCGTCGTACGCCGCTCGCACTGCCGCACCGAAGCTGCCAACGTCCGCGTTGCGGCACAGCGCGATGGCGCATCCTCCGAAGCCGGCTCCGGTCATCCGGGCTCCCAATGCCCCGACGGAAAGGGCGGCGTCGACGGTTTCATCGAGTTCGTCGCACGAGACCTCGAAATCGTCGCGCAACGAAAGGTGTGAGGCGGTGAGAAACGCCCCGATGTCACCCGGTCGACCGGCTCGAAGGATCGCTGCCACGTCGCGGACCCGGCCGATCTCGGTGACCACGTGAGTGGCACGACGACGGGGCACCTGGTTTGCCATCGCCTCGACTTGGTCGAGGGTTGCATCTCGAAGTGCCAGACCCAGCGCTGCGGCCGCCGACTCGCAGGCCGCTCGCCGGTCGCCGTACTCGCTGTCGACCAACTCGTGCGGCACCCCGGTGTCGATGACGAGCAGCGTGAGCCCAGCTGCGTCAAGATCCAATGGGACCTGTTCGACCGCTTGGGTTCGGCAGTCCACAAGCAGGGCGTGTCTCGGCTCGCACAGCATGCAGGCGATCTGATCCATCACGCTGGTCGGAGCGCCGACGTACCTGGTCTCCGCCTGGTGTGCCGCCTCGGCCAGCTCCCGCCGGCTCAAGCCGAGGCCGCACTCGTCGTTGATTGCTGCGGCTACCGCGCACTCGAGCGAAGCCGACGACGCGAGGCCGGCACCGACCGGCAGGTCGCTGGTGATGTCGATCTGGAGACCATCGCAGCTGGCGCCCCACTTTGAGCTCAAGACATGCTGGTCACCGGGGGATGCATCGAGCAACGACCAGACGACGCTGGACACGTAGCCAGGCCAGCCGCGCACCTCGCCAGGCGCTGCGTGAAGGGGGAAGGTCACCGGACCCGGTGCCTGGTCGGATCGGACGAGCACCCGGCCGTTCGATCGGCGTACGACGGAAACCTTGGTTGACATCGCCAACGCGAAGGGAAGGACCAGGCCACCGCAGTAGTCGACGTGCTCCCCTATCAGGTTGACCCGCCCGGGAGCCTGCCATGTCGCCATACCGACATCCTCGCCGATCTTCTCCCTCCCTTCCCCTTCCAGTCCTCTCGTTGTGGCTGAACGCCAAACGCGCTTTCACGCCAGTCACCCTTCAGCCACAGCGGAAGGCGTCGAGCAGCCACCTTCGGCCAGCACGAAAGCGTTCAACCGTAGCGGCGCCGCAGCGGAGTGAACTCGGGCCGCAGGAGGTCGAAGCGCACCAGGTCGATGACCGATCCGTCCGGGAGGTCGTAACAGCGCCGATCCACCCCGGTTCGGGTGAAGCCGACCGCACGGGCCACGCGTTGGGAGGCGAGGTTGCCGTCACCGGCGCCGAGGCTCAACCGTTCCAGGCCGAGCCCGCCTGCGCTCTGCGGTGTGAAGGCATGCTCCGCCACTAGCGAGACGGCCTCGGTGACCACACTGCGGCCTCTCGCGTCCGGATGCGCCCAGTAGCCGAACTCGGCCGACTTGTAATCCAAGCCCAGCAGGCCGAACAAGTTGATGCTCCCCAAGTAATCATCGGTGTCCGGATCGGCGGCGACCCACGACACCGACTGACCGAGCGACGCCGACAACTCGCGGGTGACGAGGAACGGTTCGAACGCTTGCGCCGTGCGCGGGAACGGAAACATGCCCAGCCATCGCATCGTCTCCGGATCCGTGGTCGCCGCGATCATCCGGTGCTTGTCCTTGAATTCCAGGCGACGCATTACGACGCGCTCGCCCGTCAGCGGGACCGGTTCCAGCCACCGGGTTTTCGGCTCGCGAGAGTCACCCGCCAACAGCGAGCCGCGCCAACTGTCGCGGGCCCGACCGCGCTGTGCCACGTCGCCTCGACTGGCCCCCTCGAACGTGAACCCGTTGCGCCATGCCACCTGCCACGACGCGAGATTGCCGGCATTGGTCCCCCACGTGATGGTCGTCATGCCCTGGGCTGCGAACGCCCAGTCGACGATCAGCTTGACCGCCGTCGTCATCACGCCTCGGCCGCGCACACCGGGATGGGCGCCGTATGCGATGCCACCGATGCCGCAGCCATCGTCGCGCACCGTGATCGACCCGGCGAACCCGTTCGGTGCCGCGCCGCCGGCGGCCTCGACGGCGAACGACCAGCGGCCAGATGCCCACGCCTCGGCCCGCCCGGCCACGAAGTCGGCCGCGTCATCGCGGGTGTAGGGCACCGGAACCTTGGTGAACTCCTGGGTGAGCGGATCACTGCACTGCTCATACACACCCTGCACGTCGGCCGGTGTGTGAGCGCGCAGCGTCACCCGATCCCTGGTCAGCACGGGCACGTCGCCGGGGTAGCTCATCGAGTCAAACTCCGTGTCGATCGACCGACCACTCCGACGCGAGCAGGTCGAACAGTATGACGTCCGCATAAGAGCCGTCCCCGAGACGCTCGGACTTTCGCTCCCGGCCGTACTCGGTGAACCCGTTAGCCCGGGCGACATGCCCCGAGGCCGTGTTGTCCGCCGCTGCCCCCAGCCACAGTCGTCGCATCCCGAGGCCACCATCGCCGGGATCGAGAAACGCATGGCGTACGACGAGCCGTACCGCCTCCCGCATCAGGCCTTTGCCACGCGCGTCCGGGTGCATCCAATATCCGATCTCGCCGCTGTCGCGTGCCATACGAGGAATGCCCACGTTGCCCAGCAGCACTTCGCTGGCCGGGTCGGCGATCGCCCACACCTGAGTCCAGCTGCCGGTGGTCAGACCCTCCCGCACCCGCTCCAGGTAGTCGCGGGCAGCCGGTTCGTCGTATGGCGACGGCATGAACGCCAACCAGTGCTGGGTGCGCTCGTCGCGGCAGCCCTCGACGATTCGTGGCACGTCGGTGTCAAGCAGCGGCCGAAGGACGAGTCGCTCCCCGACGATCCGGGGCACGTCGTACCAGATGGTTTTCGGATCCCGCGAGTCATCCTTGTGCAACGAGGCCACCCAGGCGTCCAGGTGTTCGCCCCGGTGATCCAGCCACCGGCGTACCGTCCCACCGAACGTGAAACCGGTCTTCCAGGCAACTCGCCGAGACGCGAAGTTCCCCTTGTTGGCAAGCCAGATCACGGTCTCCAAGCCTCGCGCGGAGAAACCCCAATCGAGCAACAGGTTGACCGCAGTCGTCATGATGCCACGGCCGCGGATTGCCGGGTGCGCACCAAACGCCAGCTCGGCACGGTTAGCGCCCTCGTCTCGCAACGACAGCGTGCCGCTGAAGCGCCGGTTTCCGCCTGGGTGGGTGCTCTCGATGGCGAACGCATACTCCTTGCCGGACACCCACCCCTCCGGCACCGTCTTGGTGGCGAACTCGATCGCGTCATCGCAAGTCAAGCCAGGCGGCACTGTCGTCCACTCGATCGACAGCGGATCCGTGCACTGCTCAACGATCGCCTCGGCGTCCTCCAGACGATGCGCGCGCAACGTCACATCACCGGCTGTCAGGGTGGGTACGTCGTCTGGGAACTTCATGTGCACACAGTGCCGCGCAGAAAGATGCGGCTCAACCCGTTTTGACCATTTGGAGTCCCGCGCAGCGAACGCGACTACGAACGACGGGCGGTGCCGCAAGGCCGCCGGGCGGATAGGCTTTGCGGCTATGGACGACTCCTGTAGTAGTAGGTGCCGCCACGCCGTGCCCGGCCAGCCTCGACTTCGACAGCCAGGCGGGGCACCTCAATCGTGAGCGGCACGATCCGCGACATCATCTTGGTGCTGATCTTCATCTTGATCAGCGGTTTCTTCGTGATCGCCGAAATGTCGCTTGTCTCGTTGCGGGAGAGCCAAATCAGGGGGCTGGCCGAGCGGGGGCGTCGCGGTGCGATTATCGCGAAGCTCACCGCGGACCCCAACCGCTTCCTCGCCTCGGTCCAGGTCGGCGTTACCTTGGCCGGTTTCTTGTCGGCCGCGTTCGGCGGAGCCACGCTGGCAGGAAAGCTCTCGCCGGTCTTCGAAGGCTGGGGCCTGGCCAGTGGTGGCGCCGAGATCGCCGCGCTGGTCTTGATTACGCTGGCGATCTCGTATGTGTCGCTAGTCATCGGCGAGCTGACACCGAAGCGGCTGGCCTTACAGCGCTCGGAATCGATTGCCTTGGGTGTCGCCCCCACCGTCGACCGGATCGCGAAGATCACCCGACCGGTGATCTGGCTGCTCTCGCTGTCCACCAACGTCGTCGTACGGTTGGTGGGTGGTGATCCGTCGGCCCAGCGAGAGCAGATAACCGACGCGGAGATCCGCGAGCTCGTGTCCGGCTCGGTAACGCTGGGTGCCGAGGAACGCCAGATCGTCGAGGACGTCTTCGAGGCCGGAGATCGGCAGATCCGCGAGGTAATGGTGCCGCGCACCGAGGTGGACTTCATCGCGGCGGAGACCCCCGTGTATAAGGCGGCCGAGTTCGCGCTGGAGCGGCCACATTCTCGATATCCGGTGATCGGCGACTCGTCTGACGACGTGCTGGGATTCGTGCACGTGCGCGACCTGTTCGCGCCCGATCTGGCCGGACGGTCGGTTCGGGTCCGTGAAGTGGTGCGCGACGTGCTGATGCTGCCGTCGACCCGGCAGATCCTGTCCGCGCTGAGTGACATGAGGCGGGAGGGATCCCATGTCGCGATCGTCGTCGACGAGTACGGCGGCACGGCGGGCATCGTCACCCTGGAAGACCTGGTCGAGGAGCTCGTCGGTGACATCAGGGACGAGTACGACGTCGACGAGCCGGAGACGACGCGCTCCCTGACTGGGGAGGTCGAGGTCGACGGTTTGCTCAACCTTGACGACTTCGAGGACGAGACCGGGCTGGTGTTGCCGGACGGTCCTTACGAGACGGTGGCCGGGTACATCATGCGACAGCTTGGCCGAGTCCCGGTGGCCGGCGATGTGGCGGCCTTCGACGGCCACACCCTGATCGTCACCGAGGTCGACGGCCGGCGGATCGCCCGGGTCAAGGTCGAGGCGGCTCATCTATCGGCTCCTGCTCAATCACAACCCGATCGGCAGTCGTCGGCCGAGGAAGACGCCCCAGGGATCCGACCCTAAGGCACAATGTGCCCATGCCAGCCAGCTCCGCCCCTACCAACACAGCCCCAAACAGCGCGGCCTCTACCAGCCCCACCTCGGCCGAACCCGGCCTAGCGAATCTCGGCTCAATGCAGTCGCCGCAACCAACCGCGCGCCCGCGGGTGTTGTCCGGTATTCAGCCAACTGCCGATTCATTCCATCTCGGGAACTATCTGGGCGCGTTACGGCAGTGGGTGGAACTCCAGTTCGACCACGATGCGTTCTATTGCATCGTCGATCTGCATGCGATCACGGTCGAGCACGATCCCAGCCGGCTTCGCGAGCGGTGTCTGCGCTCGACGGCTCAGCTTCTGGCGATGGGCCTCGACCCGGACCGATGCACGTTGTTCATTCAGTCACATGTCCCCGAGCACACCCAGTTGGAATGGGTGCTCGGGTGTATCACGGGCTTCGGTGAGGCGGCCCGGATGATTCAGTTCAAGGACAAGTCGGCACGAGGAGGCCAGGACAGCACAACGGTCGGACTCTTCACCTATCCCGTGCTGCAAGCTGCCGACATTTTGTTGTACCAGGCACACCGGGTGCCGGTCGGTGAGGACCAGCGTCAGCACCTCGAGCTCACCCGTGACTTGGCGGGCCGCTTCAATCACCGATTCGGCGACACTTTCGTGGTTCCCGAGCCGCACATCCTCAAGGAGACGGCCAAGGTCACCGACCTGCAAGAGCCGACCGCGAAGATGAGCAAGTCGGCGTCATCACCGGCTGGCATCGTCGAGCTGCTCGATGAGCCGAAACGATCCGGCAAGAAGATCCGCTCCGCCGTCACCGACTCAGGTCATGAGATCTACTTCGACGAGCTTGAGAAACCCGGCATCTCCAACCTGCTGACGATCCACGCCGCGTTGAGTGGACGGCCCGTCGAAGACCTGGTTGGCGACTACAACGGTCGCGGCTACGGTGACCTGAAGAAGGACCTCGCGCAATTTGTCGAGGAGTTCGTGACGCCCTTTCGGGCCCGCACCATGGAGTTGCTCGACGACCGCGCGGAGCTCGACGCGATCCTGGCCCAGGGCGCCCGTCGGGCTCGGGAGGTCGCGGCGGTCACGTTGGCGACGGCGTACGATCGGATCGGTTTCGTCCCGGCTCACTGATCACACCGGAAGGGCCAAGTCACAAAAAGGGATAGTGTCCACGGGTGACGGTCATCGGTGTGGCGATCGCGATCCCCGAGCCCTGGGGCCAGCGGCTCCAAGCTCTGCGGGTGTCATTCGGCGATGCGGCAGCCGGGTCGATCCCCACGCATATCACCTTGGTGCCACCGACCGACATCGAGGATCCGGTGGACGTTGTTGAGTCACATCTGGCAGACGTCGCCGCAACTCACCAGCGATTCACACTGCGGCTCCGGGGGACGGCGACGTTCCGGCCGGTGTCCCCGGTCGTCTTCGTCTGCGTGGTCGAGGGCATCTCATCGTGTGAACTGCTCGCCAACGAGGCCAGGCAGGGCCCGCTGAAGCAGGAGTTGACGTTCCCTTACCACCCGCATGTGACGGTCGCACACCATCTGTCCGAGGCGGCGCTCGATCAGGCATATCAGACGCTCGGCGATTTCGATTGCAGCTTCGAAGTCGACTCGTTTGGTCTCTACGTACACGGTGTCGACGGAGTGTGGCGGTCTATTCGTGCTTACCGACTCGCTGGCCAGCTGCCAGCCTGCGCCGACGGTTCGAGGAGTCCAGCCAGCGGAACCTGAGCCCGAGTGCGTCCCGCCGGTCAAGATCGTGCGGCTAAACTCACCGAGGTTAGGATCTACGCGTTCAGCTCGGACATCAGGGCTATCATGCCAAGTAGCGAGAACTACGGACTGATGCAGGTGGGAATCGTACACAATGGGCAGGTTTTGGAGAACGGCTCTTATAACTTGTCGAGATATCATCAATTCGACCACACCTTCTACGCACCGAACCCGTCTACGGTGAGTATTGCGATGACCAACACGTCAGATACGCAAACGTGGTGCAGAAGCACACGGGAGCGATGAGGCCTCTTCCGTTTCCTTTGGAGGAGCCCATCTACGCGCTCGCCGTTAATGGGTGCATCCACCGTATCGGACTCTGGAATCTTCGCTCTACTGGCGACCGGTCGAAGCTGGAATACGTCGTCACCGAGACGGTGGCCCCGGACGAGTCAGAACCGGTGGCGGCTGTGTACAACAGTTTTCTCGATGACGCCGAGTTGGATAGCGGCCCCGACCCGACGATCGCGTCATGGGCGGCGTTGAGCGTGCCACCTGAAGTTGCTTCCTTGTTCCACGAGAGCCGTGACCCCTACGAGGGGGTTGCGGTTCTTACCGCACGTGCTCTTGCCAACGATGAGCCCTGGCAAGCGTCTGTTGTCGAAATGGACGGTTGCGAGATTCGATTCATCCACTACGACTGGAGCACTGGGAGCACATTGGCGTCCGTTGCTCCGGGCCGGCGAATCGCTATATATGACAGCTGTCGAGACCGGTCGCACAGGTCGTTGGAGCGATTCGACCCGGGTTGACGGCGATCCATAAGCCTGATCCTTTACGGCAACATGCCTCGCCGCAGTCCGGCCACGCCAACCTTGAGCTGTCCCAGGGTAACCATTCATCCCTGAAGGAGCGCCAGCCGTTCGCAGCGCGACCGCCGCCCTTCGGCACTTCGACGCCGGCAGCGCCCTGATCGGCGCTGCGGCCGCACTGGTGTTTTGGCGCAACGACTGATCGGTCCACGCGCCCCGGTTTGTGCGGGCGGCGCGAGGCCGCCGTACTCTGACGCGCATGACCCACATCACCGAGTCCGGGCTTCCCTTCGAGCCGGTTTACGGCCCGGAGGCGCTCGCGGGCTGGGATGCCGAGAGCCGGTTGGGAGCGCCAGGTGAGTTCCCCTACACCCGAGGCGTCTACGGGTCGATGTACACGGGGCGGCCGTGGACGATGCGTCAGTACGCCGGCTTCGGCACCGCCGCGGAGTCCAACCGGCGTTACCACCAGCTCATCGAGCACGGCACGGCCGGCTTGTCCGTGGCCTTCGACCTGCCCACCCAGATGGGCTACGACTCCGACTCGCCGATCGTGCACGGCGAGGTCGGCAAGGTCGGGGTGGCGATCGACTCGATCGAGGACATGGGCATCCTGCTGGACGGCATCCCGCTCGACAAAGTGTCCACGTCCATGACCATCAACGCGCCGGCTTCGTTGCTGATGCTGCTCTACCAGTTGGTCGGGGAGGAGCAGGGCGTGCGGGGTGATCAGCTCACCGGCACCATCCAGAACGACGTACTCAAGGAGTACATCGCCAGGGGCACCTACATCTTTCCCCCCAAGCAGTCATTGCGACTGATTACGGACATCTTCGGGTACTGCCGCACCGAGATGCCCCGCTGGAACACGATCTCGATCTCCGGCTACCACATGGCCGAAGCCGGTGCTACCCCCGCCCAGGAAGTCGCGTTCACGTTGTCCAACGGCATCGAATACGTTCGGGCTGCGATCGAGTCTGGTCAACACGTCGACGAGTTCGCGCCGCGGCTGGCGTTCTTCTTCGTTTCACGTACGACGATCTTGGAGGAAGTGGCCAAGTTCCGAGCGGCCCGGCGGATCTGGGCCCAGGTGATGCGCGACGAGTTCGGTGCCAAAGAGCCTAGGTCGTGGATGTTGCGGTTTCACACCCAGACCGCTGGCGTGCAGCTGACGGCTCAGCAGCCCGAGGTCAATCTGGTGCGCGTGACGGTTCAGGCGTTGGCCGCGATCCTGGGCGGCACGCAGTCACTGCACACGAATTCGTACGACGAGGCGATCGCGTTGCCCAGCGAAAAGGCGGCCCGGCTAGCGTTGCGCACCCAGCAGGTGCTTGCCTACGAAAGCGATGTCACCAAGACGGTCGACCCCTTTGCCGGCTCCTTCGCGATCGAGTCGTTGACCGACGAGATCGAGTCGGCCATCCGGGGGCTAATGTCCTCGGTTGAAAACCTAGGTGGTGCCGTCGCGGCGATCGAGACCGGCTTTCAGAAGAACGAGATCGAGAAGGCGGCGTACCGGATCGCTCAAGAAATCGACAGCGAAGAGCGCACCGTGGTCGGCGTCAACCGATTCACCGCCCACACCGACGAGCCGTACGAGCCGTTGCGGGGAGACCCGACGATCGAGGCACAACAGGCAAAGCGACTGGAGAAGTTGCGGGCGGGACGAGACCAAAGCGAGGTGGAACGCCAGCTGGATCGACTGCGCTCTTCTGCTCAGGGCACCGACAACGCGCTGGTGCCGATGAAGGCGGCGCTGGCGGCGAAGGCGACCGTCGGCGAGGTGTGCGATGCGCTTCGAGAGGTCTGGGGCGTTTACCGCCCGCCGGACGCCTTCTAGTCCTCGTGGTCGAGCGGCACCGGGACCGTCGACCAACAACGCTTCCCGTGGTTTGTGCTGCCAGACCAGTCGAAACCACAGCACAAACAACCCCCGTGCGCCGTTATTGCGATGTGGCCAGTGGTCCCGACGAGCCGCCTGCACGGTGGCTGTCAAGTCACTCGTCACGGGTCCCTTAGCAGCGGAGCGAATCTGGTCCCTTCGACCTGGTGGAGTTCTCTCAGGCAGCCGGCGACCGAAGCGGTCGATGTCCCAGGCGGCGCAGTTCGGTTTCGACGTCGAAGGAGTAGCTGCCGTAAAAGTTGATGTGGTCGTGCTGCTGGGGTGTCAGCTGCGCGGCAGCTTCGTCGGTCACGGTGTAGCCGTCGGCACGCAGGGCGTTGACGGCGTCGCCGAGATACGTCGTCGTTCATAACACCGCGACGTTGGTGACAGGGTCAGGCAGAGGGCCTGATCAACCTGGTTGTCGAGGTGGCGGCGACGAACGTGGCCCTGGTGGGCGAAGAACAGGGCGCGCCGCAGCGCGTGAAGGCTCTCGCCCTTGTTCAGTTGCCGCCGTACTCGCCGGCGGAGTCCTAGTGATCGGCGATCGGCTGGGTCTGGATGGGCAGGGTAAGCAGCGGGCCGGCATGCCGGTAGCGGGCTCGCCAACTCGATCCCGCGCCGACGCGGTAGAGCTGCAGGCGGCCGATGTCGCGGATGCGGGGCTAGAACCGCAGGCCAGCGAGATCGAAGATCCCGAATGTGGCCAGGGTCTGTCCGGCGGTATCGGGGGTGTGCTCGGCGATCGGCAGGTCGTCGAGGACTTCCAGGCAATGCTCGACGATCCCAGCGCTCAAGAGCAGATGGGCGCCGCCGGTGCCTCTCGCCGACGCGGACCCACATCTCTACCAGGTGGCCTCGGTTCACCACGTATAGCGCCGGGGAGCGCCCACTGAGTGATCCGCTATCGGGCGCGCGGTTGGTGCCTGTTGGCTGGCTTCGTGCCGGGGGATGTGCCACTCACGGGGCGGGTCTGCCAGCCGCGGCTGGTTCGGGTGATTTCGCGGAACCGGGCGTGTTCGAGGAATGCCGTATACGCCCCCTGTTCGGGATGTGCGTAGGTCAGGAGGCGGTCGACGTGCCCGAGTTGCAGCCAGTCGGCCGCCACGGCGAGCAGCCAGCTGGCGATCCCCTGCCGTCGGTGTGCGGCGCTGATGCGCAGGTTGCCGATGTCAGCCCAGCGCCCGGGCCGGGCGACGCGGCCGGCATCACCGATGCTGGTGTCCACCTCGAGGTAGCCGAGCGTCTGGCTGTCCAGCACCGCAGAGAATCGGGTTCCGTTGGCGCCGAGTGTTCGTTGGACGGCGAGGCCGGCGATGGGCGCGGCTGGGCGCTGCAGCGCGCTAACGTCGGCTAGGAACACGATCTCGGTCCGCTCACCAGGCGTAAAGCCGGCGCGCTTTAAGATTGCGTGCACGTGCGGCCACTGCTCCGGAAGCCCGTACACCCCGGCAGCCGGAAGGTCACCATCGGCGTAGAGCCGGCCCACACCCCAATCGGTGAGGACGGCGACCGCCGCGGCCGCGACGGCGTCACCGGCGGCGATCGAGTCGGGCCAGAACGGTGCCTCGGGCCAGCACAGCAACCAGCGGATCTCACCGGCGCCCCGGTAGGACTCGCCGACTTCGTCGCCGCTGCCGTAGTGCAGCAGATGCGCCGCGGCCGCCACCCGACCTCGCTGCTCGGCCACCAACGTCGCCCGCTCGCTGACCCAGGGGTCGACGATGAACTCCCCGGGATCGCGTTCCACCTGGCTGAGCACCGCGTTGACCGACACCAGCGCACCCGGCACGACCGCCTGCGCGTGCGCATTCACCAGGGCGGTCAGTTGATCACGGTCACCGCGCCGGAACGCACGCACCTGAAACGACACCACGACAAGCCTCCTGCGTAAGGACACGCATACATGAGGGAAGGCCGCTGCCGGTGCGGCACCCCACGGACGCTACCAGGCATCACCAACTGGTAGACGCGACGCTCAACGCCGACCACCACACCGCAAGCGCTGAACGGAGCCGGTTCCGATCCCCGACGCACAAGATCCGGACGGCAGCCTGCGGGCGCCTGTCAGCCGGCGCCACCAGCGCGCTGGTGGTCGTCCTGGCCGAGGAACGGCTCGGCGGAGGCGACGGTTATGGCTGCTCATCGCGGCCATCGGCCTGGCGCTGTCTCCTGTGCCCGTTCGAGCATCTGGCTCCCACGGCGACGTTGGACTACGGATGGTGCGTGGAGGTTCACTGACTGCCGCCGCGTCCCCGGTGAGGGCTCCCGATCCGACCTGTCTACCGCTGCCATGCCGGTCGATGGGGTATGGTGTAAACATGTCTTACGCTCGGGGCGGTGGTCTCCGATGACGATCTCGATCCGGCTGACCGATGAGGAAGAAGAGCGCCTCGACAGCCTCGCGCGCCGGACCGGGCGCTCGAAGAGTTTCTACGTCAAGACGGCGCTGCATGAGTACCTGACAGACCTCGAAGACGCCTTCGCCGCCGATGCCGTGATCGATGTCTTCGAGGCAGGGGGTCGACGTAGCCGTCCGCTGTCTGCGCTCGAGGCCGAGACCGACAGGTGACGGTCCGGTGGAGCGCTGAGACCACCGACCAGTTCGATCGGAAGTTCAAGAAGCTTGATCGCGCCGTGCAGCGGCCTGACCGGCACCAACCGCGCGCGCCCTGGACTGCGCGAAGCGCTCGCCGCCTGCCGAACCGGTGGTGCTGGGCGAAGGGCGGAGACTGGCGACGGCGCATCCAACCCGTCGTCACGAACGTCCGCGAAGTCTGACCGAGCCCGAACAAGCGCGAAGCCCGAGCGCCACGGTCGTCCGGCTGGGTCTCGGGCTCACTTTCCGCAGCTACTGCCGCGGACAAGCTCAAGTGTAGAGCACCGGAAGCCGCGTCGTCACCTCTGCGACGAGCCTCACGTAAAAGGTCCGGGAACCTCGGCGCTTGCCTCACCTGAGAATGTCCGCGTAGCGCGTGGTGGTTCGATCCGGTGTGAGCAAGGAGCTGTCGATGGCTGCGCGCCAGGAGATCA
>JBPCQA010000003.1:0-38288 GCA_050998615.1 Nocardioidaceae bacterium
GACGTCGATCTAGACGCTCCCCGACAGTCCACACAAGCACAGGCGAACGCGAACCGAATGCGGGACGGTTGCCGATTATCGCCGGGCCGTCACCGGCTTGGGGCCTGAGTCGTCCCGCAAGGGAACCTCGCCTGGAACGACGCAGATCACCGCGGTCCCGGAAGACGCGCGCCCCGCAAGACCCGTCCGGTGATTCGTCCGGGAGAGGGACGTCTACCGGAGCAGAACCGGCGCTATCGGCACCGGGTCCGCGTTTGCCCTGGGTCCGCTTCAGACCGTCACGGTGGGGCCAGCTCGGGTTGACATACTCACCTGGTGGATCTACCAGCGGATGATCACCGCCTACCGAGACCCGGACCGGACGAAGATCCGCGAAAGCCAGAGAACTGATGCAGAAGTTGATCGACTCAGCCAGTCACGGCGTGCCGGTCGTTGAGTGAGGTCATCACGCTGGGCCGGACGCTGAAGAAGCATGCCGCGCTGGCGCTCTTTGAGCGCCCCGGCACGTCCAACGGCCCGACCGAGGCCATCAACGGACGACTCGAACACCTCCGCGGCTCCGCCCTCGGATTCCGCAACCTCATCAACTACATCGCCAAATCCCTCCTTGAGACCGGCGGATTCAAACCCCGACGACACCCCGAATTGCGAAGAGCCGGCAAACGAGGCCGAGGCCCGTGGAGACCACGCGGAAGCTAAACGGCTGTGGAAGATCGTGCTCGGCGACTCGTTCCCGACAAACTAGGGTCAGCGTTTCGCGGAGCGTCGCGAGTGTGACCTGCGTCAGGCCATGGGACGCGTGCTCTCCCATGATGCGGCGCCAACTTCGCAGTGATTCAGAAACGGAGTCGGCGATCTACAGCTTCGCCAGTTTGCCGACGGAGTCGCGGAGAGCGTCCTCGCCAGCGCGGACGTAATGGTTCAGAACAGTGGTGAGTTTGTCGCCGAGGTACTGCGCGACGACCTCCCATGACTCGCCGAGTTCCTCGTGGAACCACCTGGTGGCGGCATGGTGGCGCAGATTGCGGTAGACGATGGTTCGCGGCCACGCGTTGTCGGGGTCGTTCTCCTCAACCCACGCGCGGACTCGATGCCAGCGCGTGTTGTGCATCTCCGGTTTGACCGGGAGGCCGGTGAGCGTGTCCACGAAGACCCACAGTTCGTCCTCGGGAGGCACGGGGTAGTTCCACCACGCCAGCTTCTTGTCCGGCTCGCGGGCAGCGAGCTCTGCCCGGCGCTGCCGCTCGGCTTCCTGCGCGTTGACGACCTGTTGGAGCGACGCCTTGGCGGGCAGACCGAGCAGTTCCTTGACACAGGGGAGGAGTTCGTCGCGCATCAGTGAGCCCGGCAGTGGCACTTCATGCAGGGTGTGGTTCTTCACCGGGCCGCGGAACCCGGGTTGGCGGCGCGGTGTGATCCACGAGCCGTTGACGTGGACGTAGCCGCGGTCGAAGAACACGTCAATCGCACGCAATGCGTTCTGCTCGCCGAGGCGAAGTCCGCCGAACCCGGCTACCCGGATCTTCATCCCGAACAGCGGGAGCCGAGTCATCAACGGGTCGGTTCCTTCGGGACCGCAGAGCTGGTCGGCTGCGTTGGCCATGGCGTGCACCTGGCGGGTCTCTGGACGAAGTCGGGGATCGACGTAATGCGCCGTCGCACCGTGGAGCACATCGGCTCGTCCGATCTCAAGCCCGTCGAGCGGGTCGATGCTGCGATCAAGCCAGCCCAGACGCCAGGCGAGCTTGCGCATCGCGGCGAGTTGTCCACGCAGGTCCTCTCGACCGCGGTTGGAGAAGATCGTCTTCGATCCCTTCTCCATCACCTTGCGACTGTGCTCGACCCGCCACTTCGCCACCGGCACGTCACCGATAGTGGGCAGGATGTGCGCGTTCAGCCGTGACTCGCGCTGCTCCATGGTCCGGGGCTGTTTGCCGCGCTCGACGCTGTCCTTGAGGTACTCCTCGCCGAGCATCCGAATGGTGCGCGCGGCGGGGACGTCGGCACGAGCCGGCGCTTCCTTCTCGGTGTCAAGCGCGGCCTCGGCCTGCTCGAAGATCTTGCGTGCCTCGACCTCCGAGGATGCCCGGCGCAGCACCCGCTTCCACGGCTCGCCGTCACCAGCGGGCGCCCGAAACATCACCTGATACTTCGTCCCGCCGGCCTCCGGCGCGTAGAGCCGCACCCGCCACGCCCGCGTGCTAGCACCGAGCGTGCGCGGCTTGCCCTGCGCCAGGAGGGTGGGCTTCTTGCGGGGCGGCATCGGCGTCCTCTCTAGGCTGGAGGAGTGGAGTCGAGTCAGACTCCAACGGAATGTGCTTCGTGTATCACTCTCGTGTATCACTTGGACGAAAATGATACACGTGCCACTCGTCAGGAGTCATGGGAAATGGTCAACCGCCTCGCCTCGGCAACGAGTCCGTATCTACTCCAACACGCGGAGAATCCAGTGGATTGGTGGGAGTGGGGGCCTGAAGCGTTCGCTGAAGCAAGGCGCCGTGATACACCAGTTTTGCTGTCCGTGGGGTACGCCGCCTGCCACTGGTGCCACGTGATGGCGCACGAGTCGTTCGAGGACCCCGACACTGCGCGCTATCTCAACGAGCGTTTCGTGTCGATCAAGGTCGATCGGGAGGAGCGCCCGGACATCGACGCGATCTACATGCAAGCGACTCAGGCGATGACCGGTCAGGGAGGCTGGCCGATGACTTGCGTGCTCACGCATGCCGGTGAGCCGTTCTTCGCCGGCACCTACTTCCCTCCGGAGCCGCGCCAAGGGATGCCGGGATTTCGCCAATTGTTGGAGGCCATCTCGACAGCGTGGCTCGAACGACGCAAGGACATCGACAAGGTAGGCCGCGACATTGTGGCCCAGCTGCAACAGCCGGGTCGGCTGCCGGCCGGTCGGGCCGAGGACGTCACGGAGGCAGCGGTGACCGCCCTGATCCGAAGCTTCGATCAGAGGTACGCCGGCTTCGGCGGGGCACCGAAGTTCCCGCCTTCGATGGTGTGTGAGTTCCTGCTGCGGCATGCCGCTCGAACCGGTGACGACAATGCCTTGACGATGGCGAGCCGGACGCTGGAGGCGATGGCCCGGGGCGGCATGTACGACCAGCTCGGCGGCGGCTTCGCCCGTTACAGTGTCGACGAGCGCTGGGACGTGCCACACTTCGAGAAGATGCTGTATGACAACGCCTTGCTGCTGCGGGTCTATGTGCATTGGTGGCGACAGACTGGCTCGGCCCTTGCCGAGCGGGTGGCGCGCGAGACCGCCGTCTTCCTCATCCGCGAGTTGGGCACCGACCAGGGCGGTCTGGCCTCGGCTTTGGACGCCGACTCCGACGGTGCCGAGGGGACGTTCTACGTGTGGAGCCGCGCAGACCTGGTGGATGCTCTCGGAGAAGATGAGGGCCGATACGCCGCCGACGTCTTCTCGGTTAGCGACGCCGGCAATTTCGAGCACGGTACGTCGACGCTGCGTCTCGACGCCGACCCGGTCGATCCGGCCCGCCATCGAGACGTCGTACGACGCTTGCTGGCCGCTCGTGAGCGCCGGGTGCGCCCAGCCCGTGACGACAAGGTGGTGGCGGCCTGGAACGGTCTGGCGATCTCGGCGCTGGCCGAGGCCGGGCTGATCCTCGACGAGCCGCGCTGTCTCGACGCGGCACATGCGGCGGCGCGGCTCCTTGTCGACGTACATCTGGCAGAGGGGCGCCTGCGGCGGGTGTCGCGAGACGGTGTCGCTGGCGAGCCGGCCGGTGTGCTCGACGACTACGCCTGCGTGGCCGACGGTTTCCTCACGTTGTTCGGTGCCAGTGGTGAACAGCAGTGGTTCGATCATGCCGAGCGGCTGATTCGCCAGATCCTGGAGCGCTTCCCTGACGGGTCGGGTGGTTTCTTCGACACGTCCGACGACGCGGAGCCGCTCGTGACGAGGCCTCAAGAGCCGGGGGACAATGCCTCGCCGTCCGGCCAGGGCATGACCGCCACGGTGCTGGCTTCGATGTTCGGGTTGACCGGCGACGACGCCTATCTGCGGGCAGGTCAGACGTTGATCGACACCCTCGCCGGATTGGCCGAGGCCGCGCCCAGATTCGCCGGCCAGACCCTGTCCGCTGCGGAGGCGCTCGCCGACGGCCCTCGGCAGATCGCGATCGCCGGGGACCCCGCCGACCCCGCACGTGACGAACTGCTGCGGGCGGCGTTCCGGTTGCCGCATCCGGGCGCTGTGGTCGCGGTCGGCGACGGTGCGACCGCGACCGCTCCGCTTCTCGAAGGCCGTGGGTTGGTCGACGGTTGCGCTGCGGCGTACGTCTGCCGAGGCTTCGTCTGCGACCTCCCCGTCACCGACTTGTCCGAACCTCCGCGGGTTATGGCCCGCACAGAGTCGGACAAGTCGGGGGGATCGTAGGGTGAGGCAATGAGCATTGGCGACTCCGTACTCCGCACCGAAGACCACCATCTCGTCACCGGACACACCACCTGGACGTCCAACGTCAGGCCGCAAGGCACCCTGCACATGGCGTTCGTCCGCAGCCCGATGCCGCACGCCACCATCAGCGTGGACGTCGAGCAAGCTCGGCGCGCCCCCGGCGTCGTGCGGGTGTGGACCGGCAAAGATGTCGCGGCATGGTGTGAGGTGACGCCCGGCTTCGACGAAGGACCTGGGCTGCCGCTTCTCGCGACAGACCGGGTGCGGTACGTCGGAGACGCGGTGGCCGTGGTGATCGCGCGAAGCTCGGCGGAGGCGGTCGACGCGACCGAGTTGGTGGACGTCGACTACGACGAGCTGCCGGCTGTCGGCGACGTCGAGGCCGCCATCCGCGACGGCGCGGCGGCACTGCACGACGGCGCGAAGCAGAACATCGCACTCGACGAGGAGCACCAGTCTGGTGATGTCGACGCCGCTTTCGCCGCAGCCGACGTGGTCGTACGACGCCGGTTCGAGCAGCCGCGCGTCTTCCCGTCGGCGATGGAGCCGAGGGCCGTCACCGTCCAGCCCGATGCCGACGGGTTCACCGTCTGGCTGTCGTGCCAGGTGCCGCACATCGCGCGGTCGTTGTTGGCCAAGGGCGCCGGCATTCCCGAAAGCCGGATCCGGGTTATCGCCCCCGACGTCGGCGGCGGATTCGGCGCCAAGTTCTTCTACCCCGAGGAGCTGGTGGCGCTGATCGCGGCTCGCGAGCTCAACCGGCCGGTTGCCTGGGCGGCGACGCGCAGCGAGGACCTGCAGACCACGTTCCACGGCCGGGCGCTAATCCAAGACGTCGCGGTGGCCGCGACTTCTGCCGGCCAGATCGTCGGGTTGGACGTGCGATTGATCGCGGACGCCGGTGCCTACGTCTCGCCGATCGGGCCCGGTGCGGCGATGGGCGGGGCGAAGATGTACCCGGGCATCTACAAGGTCGGCAGCCACCGGTTGCGGTGTCAATGCGTGCTGACCAACAAGACCCCGGTTGGTGCATACCGCGGTGCGGGGCGCCCCGAAGCGACGTACGCGATCGAGCGGATCGTCGAGGAGCTGGCCGCCGAGCTGGGCATCGACCCGGTCGAGCTGCGCCGCCGCAACTGGATCGGTGTCGACGAGTTCCCCTACGAAACCGCCGGTGGGGTCACCTATGACGTCGGCGACTACCCGGCGACCACCGACGCGGCGTTGAAGCTGAGCGACTACGACGGGTGGCGGGAAAGGCAGCGCAGCACGAACATCGACGGCGCGACCAAGCGTCTTGGCATCGGGATGTCGACGTACGTCGAGGCCTGTGGCAGCGGGTTGCGCTACGACAAAGCCGCGGTCGAGACCGCCAGTGTGCGGCTCACGCCCGAGGGCGCGGAGGTGATCATGGGCACCACCGCGTATGGCACCGGCCACGTGACGAGTTGGGCGCAGATCGTCAACGACGTGCTCGGTCTGGATATGGCCTCGATCAAGGTGGTTCAAGGTGACACCGAACGAGCCCGACACGGTTTCGACTCCTACGGCTCCCGCTCGCTGAGTGTCGTCGGCTCGGCGCTGTTCGACGCGGCGCGTGAGGTGCGCGAGCGCGCGACCGAGGTCGCGGCGCGGCTGCTCGAGTGTGATCCGGCCGATCTAGACTTCGCCGGCGGACAGTTCCGGGTCCGGGGCACCGAGGCGAGCACGTCGCTGGGCGAGGTGGCGTTGGCGTCGTACGACGACCTCACGATCACCCAAGACGGCCTGGAGCCGGGGCTTGGGTGCACCAGGACGTCGGATCTGGCGATCATGACCTACCCGTTCGGGGCTCATGTCGCGGTCGTCGAAGTCGATGTCGAAACCGGCGTCGTCGACCTGGTCGACTATGTGGGCGTCGACGACGTCGGCAACGTGGTCAACCCGATGATTGTGGAGGGGCAGGTGCAAGGCGGCGCCGTGCAAGGCATCGCGCAGGCGCTGTTCGAAGAGGTGGCCTATGACGACGAGGCGAACATCATGACGCCGTCGTTCGTCGACTACGCAATTCCGTCCGCCGCCGATGTGATCTCGATGCGGACCGACCGACGAGTCACGCCCGCCACCACGAACCCATTGGGCAGCAAGGGTGTGGGCGAAGCCGGGGCCATCGCCGCCACGCCGGCCGTCTTCAACGCGGTGCTCGACGCGCTGCGCCCGCTCGGTGTCGTCGACGTACCGATGCCGTGCACCCCTCATCGTGTATGGAAGGCGATCAAGGAGGCTCAGCGGGCGCAGGCGTGACCAAGGTTGAGAGCTGCCCTACAGGGCACCCTGGACAGGTACAAGGCGCAGTGGCAGCATGAGGCGAAGACGTGGGTCCGACCTCACAACGGGCTTGGACCGCTCAAGTGCTCAGTGAGGATCCCCATGCACCGGTTGTCCGCCGCCACCAGCCCAGCTGATCTCGACGCACCGAATCGCCCGCGCAACGGCGGAAAACCGGTCTTCGTCACGTTGGCGGCGGGTTTCGTCCTCTGCCTGTCTTCCGCGGCCGCTGTCGCTTCCGACCCAACGCCGCATCCGAACGCGGTAGTGCACGTAGGCCAGATCGGTCAGCAGGACGTTCCCGCCTTGCCGGGCTCGGAGCCGGACACTCTGGTTGAGCCCGATGTTGCCGTGTCGCCGGTGAACTCCGACGTCGCGGTCGCGGTCGCCCATGACGGCCGCTATGCCACCGGCGGCGCGGTAGGTATCGAGTACGCCTGGACCCACGATGGCGGTGCGACGTGGCAGCACCGGCCACTGCCGGGACTCAC
Organism: Nocardioidaceae bacterium; assembly: GCA_050998615.1. Lineage (GTDB taxonomy): Bacteria > Actinomycetota > Actinomycetes > Propionibacteriales > Nocardioidaceae > JBPCQA01. The sequence goes on from JBPCQA010000003.1 coordinate 7,231, forward strand.
GTTCGCCACCGGGGGGCCCAAGAGGTGGATTCGGGCCAGCGACCCCGTTGCGGCGTTCGGTCCGGACGGGACGGCGTACGTCTCCACGCTGTTGATCAACGCCGGCTGTTATGGCGCCGTCGCGGTGTCGCGCAGCACCAACGGCGGCCAGACTTTCACGCCGCCGGTGCTTGCCCACTTCACCAACACCTGCACGGTGTCTGACGACAAGAACTGGCTGGTCGTCGACAACAGCGACACCAGCCCCCACAAGGGCCGGCTCTACCAGTTCTGGACGCCGTTCCTTACCGACATGTTCGGGAATCCCGACGGCTCTCCACAGGCCATGGTCTACTCCGACGATCACGGTCGCACCTGGAGCTCCCCGGTCAACGTCAGCCCGCCGCACGCGAACACCCAAAACTCCCAGCCGATGTTGTTGCCGGACGGCACCATCGTCGACTCCTACATCGACTTCGGGAAATTCGCGGCCAGCGATGGCCCGGAGGCCGCGGGGCTGTCACAGTCGCTGACCGGGAAGAGCCAAGCAGCTCCAGGGAAGTCCCAGACGGTGATCACGACCCGGATCTCCACCAACGGTGGTCGCACGTGGAAGGCCGGCGGAACAATCACTCGTGATCTCGGTGGGGGGGCACCCGGCGTCCGGTGCTGCCTGCCGTCTGCGACCACCGATGCCGTCACCGGCCAGATGTACGCCGTGTGGTCGTCGCAGTCGGACCCTACCAAGGTTGATTTGTCTTCCTCAAGCGACGGCATCCACTGGTCTGCGCCGGTGGTGGTGAACCCGCGGACCAGCAGCAAGCTGACCGTCAACGCCGACGTCTCCGCCCGCGCCAACATCGTTGCGGTGTCGTTCGGGCTTACCAACGCGCACACCATGGGCGGCCGGTTCGCCGAGCAGAATGTCGCGATCTCACACGACGGCGGGGCCACGTTCCGGCCACCCGTCTCCGTGGGGCCACGCAGCAACTACGCCTATGCAGCCCAGGCCGGCGGCATCTTCCCCGGGGACTACATCGGCAGCGCGATGGCCAATGGGCGGCTGTATGTGGTTTGGTGTGTGTCGAGCAAGCCGAAGAATCCCGCGGCCAAGTATCACCAGGTGTTGTATGGCGCGACCTTCGGTGGGCTGAAGCAGCCCGTTTCGCAGGCCCCGGTCGGCTGACCCGACTGGTGGCCCGGCTCAGCGGCGGGAGTAGATGATCATCGAGATGCCGATGTAGTGCACCACGAACGCGGCGATGGTGAGCGAGTGGAACACCTCGTGGAACCCAAACCAGCGGGGGATCGGATTGGGGCGTTGCAACCCGTAGACGAGCCCGCCGACGGAGTAGAGGCCGCCTCCCACGACGATCATGGTGAGCACTGCTGGGCCGCCTGAGGAGGCGAAGTCGCTGAGCCAGAATACGGCAGCCCAGCCCAAGGCGATGTAGACGGGCAGGTAGAGCCAGCGCGGCGCACCGATCCAAAACACGCGGAACGCGATGCCGATCAGCGCTCCTCCCCACACCAGTCCGAGCAAAGCCTTGGCGTTGGTGCTGTTGAGCAGCATGATCGCGAACGGGGTGTAGGTGCCGGCGATCAGCAAGAAGATGTTGGAGTGGTCGAGACGCCGAAGCACGCCATGCCAGCGCGGCGACCAGTGGCCACGGTGGAACAGCGCCGACACGCCGAACAACAGCGACGACGAGAGCGCGAAGACGGCGGCAGCGATGCGGGCGGGCGGCGTTGGGGACAGGGTGATCAGCACCAGGCCGGCCGCCAAGCTGAGCGGGAACGTCACCAGATGCAGCCAGCCGCGCAGCCGTGGCTTGATGTCGCGCGCGACGTCTCTGAGCGCTCGCGCGGATGGGGACTCGCCGCAGCCGCGGCGTCCCGCGTTGGCGTCCACCATGAATCCACCATAATGCCAGGTCGTCAACGCCCGCTCGGGTAACCTGTAACAGGCGGGGACGGTCATGAGCCGACGACGAGTCGGCGGGTGGCTCACGGAGATCGAGGTGCGTAGTGGCATCGGTGTGGTCGTTGGCCTATGGGCTCTACGAGCGGCGTCTGCTGCGTCACCTCCCGGCAGACAAGATCCCGGGCCATATCGGCGTGATGTGCGACGGCAATCGTCGCTGGGCACGCGCGTTCGGCGAAGAAGTCGAGGGCGGCTATACGGCTGGCGCCGACAAGATCGAGGAGTTTCTGGGCTGGTGTGACCAGCTCAATGTCCAGCTGGTCACGTTGTGGTTGCTGTCGACGGACAACCTGGGACGTCCGGTCGACGAGATCGGACCGCTGTTGCGGGTCATCGAGGATCTGGTCGACGTGCTTGCCGACACCGGCCGTTGGCGGGTGCATCCGGTCGGCGCGCTCGACATGCTGCCCACCACGACGATGCAACGGCTCAAAGAGGCAGCTGACCGGACGGCGACCGTCGACGGGATGACCGTCAACATCGCCATCGCGTACGGCGGCCGACGCGAGCTCGCCGACGCGGTTCGTTCCCTCCTACACGAGCATGCAGCCCAGGGCACGACGTTGGAAGAGCTCGCCGATGTCATCGACGTCGAACACATCGCGGAGCACCTCTACACGCGCGGCCAGCCCGACCCGGACCTGGTCATCCGCACGTCAGGCGAGCAGCGGATGTCGGGTTTCTTGCTTTGGCAAAGCGCCCACAGCGAGTTCTACTTCTGTGAGGCGATGTGGCCGGACTTCCGGCGTACCGACTTCTTGCGGGCCATCCGGGCGTACGCCGCTCGCGAGCGCCGCTATGGCGGCTGACCGCTCGGCCCAGGGGGGCGTCAAAGTCGTGCTGTAGGCGTCTGACCTGGGCGTTTGTGGGGGTGTTGCCGGTGTGCCTGTGTGACGGGTGTGGCCCGTGGGGTTTGGATGGCAGTTCTTCATGCCGCCTTCCAGACCAGGACCACATTCGCCATGTCATCCTCGCGTACCGCTGCTGCTTGTGCCCAGTCCGTCCGCCCCGCTTCGTTGACGCTGTTGCGCAAGCACGTGCTGGGGATCTGGGTCCAAGCGGCCGAGGGCGCGAAGTTCTGGGCCGGGGTCTGCGCCGAGCTCGCCAACCGCGGCGTCAAGGACGTGCTGATCGTGTGCTGCGACGGCCTGACCGGCTTTCCCGAGGCGATCGAGGCGACTTGAGTCCGACGCACCATCAGGGTCCTCACCGCACCCGCATGGATCCCGTTCACCGGCGCCGCCCAGATCGCGCAACTGCGCCGCACCCGGACCGAGCGCGGCAAGACGACCGTCGAAGTGGTCTACCTGATCACTTCCGCCGACCACCACGTCGCCGACCCCACCACCCTGGCCGGGTGGGTCCAGCAACACTGGGGCATCAAGAACCGCATCCACTGGGTCCGCGACGCCACCTTCGACGAGGACGCCTCCCGGATCCGCACCGGCAACGCACCACAGGCGATGGCCACCCTGCGCAACACCCCGATCAGCCTGCTCCGTCTGACCGGCGCCACCAACATCGCCGCAGCCCTACGACATCACGCCAGACACCCAGAAGATGTCCTCACACTCCTCTTGACCTGCTGAAACACGACTGTGACGCGCCCCTGCCTGGGCAGCCGGGAACCAGTTCGTGTCGACCCGCCGCACCGGCTGGTCGGCCCTCAGCGTGCCGTTCAACGCCATGACCTGCAGGTCGGCATAGCGGTACGGTCCGGACTCCTGACCCATCTGCTGGACATAGAACTGGTCGGGAGCCTGCTGGGGCGGAGGTGGCTGCTGCGGTGGGTACGGCGTGGGCCCGCTCATGGTCGGACATCCTACGGCCGGACCGCCTCACCTCACCCCGAGATAGGCCGCGTGAACCGCGAGCTAACTTGGAAACTGACGATGGATGTCCTGGCTCATCCGCACGATGGCGAGGTAGAACTCCAAGGTCATGCGGATGAAAGCGAGGTACAGGATGACGACGACCGCCCCGAAGATGAGGACGAGGAAGCCAAAGCCACCGTTCTGGGTCAGCGCGACGATTGTCCATAAGAGCCAACCGAGCACGAGCACGATGAGCGCCACCACGTAGACGACCTTGACGATGATGGGCGTGATGAAGTGTTCGAAGCTGAAGTCGAACAAGGCTCCGAAGAAGCCCTTGGGAGATGGCGTAGGGGCGCGCCCGCCGCTGGGATACTCCGGAAACCCTGCCGGGCCGGATCCCGGTGGCGGCTGGCCACCGTAAGGCGGCTGACCGCCAGCCGGCGGCTCCTCGGAGCCGGGGGGAACTGATGGGTACGGACCTGACATCTCGTTCTCCTGACGCTTCGGACGCGGGAACGCGCCCTGGACCGTGTGGCTCGTGCGCTCACGCTGCAGACGGATCCATGATGGCAGACATCCGGCCGCAATTTCGCCATATGCACGGGCGTGTGAGTATCCCGGAGAGCAGTCCGCTGGGATGCAACAGAGGATGCCGCGGCCCCACGTATCGGTCGGCGGGAAACCACCGCGGGCTTGCCGCGTAAACTGAGGCGTATATGAATACCCCGTGGCGACGGAAAGTGTGAGGGTTGGTAACTATTCAGGTCTTCGGCGCGCTTGAGGGCTGAGGGGGTCGGCTCGCCGCTCGGCCGCCCTGCCTCGAATTGCGGGGAGAATCAGCGTGGCTCGATCGTGGCAGTGGGAGCTTGCCGTACTTGGCGTGTCGAAGCGTATTTGAGTGACCGGCGACACGTAGCCTCAGCAGGGACGACAGGCAGGGAAGTCTGCCGTCTCGGGAGGCCAGCATCGCACTCGACCCGGCTGGGCGGGCAACTCGCTCAGCGGCACGCTCCCGGTCCGACTAAGAGCCAGGACCGGGCGGGTGATGCGCGCGGTCCGTGAGGGGATACACCCGTGGTCGTCACCACAGGACGCGAGTCCACCGCAGCCACGCGAAGCAAGTCCGCACTCGGGTCAACGTCAACGATGCCAGCCCCTCCTGCCGCAGGAGCCAGCGAGGGCCTATCGCCCGCAGGTCAAGGCCACCTGGTTTCCCCGACGGCGGCGGCTACCCGCACTTACGTGGTGGACACGAGCGTATTGCTGGCCGACCCGGCCGCGCTGAAGCGCTTCCACGAGCACGACGTGGTCTTGCCGGTGGTGGTGATCACCGAGCTGGAGGGTAAGCGCCACCACCCAGAGCTCGGCTACTTCGCTCGATCCGCGCTCCGGCTGCTTGACGAGCTTCGCATCGTGCACGGGCAGCTCGACCTACCGATTCCGATCAGCAACGACGGCGGCACGGTGCGCGTGGAGCTCAACCACAGCGACCCAGCGGTGCTGCCGGCGGGTTTTCGCCTCGGCGACAACGACAGCCGCATCCTTGCCGTGGCGCTCAACCTGCGAGCCGAAGGCGCGGACGTGACGCTGGTGTCCAAGGACCTGCCGATGCGGGTCAAGGCATCGGCGGTCGGCCTGCCGGCCGAGGAGTACCGCGCCGAGTTGGCCGTGGAGACCGGTTACACGGGCATGAGCGAGATCGACGTGGCGGCCGCCGACGTCGATTTGCTGTACGGCGACGGGGTCGTCCACGTTGCGGCCGCCGGTGACCTGCCGTGCCACTCGGGCGTGGTGTTGCTCTCCGACCGTGGCAGTGCGCTTGGCCGGGTGATGCCCGACAAACGGGTCAGGCGAGTCCGCGGAGACCGCGAAGCGTTCGGGTTGCGCGGGCGCTCGGCCGAGCAGCGCATCGCGCTCGACCTGCTGCTCGATCCGGACATCGGCATCGTTTCGCTAGGCGGCCGGGCCGGCACCGGCAAGTCCGCATTGGCGCTGTGCGCAGGCCTCGAATCAGTGCTGGAACGCCATCAGCACAAGAAGGTCGTGGTGTTCCGTCCGCTCTTCGCCGTTGGTGGTCAAGAGCTCGGCTACCTGCCGGGCAGCGAGTCGGAGAAGATGCAGCCGTGGGCGCAGGCGGTCTTCGACACGCTAGGCGCCATGACCAGCGGCGACGTGATCAACGAGGTCTTGGCCCGGGGCATGCTCGAAGTGCTGCCGTTGACGCACATTCGGGGGCGCTCACTGCACGACGCCTTCGTCGTGGTTGACGAGGCGCAATCCCTGGAGCGCAACGTCTTGTTGACGGTGCTGTCGCGGGTCGGGGCCAACTCGCGCGTCGTGCTCACTCATGACGTGGCACAACGCGACAATCTGCGGGTGGGACGGTACGACGGCGTGGTGGCCGTGGTCGAAAAGCTCAAGGGCCACCCGTTGTTCGCGCACGTCACTCTCACCAGGTCTGAGCGTTCCCCGATCGCCGCCCTTGTTACCGAGATGCTGGAGGATCTCTCCGTGTAAGAGTGGCCCTGAGAGGCCGCGGACTCCGATAACCAACCATGCCGGCGTATCGGCGCCGGGCGCCACTTTTGCCAGCGCATTGCGGCTGGCCTGCACCACTGTTACCGGCGTGTCGCCGCCGGCAGAACGTTGCGCTTTTCTCGATCAACGGCAGGATGAGACGACGACACATGCTCGCGGTGTGCGTTGGGTGCCGTCATCGGGTCCAGCGTCGGGCCCGTGGGCCAGCGTGATCGGAGTGTGGAGGCGTTATGACAGCAGGCTCATCAACCGCAAAGCGCCAGGTGCGCACGCGGTATCGCGCCATTGCCCTCGCGGCGGTCTTGGGGCTGGCTGCCGCGGTGTTGGCAGCTTGCGGCAGCAGCACCGGCGCCACGATGAACGGCAAGCCGTTGCTGACGTGGTACATCAACCCCGACCCGACGCCACCCACCGGTTTCAGTGGGCCGTTCGGGCAGGCCGGCATCGCGGCGCGCTGCAGCACAGACAAATACACAATCACCACTCAAACGCTGCCGCAAGATGCCACCCAGCAGCGAGTCCAGCTCGAGCGGCGACTCGAGGCACACGACAGCTCGATCGACCTGATGTCGCTCGATCCGGCGTACACCGCCGAGTTCGCTTTTGCCGGTCTGCTGGCTCCGATCTCCAAGCGGGCGGCAAAGACGTTCAGCCGCGGAGTGCTTCCAGGGGCGGTCAGCGGGGCAAGTTACAGCGGCAAGCTTGTCGCGGTCCCGTTGTGGGCGAATGTGCAGTCCCTGTGGTATCGCAAGTCGGTTGCGAAGAAAGCCGGCCTCGACATGAGCAAGCCGGTGACGTGGGACCAGATCATCAATGCCGCCGTTTCTGCGCATCGCACCGTCGGCGTGCAGGCAAACAAGTACGAAGGGTACGTCGTCTGGATCAACGCCTTGATCAAGGGCGCCGGAGGCAACATCGTCAGCAAGATCTCCAAGGGCCGAGACGCCAAGATCGACATCAACTCTGCGGCCGGCAAGCGAGCGGCCGCCATCGTTGGCAAGCTTGCGCGCTCCCCGGCCGCCGCCCCGGACATGTCGGTGTCCGACGAGGGCACCTCGAGCACCGAGTTCCTGCCGGTCATGAACGGAGACACGGTGATCTCCGACATCGGCGCCTTCCAGGTCAACTGGACGTTCATCTACACGTCGATCCAAGGCACGATCGCCAGTGGGCTGCTTCCCAAGAACTTCATGAGCGACGTCGGCTGGACCACCTACCCCGAGTCCGTTGCCGGCAAGCCCGCCAAGCCTCCGGTCGGCGGCATCAACATCGGCATCAGCGCGTACTCCAACTACCCAAAGCTCGCGACCGAGGCAACCAAGTGCATTACCAGCCAGTCCGAGCAGATCAGGTACGCCATCGAGACCGGGAACATGCCGGCAAAGTCGGCCGCCTACGACTCAAAGGCACTGAAGAAGGTCTACCCGGTAAGCCTGCTTGCGCTGTTCCGGAAGAGTCTCAAGGATGCCGGCCCGCGCCCCGCGTCGCCGTACTGGAGCGAGATAGTGGGCGCGATCTTGAGCGAGTGGCATCCACCGAACGCCGTCAACCCGAGCTCGACCCCAGCCAGCTCGGCCAACTTCATCGGTCAGGTTCTCCATGGCGACGTGCTGCTCTAGACGCCGCGCCGATGGGCAAGTCCGGCTGCACTCAGAAAGGAGTGGTGGGTCATGAGCGCAACCACAGCACCCGTCACCACTGCCAAACCGACGCCGGGGAGCGCCGCGGCCGGTAAGGCATCTGACCGTTCGGTAGCGGAGAAGCATCTCGGCTGGAAACTCGTCGCCCCAGCTGTGTTCATGATGCTGGTGGTCACCGCCTATCCGATGCTGCGGGCGCTGTATCTGTCGGTGTTCAACTACAGCCTCCTCGCGCCACAGGACAAGACGTTCGTCGGGCTCCACAACTACTGGGTGATACTGAAAGACCCGCTGTGGTGGGGTGACGTGCTGAACACCGTCATCATCATGGTGGTGACCGTCGCGATCGAGTTGGTCATCGGTTTCGCCTTCGCCATGGTCATGCACCGGATCATCTTCGCGCGGGGAGTGATCAGGACCTCGATCCTGATTCCCTACGGGATAATCACGGTGGTTTCGGCGTTTGCCTGGCAGTTCGCGTTCAACCTGCAAAACGGTTTCGTCAACGGCTGGCTGCCCTGGGTGAGCTCGAACTTCAACTGGTTCGGTGGCCACTGGTCGTCGTTGTTCGCGATTTGCATTTCCGAGATCTGGAAGACGACACCGTTCATGTCTTTGCTATTGCTGGCTGGGCTGGCTCAGGTGCCCGAGGACATGATCGAGGCCGCGAAGGTCGACGGGGCCACGTGGACCCAGCGGCTCTACAAAGTGATCCTGCCGACCATGAAGGCAGCCATCATGGTGGCGGTGTTGTTCCGGGCGCTGGACGCTTACCGGATCTTCGACTCCGTCTTCATCATGACGGCCGGCGCTCAGAACACCGAAACCGTGTCCTTCCTCACCTACCGGCAGATCATCGAGCAGTTCCAGCTGGGGATCGGCTCGGCCTTGTCGGTGGCGTTGTTCTTGTCCACGCTGCTGCTGGCGTTCGTCATCGTCAAGGTGTTCAGGGTGGATCTGGCCGCGGCACGAAGGGATCAATGATGAAGACATGGACAAAGGCTGGGCAGGGGATTGGTGCCCTCATCATCTTGGTCTGGTGTCTGCTGCCGGTGGCCTGGATCTTGTCGCTATCGTTCAAGTCTGCCAACGAGATGACCGCCGGTAGCCCTCAGTTCTTGCCGAAAACCGGCAGCTTCGACAACTACAAGTCGGTCCTGCAAAACAGCATGTTCCAGCACGCGCTGATCAACTCGTTCGGTATCTCGTTGATCTCGACGGTGCTCTCGGTGACGTTGGCGACGTTGGCGGCGTATGCGATCGCGCGGCTTGAGTTCACCGGCAAGAAGGTCGTGCTCGGCATCGCGCTGGCAATCGCAATGTTCCCCGTGGTCGCGCTCGTCGGGCCGTTGTTCGACCAGTGGCGCTATCTGCACTTGTTCAACACGTGGCCGGGGCTCATCATCCCCTACATGTCGTTTACGCTGCCGCTGGCGATCTGGGTGCTCAGCGCGTTCTTCCGCGAGATCCCGTGGGAGATGGAGCAGGCGGCCCAAGTCGACGGCGCCACCTCCTGGCAGGCGTTCCGCAAGGTCATCGTGCCGCTCGCGGCTCCCGGCGTGTTCACCGCCGCGATCTTGACGTTTTTCTTCGCCTGGAACGATTTCGTGTTCGGCATCTCGCTCACGTCGACCGATGCCGCCAGGCCGGTGCCGGCGGCGCTCGCCTTCTTCGTCGGCAACAACCAGTTCGAGACGCCAACCGCGCAGCTGTCCGCAGCGTCGGTCGTGGTGACGATCCCGATCATCGTGCTCGTCCTTCTCTTCCAACGCAAGATCGTCGCCGGTTTGACCAACGGCGCAGTAAAGGGTTGATGTCAGATGGCTGCCATTGAGATGCAAAACATCGTCAAGAGGTACGGCGACGGTTTCCCCGCCGTGAACGACATAAGCATCGACGTCGAAGACGGTGAGTTCATGATCTTGGTTGGACCCTCCGGCTGTGGGAAGTCCACGTTGTTGCGGATGATCGTCGGGCTGGAAGACATCACGTCGGGCGACATGATCATCGGCGGCGAGCGAGTCAACGATCAGGCACCCCGGGAACGCAACCTGGCGATGGTGTTCCAGAATTACGCGCTCTACCCGCATCTGACTGTCTACGAGAACATCGCGTTCCCGCTGCGGCTTTCCCGGCAGTTCAAGGACGAAGAGATCGACAAGTTAGTGCGCGATGCCAGCAAGACACTCGAGCTGGACGAGCATCTTGACCGCAAGCCCGGCAACCTGTCCGGTGGTCAGCGGCAGCGGGTCGCGATGGGCCGGGCGATCGTCCGCGATGCTCAGGCGTTCTTGTTCGACGAGCCGTTGTCCAACCTCGACGCCAAGCTGCGCGGTCAGATGCGCACCGAGATCGCCCGGCTACAGAGGCGACTCGGCATCACGACCGTGTACGTTACCCACGACCAGACCGAGGCGATGACGCTCGGGGACCGGGTCGCCGTACTCAAGCGCGGGATCTTGCAGCAGCTGGCCACGCCGCGCGAACTCTACGATCAGCCGGCCAACCTCTTCGTTGCCGGCTTCATCGGCTCGCCTCCGATGAACTTCCTGCCAGCCACGGTCGAGGGTGAGAGCGTGGAGTTGCCCTTCGGCACCGTCCGCATTCCGGCCGACAAGGCCGCGAAGGTGCAGGGCAAGGGACTGCTGATTGCGGGGATCCGGCCGGAGTATTTCGAGGATGCCTCGGTGATGGAGGCTCATCGGGTGCTGGGTGGCTCGACGTTCCGGGCGAAGGTCGACGTGACCGAGTGGCTCGGCAACGAGGCCTACGCATACATCCCGTTCGAGGCGCCGCCTGAGGTGCAAGAGCAGCTTTCGCAGCTGGAAAAGGACCTCGACGGCGAATCGCTGCGCACCCAGCTGGTGGTGTCTCTCGACTCCGCGAGCCGAATCTCGGCCGGGGACGATGCCGAGATCTTCGTGGACTCCTCGAAGATGCATCTGTTCGACCCCGCGTCAGGAGACAACCTCACCCGCGGCGAATAGCCAAAGTCCCGGAGGCCCGACAAGCTCGGCACGCACCGTTTTGGCGACGGCGCATGGCCTCAACCACCGTGAATCCGCCGGTCAGCGGGCAATGTCCACAGGGTGCGCGATGGCGGGTTTGATATCTGCGGTCATATGCAGCAGGGTTGACCGGTCTTCAACCCCCAAGGAGTGGTTTGCGTGGCCGGTCGGCACGTCGCACCCCGTCACAAGGCGCCCCGGTCCCGCAAGCGGACTGTGGGGCGTTTTGCTGGTGTGGCCAAGATTGTGCCTGGTGGCGCTACCGGTGTAGTCGCCGTAGTTGGTGCGGCGGGCATGGCTGTCGGTGTCAGCGTCGTCGCCACCGGCAGTGGCGTCGTGAAGCAGGCCGCGGTCCGCGCTTCCTCCAGCACAAGCGGGCGACCTCATCCGCACTTGCGCGCAGAAGCGCTTGCCAGTCGGCTGGCTGCCCGACATCACGAGGTCAGCCGGTCAACCTCGAGGCCGGCTCTGGCCGACGTCCAAGGAGCGGCCAAGCCGAAGACCAATGCGTTGGCCACTCGTCAGGCCGCGGCTGGAGCCGTAATCGAAACAGTCAGGCCGCGGAAGGCCACCTCCACCTCTCAAGCCGCGTCCGGGTCGGCCGGCCAGACAGTCGTGCCAGTCGACCCCCATGCACTCGCCAGGTCGCTGGTTGCCAGCTACGGCTGGAGCTCCGGCGAGTACTACTGCCTGGATGCGATGTGGGTCCGTGAGAGCGCATGGGATCCCTCGGCCCAAAACCCGGCGTCTGGTGCCTACGGCATCCCGCAGGCACTGCCGGGAGACAAGATGGCCGCGTACGGCGGCGACTGGCGCACCAACGCGGCCACACAGATCAAGTGGGGGCTCGCCTACATCAAGAGCTCCTATGGAACTCCGTGTGGCGCTTGGAGCTTCTGGCAGGCGCACAACTACTACTGAGCCTGAGTTGTCCTGGGTTGTTTAGGAGTGCGTCATGTCGAGCACGTCGAGCGCTTGGTCGAGCTGTTGCTCGGTGAGCGCGCCGGAGTCGACGTACCCCTCGTCGATCACCACCTCGCGGATGGTCCGGTGCTCCTTGATGGCGCGCTTGGCGATCTTCGCGGCATTCTCGTAGCCGAGGTAGCGGTTGAGCGGTGTCACCGTCGACGGCGAGGACTCGGCGAGCGCGCGGCAACGGTCGACGTCCGCCTCGATGCCGACAACGCACCGGTCGGCGAGCAGTCGGGAAGTGTTGGCGAGCAGTCGGATCGACTCCAACAGGTTTGCGGCCATCACCGGCATCATCACGTTGAGCTCGAAGTTGCCCGATGCACCGGCAAACGTGATGGCGGCGTCGTTGCCGAACACCTGAGCGCACACCATCGACATCGCCTCGGGGAGCACCGGATTGACCTTGCCGGGCATGATGCTGGAGCCGGGCTGGAGGTCGGGGAGCCGGATCTCCCCCAGGCCAGCAGTGGGTCCAGAGCCCATCCACCGCAGGTCGGTGCAAATTTTGTAAAGCCCCACCGCTACCGTGCGGAGCTGACCGCTGACTTCAACGAGGCCATCGCGGCTGCCCTGGGCCTCGAAGTGGTTCGCGGCCTCGGTGAGCGGCAGCCTGGTCCGCTCCGCCAGCGTCGCGATGACTCTTGCGGGGAAGCCCGGGGGTGTGTTGATGCCGGTCCCGACGGCGGTGCCGCCCAGCGGCAGTGCGGCGACTCGGGGCAGCGCGGACTCGACTCGGTCGATGCCGAGGCGCAGCTGGGCCGCGAAACCGCCGAACTCCTGGCCGAGCGTGACCGGGGTGGCGTCCATCAGGTGGGTACGCCCGGCCTTGACGACGTCGACGAACTCCTTCGCCTTGTCCTCGAAGGCCGAAGCGAGATGGTCGAGAGCCGGCAGCAGGTCCTGGCTCAGCGCCTCGGTGGCCGCGACGTGGATCGCGGTCGGGAACGTGTCGTTGCTGGACTGGCTCGCGTTGACGTCGTCGTTGGGGTGCACCTCACGCCCCAGCGACTTGGTGGCGAGCGTGGCGATGACCTCGTTAGCGTTCATGTTGCTGGAAGTGCCCGACCCGGTCTGGAAGACGTCGATCGGGAACTGGTCGTCGTGATGTCCTGCGGCGATCTCTGCCGCGGCGTTCTGGATCGCCCGCGCAACGTCGGCGTCGATGACTCCGAGCTCGGAGTTGACGGCCGCGGCGCTTGACTTGATCAGCGCGAGCGCCCGGATGTGGGCCGGCTCCAGTGTGGTGCCCGAGATCGGGAAGTTCTCGACGGCCCGCTGAGTCTGCGCCCGCCAGAGCGCACTTGCTGGCACCTTGACGTCGCCCATGGTGTCATGCTCGATGCGGTAGCCGGGCCCGTTCGTGGCTTGTTCGTTGCAGGTGGTGTCGCGTTGGTCGGAGCCGCCGGAGGAGGCGTCGTACGAGGCGTGGTCACTCATGTGTCCACCGTACGGCGCTACGGCCGGGGCACCCGCGCGCCCCCACCTCACCCCGAAGCAAGTATCTTCCGACGATGAGGACGGCCGTAGTGATCGGTGGGGCCAACATCGACGTCAAGGCTCGCAGCCTCGAGCCGGCCAGGCTGCACACCAGCAACCCAGGCACCGCGTCCGTGACCCCCGGCGGAGTCGGCCGGAACATCGCCGAGACGCTGGCCCGTCTCGGCACACCCGCGTACCTGGTTGCCGCCGTCGGCCGTGACGGCGTTGGTGACCGGCTGCTGGCCGATACCCGGGCTGCCGGCGTACACGTGGAGCACGTACGCCGCAGTGAGCACCCCACCGGCACCTACACCGCGATCCTCAACGCGGACGGTGAGCTCGTGATAGCCGTCGCCGATATGGCCGCCACCGACGAGCTGAGCCCCCAACACCTGCAGCCGGCTCGGGGCTTGATCGGCAATGCCGCCTTGCTCCTGCTGGACGGCAATCTTAGCGTCGCGACGCTGTCACGCGCCCTCGACCTGGGGCAGGCGGGCGGGGTGCGGTGCATCCTCGACCCGGTCAGTGTGCCGAAGTCCGCGCCGCTGGCGTCGCTCATCGCCGTCGACCGGCCACTCTACGCGCTCACCCCCACCCGTGCCGAGTTGGAGGCAATCACCAGCATGCCGACTGCCACGGAACCTCAGCTGCTAGCCGCCATCTCCGCACTGCACGAACGCGGAGTCGAGCAGGTGTGGGTTCGACTCGGGCGACTCGGCAGCCTGTTCAGCACGGCAGCCAATGGGCTCGTCGCCCTCGACCCCCGGTCGGTCCTTGTGCAAGACGTCACCGGCGCGGGAGACGCCATGCTCGGCACGTTTGCACACTTCATCCTGGCCGGCAGCGCCCCGATCGAGGCAGCCCGGCTCGGCCACGCGGCAGCGGCCCTGACCATCGCCAGCACCCACACCGTGCGGCCAGACCTGACGTCGCGCCTCGTCCAGGACGCACGTCTACAGACGTCTACGGAGAGTCGATGACCTCGCCCTCTGCACCACCCCACTCCTTGCTCACGCTGACGCCCGAGGTGCGGCAAGCATTCCAGGACGGTCGGCCGGTCGTGGCCCTGGAGAGCACGATCATCAGCCACGGTATGCCGTACCCCGACAATGTCCGAACGGCAACAGCTGTCGAAGAGCTCATCCGTGGCCACGGCGCCACTCCGGCGACCATCGCGGTGCTGGCAGGGCGTCCTCGCGTCGGTCTCACCGCCGATGACCTCGAGCTCCTCGGGTCAAGCCGGGACGTCGCCAAGGTAAGCCTGCGCGACCTGCCGTACGTCGTGGGTCGCGGCCAGCATGGGGCGACCACTGTGGCGGCCACCATGCAGCTGGCCGCGCTCGCCGGGATCGGCGTCTTCGTGACCGGCGGCATCGGCGGCGTGCATCGTGGCGCCCAGCACAGCCTCGACGTGAGCGCCGACCTCACCGCGTTGTCGACGTACGACGTCGCGGTCGTCTGCGCGGGTGTGAAGAGCATCCTCGACATCGGGCTGACCTTGGAGAAGCTGGAGACCCTCGGCGTGCCGGTGCTCGGCTTTCGCACCGACGAGTTCCCGGCGTTCTACTCCCGCCGCAGCGGGTTCCCGGCGCCGCTGCGGGCTGACAGTCCGGATGAGGTGGCGGACATCATCCGTGCCAAGTGGCGCCTCGGCATCCCTGGCGGCCTGGTGGTCGCTAACCCGGTCGACGCTGCCGACGAGATCCCCGCCGAGCAGATCTCGGGGATCATCGACCAGGCGCTTACCGAGATGGGTGGGCTGGGAATCTCCGGCAAGCAGGCGACGCCGTACCTGCTCGGACGCATCGCCGAGATCACCAGGGGCGCGAGCCTGCACACCAACATCGCGCTGGCGAAACAGAACGCTCGCCTTGGCGCGCAGATCGCCACCGCGCTCTCATGACACCTCGCTCCCTTGCGGCGAGGAGTGGACGCTGAGCCAGCCGGGGCAAGCTGTATTGACGATGGTTGAGGAGGTCGCTGCGCGACCGTCTCGAAACACCTTGCCGCACTCTATGGGGGTGGGAGGCGGCGTTGCTGCTTGACGTCACCGCGGCGGCGTTTCGCGTCGAGCCGGCGGCGTACCGACGCCCGGGTCGGTTTGGTCGGGCGACGCTTTGGTGGGGGCGGTGCGATCGACTCCCGGAGCAGCGCAGCCAGTCTCTGTTCCGCCGCCTCCCGGTTGCGCAGTTGGGAGCGGTGCTCGGACGCCGCCACGGTGATCACCCCGCGCACCAGCCTGCCCTCAAGTCGGCGCAGCGCCCGTTGGCGATGTGTGAGCGAGAGGGCCGCAGAGTTTGCCACGTCGAAGCTGAGCTCCACGCGCGAGTCCGAGGTGTTAACCGACTGGCCGCCTGGACCGCTCGAGCGGGAGAACCGCCAGCGCAGCTCATGCTCGGGCACCACTACTCCGTCACGAATCGTCAACGGACCCGGCATGAGTCGAGCCTAGAGCCGCAGGCTCGGAAAGCGGCTCTAAGTGTCCGGTCTAGCTGCGGTTTAGCTGTCCGGTCACCAGCGGGCGGCGAAGACGTGGTACGTCGTGTCGCGGTGGCCCAGTGTCACCGGGACCGCCGTTTCGCTGCAGTCGCCGAAGACGTCGACGATGGCCCCGGCGAGGTCGGGTGAGGCGTCGGCTGACCAGATGGCCGTGACGCCTCCCGGACGGATGAGGCGCCGGCACTCGCCGAGGAAGCTGCGGCGGTAGATGGCGGCGTTCTCGTCGTACACGAGGAAGCCGGGTCCGTTGTCGACGTCGAGCAAGATCAAGTCGCAGCTGTCCGCCTCCAACTGCCCCGCGACCGCGCGCACGTCGCCGATTCGCATATTCACCCGCGCGTCGGCACACACGGTTCGGGTTTCGGGGATCAGGCCATGGCGGTGCCACTCGACAAGAGTGGGCTCGATCTCGGCCACGATGACGCTCCTGACTCGTGCGTCAGCGAGCACTTCTTGCAGGGTGTACCCGAGGCCCAGGCCCCCGATGAGCACGGTGAGGGAGTCAGCAAGCCGAAGTGGCCCGCTCTCACGGATGTTCGCCAACGCGGTGCGAGCGAGCAACCGCTCCGAGGAGGTGTGTGCGGTGTCCATCACAAAGACGCCGTTGACCCGCAGCTCGAGGGCGTCATCGACTCGGCGGCGCAACACCAACTCTCCGCGCTCTGAGGTCGCCCGGGCGACCTCGCCGCTTCGTGTCATCAGCCGGCGGTCCGCATCAGACGACATCAGGTTGGCCATAACATCAGACGGCCCCTGACCTCAACAGCGGGGTGCAGCACCCAGAGCTGGGCATCACGCGAGCGCATCAGATGAACGGCAGAGCAGGCTGCGGTGGCCCGTGAGTGGGATCGACTCCGTCGAACATGCTGCTGATCGACTCGCCAGCGTGGATGCGCGCGATCGCGTCCGCGAACAAGGGCGCCACGGACTCTACCGACAACTCCGGCCAATGCTCGGGGGGCGGGACGGTGTCAGTGGTGACGATCTCGTTGATCATCGGATGTCCACGGAGCCGTTCGACCGCCTTGCCGGTGAAGAGACCGTGAGTGCACACAATGGCGGCCCGGTCACAGCCCTGCGCCTCCAGTTTGTCGAGCAGTTCGACGATCGAGCCCCCGGTCGCGATCTCATCGTCGAGGACTATCACGTTCTTGTTCGCGACATCACCGACGATCGCGTCGATGACTACGCGGTCGTCTGCGGTGCGCTGCTTGCTGCCGGCGGCGACCGGAAGGCCCAGCAACCGGGCAAACTGAGTGGCGGTCTTGGCGTTGCCGAGATCCGGCGAGACCACCACGGTGTTGGTGAGATCTTTGTCGTGGAAGTGGCGGGCCAATTCTCCGATCGCGGTCAGATGGTCGACCGGCACTGAGAAGAAGCCGTGCACTTGCGGAGCATGCAAGGTCATAGTGAGCACCCGGTTGGCACCCGCGGTGCTGAGCATGTCGGCCACCAATCGACCGGCGATGGAGATCCGGGACGCGTCCTTCTTGTCCGAGCGTGCGTAGGCGAAATGCGGGATAACGGCGGTGACCTGGGCAGCCGACGCTCCCCTGGCGGCGTCCAGCATGAGCAGCAGCTCCATCAGGTGCTCCTGGGTGGGCGGCACAAGAGGTTGGACGATGTAGACGTCACGCTGACGGCAGTTGTCCTGCAACTGCACCTGCAGGCAGTCGTTGCTGAATCTGGCGATGCTCGTCGGCGAAAGGTGCATCCCGAGGTGAGAGCAGATCTCACGTGCGAGCCTGCCGTGTGCGTTGCCCGAGAAGACGACGATCTCACGCACCATTGCCCCTGAATTTTGAGGGAAGACACTTTAGGGCCCGCGCGGCCTCTTAGTGGAAGGCTACCGGCACTCGGTCGGACGTCGTACCTTTCGGTCAAGTCAGGATCGGGATGTGGTTGGGCCCGGATACCGGTCGACTTCGCGTGCGTCAGACTTCACTCATGCGGCAACTTTCATCGCTGGACGCCCAGTTCCTCAATGTCGAGAACACCACGACAGTGGGTCACGTCGGGAGCCTGACTCTGCTCGACCCCTCGACAGCACCCGCGAAGGAGCTGACCCTCGACCGGCTGCGGGCGGTATTGGAGCCGCGGCTGCACCTGGTCGCGCCGTTGCGTCAGCGGCTGGTCACCATCCCCTTGGGCCTCGGACGGCCCTACTGGGTTGACGACCCGGAGTTCGACATCGAGTTCCATCTGCGCGAAGTGGCACTTCCGCCGCCCGGTGACGCGGCGCAACTCGGCGAGCAGGTGGCACGCATCCACGCGCGCCCGTTGGATCGCACGCGGCCACTGTGGGAGATGTACCTCATCCACAACGTCGAGGGCGGCCGGCAGGCCCTCTACAGCAAGGTGCACCATGCCGCGATCGACGGAGTCTCTGGTGCGGAGATCCTGGCCACCATCATGGACGTCACCATTGAGCCGCGGGTCGAGCAACAGCTGCCGGACGTGTGGCAACCCGCGGAATTGCCGGGCGCCGCCGACCTGCTGCTGAAGGGGATCACGGCGATGGCAACTCAACCGCGAGACACTGTCGCGACCCTACCCAAAGCGCTTCCCCACCTGGCAGATCTGCCGGGCGCGTCCTTGATCCCCGGCGTCGAGCTGATCAGTGACCTGGCCAACGCGGCCACCCGCTGGGCTTCTGGTGGCGCAAGGGGTCGAAGCGTTGGTCGCCGCAAGCTTTCGACACCGAAGACGCCGTTGAACGCGCCTATCACGGCGCACCGACGCTTTGCTTACGGCTCACTGCCGTTGGCGGACATCAAGGAGATCAAGAACGCGTTCGGGTTGACCGTGAACGACGTCGTGATGGGGCTGTGCACCACGGCGCTGCGCCGCTGGCTGCTCGACCACGACGGACTCCCGCAGGTGCCGCTCGTGGTTGCGGTCCCGGTGTCGATTCGCGGCGGTGACCAGCTCGACGACGAGACGCCGGCCGATCACCAGCTCGGCAACCAGGTCTCGGTGATGCTCGCCGCCATGCCGACCCATCTCGCCGACCCCGAAGATCGGCTGGCCGAGGTCGCGTTGGCGATGGCTGAGGCCAAGGAACAGTTCGACGCGGTCCCCGCCTCGATCCTGCAGGACGTGGCCGCCGCCATCCCAACCGCGTTGTCCGGGCTGGCCGCGAAGGCGATCTTCCGGATGGCCAGTGTCGGGGCGCTCCCGTTCAACCTATTCGTCTCCAACGTCCCTGGGCCACAGCTGCCGTTGTATGTCGGCGGTGCCAGAGTGCTCGCCCTTTACCCGGTCTCTGCCATCACCGACTTCACCGGCGCTCTCAACATCACCCTGTTCTCCTACGACGGCGCGCTGGACTTCGGGCTGATCGCCTGCCGCGAGCTGGTGCCGGACGTGTGGGGCCTGGTCGGCTACCTACGAGATGCCCTCGACGAGTTGCTCGAGCTCACCGACGCTTAAAGAACCCTCTCGAAGCCGTCGGTCGACGGTTGTCACTCCTCGTCGGCGGTGGTCGCTTCCCTGTTGGCGTGGCGACGGGGCGCGGCGTCGTCGTACGGTTCGTCGGCCCACTCGGGCGTCACCTCTCGGGTCTCCCCGGGAGGCTCGGGCTCCCCGCCCCGGGCATGGAGCACGTCACCGATGAAGAAGTCATAGAGCAGCACGCCGACGGCGCCGCCAATCAGCGGTCCGACTATGGGGATCCAGAAATACCAGCTGAAGGACCCTGCCACCGTGCCCGGTAAGGCAACATCACCCCAGCCGGCAAAGAACGCGAAAAGCCGCGGCCCGAAGTCACGTGCCGGGTTGATCGCATAGCCGGCGTTCGCGCCGAACGACATTCCGATTGCTGCCACAGCCAGACCGATCATGAAAGGCCCGAGGTTCGCCTTGACCGCGGTGTTGCGAAGGTCGATGACGGCGACCACGAACATCACGAGGAAGGCAGTGCCGACGATCTGGTCGATCAGCGGTCCGGCCACACCACCATGGAAGTACGGCGCCGGGAACGTCGCGAAGATCGAGAAGGTCGGAATGCCGCCGGACGAGTCCTTTGTCGTGTGCGAGGCCAAGTTGAACGCGTTGATCGCGTCGTGGTAGACGAGGAAGACAAGCGCTGCGCCGACGAACGCGCCGAGCACCTGCGCGATCATGTAGGGGGCAACCTTGTTCCACGGGAACTTGCGCCTGATCGCGAACGCCAACGTCACCGCCGGGTTGATGTGTGCGCCACTGACACCGCCGGCGACGTACACGGCGAAGGCCACGGCCAGCGCCCACCCCCAGGCGATGAGCAGCCAGTCGCCAGCCCCGAGGAAGAATGTCGTGGGGTTTTCGGTGCGGCCAGATCCTGGCAGAGCCGCCACCGTCATGGCCACCACGCCGTCCCCGAATGCGATCAGCACGAACGTGCCGAGAAACTCCGCGAGGGCTTCCCCCCACATGCCGCCCAGTCTCTTGAGTCCGCTAGCAGGGCGAAGCGTACTTATGTCACTCATCTGCAGCCCTTCCCGGCCGCATATCGACGGCCTGGTCGTCAGCCAATCCGGTGTCCACCACACTGTATGGCGATCTCGCTGGCGCCGCACTACTCATCCGGAGCGACACGGTGATGGGGCAGTGAGCGCGTCTGAGAACCACGGTGGTTGAGGAGCGAGCCCCCCGTCACGGCCCGGGGGCTGGCGAGAACGCTCCAGAGTGTGCAAATGTTGTCCAAGTCGTGCGTCGTGACGCGTCCGCCCGGCACGACACCAGCGGCAGGCGGACGGAGATGGGGACGCCAAATGAAGCGTAGAGCAGTTATCGCAGGCTTAGCCTTCTGTGTGACAGCGAGCATGACCAGCGCAGTGGCCGCCACCAGCGTGGGCGTCACAGCGCCGAAGAACAGCACTCAGCACATCGGGTTCGTCAAGTGGAACAACAACCAAGCCTTCCTGCGTGGCAGCAACCACGGAACCGCGGTCGCCTACAACCAGCTCACGCTGAAGCGACCCATTGGTGTGCACAAGTACACCGACCCGTTCGGCCATGGCCGGACCAGGTTGTACGACTACGCCACCTGGACATCACCGGTGGTCAAGCCCGGTTTCAACCTAACCGAGCTCGTCGCCTCCTGGAACGCCCAGACTCCGCATGGCACCTGGATCGAGGTCGACATGCGGGGCACAACCAATTCGGGAGCCACGTCGAAGTGGTACATCATGGGCCGGTGGACCGCCGATGACCCGGCCGCCGGTGGGCCAATGCACCGGACGTCGGTGCCGAACCAGGGCGACCAGACCGGCTATGTCTCGATCGACACCTTCGTTGCCAACAAGGGCCACTCGCTGTCGGACTGGCAGCTGCGGGTGACGCTGAACCGCGTGCACGGCTTGTACGTGACTCCTTCGGTCAAGCTGGTGGGCGCGATGGCGTCGCGCATCGCGGTTCCACGTCATGTGCCGGCCAGCCCGCTAGGTGGTGCCGAAGGCATCACCCTTGATGTACCGACGTACTCCCAAGAGCTTCACAAGGGCCAGTACCCGCAGTGGGACAACGGTGGTGAGGCGTGGTGCAGCCCCACCTCGACGTCGATGGCGGTGGCGTACTGGATCCGCGGGCCTACCCCGTTCGACTACCGCTGGGTCGACCCCAGCTACGCCGACCCGTGGGTCGACTACGCCGCCCGCAACGTGTACGACTACAACTACGACGGTGCCGGCAACTGGCCCTTCAACACGGCGTACGCCGGCCGTTACGGACTGCAGTCATTCGTGACCAGGCTCCGGTCACTGACCGAGGCCGAGCAGTTCATCAAGGCTGGCATCCCGCTGGTGGTCTCGGTGTCGTTCAAGAAGGGGGAGTTGCATGGCGCCGGCTATGGGACAGCCGGGCACCTCATGGTGATCGTCGGGTTCACCCGCAACGGTGATGTGGTCGTCAACGATCCCGCGTCGCACCTGATCCCCAGTGATCGTCAGGTCCGGACCGTCTACAACCGTGAAGAGTTCGAGAACACCTGGATCCCTCACTCCGGTGGCATCGTCTACGTCATCCACCCCGGTGGCATCCCCCTGCCGCCGGCCCCTCGAGAGGCGAACTGGTGAGCTGAGAGCGCGCGGGCTCTCAAGCCCGGGCGGCTTTTGCGGCCGCAACGGCAGTCAGCTGAGGGATCGGGCGCGCTTGGCCGTGCGCTCGATCCCGTCGGCGATCAGCGGCCATACTTGCGTCGGAAGGTCGTGGCCCATGCCGGGAATCAGCAGCAGCTCGGCGCACGGGATGGCCGCAGCGGTTGCCCGGCCGCCCGACACGTTCACCAGCCGGTCCGAGAGGCCGTGGATCACCAAGACGGGCATCGTGAGCCCGTGCAACGCCGTGGTGCGGTCCGGCTGGGTCAAGACCGCCTGGATCTGCCGCAGCACACCGGCAAAGCTGATGCCTCGGTCATACGTCTCGGCCGCCCGTTCGCGCGTCTCTTCGGCTGGCGTCGGGTAACCGGGGGAGCCGATCGCCGCCCAGGTGCGGGCGGATCGCTCGATGTAGGCTCCCCGGCTGTTGTTGCGTCCTGGGGCAAGGAACCGCGGGTAGAGCCGCGGGTCCTGCCGACCGACGAACCGGCGTCCGGTCGTCGACATGATCGACACCAGCGACAAGACCCGGTCCGGATGCTCGAGCGCCAGGGTCTGGGCGATCATCCCGCCCATGGACGCGCCGGTCACGTGAGCCTGCCGGATGTCGAGATGGTCGAGCAACCCGGCGGCGTCGGTCGCCAGGTCGCTCATCGTGTACGGCGCTGCCGCGCTGCCCCGCAGGAATGTCTTGACCACAGCCGTGCGGTTGGTCGCGTGGTCGCCTAGCTTCGTTGACTTGCCCACGTCTCGGTTGTCGTACCGGACGACGAAGAAATCGCGGCTCGCCAGCAGCCGGCATAGGTCCTGGGCCCACCAGGTGAGCGGCCCAGCCAGACCCATGATGAGCAGTAGCGCGGGACTGCCACGATTGCCGAACGTGTCGTAGCACAGCTCGATGCCGTTCGGCAGCTGAGCCGTCTCTTCCATACTTTGGCGCATGGTGGCTTACCGTCCCGGCGAGCCGACGGCGGGCGGGATCACGCGTGATCGAAGTCGACGGACGCGTATTTGCTCAACTTCTCCAACCTGTGCTCGCTGCGGATCGAGCGGATCGTGCCGCTACGAGACCGCATGACCAGCGAATGCGTGGTCGCGCCGCGATGCGCGTACCGCACGCCCTGGAGCAACTCGCCGTCGGTGATGCCGGTGGCCACGAAGAAACAGTCGTCACCCGCCACCAGATCTTCGGTGGTGAGAACCCGCCCGAGGTCGTGGCCGGCATCGATGGCTCGTTGCCGCTCGTCGTCGTCGGTCGGCCACAATCGTCCCTGAATGACGCCGCCCATGGCCTTCATGGCGCAGGCTGCGATGATGCCTTCCGGCGTACCCCCGATGCCGAGCAACAAGTCGATGCCGGTGTCGGCGCGCGCGGCCATGATCGCGCCGGCGACATCACCATCGGTGATGAACTTGATGCGGGCGCCGGCGGCCCGGATCTCGTCCACCAGCCCCTGGTGTCGGGGCCTGTCGAGCACGACCACGGTGATGTCATCGTTGGAGCTGCCCTTGGCTTTCGCCGTACGGCGAATGTTTTCCGCCACCGGCAGCCGGATGTCTACCACCTCAGCTGCCTCGGCCCCGGTGGCCAGCTTCTCCATGTAAAAGACAGCCGACGGGTCGTACATCGATCCACGAGGCGACACGGCCATCACGGAGACGGCGTTCGTCATGCCTTTGGCGGTGAGCGTAGTGCCGTCGATCGGGTCGACGGCGACGTCGCAGGCCGGCCCCGTGCCATCTCCCACCCGTTCGCCGTTGAAGAGCATCGGCGCGTCGTCCTTCTCGCCTTCACCGATGACGACGACGCCGTTCATGCCGACGGTGCCGATCAGCGCGCGCATGGCGTGCACAGCGACGCCGTCCGCACCGTTCTTGTCGCCGCGTCCCACCCAACGCCCGGCGGCCATGGCCGCGGCTTCGGTGACGCGGACAAGCTCCATCGCCAGGTTGCGGTCGGGTGCATCCTTTGGTGTCTCGATGGCGGGATCGATGCTGATCGAGGGCTGGGCATCGGCCACGGGGGACCTCCTCGCTGTGGGCTCTGTCCGATCCTAACGAAGTCGCCCGGTCGGCGAGAGCAAGCTCGACGCTGGTTGAGTCGCACTCACGGTGGCTGAGGAGCGAGCGAAGCGAGCGTCTCGAAGCCACCACCGCACACCACGGTGGGTCAAAGAGCGAGTCTCACGGTGGTTTCGTGACGTGGACTCCAGGGTGCGCAGCTCGGTCCGGTCGGCCACCCGCGGGTGTGCCGCTGCGCCGTGCCGTCGGCTGGGACAATGGAGGGCGTGAGCCAGAGCAGGGGTGGATACCGGCAGAGCGTCAACGGGCTCGTCGGTGCGCTGATCGCGGTGTTCGTGTGCATCGCGTTCGTCTGGGGGTTGTCCCGCTTTCAGCATCGTGACCCGCCAAACCCTGTGCCGACGGTGGACTTCACGGCCGCGCTTGCCCAGGCCCGGCGGGAGTCTCCATTCCACGTGCTGGCCCCGCAGCCCGTCCCCGTCGGGTGGCGTGCCGATAGCGTCGAGTGGCAAGGAGCCGGCCCGCAGGTGTCGTGGCACCTGGGCTTCTTGACTCCGCAGGGACAGTACGTCGGCCTGGAGCAGAGCAATGCGCTGCCGCGCGACTTTGTTCCGGCCAAGACCCCGGCCAACCGGCCTGGCAATTCGGTGACGATCCACCATCAGCAATGGCAGACGCTGACGTCGGCGAACGGAAACGAGACGGCGCTGCTATACGCGGGCAACAACGTGACCACGATCGTCACCGGCACGGCGCCGTTGAGCCAGCTCACCGCATTCGCGGTCAGCCTCAAATAGCGCACCGCGACGCCATCTGGGCAGGGGGCATCCGGCGCCGGAAGCTGCCGGCCGTGTTGCGCGAAGATGAGGCGCTCGGCTTGCCAGGGCGAGCTTGCCAGGGCGAGCTCAGCGTCGGATCTTGGCGGCCAAGCTTGGACGCCAAACTGCCCGTCGACCGGTCGCCCGGCTAACTACGCTGGCTGGCCGGTCTGCGACTCGGCCGCTGTATCGGGTTGGACGGCGGCGTCCAGACGGGCGCGGGCCCCGTCCAACCAGCGTTGGCAGATCTTGGCGAGCTCTTCGCCACGCTCCCACAGGTCGATCGAGTCTTGCAATGACAGGCCACCCGATTCCAGCTTCTGGACAATCTCCACCAATTCGTCGCGGGCTTGCTCGTAGCTCGGTGTGTCACTCATCTTCATGTTCCTCGCTCAGGTGACCAGGATCGGGGCGACCTGACCCGGAGGAGGCGAGGAGTGGCACCTCTAGGTCCGGGCTTGTGGCCGCCGGACGGACACGGCCCGCCTGCGCCGGCGCCCCAGAACTTGCATCAACCACGCGGCCGCCCGCGGAGTCAGTTGACTCGGCCATCTCCACGATAGCGGTGATCTGACCTAGCGCAACACGTGCACGCACCACGTCGCCGGGACTCACCTCGGCAGGATCGGAGATGACGTCTCCGGACGCACCTTGCAGGACGGCGTACCCACGTTGCAGCGTTGCCAGTGGCGACAAGGCACGCACCCTGGCCAAACGGTGGTCGAGATCATCGCCTGCATGGATGAGGCGCTGGTCAAGACACCGGCTGGCTCGGGCCACCAGGCCGTCGACGGAGTCGCTGAGCTTGTCGAACATGTGATGTGGCTCGTCCAACGCCGGACGTGAGCGCAGCGCGGCGAGTCCGGCAAGTTGCCGGTCCACGAAGTGGTTGACGAAGGAGCGCGACCTGTCTCGCAACGCGGTCACCTTGAGCGTCTCTTCCACAACATCGGGTACCACCAGCTTGGCGGCATCCGTGGGGGTTGACGCTCGTACGTCGGCGGTCAGGTCGAGCAGCGGCTGGTCCTGCTCGTGACCGATGGCGCTGACAATCGGCGTCGTGCATTCCGCCACGGCACGAAGCAACCCCTCGTCTGAGAACGCCAGCAGATCCTCTAACTGCCCCCCACCTCGGGCGATGACGATCACGTCGACTTTCGAGTCGCGGGAGAGCACGGCCAGCGCTTTGATGACTTGACGGGCGGAGTCGTGGCCCTGCACGGCGGCGTACTCGATGTGGAAGTCGACACCAGGCCAACGCCGACGGGAGTTTTCCAACACGTCCTTCTCGGCGGCCGAATCCCGACCGACGATCAGGCCCACCCGGTTGGGTAGGAACGGTAGCGGCTTCTTGCGGGCGGCGTCGAAGAGTCCCTCGGCCGCGAGCAGTTGACGACGCTGTTCGATGCGCGCCAGCAGCTCACCCACGCCGATGGGGCACAGCTCCTTGGCGGCCAACGACAACGTCCCCCGCGGGACGTAGTACTGGAACTTGGCGAAGGTCACGATCCGGGCCCCCTCGGTGATCGGCACCGGCATCGAGTCGAACACCGACCGAGGGCAGGTCACCTGCACCGAGACCTCCGCCAGCGGATCGCGCAAGGTCAAGAACACCGTGGACGCGTTCGGCCGACGGGTGAGCTGAGCAATCTGGCCCTCCACCCAGATGGCGCCGAGCCCGTTGATGTAACCGGACATCGCATTGGCGATGACCCGTACCGGCGCGGGTCTTTCAAAGCTGGTGTCGAGGGCCACGGTCACGAGGTTAGCGGTGTCAGCCGCACGTGCAGTGTGCCCCACTTTGCGGCAGCTCCTACCATGGGAGCATGTCTGCCACTCGATCCTCCCTGCCCTCGCCGCCTGGCGAGGCGGCTCGTGCGCAGCGGGACCGAGCCGTCTTGTTGGCTTCGCCGCGAGGCTATTGCGCGGGGGTCGACCGTGCGGTGATCACCGTCGAGAAGGCGCTCGATTTGTACGGCGCGCCGGTCTACGTGCGCAAACAGATAGTCCACAACAAGCATGTGGTGCGAAACCTCGAGGCGAGAGGCGCCATCTTCGTCGAGGAACTGGACGAAGTGCCCGAGAAGTCGACGGTAGTTTTTTCGGCGCACGGCGTCTCCCCTGCGGTTCACGAACAGGCCCGGCAGCGGGGGCTGAAGACGATCGACGCGACCTGTCCGCTGGTGACGAAGGTTCACCATGAGGCGAAGCGGTTCGCCGACGAGGATTACCACATTTTGCTGATCGGCCATGACGGTCACGAAGAGGTTGAGGGCACGACGGGGGAGGCGCCGGGCAATATCACGCTCGTCCAGAGCCCCGATGACGCGGCGAATCTCGATGCCCCAGGCGAGAAGGTGGCGTGGCTGTCACAGACGACGTTGTCGGTCGACGAAACCATGGAGACGGTGGAGCGCCTTCGCGCGCGGTTCCCGAACCTACTCGACCCGCCGTCGGATGATATCTGTTACGCGACCCAGAATCGGCAGCAGTCGGTCAAGGAGATCGCGGTTGGAGCCGATGTAGTGCTCGTCGTCGGCTCAAGCAACTCAAGCAACTCCGTGCGGCTCGTCGAGGTTGCGCTGGAAAGCGGGGCGGGGGCGGCGTACCTGGTGGATGACGCGTCGGAGATCGAGGAGTCTTGGCTTCAAGACGCCTGCTCGGTCGGGGTGACCTCCGGCGCCTCGGCTCCTGAGCACCTGGTAGATGGGGTCTTGGAGTATCTGGCCGACCGCGGCTACCCGACGGCCCAACCGGTGCACACCGCGGAGGAGTCGTTGATTTTTGCGCTGCCGCCGGAGCTGCGCAAGGATCTGCGCAAATCCGGGCAATAACGCCTTCCCGCGGGGGTGAGTCGCCTGGCCACTCGGCCCCTTCTGAAACGCTTGCCCGCGAACGGCGATCGCACCCCAACCCGTGTCTCTCGACCATGCGGACGCGCTTCTTGGTCATGGGAGTCCTCGGCCCCAGTGTCATTCGCCCACCGCGCGGCGGGCCCACTGCTCGCGACCGGGGGGGCCTTCGATGGCGGTGGGCTCCTCGATGCTGCTGACGAGCAGCTCGGGGGCCGTCAGTGGTCGCGCGGCCTCGGTGATGCTCGACGGAGCAGGCAGCGGCGCGTCAGTGACCTGAAGGTCGCGCATTTTCCGGGCGCTGACCAGCACCCGGCTCTCCACCGATGCGACCGTCTTGTTGTAGCTGGTCACGGCCGCCGACATGGAGCGACCCAACTTGTCAAGGTGTCCACCCACGGTGGCAAGGCGGTCGTAAAGCTCGCACCCGAGCTGGTGAACCTCGCGGGCATTCTCGGCCAGCGCTTCTTGGGTCCAGGCGAATGCCACCGTCTTGAGCATGGCGATCAATGTCATCGGGGTCGCGATCATGACCTGCTTGCCGGCGGCGTAGTCGATCAGACCAGGATCCGACTCGGCGGCCTGCGCGAAAATCGCCTCCGCCGGCAAGAACATCACGACAAACTCGGGAGTGGGTGAGAACTGGCGCCAGTAGGACTTGGCCGCCAGCGCGTCAACGTGCTGGCGGACCTGTCGGGCGTGCCGGCCCAGGCCGGCGTCTCGCTCGACCGGGTCGACGCTTTGAGTGGCAGTCAAGAACGCATCAAGAGACACCTTGGAGTCGACCACCACAGACTTGCCCCCGGCTAGGTTGATGACCACGTCGGGGCGCAGAAACCCGTCGTCGGTGTGTCGCGACACCTGCTCCTCGAATGTGCAACGCGAGGTCAGGCCGGCCAGCTCGAGGCTGCGCCGCAGCTGCATCTCGCCCCAATGGCCCCGCACCTGCGGTCGGCGCAGCGCATCGGCCAGCGCCTGGGTTTGCTGTCGAAGCTCGACACCGCTGAGCTGGACCGACTCCACCTGCTGTTTGAGTTGGGCCTGCCAGGAGGCGCCCTGGCTCTCCAGCGACCGGAGGCGGTCGTTGAGTTGGTTGAGGCTGTCCCGCACGGGCGCCACCACCTGCTCGGTGGCTCGCACCCGAGAGTCAGCGAGGGCCAGCACCTGCTGACTCGAGTCGGTCACTGCCTGAGCCGAGAGCGCCCGCAGCTCGTCGCTGAGCTCGCCGCGTTTGCGGTTGGCGAGCTGCTGCCCGATCAAGACGCCAACCACCAGGGCGGCGAGAGCGGTGAGAAGCGCGATCACGATCGTCGTACTGTCCATGAGATTCACCATGTCATCTCCCACCGACAAAACGCGGCAGCGACGCGATGCGGCCAGAGGCAAGCCCCGGTCACCGAGGCTCGGACGGCGCTGGCTTGCCCGAACCGGTGGGAGCTCGCCTGGCGATCAGCTGGACCGGACGGATTGGAGGTTGACATGCCGCACGCCGTAGCCTGGCGCCCGTGGCCCTCACCATCGGAATCGTCGGACTTCCCAACGCTGGTAAGTCGACGCTGTTCAATGCCCTCACCTCGAACAATGTGGTCGCGGCCAACTATCCGTTCGCGACCATCGAGCCGAACGTGGGTGTCGTCGGAGTCCCCGATGCGCGACTCGTGGAGTTAGCCGAAATCTTCCACTCGGCCAGAATTGTCCCGGCAACCGTGCAGTTCGTCGATATCGCCGGCATTGTGCGTGGTGCCTCAAAGGGGGAGGGTCTGGGCAACAAGTTCTTGTCGCACATCCGCGAAGCGGCGGCGATCTGCCAGGTGACCCGCGTTTTCGAAGACGACGACGTCACCCATGTCGAGGGCAACGTTTCCCCGGCAGACGACCTCTCCACGATCTCGACCGAGCTTATCTTGGCGGATCTGCAGACTGTCGAGAACGCGTTGCCGCGGCTCGAGAAGGCGGCGCGCCTGAACAAAGAAGGCGCCGCGACTCTGGAGGCGGTGCGTGAGGCACAGAAGTCGCTGGAGGCCGGCACTCCGATCACCGCAATGTCGAACGCGTCCCTCGACAAGACGCTGTTGGCCGAGCTAATGCTGATGACGGCCAAACCGTTCATTTACGTCTTCAACTGTGATGCGGACGAGTTGGGCGACGAGGCGCTCAAACAGCGGATGCGTGACCTGGTCGCGCCGTCGGAGGCGATCTTCCTCGATGCCTTGTTCGAGGCGGAGCTCGTCGAGATCGGCGACGCGGACGAGGCGCGCGCGATGCTGTCCGAGATGGGCGTCCCCGAGCCCGGCCTCGACGTACTCGCCCGAGTAGGCTTCGACACTCTGGGGTTGCAGACCTATCTCACCGCCGGTCCCAAGGAGGCGCGGGCCTGGACCATCCACCAAGGCGACACCGCACCCCAGGCCGCCGGGGTCATCCACACGGACTTCCAGCGCGGCTTCATCAAGGCCGAGATCGTCTCGTACGACGACCTGGTTGTCGCCGGCTCGATGGCTGCCGCGAAGGCGGCCGGCAAGGTCCGTATCGAAGGCAAGGACTATGTAATGGCCGACGGCGACGTCGTCGAGTTCCGCTTCAACGTGTAATTGGGTTCCGGTCCCAGCTCTTCGCGATTTCTGCTCGATGAGCTGACGTGGTGCCGCACGTCAAGTCGCTCGCGAAACCTGCCCCGCGTGCCTCATGTATTTTGCTCGCGATGAGCCTGGTTCTTGGATTCAGGGTCCGTCCGGTCCGCCGTGTCAGACCTGGGTCGGTGTGTCAGTCGTTGAGGAGTTCGTTGATGGTGATGGGTTCCCCGCTGCAGGGGCAGAGCCCACCGGAGCCGAGCGGCGCATGAAGGTGCCACAGTCCTCGCAGCGTTGCTCGCCTAGCAACCTGGTCTCGCATTCGGGGCATTCATAGACCGTTTGCTCGCGTCGAGACCGGGCGGCGGACAGCTCTACCGGTGCGACGGTGGTTGTGTGGCGGCGGCGCCATGCGCTCTGGCGACAGGCATCAGAGCACCACAACCGTTCTTTTCCGGTCGGCAACGGTGCGTCGCAGACCCCGCAGCTTGCCGTAACGGTGTCGTTACGCGACGGGCTCACACGGTCACTCGAGGCTGGGCCGCTACTGCCAGTACGGTTCACGAAGCCAGGTCTCTCAAGGTCAGGGTCTTGTCTTTGGCTGAGGCGATCAGCGACTGCTGGATCCGGTTGATGTTGCGGGTCAACTCCGCGGGGTTGGTGCGGGCATACAGCGCCTGGAGCCGGCCTGCTTGCTCCTCGGTCAACACGCCGGAGTCAACGACCCTCTGGTAGGGCGTCTTGGGCTCGTCGTAGGTACGGGTGTTGCGTCCGGCCTTCGTGGGCCGCCACCCGTTGGCCTT
>JBPCQA010000014.1:0-6845 GCA_050998615.1 Nocardioidaceae bacterium
GAAGTACACCTCGCAAGAGATCAGCGCCCGCGTCCTGCAGAAGTTGAAGCGGGACGCTGAGGCCTACCTCGGTGAGACCATCACCGACGCCGTGATTACAGTTCCGGCGTACTTCAACGACGCCGAGCGGCAGGCCACCAAAGAGGCCGGTGCGATCGCCGGCTTGAACGTTCTGCGGATCGTCAACGAGCCCACCGCGGCAGCTCTTGCCTACGGCCTGGACAAGGGTGAGAAGGAACAGACCATCCTGGTCTTCGACCTCGGTGGCGGCACGTTCGACGTCTCGCTGCTCGAGATCGGTGAGGGTGTCGTCGAGGTGAAGGCCACCCATGGCGACAATCACCTCGGCGGTGACGACTGGGACTCCCGGGTCGTGGACTGGATGGTGGAAAAGTTCAAGAACGCCCACGGCACCGACCTCGGCGCTGACAAAATTGCTCGTCAACGCCTCCAGGAGGCGGCCGAAAAGGCGAAGATCGAGCTGTCGTCCTCCTCGGAGACGACCATCCACCTGCCCTACATCACGCTGAGCGAGACCGGGCCGCTGCACTTCGAGGAGAAGCTGACCCGCGCGGAGTTCCAGCGCATGACGTCGGATCTGCTCGACCGCACCAAGTCCCCGTTCCAGCAGGTGATCAAGGACGCCGGCATCAACGTGGAGCAGATTGACCACGTGATCATGGTCGGCGGCTCGACTCGGATGCCCGCCGTCACCGAGCTCGTCAAGGAGCTCACCAAGGGGAAGGAACCCAACAAGGGCGTCAACCCCGACGAAGTGGTGGCCGTCGGCGCCGCGTTGCAGGCCGGCGTGCTCAAGGGTGAGGTGAAGGACGTCCTGCTCCTCGACGTGACACCCCTGAGCCTTGGCATCGAGACCAAGGGTGGGGTGATGACCAAGCTGATCGAGCGCAACACCACGATCCCGACCAAACGCTCGGAAGTCTTCAGCACCGCTGACGACAACCAGCCCTCGGTGATGATCCAGGTCTACCAAGGTGAGCGTGAGATGGCCAGCAGCAACCAACTTCTCGGCAACTTCGACCTCACCGGCCTGCCGCCGGCGCCGCGCGGGATCCCGCAGATCGAGGTCACATTCGATATCGACGCGAACGGCATCGTGCACGTGTCCGCCAAGGACCGCGGCACCGGCCGTGAGCAGTCGATGACGATCACCGGCGGCTCCGCGCTCAGCAAGGACGACATCGACAAGATGATCCGCGATGCCGAGCAGTACGCCGAAGAGGACCGCAAGCGCAAGGAGTCCGTCGAGATCCGCAACAGCGCCGACTCGGCCGTCTACTCGACCGAGAAGTTCCTCTCCGAAAACTCCGACAAGATCCCGGCGGATGTCAAGACCGAAGTGGAAGCCGACCTGACCGAAGTCAAGAAGGCTCTCGACGGCGAAGACACCGAAACGATTTCGAGCGCTGCGGCGAAGCTCGCCCAGTCCAGCCAGAAGATGGGCAGCGCCATGTATGCCCAAGCGGGTGACGCGAGTCCGGCTGGGGATGGCGGCGCAGGTTCTGCTGGAGGCTCGGCCGCTGGTTCGGGCGGCCAGCCGGGCGGCGAAGGCGACGAGGGAATCGTGGATGCCGAAATCGTCGACGAGGGAAGCGATCAGAAGAGCGAGGGTGAGAGCAAGTGACGTTCGACCCCGAAGAGTTCGGGTCCGAGGGCCCGGTGGTCCGCGACAAGCGGCGCATCGACCCGACGACGGGAAAGCTCCGGGAGCCGCAGGACACCGCGGCTCCCGGGGCCACCCGGCCGGCACCAACGCCTGCCGGCTCGGCCGGGTCAGCCGGTTCAACCGGGTCGGCAGACACCGGGCATGACGCCTCCAGCTCTGACGCCGAGGTGGCGCTGAAGGAGCGGACGGCTGACCTGCAGCGACTGCAGGCGGAGTACGTCAACTACAAGCGCCGGGTCGACCGAGACCGCGACGTGGTGCGCTCCAGCGTGGTGGCCTCGACGCTTGCCGCGCTGCTTCCCGTGCTCGACGATATCGGCAGAGCCCGCGACCACGGTGAGCTCACCGGTGGGTTCAAGGCAGTCGCTGAGTCCCTCGAGCGCATCGTGACGGGTCTCGGGTTGACCGCCTTCGGCGAGGCAGGTGACGACTTCGACCCTCGCATCCAGGAGGCGTTGATGCACACATACTCCGACGAGGTCGATCGTCCGGTGTGCCAGGCCATCTTGCAGGTTGGCTACCGGTACGGCGACCGCATCGTGCGGCCGGCGCGGGTAGCCGTCGCGGAGCCGGAGTTGTCTACGGGACAGGTGTTCGCCTCGCCCGCTGAGGTGGAGGCGGTCGCAGAAGTCGACCAAGTCCATGACCTGGACGAGGTGGACGGTTCCTACGACGAGTCGGCAAGCGGAGCGGCGGACGCGCCGTACGATCAGGACACGAGCGTTCACGGTGGTTGAGGAGCGAGCGGAGCGAGCATCTCCTGAACCACCGTGTCGCTGAGCCCGCACTGGGCAGCGGCGCGACAGGAGACACCAATCGGGCGTGAGGAGGTGTGCGCATGAGTCCAGCTGACTGGGCGACCAAGGACTTCTATCAGGTCCTGGGGGTGCCCAAGGACGCGTCGGCCGAGGAGATCAAGAAGGCCTACCGCAAGCTTGCGCGCGCCAACCACCCCGACTCCAAGCCCGGCGATCCCGCTGCCGAAGAGCGTTTCAAGTCGATCTCCGAGGCGCACTCCGTGCTGGGTGATCCTGAGAAGCGCAAGAGCTACGACGAAGAGCGTGAGCTGTTCAGCTCCGGCCGGTTCCGCCAACCGCGCCCCGGCGGCAGCTACGACTTCGGTGACATGTTCAGAGGTGGGGGCGGCGGCACCGCCGACGGCGGGTCGTTCAGTGACCTGTTCGGCGGCTTGTTCGGCGGCGGGCGAGTTCGGACGGCGCCTCGGCGTGGCCAAGATGTCGAGTCGGAGGCGTCGTTGACC
The DNA here is from genome assembly GCA_050998615.1 of Nocardioidaceae bacterium. Classification (GTDB taxonomy): domain Bacteria; phylum Actinomycetota; class Actinomycetes; order Propionibacteriales; family Nocardioidaceae; genus JBPCQA01. The sequence goes on from JBPCQA010000014.1 coordinate 2,949, forward strand.
TTCGAGCAGGCACTTGAGGGCACCACGGCCTCCATGCGGCTAAGTAGCGAAGCCGCCTGCCCGGCCTGCTCGGGCACCGGCGCGCGGGCCGGCACTGTCCCGAGGGTATGCCCGAATTGTGAGGGCTCGGGTATGCAGACGTCGAGTCAGGGCGGTGTTTTCGCGATGACCGAGCCGTGCCGGGAGTGTCTGGGCCGCGGCCTGGTTGTCGACGACCCGTGCCCGGTCTGTCATGGTTCGGGTCGGGGAACGTCGACCCGCACTATCCAGGCGCGGATCCCAGCCGGGGTGAAGGACGGTCAAAAGATCAGGCTGCGCGGCAAGGGTGCGCCCGGTGAGCATGGCGGCCCGGACGGGGACTTGTACGTCACCGTGCACGTCAAGGCTCATCCGCTGTTCGGCCGCAAGGGCGACAATTTGACGCTCACGGTGCCGGTGCGTTTTGACGAAGCCGCGCTGGGCGCCTCCATCGCCGTGCCCACCGTGACCGGCCAGTCGGTCACCCTGAAGCTGCCCGAGGGCACTCCCAACGGCCGGACATTCCGGGTCAAGGGGCGTGGTGCGACCCGACGAGACGGCAGCAAGGGCGACCTGTTGGTGACCGTGGATGTCCAAACGCCGCAGCAGCTCGACGATGCGTCGCGGGCCGCGATCGAGGCGCTTCGTGTCGCGGCCGGCGGACAGAACCCGCGAGAAGGCCTGCAGAGCCGAGGAGGGCAGGCGCATGCCTAAGGCTCGCATCACCTTCGACGTGACTGATCCCGACGCGCCAGTGTTCGTGATCAGCGTCGCCGCCGAGCTCACCGGCATGCACCCGCAAACGCTGCGTGGCTACGACAGGCTGGGTCTGGTACGGCCAGGGCGCACCGGCGGCGGGGGTCGGCGTTATTCGTTGCGGGATGTCGAATTGCTCCGCACGGTCGGTGAGTTGACCGCCGCCGGCCTGGGCATCGAAGGGGTACGCCGGGTGCTCGACCTCGAAAACCAGGTGGCCGCACTCCAGGCACGAGTCGCCGAGCTAGAGGCCGAGCTGATCGCCGCCGCAGAGGCGGCGCTGCCCAACCTGCCGGTGCTGCGTTCGGCGTCCGCGATGACGCGCTACCACCCACGCGCGTTCCCACGCCGCTGAAGCCGCAGATCGCGGGATTTCAGTAGATTGAGTGGAACAGACTCAACTTTGGCGTGGTTGTTCTTGGTAGCGAAGAAGCAAGAGCTCGCGCGGGCTCTCCAGATCAAGACCGAGGGGTTCCGTTGGACGCCAACAAGTTCACTCGCCGTAGTCAAGAAGCGATCGGTGCAGCCATCCAGCTCGCCACGTCGGCGGGCAATCCGGCGGTTGAGTCGGCCCACCTACTGAGCGCCCTGCTGGGGCAAGCCGACGGCATTGCCGGCGACTTGCTGAAGGCGGTGGGCGTCGAGGCGGCGAGCGTCGCCGAACAGATCGCCGACCAGTTGCGCAGGTTGCCGTCGGCGACCGGTTCCAGCGTCACCTCTGCGTCGTACGCCCGCCCCACGATCATGGTTTTGCAGGCCGCCGAACAGTTGGCCGAGTCCCTCGGCGACGAATACACGTCCACCGAGCACCTCCTGGTCGCAATTGCGTCGGTCGACAGCCCGGCCAAGACGCTGCTGGAAGAAGCCGGGGCGACCGCCGCGGCATTGCAGGGGGCGTTCGAGACGGTGCGCGGCTCGGCCAAGGTCACCAGCCCCGATCCGGAAGCCACTTACCAGTCGCTGGAGAAGTACTCCGTCGACCTCACCGCGGCGGCCAAGGATGGCTCGCTCGACCCGGTGATCGGGCGCGACAGCGAGATCCGCCGGGTCGTCCAGGTGCTGTCTCGGCGTACGAAGAACAACCCGGTGCTGATCGGCGAGCCCGGTGTCGGCAAGACCGCGGTGGTCGAGGGCCTCGCCCAGCGGATCGTCGCCGGCGACGTGCCGGAGTCGCTGCGCGGCAGGCGCTTGCTGGCGCTGGATCTGGCGGCCATGGTCGCCGGCGCGAAATATCGCGGTGAGTTCGAGGAGCGGTTGAAGGCCGTGCTCGAAGAGATCAAGTCTTCGGCCGGCCAGATCGTCACGTTTATCGACGAGCTGCACACCGTGGTGGGCGCCGGCGCGAGCGGCGAGTCCGCAATGGACGCCGGCAACATGCTCAAGCCCATGCTGGCCCGTGGTGAGTTGCGACTGATCGGCGCCACCACCCTCAACGAATACCTCGAACGGATCGAGAAAGATGCCGCCCTTGAGCGGCGCTTCCAGCAAGTCTTCGTCGGTGAGCCGAGCGTGGCGGACACGATCGCGATCCTGCGCGGACTCAAGGAGCGTTACGAAGCGCATCACAAGGTCTCGATCGCCGACTCAGCGTTGGTCGCGGCCGCGACGCTTTCCGACCGGTACATCACCGGACGTCAGCTTCCCGACAAAGCGATCGACCTGGTCGATGAGGCTTCGTCACGGCTACGGATGGAGATTGACTCCAGCCCGATCGAGATCGACGAGCTGCGCCGTGGAGTCGATCGGCTCAAGATGGAAGAGCTGGCCCTTGAGCGTGAAGAAGATCCAGGGTCGCGCCAGCGGCTGGAAAGTCTACGCGCCGAGCTGGCCGATCGCGGCGAGCAACTGCGCGCACTCGAAAGCCGCTGGGAGAGTGAGAAAGAGGGCCTGAACCGGGTCGGCGCCGTTAAGGAGCAGATCGACGATCTGCGCGGTCAGGCCGAGCGAGCGCAACGCGAAGGCGACCTGGGCCGCGCCTCGGAGCTGCTATATGGCCAGATCCCCGCGCTGCAGGCCGAGCTGGTCAAGGTGACCGCTGACGCCGAGTCGATCGACACGATGGTGCGTGAGGAGGTCGACGCCGACGAGATCGCCGAGGTGGTCGCGTCGTGGACCGGGATCCCGACCGGCAGGCTTCTCGAAGGCGAGACCGGCAAGTTGTTGCGGATGGAAGACGAGCTCGCCCATCGACTGGCCGGTCAGCGGGCGGCTGTCGTGGCGGTGTCCGATGCGGTACGCCGAGCCCGGGCCGGCATCTCCGACCCCGATCGGCCAACCGGATCCTTCCTCTTCTTGGGGCCAACCGGCGTCGGCAAGACGGAGCTGGCCAAAGCGCTCGCGAACTTCCTGTTCGACGACGAGCGGGCGATCGTCCGCCTCGACATGAGCGAGTATTCCGAGAAGCACACGGTGTCGAGGCTCGTCGGGGCTCCACCCGGCTACGTCGGCTATGACGAGGGTGGTCAGCTCACCGAGGCGGTGCGCCGTCGGCCATACTCCGTCGTCCTGTTTGACGAAGTCGAGAAGGCGCACCCAGAGGTGTTTGACATCTTGCTGCAGGTGCTCGACGACGGGCGCCTCACCGACGGACAAGGACGAACTGTCGACTTCCGCAACACGATCATCATCTTGACCAGCAACCTGGGATCTCAGTTCCTGGTGGACCCGTCGATAGACGACAAGCACAAGCACGAGGCGGTCATGGCCGCCGTGCATGCCGCGTTCAAGCCCGAGTTCTTGAACCGGCTCGACGAGATCGTCATCTTCGACTCGCTCGGGACCCAGGAGCTCAGTCGAATCGTCGGCTTGCAGGTCGCCGACCTGGCAGCCCGGCTGGCCGGCCGCCGGATCGGGCTCGAGGTGTCTCCAGCGGCCCGCTACTGGTTGGCGCTGACCGGCTACGACCCGGCGTACGGCGCTCGACCGCTGCGTCGACTCGTGCAAAGCTCGATCGGCGACGCGCTGGCGCGGTCCCTGCTGGCGGGTGAGATCACCGACGGCGACATGGTCCGCGTCGAAGTCGACGCGGAACGTGCCGGGCTGTCGGTTGTGGCGGTGCAACCAGCCGCCACCCTCGCTGGGGCCGCCGGCTCCCATCCCCGCATGGGCGATCCGGAGGAGTTG
>JBPCQA010000057.1:0-22224 GCA_050998615.1 Nocardioidaceae bacterium
CTCACTGCGTCAGTTTTGGTAGGGGCATCGCCGAGCCTCCCTACGACCGCCTCGGTCGTCTCTTTGGTTGCGTTCGCACCGGTGCCGACGGGCAGATCCCATACCGGGACCAACAGACCGTGTGCTCGAAACGACCCGACGAGGCGAGAGTGTGGGCTCAGCCGGTCGGCGCCCGCGACATGGAGCCTGGCGAGAGCGGACAGCAGGGGCTCCTCGTCGTACGGCATCACCCAGCGCAGATGTTCCTTGGTGCCGACCGACGTCCAGTACGCCGCCGGCACGGAGGCCAACCGCGTCGTCGGGTCGATCGAGGAGTTGAGCTGTTCCAAGGTGGCCGCCACCGACCCGTCGGTGTCGTCGACGGCGTCGAACCAGAAATCGAAACCGGCAAGCACGCTGACCTCGAAGTCGGCATCGAGGTCGACCACGTCTTGAAGACGCGGCCCAGATCCAGACGGCAAGGGCATGACCACGCTGTCACCCGGGTAGCCGGCGAGTCCGAGCCGCAGTGCCTCGGCAAGGTCGCTGCTGGGATCGCCGGAATGATGTGCGACCTGCGTCGCGAGCCAGACATCACCGTTTTGGCGCACGAGCGCCGCAGCGATGCCAGGCAGCACCGTGACGACGCAGATGTTCCGGCCCTCGCCGGTGCCCTCGAATGCGCCGCTCCGCAGCGTCAGCGGCGCCGTGCCAGCCGGCACGAAGTCACGCATGGCGACCCAGTCGCACTCCCCAGGCAGGCCCTGGAACGTGCGTGCGACGTAGGGAGTGTCACCGCTTCGGCCGCCGTGACACGCCTTGTAGCGCCGTCCGGACCCACACGGGCACGGCTGTCGCGGGCCAACTGACCCCGGTGGTCCGGGCGCGACCCCTAAGGGTGCCGAGCCTGCCTTGGTGCGTGACTTCTTGCCCATGATGTCCTCTCGGGTCCCAGGCAGCGAATATCTGGTCGGAATCTGGCGCCCAAGGCTAAGCGCTCAAGGTCAGCTGTCTGAGCGCGTCACCTGGGTTGTCAGTGATGATTGCGTCGACCCCAAGAGCTGCGCACAGCTCGATGTCGATGGGGTTGTTCACGGTCCACACGTGCACCTGGTGACCGGCGGAACGCACCTTCTCGACGTACTCCGGATGCGCCCGGATGATCTCGATCGAGGGGCCAGCGGCGCTCGTGCCCAGGGGAAGTGAGCCGTCGCGAAGCCGCAGCGGAACCCGTTCCATCAGGTAGACCATCTCCAGCGTGGGCGCCAACTCCAGGCAACGGCGCAGGCTCATCCAAGAAAAGCTCATCACGCGCGCCGGGGATGCCATTCCGCGCCGTGGGCGAGCCCAGCCGTATCGGTCGAGCAGCTCGATCAGTCGCTGCTCGACAAGTCCGGCGTAGCGAGTCGGGTGCTTGGTCTCGATCGCCACATCAATCGGCTGGCCCCAGTCATGCACGGTGTCGAGCAGTCGTTCCAGCGTCAAGATCTTGCCATTGTCGACGTCGGGCTCTGGTGCCTCGTCGTCCAAGTCTTGCCAAGGATGTTTCCACGACGACCAGTCGAGGGCCTGCAACTGGTCGAGTTGAAGCGTCGACAGCACGCCCTGCCCGTTGCTCGTACGATCGATGCGTCGATCATGCACGCACACCAGATGCCCGTCTGCGGTGAGCCGTACGTCGCATTCGAGCCCCTCGGCGCCGTCTTCGAGCGCCTGGGTGTAGGCACCCAGCGTGTGCTCGGCTACTGCCCAGCTGGAGCCGCGATGAGCCAGCACCTGCGGGCGGTCGCCGGCCTGCTGCCAGGTCACCGGCGTACGACGCGGTCGTAGCGGCAACCGCAAACCATCCAAGTGCGGAAGTCGCAACTTGCTCACTCGCCTATCGTGGCATGGCGGCAGTGGTTGCTCGGAAGGCAGGAGGCGAAGTCGAGGATGATTTAGCGGTATTGGTAGGGCAAAGCGGTCGACCTAGAGTCAGCGTCGTCGGCTTGGTCATTGCCAGCTCCGGCACGCGCAACCAACAGCCCGATGACGAAACCGATGGCCAGCAACAGGAATCCGGCGCCTACCACGATCGTGGCCGTCATGGCTTGCCTGCCTTGAGTGACCTGGGTGCTGAGATCGTTCACCCTTCCGGCAAGCCACAGACCGACAAGCACCGCTATGGCGCCCACGAGGCTGATCGTGAGGCCGGCGTTGTCGAGGCCGCCGCCGGTTATCTTACCGGCGATCCTGCGCACCAGCCAAAGCACCAAAGCGAGGGCGGCCACCACGCCGGCCACAATCAGCAAGGTGGTGTCGACCCGGTCACTGGACGCTGCGGTGCTCGACGTCACCGACCTGCCAGCGGCGAACTCGGCGAAGACTGCTCGGCGGGCGCTGAACGCCCAGCCGGCGTATGCAAGCGCGAGCAGCGCACCCAACACCAGGCTGATCAGCGCGAGCAGTCCGCCGTGCTCGCGGCGATCCGGTCCAGCTGCCCATGGCGTTGCGCCCATGAGCTTGTCGCTTAGTGCCTCTGGTGTCCCCGGCGGACGCGGATAGCCCAGCGGAGGCTGACTGAACGGCGCCGATGCGTGCGGCGGCTGGCTCAACGGGGCCGACGCCTGCGGCGGCTGGCGGGGCGGCGGCGATGCGTGCGGCGGCGGCGGCCCGGGCTGGCGATGCTGCGGCGGCGCAGTAGGGGGCAGGCCCGGCGACGACGCGAGCGGTGCCGGCTGCGCCTGGCCAGGCTGGCCAGACTGACCCGGCAGACCGGGGCCCGGCGGAAGCGGCCTCGCGGGTAGTCCGCAGCGCAGGCACGCCGTCACATTCCCGGGATTGTCCAAACCACAGCGCGGACATTGCATGAGCGAAGCCCCAATCGTCGGAACGTGTCAGTGCGAGCGTACCGAAGCGGCCATCCAGCGGGCGGCCTCAAGTCGGTGCCAGCGCTCGATCAAGACACGCCACCACTAAATGACGGTTGGCGCCGCGGGAGTCTCAGTTGTCATCGGCCGCCCGGCCGCCTGCCAGGAGCGCATGCCGCCGGCCAGGTTGACCGCGTCCTTGCCTTGCGTCTGCAGGAACCCGGTCACCTGTGCGGACCGGCCACCCGATCGACACACCACGAGCATTCGCTTATCAGCAGGAAGCTCCCCGAGCCTGGCGGTCACCTCACCCATCGGGAGGTGGGTGGCACCCTCGATGTGACCAGCCCGCCACTCGTCGTCTTCTCGTACGTCGAGCACCACGGTGTCAGACAGCTCGGTCGGAAGGCTCGAAACTTCGACTTCGGGGATCTGGTCAGGCATTTCTCCACCCTCTCACCTTCGCCGGCCGTCTCGAAACTCGACGGAACGCCGTTACATGAGGAAGCCGCCCTTCCACCACCGTGGATCGGAACTGACTGCCGCTGCACAACCACCGTGGATCGGAACAGACTGCCGCTCCTCGAACACCGTGGCTCGGCGCTGGCTGTCACCGAGACCACCCGGCGGGGACCGCCAGTACCCGTGCTCCGAGATGGTTGCGCTGGAAGCCGCGGAAGCGTCGCCGCAGTCAGTCGCCGCAGTCAGCAGTGGAAAGTCAGTGTGGAGAGGTGGGCGGTTGTCCAACACCGTAGCGGCTGACGAGCAGTCGCCGCCGCAAGCTATCAGCCAACGCCGGATCTGGTTCATCATCGCAGCGCTCTTGCTGGGGATGTTGCTTGCCGCCTTGGACCAAACCATCGTGGCCACTGCACTTCCCACGATCGTCGGCGACCTCGGCGGACTCTCCCACCTGTCATGGGTTGTCACCGCTTATCTGCTGGCCTCGACCGCGTCGACGCCGCTGTGGGGCAAGCTCGGCGACCTGTACGGGCGCAAGAAACTCTTCCAATCCGCCATCGCCCGCGAGGTGCTCGCCGACGACAAGACGCTGCTCCAGGAAGCTGAGCCAGCTACGGCCGCCCGGTCCTAGTCCGAGTGCGCCCCAGTTGTGCTGCTTGGAACCCCACAAAGAAACCAACTACCGGGCTTCTACTTGAGCAGCCGAGAGAGTCTGCGATCGGCCAGCGGCTTTCCGCCGGTCTGACAGGTCGGGCAGTACTGCAACGACGAGTCGGCGAACGACACCTCCCGAACGGTGTCGCCGCAGACGGGGCACACCTGACCGGTCCGCCCGTGCACCCGCATACCCGACTTCTTCTCCTTCTTCAGCTCACTTGCCGCCAACCCTTGCGACCTCACGATCGCATCGCGCAGCGTGGCGCCGATCGCGTCGTGCAGGAGCTGGGTCTCCTCCCGCGTCATCGACGCGGGCTTGAACGGTGACATCCTCGCCACGTGCAAGATCTCGTCGGAGTAGGCGTTGCCGATGCCGGCTATCACCGATTGGTCGCGCAACACCCCCTTGATCTGTGCACGGCCGGCCGCCCTGAGGATGCTGCTCAAGACATCGACCGTGAAGTCGTCAGCCAGCGGATCGGGCCCGAGGCTGGCGATCCCCGGCACGTCGGCGAGGCGACGTACGACGTACAACGCCAGACCCTTCTTCGTGCCCGCCTCGGTGAAGTCGAGCCCGGAATCGTCGTCGAGCACGAGCCGCGCGGCAAGCGGTCCCTTGCCTGGCCTGAGCACGACTTCGGGAAGCGCCTCGCGCCAGCGGATCCAGCCGCCACGGGCCAGGTGCACCGCCAAGTGGAGGTCGCCGAGCCGGAAATCGAGAAACTTGCCCTGCCGGCCCACGCCCTCGACGAACAGCCCCGACAGCGCCGACGTCGGCGGATCGAACGTCTTCAAGGCGGCGAAGGCGACCACGTCCAACCGGGCAACGGCTCGGCCGGTGAGTTTGGCAGCGAGGTCGGTCGCGAGGGCGGCCACTTCAGGAAGCTCGGGCATGCTCCCAGTGTGCCGCCTGCTTTGGTTTGCCCAGCACCCTTGCCGCACGGAGCCGAACCCAGGCATCATGTCGGGATGCCCGAACATCTAGATGCCGCCCATGAGCACGGCGAGGTCTTCTTGGACACGCGTGGCGACGATCGGGCCTTGCGCTTGCGCTGGCATCGCGATGCGGGTCTCGTGGTGTTGTCCTTGTGGCGTGACGGCATGTGCGTCGGCACTTTCCGGCTCGCCCGGGCCGATGTCGACGATTTCGTCGACGCCCTCGTCGACGGTCTGCGCGACGAGCCCGGGAGTCGACTCCCTCGGCAGCGTTCCGGCGGGCTGGTGGCCACCGGCAACATTTCCTCGAGCTCGACCACGGCCGACGACGAGGATCCCCTGGCCGAGAAGCCGGCGTTCGTCGACTGGGCCTTCGGGCAGACGGCCGCCAGCTGACCGCCGGCAGCTGACCGGACTTGCTGCCGCCAGTCGGCTACCGCCAAACCGCCGGCGGCGGCAAACTCACCGCGATCCGCAGCAGGTCCAGGTAGCGCTCACGCGGCAGCTCGACAGCACCCAGGCTAGCCAGATGCGGGGTCGACCACTGTACGTCGATCAGCCGGCCGGGCTGCCCGTCGCCGAGCAGCCGCACCAGCTCCATCAACGCAACCTTCGACGCGTCTCGCTCCCGATGAAACATCGACTCACCGGCAAAGAGGCCGCCGATCACGACGCCGTACAGGCCACCGGCCAGCCGTGCGTCCCTCCACACCTCAACGGTGTGCACCCAGCCCAGCTCATGCAACGTCGTATACGCCGCCGCAATCCGCGCGTCGATCCAGCCGCCCGGGCGGCTTGGGTCGGCGCAAGCCGTCAGCACCTCGTCGAATGCCCTGTCCACGGTTACCGAGAACCGCCGGGCTGATTGTCGCATCGACCTGGTCACGCGCAGCCCGTCCACCGGGAGCACAGCACGCTGAACCGGCGACCACCAGGCCATCGGTTGAGCGTCGTCGAGCGGCATCGGGAACAGCCCTTGCCGGTAGGCGGCGAGCACGGTCCCCGGCTCCACGTCGGCCCCGATCGCCACCTGGTCCTCGTCCGCCTCCGCGGAGTCCGGGAACACCCAGTTGGTGTAGGCGGGCTCAATCGCCACGACTAATCGCTTCAGAGGCGCCGCCCGTCGCTGCCACGTGGATCACCCTACGGTCCTTGGCGCCACGTAGGGTTGGGGGATCGACGGCGCAGCGGGCGCCAACGCATCCATAGGAGGCTCCGGTCGTGGGAGCAGGCAAGATCGCCGGCAAGGTCATCGCTCCAGTCGCCCGGCACGCGGCCCCCGGGCTGGCCACGGACTTCGTCCGGCAGGCGTTCGATCGGGCCGTCGACGGCTTCGGCCCGCTGCGCGGCGCGGCCGCTGCCGCAGACCACAAGCTGAGCGAGAATCATGGCGATCGCGAGAAGGCCGTCCACGATGTCGTCGATTCCCATGTTCGGCTGGCGGGAGCCCAGGGCTTCGTGACCAACCTCGGCGGGCTGATCACCATGGCGGTGACGATCCCCGCCAACATCTCCGGGTTGGCGTTGCTGCAATGCCACATGGTGGGCGGTGTCGCACATCTGCGAGGCTATGACCTTATAGACCCGAAAGTGCGCAACGCAGTGTTGGCCTGCATGCTCGGTGAAGGCACGGTCAAGTCGCTGATCAAGAAGCAGCGGCTGCCGAGCAGTCCGATGGCGATCGCCACCGCGCCGGCGTACGACGCTGAACTTGACCGCCGGGTCGCGTCAGAGGTTGCCACCGAGCTGATCACCCGGATAGCCGGGAAGCGCACGATGGCGGCAGTGGGGCGGCGGATGCCGGTGATCGGCGGCGGCTTCGGGGCCGTCACGGACGGCTACGGCACCTATCAGGTGGGCACCTACGCCGCCAAGGAGCTCCGCGCCCGTCCTCGGCCGTGACGCTGACTCAGGTGAGGGCGGTGACGACGCGGGAGGCGGGAGGCTTGCCGATCTGCCGTGACATCCAGCGACTCGTCTCGACCAGGGCCGCTAGGTCGACGTCGGTCTGGATGCCGAGCCCCTCGAGCTGCCAGACCAGGTCTTCGGTGGCGAGGTTTCCGGTGGCGCTCTCGGCGTACGGACAGCCACCGAGACCACCCGCCGAGGCGTCGATCGTCGTGACACCGTGCCGCATAGCCGTCAACGAGTTCGACAGGGCCTGCCCGTAGGTGTCGTGGAAGTGCACAGCGAGCTGGCCCGCCGGCACCCCGGCCGCCACGAATGCCGTCACCATGTGTTCGACGTGGCCGGGAGTGCCGACCCCTATCGTGTCACCCAACGACAACTCCGCGCAGCCCAGCTCGACCAGCCGCTTGCCGACTGCCACTACCTGGTCGACCGGAACGTCACCCTCCCACGGGTCCCCGAAGCACATCGACAGGTAGCCACGCACCGCCAGCCCGGCGTCTCGTGCCCGCCTCACCACCGGCTCGAACATGGTGAACTGCTCTTCGAGGCTTCGGTTGAGGTTGCGCTTGGCGAACGTTTGCGTCGCGCTGGCGAAGATTGCGATCTCCTTGATGCCGGCCGACAGCGCGCGGTCCAAACCGCGCTCATTGGGCACGAGCACGGGCATCCGCGGCGCAGCGCCGAGGTCGAGAGCTGCAATGAGCTGTTCGGCGTCGGCGAGCTGCGGGACCCAGCGGGGCTGCACGAAGCTGGTCACCTCGACCGCCCGCAGGCCGGCAGCGATCAGCCGAGCGATGAACTCCGCCTTCACCGCTACCGGAACGATCGCCGCCTCGTTTTGCAGGCCATCGCGCGGGCCCACCTCATAGATGCTCACCCGAGCCGGCAAGCCAGCCGTGCGCTCGACCTGCGGCTCGCGTTTCATGCCGGCCCAACGGCTCGCTGGCCCTCCGCCGACGGGCTGTCGACTGCCGGGTCCTCGGCCGGCTTGACGACAAAGAGGGTCGCGCCCAGGTCAACCTGAGCGCCGACCACCACGTCGACTTCGACCACGGTTCCCGCGAACGGCGCCTTCAACGCAAGCTCCATCTTCATCGCCTCCATCACTCCGAGCGTGTCACCGGCGTGCGCGGGGTCGCCACTCGAGACGTTCACCGCCAACACGGTGCCCGGCATTGGCGCGGTGACCGAGCCGTCACCCATCCCGGCACGCCCGACCGGGCTGAACGCATCAGGTCGCGTGAACACATAGGTCTGGCCCCGGTACGCAACCAGGACTTCCCGCGGCGTCACCAGCACGTGACCGTCTTGCACTTCGTCGTCCAGCTCCAACCGAACCCGATCACCGACCTGGTCAAGCGCCCGGACCGTAACAGATCGGTGCGGGCCGGTGATCAGCCCGCTTGCCACATCCACGGTCAGCACCCTGGTATCGGCACCGGCGCCGGTGAGCTCGATGGGTACGGCGGCCGGCGAGGCGCCGGCGCGCCACCCGTCGGCGGTCCCGAAGGGATGCGATCGACCCTCCGCGTGGGAGTTGGCTGCGTGGGGGTTAGCTGCCCGGGTAGTGGCAAGGGACCAGGCCGCCAGGCACCACGCCGGCACCGGCGTCTCCAACCCGAACTCGTCAGGGTGGGTGTCGAGCCACGCGGTGTCGACGGCGCTCTCGCGATAGGCAACGGAGTCGGCCAGTGTGCGCAGGAATCCCAGATTCGTCGTGAGCCCCAAGATTGCGGTGTCGTCGAGTGCGGCGACCAACGACCGGCGAGCTGCCTCGCGGGTCGCGCCCGACACGATGATCTTCCCGAGCATCGGGTCATAGAACGTATCGACGCGTTGACCGGAGCCAAGCGCCTGGTCGACGCGGGCGCGGTTCGGCCAATGCACGATGTCGGCCACGCCGGCCTGCGGCAGGAAGCCGTGATAGGGGTCCTCGGCGTATACACGCGCCTCGATCGCGTGACCATGAATCGCCAGGTCAGCCTGCGCGAACGGCAACGGCTCACCTTGGGCAACCGCGAACTGCAGCTGTACGAGATCGAGCCCGGTGACCTCCTCGGTCACCGGGTGTTCGACTTGGAGTCTGGTGTTCATTTCCAGGAAGAACGCCTCGTCTCCGGCGACCAAGAACTCGACGGTTCCGGCGTTGACGTAACCGGCTTCGCGTGCCAAGGAGACCGCGGCGCTGGTGACGATCTGGCGCACCTGCTCGCTGATCGTGACAGCCGGCGCCTCCTCCAGCACCTTTTGATGGCGGCGCTGCACCGAACAGTCACGCTCGAAGAGGTGCACGACGTTGCCGCGCTCGTCGGCGAGCACCTGCACCTCGATGTGGCGTCCGTGCTCGACGTACCGTTCGAACAGCATGGTGTCGTCGCCAAACGCGGCGGCCGCCTCACGCCGCGCTGCGGCCACCGCAGCAGGCAGGTCGGCAGCAGAACGCACGATCCGCATGCCCTTGCCCCCACCGCCGGCGGCCGCCTTCACCAGCAACGGGAAACCGACCTGCCGGCCGATCGCCGCGAAATCATACCCCGCCCCCGGTCCCGCCGCGTCGGATCCCGCCATGTCGAATCCCAGGGAAACGTCCGCCGCCGGGACCACCGGCACCCCTGCCGCGACGGCGATGTCCCGGGCCCGGTCCTTGCGGCTCAGCGCCTCCATCACGTCGGCTGGTGGGCCGATGAAGACGAGACCCGCAGCCGCGACCGCCCGGGCGAACGCCGGCCGCTCGGACAAGAATCCGTAACCAGGATGAATCGCGTCGGCTCCGGCGTGCTGGGCAGCGGCCAGGATCGCCGGAATCGACAGGTAGGAATCCACGGCCGGTGGCGGACCGATCCGGACCGCGGCGTCGGCCTCGCGGACGTGCGGCGCGTCACGGTCGGCATCGCTGTAGACGGCCACGCTCTGCAACCCGGCGGCGGCCGCACCGCGAATTAGCCGCACCGCGATCTCGCCGCGGTTCGCCACGAGCACGGTCCCGAAACGCGTCATCGAGCATCTTCCCCAGTCACCGGCGGCTCACATCCGGAAGATGCCATAGCGGGGCTGCGGGATGGGGGCATGCGCTGCCGCCGCCAGGCCCATGCCGAGGACCCGCCTCGTGTCGACGGGGTCGATGATGCCGTCGTCCCACAGCCTCGCGGTGGAGTAGTAGGGCGACCCCTGGGTTTCGTACTGGTCGCGGATCGGCCGCTTGAACGCTTCCTCCTCGGCCGGCGTCCAGGCGCCGCCGCGAGCTTCGATGCCGTCGCGGCGGACCGTGGCCAGCACGGACGCTGCCTGCTCACCGCCCATCACCGAGATCCGGGCGTTCGGCCAAATCCACAGGAACCGCGGGTCATACGCGCGACCGCACATTCCGTAGTTGCCGGCACCGAAGGAGCCGCCGATCACCACGGTGAACTTCGGCACCACCGAGCAGGCGACCGCCGTCACCAGCTTGGCGCCATCCTTGGCGATACCACCAGCCTCGTACTGGCGACCGACCATGAAGCCGGTGATGTTTTGCAAGAAGACGAGCGGGATGCCGCGTTGGTTGCACAGCTCGATGAAATGGGCCCCCTTCAGGCTGGACTCGCTGAAGAGAATCCCGTTGTTGCCGATGATCCCCACCGCGTAGCCCCAGATCCGGGCAAAGCCGCACACCAGCGTCTCGCCGTACAGGGCCTTGAACTCGTGCAGCCGTGAACCGTCGACCACGCGACGGATGACCTCGCGGACGTCGTACGGCGTCCGGGTGTCGGTCGGCACCACGTCGTAGAGCGTGGCCGGATCCGCCGACGGCTCCTCGGGCTCGCGCTGCACCAAGGACGGCCGCCGGGGACGCTCCAGCGTCCCGACGATCGAGCGCACGACCGCGAGCGCCTCGGCATCGTCAGCCGCGAGGTGGTCGACGACACCCGATGTACGCGCATGTACGTCGCCCCCACCGAGCGCCTCGGCAGTGACGACCTCACCGGTCGCCGCTTTCACGAGAGGTGGGCCACCGAGGAAGATCGTGCCTTCGTTGCGCACGATCACACTCTCGTCGGACATCGCGGGCACGTAGGCGCCCCCGGCGGTGCACGACCCCATCACTGCGGCAATCTGGGGGATCCCGCTCGCCGACATCGTCGCCTGGTTGTAGAAAATGCGTCCGAAGTGGTCGCGGTCGGGGAAAACGTCGTCCTGCATGGGCAAAAATGCGCCACCGGAGTCAACAAGGTAGACGCATGGAAGCCGGTTGGCACCGGCAACCTCTTGGGCGCGCAGATGCTTCTTGACGGTGATCGGGTAGTACGTGCCGCCCTTGACCGTGGCGTCGTTGGCCACCACGACACATTCGCGCCCACTGATCCGGCCGATGCCTGTCACTATGCCGGCACTCGGCACCGCGTCGTCGTACATGCCGGTGGCGGCGAGCGGGCTCAACTCCAAGAACGGCGAGCCCGGATCGATCAGCCTGTCGACGCGGTCTCGCACCAACATCTTGCCGCGATCGGTGTGCTTGGCGCGCGCCGTCGATGACCCGCCCTGCCGGACATCGGCTAGGCGCTGCCTGAGCTCGGCGACCAACGCGGCCATGGTCGGCCCCGCGAGATCGTCTGCCGAGTTGGACGCGACCTGCTGCGCCATCCCACCTCCCGACATCTCGACGCGGCCGTCAGCTGCGGAGCCATCATCGCATGCGCCGGTCGTGTTTCGAGACGCTCGCTGGCTCAGTCCTCAACCACCGTGGGACGAGCCGCGGTCCCGATGGTTGCGGGAGACGAGCCGCGGTCCCGGTGGACCAGGAGGCCGCCTCACGGCCGTCTCGGAACCACACCTGCCCGGCCACGGCTGGAGGTACAACGGTTCTTTGGAATCCTTAAGGCTTCAACCTCTTGCCGGGGCCGGCATCGCGTGCTTAAAGTGAAGTCAGTGGTTGAGCCAACTGCCACGCACGTCTCCCCGAAGGACTTGTGATGGCTCCCACTACATTGCACCGTCGACTGTCTGGCCTGAGTCATTCCGCAGAGCCTGACGCGGGCCCTAGCGACAATCGCGCGGACCGCACCCGGGACTTGCTTGCCCACAGCGATGGCGCGAGCGCGCAAGAGCGGCGAGAAATTCAAGAGCAGGTCATCTTGGCCAATATCGAGGTGGCAGAAACGATCGTGCTGCGCTACCGCAATCGAGGGGTGGAAAGCGACGAGTTGGCGCAGATTGCCTACGTCGGCCTGGTGAAGGCGGCGCAGGGTTTCGACCCCAGCAAGAGCGACAACTTCTTGAGCTACGCGGTTCCCACCATCCGCGGCGAAGTGAAACGGTTCTTTCGCGACCACGCGTGGATGGTCCGGCCACCGCGACGCATCCAAGAGCTCCAGGCGAGCCTGTCGGCCACCGCGGCAATGCTCACCCAAGAGACCGGCCACGTGCCGTCTGCCCGCGAGCTCGCTGACGAGTTGTGTCTGAGCATCGACGAAGTCAAGGAGGCGCTGGCCACCGACGGATGCTTCCGGCCTAGCTCGTTGGATGCCGCCGCCGGCGACGACGAGGCTCCCGCGCTGGCCGGGACACTCGGCCAGGACGACGCCGGCTACGACCGGGCCGAGGCCGTGGTCGCGCTGCGACCGCTGTGTCGCAACCTGTCGGCACGCGACCGGCGCATCGTCTATCTACGCTTCTTCGAGGAGTGGACGCAAGCCCAGATAGCCCAGGAGCTCGGAGTAACCCAGATGCAGGTTTCGCGCCTGATCGCGCGCATCCTGACCACTCTTCGTGCCCAAGTGGGCGCGACAGAAGCTCCGCGTGAGCGCCACTCACACGATCAGCATGAGCCGTCGGCTCAGCTTGCCAGCTAGAGCGGCGCGGCTCTAAATGCAGCTCGACGAGCTGTCCACCTGATGCCGCCACCCGATGTGATGGCCCAACCCCGCCCCGAAGGAGCAAACCTGATGGCTTCCCAGACTGTTGCTGACTACCTACTCGAGCGCCTTCGTGAGTGGGATGTGGAGAAGGTGTTCGCGTTCCCCGGCGACGGCATCAACGGCATCCTCGCCGCCTGGACACGCACCGACAACACGCCGAAGTTCATTCAAGCCAGGCACGAAGAGATGAGCGCGTTCGAAGCCGTGGGTTACGCCAAGTTCACCGGCAAACTCGGCGTGTGCATGGCAACTTCGGGACCCGGCGCCATTCACTTGCTCAACGGTTTGTACGACGCGAAGCTCGACCACGTCCCGGTCGTCGCGATCGTGGGCCAGACGAACCGCAGCGCCATGGGTGGCTCCTACCAGCAAGAAGTCGACCTGATGAGTCTCTTCAAAGACGTCGCCAGCGACTACGTGCAGATGGTGACCGTTCCAGAGCAGCTGCCCAACGTAGTGGACCGCGCGATTCGCATCGCCGTCGCCGAACGGGCACCGACCGCGATCATCATCCCGTCTGATGTCCAAGAGCTCGAATACTCCGCTCCCACCCATGCGTTCAAGATGGTGCCGTCCAGCATGGGCATCGACTGGCCCACCACGTCACCAGACGACGCGGCAGTGTTGCGGGCTGCCGACATCCTCAACGCGGGTGAGAAGATCGCGATTCTGGCCGGCTCGGGAGCTCGGGGCGCGAGAGCCGAGCTCGAGCAGGTCGCCGACCTTCTCGGCGCCGGCGTCGCGAAGGCGCTGCTCGGCAAGGACGTGCTGTCCGACGAGCTGCCCTACGTCACCGGTTCGATCGGGTTGCTTGGCACTCGCCCGAGCTATGAGTTGATGATGGGCTGTGACACCCTGCTCACCGTCGGCTCCAGCTTTCCCTACACCCAGTTCATGCCCGCCTTCGACCAGGCCCGCGCGGTGCAGATCGACATCGACGCGAAGTTCATCGGCATGCGCTACCCCTACGAAGTCAACCTGGTGGGTGACGCCAAACGCACCCTGCAGGCATTGATCCCCCGGTTGACCCACAAGAGCGACAGATCGTGGCGGGAGACCATCGAGGCCCACGTGTCACGTTGGTGGGAGACCATGGACCACGAGGCAACGGTCGAAGCCGATCCGGTCAACCCGATGCTGCTGTTCCAGGAACTCTCCCCCCGGCTGCCCAATGACGCGATAGTGACCGCCGACTCCGGCTCCGCGGCCAACTGGTACGCCCGGCAGCTAAAGTTCCGCGGCGACATGCGGGGCTCGCTGTCCGGCAACCTGGCCACGATGGGCCCCGGAGTGCCTTACGGAATCGGTGCGAAATTCGGCAACCCCGGCCGTCCGGTAATCGTGTTTGCCGGGGATGGCGCGATGCAGATGAACGGAATGGCCGAGCTGATCACGATCAAGCACTATTGGCGGGAGTGGTCAGACCCGCGGCTGATCGTCGCCGTACTGCACAACAACGACCTCAACCAGGTGACCTGGGAGATGCGCGCGATGGAGGGCGCACCGAAGTTCGCCGAGTCTCAGGAGTTGCCCGATGTCGACTTCGCGGCGTTCGCGGGCAGCCTCGGGCTCGAGGGCATCACGGTCCGCAAACCGGCGGACCTGGCCCCGGCCTGGGATCGGGCGTTGAGCAACGACCGGCCTACAGTCCTAGACGTGCATTGTGACCCGAACGTGCCACCGATCCCGCCGCACGCGACCTTCGAGCAGATGAAGGATGCCGCCAAGTCCATGCTGGCCGGTGACGAGGACCGGTGGGGCGTGCTCAAGGAGGGCGTCAAGACAAAGGTTCAGGAGTTCATCCCACACCGTAACGGCTGATCGAGCGGAGGGGGCTGGTGATGGCAAGCTTCGTCTCGGAGCTGCGCAACAAGGGCAACTGGTTGCTGGTCCGCATCAGCATGATCGCCGCGATCGGGGGCCTGCTGTTCGGCTATGACACCGGGGTTATCTCCGGCGCCTTGCTGTACATCAAGGGCGACCTGCATGCCAACACGTTCGAGCAGCAGGCCATCGTGTCCGCGTTGCTGCTGGGCGCTATGGCCGGAGCCGTGCTGTCGGGCTACCTGGCCGACGCGATAAGCCGCAAGTGGACCAAGGCGCTGTCCGGCACGGTGTTCGTCGGAATCACCAGCGTCGTGTTCACAATCGTCGCCGTGTTGCTGCTTGACCGAGTTGGGCGTCGCAAGCTGCTGCTGATCGGCACGGTAGGGCTCACGATCGCGCTTGCCTTGTTGGGCGTCTACTTCATGTCGCCCACCCTGCAATCCGAAGCGCCGTACCTGGCCCTGGTCGCCTTGCTCGTCTTCATCGCCGCGTTCGCGATCGGGCTCGGCCCGGTGTTCTGGCTGCTGATCGCCGAGATCTTCCCGATCGGCGTGCGTAGCCCGGCGATGGCGGTGTCCACGGTAGCCAACTGGGGCGCGAACTTCCTCGTCGCTGCCACGTTCTTGTCGTTGAGTGGGGCAATCACCCGGCAGGGCACGTTCTTCTTGTACACGGGAATCGCGGTGATCGCAGTGCTGTTCTGCGCCTGGCGGGTGCCGGAAACCAAGGACCGGTCACTTGAAGACATTCAATCCGAGCTCACCGAAGGGTCTCCGGCGTGACCAAATCCGTCTCATCAGCCAGCGGCGCGACGATCGACTCCATCGACGCCCGTGTCTACACGATTCCCACTGATGCGCCGGAGGCCGACGGCACGATCGCCTGGGACTCGACGACGATGGTGCTCGTGTCGGCCCGCTCCGGCGACGTCGTGGGCACCGGCTGGACCTACGGTGCCGGCGCGTGCGCGTCGATTGTCGACGAGCTGCTTACCGGCAAGGTCAAAGGCCGCGACGCGATGGATGTCCCCGGCGCATTCGATGCGATGGTCAAGGCGGTGCGCAACGCCGGCCGGGTAGGTGCCGTGGGGTATGCGATCGCCGCCGTCGACGTGGCCTTATGGGACCTGAAGGCGCGGTTGCTTGACCTGCCGCTGCACCGGTTGCTGGGTGTGGTGCACGAGGCGGTGCCGGTTTACGGCAGCGGCGGCTTCACGTCGTACGACGAAGCCCAGCTGGCGGCACAGCTCGGTCACTGGGCGCAGGAGCAGCAGATCCCGCGGGTCAAGATCAAGATTGGCGAATCATGGGGCGCCGACCCGGGCCGGGACCTCGACCGCATGCGGCAGGCCCGACGGGTGGTCGGAGATGACGTGGAGCTGTACGTCGACGCCAACGGCGGTTACACGCGCAAGCAGGCGATCCGGGTCATGCACGAAGCAGCGGGCCTGGACATCCGGTGGTTCGAAGAGCCCGTGTCGTCCGATGACCTGGCCGGGCTTCGCGAGGTGCGCAACGCGGTGTCGCCGGACGTCGCGGCGGGGGAGTACGGCTTCGACCTCTACTACTTCCGCCGAATGTGTGAGGCGGGAGCCGTCGACTGCCTTCAGGCAGACGCGTCGCGATGCGGCGGCATCACCGAGTGGCTGCGCGCTGCGGCGATCGCGGCGTCGTACGGGCTGGACGTCTCGGGGCACTGCGCACCCCATCTGCACGCCCATGCCGCCGCGGCGATTCCGAACCTCCGGCATCTGGAATGGTTCCACGACCATGTGCGCATCGAGTCGATGTTCTTCGACGGCACGCTCGATCCCACCGGCGGCGCCGTCGGGCCACGGCCGGACAGCCCGGGCAACGGCCTCACCCTGCGGGAGAGCGACGTGGAGAAGTATCGGACGCGGTAGCCCTGGCCAGGCGGCTGGCGCTCGCCACCGGGTCCGCGGGCAGCGCTGCCCGCCGTCGCGACCTCCTGGTCGACCGGCCGGGGCTGATCGTGGGCGAACCCGCGCCGGCGTGGTGGAAGATGTCGAGCCGCGCTACGAGCAGCACCGCGGTGCCACACGTCACTGCCAGCCCGGCGGCCAGGATCCATGACCTCGCCCAGCTCACGCCCCTTCAAGGCGGCAGCGGGTGCTGTCTTTAATCCGCCTGTTCGTCCGCATGTTCGTCCGCGTGTTCGCGCAGGAGCAGCCGGACGGTGAGCAGGATGGCGCAGGCCAAGCCCGCGACCAGCTCCGGTGTCGGGTCAAGGTGCCGAGCAACACGACCGCTATCGCGATACCAAAAGACAACGCGATTCGTCGGCCGCCGCGGCGTGTTTTGGTCGTGCCGACGCAGAGGCACCGCCCAGATCGTGGCGAGCAGTACGGCCACCGGCACCGTGACGGCGGCGGCAGTGATCAGGTCGCTGGCGCTGCTGTCGCTTGGTGAAGCACCGACGCGGTCTGCGAGACGGCGACTACGAAACACAAGTCGGTGAGCAGCTACAGCGGCGAAGCGGTCCGTCCCGGCTCAGTGTTGTCGCGCGCCCGAAGTGGCCGGATCAACCGAAGCATGTGTGCGTGTCACGAGGGCAGCCTAAGAGCCGCAGGCTCCAAGCACCGACATGAACCGGGCCGCTCAGCCGGCGGCGTCAACCGCCTGGGAGGAAGCGCTCTACGGCGCTCGCGATCGCGGCGGCCATCACCCGTTGACCGTGAGCGCTAGCCGCCACATCTGCCTCGGTGGGGCGGGTCAGAAACAATGGCTCAATGAGCACGCCCGGCGCCTGGCTTGGGTGGGCGTTCCAGCCGGGCATGGCGGGCCCGAGCAGCAGGAAATGGCCGTAGGCCGCCCCTTTGCTGGTAAGCGTGGGCGCGTCGGCCCCCGTGTCGAGACGCCAGCCGCGGTCCGGGACCGCCCAGCCCGCGGCGTGGAAACCGGCCAGCAACTTGTTCTGCACCAACGTGGCGAGCTCGCCGTTGCGGGCGCTGAAAGGGCGACTCGGGTCGTAGAACGTCTCGGCTCCGCCGATCGACGGGTCACTGTAGGAGTTGAAGTGGATCGAGACGATGACGTCCGCGTGTACGGCGTTCGCGCATGCCACCCTGGCCACAACCTCGTCGTGGACGGCCATCGGCGTCTCGAGTTTGCCGACCAGGTCCCCCGGTAAGAATGTCACGACGTTGTCGTCGGTGGTCCGAGACATCACGACCGTGTAACCGGAGGCCCGGAGCAACGCCTCCGCGCGCTTGGCGACCGCGAGCGTCAACGTCTTCTCGTGCACGGTTTGCCCGCTGCTCGTCACCCCCATGGTGCCGGGATCGTTGCCGCCGTGGCCGGGGTCGAGAAAGACCGTGATCCCACGCTTGCCGTGGGTTGGCGGGAAGATCCAGCAGCTCCCGGGCTGGAGCGCCCGGCCGATGCCGCGCACCCGAATCTGATGAGGCAGCATCGGCGGTGCTGGCGCCGCAGGCTGCGGGGTGCTACCGATCGATCGCGATGTCGAGCCTGCGGCGACGGGGCGATCAGCGCCTGGCTGCGCATCTGAGTCTCTGGTCGCGAAAACGAGGCCGGCAATGATTACCGCAGCCAGCACCGCAGCGCAGGCACCCACCGCCCACTTAACGGAAGTCCGGTCCGCAATCATTGCCCCACTCTAAACGGTAAGAGCGCCGGCGCAGTCTCCCCGATTCGGATAGCAGCCGTCCACCTGGTGGTGTGTCTCCCAAATGACTGTTCACCGTCTGGGGCGCCCAGGCGGCGCCTCGCTTCGGGGTGCGGGGTGCCCCCGCAAAGCACAGCGTCGAACGAACGAGGTTCGTCGTCGGCCAAGGCAGCCCGCCACCTCGCGGGAGACGCGGTGGTCGAGGTGACCACGGTTGCTCGCCTTCCAAGCCGGCCAGCGGCGAACGCGACGCCCATCGCGTGTTGCCGGCCGAGGCGGTCACGATGGGCGTGTCAGCATCGATGGGGCAAATCCTGCATCACCCGGCGCATCTCGCCCAACCGTGGCACCGAGACGCCGCCCCCTCATGGCCGCCATGCAAACTGGAGGCATGCTGCTGGGGCTCGTCGAAGTGTTCGTGGCGGCCATCGCGTACGGCGGCGCCTCCGTACTGCAGGGCATTGCGGCGCGCCGAGCAGCGCCAACCACCGGTCTGGATCCCAGGTTGCTGTTGCAATTGGCCGGCACACTGCCCTTCATCGCGGGCATCGCCGTCGACATGGTCGGCTTTGTGGCCTCACTCCTGGCGCTTCGCACCCTGCCGCTCTTCTTGGTCCAGTCCGCGGTCGCCTCCAGCGTGGGGGTGACAGCCCTGCTCGCCGCCTTGCTGGGTGCGAGGTTGCGCCGCCAAGAGGTCGTCTCACTCGGCATCCTTGGTGTCGGGCTGGTGCTGTTGGCCGCTTCGGCTCGGCCTGACAACGCGAGCCCGCTACCGCTCCTTGGTCGCTGGGCGCTCTTGATCGCGGTGGCGCCACTTGCCGTGCTGGGCGCCGTCGCCGGTCGGCGTACCGGCCGATCCGCGGTCACCGCGATCGCGGTGGTCGCGGGGCTGGGATTCTCAATCGTCGCGATCGCTGCGCGCACCCTCACGCTGCCCACTCCGTGGTGGCACGCCGTGACAGATCCCACGGTCTGGGCGCTCGCGGCAAGCGGGGTGCTCGCCATGCTCCTCTACTCGATGGCGTTGCAACGCGGTTCAGTGACCACCGCCACCGCCGTGAGCTTTGCCGTCGACACGCTGGTGCCGGCGGTGATCGGCATCGCGCTCTTGGGCGACCGCTCCCGATCCGGTTTTGCCGGCATCGCGATCGGCGGATTCGTGCTGACGATTGGTGCGGCCGTCGCATTGGCCAAATACGGTGAGGCCGCGGTGCCGTCGGCTCACGAGGTGCCCGCCTGACCACGCTCCGCCGAGCTGTCAGGTTTTTCCCGCCCAGCCGTCAGCTTTTTCCGGTCGAGCCGGCAAGTCCCTCCCCCGCTCTTGGCGCGCCGTCTCAGCGACCGCCTGCCTGCCGGGTGATGTAGGTGACGGCGACGAATGAGTGGAACACGCCGTCGCCGACGGCACCGTTGATCCGCGCGCATCGAGTGTCCAGCCGGTCCACGCCCTTCACCCAGGTCGCCATTTCCGCCATGTCGGCCGTTTGGAACTCGATGTCCAGCGTGACCGGTGAGTCGATGCCCGGCGCCGAGATGCCGCCCGCCACAACCGCGGCAACGGCTTGCCGCGCCCCGTCCTCGATGCGTTGACGGGCCAGCTCCGGGTGCAGATTGTGGGCACTGAAGCGGGTGATCGACTCCTTGGTGACCACGCCAACCGCGTCCGGAGCAAAACTTTCGGCCTCGCCCAACGTGACCGCGTCGCCACTGATCAAGGCGATCGGCACATCGTGCGCGTGTGCCACCAAGGCGTTGATGCCGCTCTCACCGACGTACTCACCGTTCAGCCGGACGCCGCTGATCACCTCTGGGTTGTAGGTGTGTGACAGGCTCGACGGTGCACCTGAAATCGACCCGTGATAGCCGACGAAGAACACCGCGTCGAAGCTGTCGTCGAGGCCTTGCATCATGTACGCCGGCTTGTGTCGCCCGGACAGGTAGCTTGCCGGGTAGCGGATCGCAGCCGGGTCGAGGTTGAACATTCCGCCGTGGGAATCGTTAACGACGATCTCATCTGCGCCGGCGGCGAGCGCGCCGTCGATCGCCACGTTGACTTCATTGAGCATCAGCTCGCATCCACGCTGATAGGCGGCGCCGCCGGCCGGCCCGCACTGGGACCAGTCCACGATGCCGGCCACCCCCTCCATGTCACAGGACAAGAAGATCTTCATTGGCCGCTCTCCGCTCGTCGTACCTCAGGTGTGGTCAGGGTACGACGCAGCCTCGGCGCCAAGCATCCGACGTACACCCTGCTCCGGCGAGTCTCACGGTCGCACTGCCGCAGCCGACCGACGCTAGCCGTGCGCTAACCGCGCCCTCGGTCGTAGATCAGTGCCAGGACATAGCTGACCCCGGCAATAGCGCCGGGCAGCGGTTCAAAAGCGAGCGAAGCGAGCGTTTCGAAACCGCGACTGACCGACCCGCGGGGCGCGATGGACCGAGCTCACCCCGGCGTATCGGGAGCAGCAGCGTCGTCTCGGATGAGCGAGACCAGTCGTGGGGGGCATCCACATCCGCGAAAACCTCTCGATGAGCGAACCGACCAACGTTTCGACATCGTCCTCGCGCTCGTCGGAGCGGGCAAGTTCCGACGCTGAGCTCGCCCTGACCGGCTGCACGTCTCATCTTGACGCGGCAGGTGGTTAGGCTGAAGCGTGGCGAGCTGGCGGCGCTGCTGCCGATTGCTCGACCAGGAGTATCCCGACACCTGCGGGTCTTGCACGAGGCGGGGCTGGTCGAGGTTCGCCAGGAGGCGCACCGAGGTGGCCCGAGGAAACGCGAACGAAGGAGCGGCAGATGACCAGCAACGCGCAGGACGGCAGCGGCCGCATCCTGGGCAGCCTGCGATCAGCCGATGGCAAAGGCGCCGTGCGCATGCAGGACCGCTACGACACCGACATCGACGACCTCTGGTCGGCACTCACGGACCCCAGACGTCTCGCCCGCTGGATCGGCGAGGTCGAAGGGGACCTGCGACTCGGCGGACAGTTCCGCGCACACTTCTTCACCAGCGGATGGGAAGGCACCGGGCGCGTAGAAGCCTGCGAACCCCCGCACCGCTGGCTGGTGCGGACCAAGGACGCGGACGACCCGGACAACCCGGACGAGAACGCCATCGAGGCCACGCTGACCGTCGACGGCGACCAAACCATCCTGGTCATCGAGGAACGAGGCATGCCCCTGGACCAGCTCGCCGCCTACGGCGCCGGAGTCCAAGTCCACGTCGAAGATCTCGCCGCCCACATCGCCGGTCGTGAGCGTCGCGACATGCAGGAACGGTGGGCCGAGCTCCTCCCCACCTATCAAGCGCTGGCTGCGAGCGTCGGCTAGCGGCAGATCTGCGGCTAGCCGCAGCTGCTCGCACCGGTGCGCACCATCGCTCTACGCGATCGAGCACCGCAATAAGCGCCTCACGCCAGTCTTCAAAATCCACACTGCGCACCCTGCACTCAGCGACGATGATCGACTCTCACCCAAGGTGGATCATCAAAGCTTTCACGAAAATCGAGACAACCTCATCGACTGCCCGCCGACTAAAGGACGCACACTATGTCAGACGTCATCAACCTCAGCGGCGTGGCGTTGACTGCCCGGACGCGCCGGGGAACTCGCCGCCTTCTATGCCGAGATCACCGGCGGGACCGTGACCAGCCAGAATGAGCGCTGGGCGAGCATGAGCGGTCCGGGCGGGACCATCGACTTCTGGACTGTGCCCAACCACCGGCCCGCGGCCTGGCCCAACGGAACGACCCCTAAGCAACTCCATCTGGACTTCTATGTCGACGACCTCGAGGCGACCGAGGCGAAAGTGCTCGCGGCCGGCGCCTCGAAGTACGGCTACCAGCCCAACTCGAACCACTGCTACGTCTACGCCGACCCGGCCGGACACCCCTTCTGCCTTTCGACCTGGGGCAACCCCGACGAGTGACATGTCGGCACCTTCGCTGACACGGTGGTTCGACGCTGTCATCCTCGCATTCTCGGCGGGGAGGCTGACCTCCTTCGACCGCGAGAGCTGGCTCACGGCGAAGTCACGGCGCGACCCCGTCGGCCGAATCAGCCGC
>JBPCQA010000010.1:0-56565 GCA_050998615.1 Nocardioidaceae bacterium
GGGCTTTTTTTCCCCCCCCCCCGCGCCCCCCCCCCCCCCCCCGCCGGCTGGTAAGGCATGCTGACAGCTTCGCCGGGATGCCGAACGCCTGCTGGCGCCCCGGCATACCGATGTGCGGTCATGCCATGCCAGTGATACGCCGCCATCCCGCTTGCGGATGGGGTCGCCGCCTGTGGCGGCTTCTCGCCTCGGCTGGTGGCCGGGTGTGTTCGCGCCTCGCGGGACAAGTCCGTGGTGGACGACTGCGGGCAGCGTCGTGAACACGCCGCCGTACGAATGCCGTTACAAAGTGTTGGCCATTGCATGCAGCTTCAGCACGGTGCGCCAGTTTCGGGCGGTGACAGGACTCTTCACCTTGCGAACCAACAGCGGCGCCAGCTTGGATCTGCCCATCCCGTTCGGCAGGTAGAAGTAGATTTCTCGGTCGCGGATGGTGAACTGCTCCGGCTCGCACTCGACGTCTGCGACCGCATTCCGGGTGTCGTTGTCGGACGGGTTGGCCAAGAACCCGACGTGCAAGGTGCCCTCGGCGGCCTGCGGGTATGGGTTGTTCTCGATGACGGCCGCCAGCTCCTGGCCGGACCGGACCATCACGTCGGGCGATACGCCGAGCCGATCCGCGATCGCCTTCGCCAACGTCGTCTCGAGTCGGGCTGCTGACTGCTGACTGCTGAGCACCACATTGCCGCTTTGGATGTACGTCGTGACATCGGCGCACCCGATATCGACGCAGACGTCTCGCAGCGCGGGCATCGCCACTTTGCCATGGCCGCCGACGTTGATGCCGCGCAAGAGCACGACATACGCCGAGGGCGTCGAACGGGTGGCCATGACGCCATCATCAGGGATCACAAGAAGTCCGCGACCGGGTGGTGGTTTCGAGACACTCGCTGCCGCTGATCAACCACCGTGGCGCTCAGGCGCTCGCTCCTCAAGCACCGTGAGCGGGCGGGAGGGACGCCGTACGCCGGTCGTCGGGCAGCCGGCGCGTCCAACCCAACCGGTCCAGGTGGGCGAGCAACGGCAGCGCGACGCGCCTGGAGGTAGCTAGCGCCATCCGCGCTCGGCTGGTCGTGAACGGCTGAGGCAGCCGGCTCAATCGCCGGGCAGCTTCCGCGTCGGCGCCCGGCAACAACACCAGCGTGCCGCTGATGCGCAGTAGGCGACCGGCCTTGATTGCCGCACCAATCGCCTTGGCGTCGAGCCCGAGCTCGGTGAGTCGACCAGCGGTTGGCGCCGCGAACGGATCGTTGGCGAGGTCGTGACCCAACCGGGCTAGCGCGTCGTCGAGCTGCGGCGGCAAGCCGGCTGCGTGGCCGGCGCGGACTCGGCCATTGCTGAGCCACAGCGGGGGTGCCACCAGCGCGGCGACGAGCTCGGGCGTCGGCAACCCCAGGGCGTGCGCGGCGGCGGCCACCGGCACCCCGGGGTTGACGGCATCGGCAGCATCATGGTCCTCGACGATGGTGCGCAGCCGGCGACCAAGCCCGGCGGCGAGCTCGGCGTCCAACAACCAGTCACCGGCCTGGACTGCTAGGCCGTCCACCGACCCGGTGTCTGCGCCGATCTGGCGCAGCAGCGTCCGGGACACCGGCCCGCGTCGCCGCAGTTCGGCACGAGCGTCCGGACGACCGTCGCTAGCAGCCAGAGCTTCGGCGCGATCGCGAGCGGAACCGCGACGGTTCAGTGCTGGTGGCCGCGGATCGAGGACCGTCGCGCCCCAGACCTTCCGGTCGCCGGGGTTTCGCAACAGCACCCGGTCGCCCACGCGCAGCGGCAACGGTCGATCGAGCGTCAGCCGGAGGAGATCCTCGCTAAGCGGCCGACACCGGCAGGACGCCGAGGTAGCGCCGACATGCAACATCGGGCGCTCCGGCAGTGCAGCTGCTGAGGACGTTCGTACGTCGAGGGTGGAGGCGAACAGCCAGGCGTCGGGAGTCACGAGCACACACCCGCGCTCGAGACCCGCCGGTGTGTTGCCGCCAAGGCTCAACGCGACCCGAGCCACCCCGGACGCATCGGTGACCGGACGCTCGAGGGTTTGGATGCCACGAACCCGCACGGTCGCCGATCCCAAGGACAAGGTGTCACCGACCCGGATTGTTCCCGCAGTGAGTGTGCCGGTCACCACGGTTCCGGCGCCGACCACGTGAAAGCACCTGTCCACCCATAACCGCACGTCGGCGGTCGGGTCCGGTACGTCGAGGTCGCGGACCAACTCCACGAGCGCTCTCCGGAGCCCTTCGATGCCGGCGCCGGTTCGGGCGCTGACCGCGATGGCCGGCGCGTGGTGCAACGACGTACCCCGAAGCCGGGCCAGCGCGCGTTGGGTCGTCGTTGCGGGGTCGGCGAGGTCGGATCGGGTGATCGCGACGACGCCGTGCTCGACACCGAGCGCATCCAGGGCTGCGAGGTGTTCGGCGGCTTGCGGCATCCACGGGTCGTCCGCGGCGACCACGAACAGCACGGCGGGGACCGGCCCGACGCCGGCCAGCATGGTCGAGATGAAGCGTTCGTGGCCTGGCACGTCGACGAAGGCAACCTCGCCGACTCCGGCAAGGTGGGTCCAGCAGTAGCCCAGCTCGATCGACAACCCACGACGATGTTCCTCGCTGAGCCGATCGGGATCAGCGCCGGTCAGCGTCCGCACCAACGTCGACTTGCCGTGGTCGACGTGGCCAGCTGTCGCGATGACGTGCATTCAGCAACCCGGTATGTCGACTGCGCGGCGGACGGCGTCGACCACGACCGCATCGGCGTCCGGCTCCAGCGCGATCAGGTCGAGGAGCAGCCGGCCCTTCTCGATCCGTCCGACCACCGCCGGATCAGCGGTTCGCAACGGCACGGCTAGCCGCGCCGGCAGCGACACCGCGGCACTGTCGAGCTTGACGCTCGGGGCCCCGCCGCCACCGACGGCGGCGACCGTGCGCACCGCCGCGGCATCGAGCTGGACGTCGAGCTCAGCACAGATCGCCTCGGCTCGGCGAAACAGGTCGTCGCCGCGGCGCTCGAGCGCCGCCACGACCGGAGGTCGGGGCCCGGACACGGTCGCCTCCAGCGCCGCCAGCGTGAGCTTGTCGACGCGTAGAGCGCGCGCCAATGGGTGGCGACGTAGCACCGTGACCAGGTCCGTGCGGCCCGCGACGAGCCCGCACTGCGGCCCGCCGAGCAGCTTGTCGCCGGAGGCGGTGACCAGCGCGGCGCCTGCGCGCAACGTAGCGGCGGCGTTGGGCTCGTCGGGGAGCCCCGGATGCGGCGCCAGCAGGCCCGAGCCGATGTCGGCGACGACGGGCACGGTGAGAGTCGCCAGCTCGGCGACGGACACCGACGAGGTGAATCCCTCGACGACGAAGTTGGACGGATGCACCTTCAGCACGAACGCGGTTCCCTCGTCGATCGCTGCGGCATAGTCGTCGAGGCGGACGCGGTTCGTCGTACCCACTTCACGAAGGACCGCGCCGACCGACTCCAGCAGCTCGGGGATGCGGAAGCCGTCGCCGATCTCGACCAGCTCACCGCGCGCCACCACGATCGCCTTGCCGGTCGCCAGCGCGCAAGCCGCCAACGCCAACGCCGCGGCTCCGTTGTTCACCACGTGCACATCTTCGGCGTCCGGTACGGCGGCTGCCAGCGCCGCTAGGGCGCCCCGGCCGCGTCGATCCCGCCGCCCGCTGGCCAGGTCGAGCTCGACGTTGGTCGTCCCGGAGGCGATCCGGATCGCTTCGACAGCCGCCTCTGAAAGCGGCGCCCGACCCAGGTTGGTGTGCACGACCACGCCTGTCGCATTGACGACGAGTCTCAGTGAGGTGGCCGAGTGTGGAAGCGTCGCCACCGCGATGTCGGCGACGTCTGAGGGCGCGATGTCACCGACCCGGCATCGAACCAGGGTGGCCGCAACCGCGCGTTTGACGGTTTCACCGCCGAGCCGGCCGGCGGCCGCCTGCAAGCGTGGGTCGGCGAGCACGTGATCGGTGCGCGGCGTTGACCGGCGCGGGTCCGGCAAAGGATCCTCCCTTGCAAGGTGAGCTCCACCAAAGTGGCGACGGCGGGCAATGGCTCGGTGGACCTGACTGGCGGAGGCGGACGGGAATCGAACCCGCCTGACCGAGATACCCGGCCACAACGGTTTTGAAGACCGCGCCCGTCACCAGACGAGGAACGCCTCCACCGTCACCCTATGGCCTGCCAGCTGGGGCGCCGCTGGCACGCCACTCTTGCCGAGCCACGTACGAACCGCCTCTCGCGGGAGTTTGGGTTATCTTGAGAGAACCAAAGGCGGCTGACCCATACTCTCCTGCACCGCATGCGCGAGAGCGAGATGGGGAACGGAGCAGGACATGGGTGAGCGAACGTTCTTGGGCTCCTGGCCGGTGGTTCGGCAACTGACCGGCCACGACCGTCTGGGTCGAGGCGCCGCCGTGGTCTCCTCGAAGAGCGAACGGCTCGAGCCACGCACTGCTGCTGCCGACGCCGTCGTCGACTCGATCTGCCCGTACTGCGCGGTGGGGTGCGCTCAGAAGGTGTTCGTGAAGGACGGCCAGGTCACCCAGATCGAGGGAGACCCGGCAAGCCCGGTTTCGCGCGGCCGGCTGTGCCCGAAGGGCAGCGCCAGCAAGCAGCTGGTCACCTCAGCCGGCCGGGTCACCAAGGTGCGCTACCGGCCGCCGTACGCCACGCAGTGGCAAGACCTCGACCACGACACGGCGGTGGACATGATCGCCGACCGGGTGATCAAGACCCGCCGCGAGTTTTGGCAATGGGAGGACGACGGCAGGCGGCTGCGTCGGACCATGGGCATCGCGAGTCTGGGAGGTGCGACCCTCGACAACGAGGAGAACTACCTCATGAAAAAGCTCTACACCGCGATGGGCGCCATTCAGATCGAAAACCAGGCTCGGATATGACACTCTTCGACAGTCCCCGGTCTGGGGACATCGTTTGGTCGCGGCGGCGCCACGACTTTCCAGCAGGACCTGGCCAACGCTGACGCGATTGTCATCGAGGGCTCGAACATGGCCGAGTGTCACCCGGTCGGCTTCCAGTGGGTGATGGAGGCCAAGGCGCGCGGCGCGACGATCATCCATGTCGACCCGAGGTTCACCCGTACGTCGGCGCTGGCCGACATCCACGTGCCGATCCGGGCCGGGACCGACATCGCGTTCCTCGGTGCGCTGGTCAACCACGTGCTGGTCAACGAGAGCGACTTTCGCGAGTACGTCGTCGCGTACACCAACGCCGCGGCCATCGTCGACGCGGAATTCCGTGACACCGAGAGCCTCGACGGGTTGTTCTCCGGATTCGACGAAGACAAGGGCAGCTATCAGTCTGAGTCATGGCAGTACGAGGGGGCGGTCGAGTCAGCCGCGGCCGGCCAGCGCGACCCTTCCCAGCCTGGCACTCCCAGTGAGGCAGGCGGCGGCGGGTCCACGCAGGAGACACATGAGTCCGCTCAGTCGGAGACGGCCGGCTCCGGTGGACCGACGGTGGGGTCCAAACCCGATCGCGACGAGACGCTGCAGCACCCACGCTGCGTCTACCAGATCCTCAAGCGGCACTTCGCCCGTTACACCCCAGAGATTGTCGAGCAGGTCTGCGGCATCTCGCCGCAGCAGTTCGCCCAGGTGGCTGACGCGCTGACCCGCAACAGCGGACGAGATCGCACCGCGGCGTTCTGCTACGCGGTCGGCTGGACTCACCACACGACCGGCGTGCAGATCATCCGCACCGCAGCGATCCTGCAGTTGCTGCTCGGCAACATCGGGCGTCCCGGCGGTGGCATCTTGGCTCTACGCGGCCACGCCAGCATCCAGGGGTCGACCGACATCCCGACCCTCTTCAACCTGCTGCCCGGCTATATCCCGATGCCGCATGCGTCCCAACACCAAAACCTCGACTCGTTCGTCGCCGCCGACGCCGGCACCACCGGCTATTGGGGCAACATGAGGGCCTACACCGTGAGCCTCCTGAAGGCCTACTGGGGTGACGCGGCGACGCCTGACAACGACTTCTGCTTCGATTACCTGCCGCGGCTGACCGGCGACCACTCGACGTACCCGACAGTCGTGGACCAGATCGAGGGCAAGGTCAAGGGCTACTTCCTGGTGGGTGAGAACCCCGCAGTCGGCTCGGCCAACGGCAAGATGCAACGACTCGGCATGGCCAACCTCGACTGGCTGGTGGTGCGCGACATGGCGATGATCGAGTCCGCCACGTTCTGGAAGGACGGCCCCGAGATCGCCACCGGCGAGCTGGTGACCGAGGAGATCGGCACCGAGGTCTTCTTTCTGCCCGCCGCCGCGCACACCGAGAAGAGCGGTTCGTTCACCAACACCCAGCGGATGCTGCAGTGGCACCACAAGGCGGTCGAGCCGCCCGGCGACGCCACCAGTGACCTGAAGTTCTACTACGAGCTGGGCAAGCGGATCCGGCAGAAGCTGGCCGGCTCGACCGACGAGATGGACCGGCCGCTGCTGGACCTCACCTGGGACTACCCGCAGGACGGCCCGAGCCACGAGCCGAGCGCGGACGCCGTGCTCCGCGAGGTCAACGGCACCGGGCCGGACGGGTCGGCGTTGTCGTCGTACACCGAGCTCGCCGACGACGGTTCGACGAGCTGCGGGTGCTGGATCTACTGCGGCGTGTACGCCGATGAGGTCAACCAGGCGGCTCGTCGTAAACCGGGCAGGGAGCAGAGCTGGGTGGCGCCCGAGTGGGGTTGGGCGTGGCCGGCCAACCGCCGCATCATCTACAACCGGGCCTCCGCGGACCCCGACGGCAGGCCCTGGAGTGACCGTAAGGCCTACGTCTGGTGGGACGACGCGAACCAAACCTGGACGGGTCATGACGTGCCCGACTTCATCCCCGACCGGCCGCCCGACTACGTGCCACCTGACGGTGCACGAGGCCCCGACGCAATTGGCGGTCGCGACCCGTTCATCATGCAGACCGACGGCAAGGGCTGGCTCTACGCGCCGGCGGGGCTCGCCGACGGCCCGTTGCCGGCGTTCTACGAGCCTGCCGAGTCACCCGTGCGCAACCTGGTCTACGGGCAACAGAGCAATCCGGCCAGGCAGCGGGTCGAGCACGAGTCGAACCCGCTCAACCCGTCGGGCAACGCGGTCTTCCCCTACGTCTTCACCAGTTATCGGTTGACCGAGCACCACACCGCCGGTGGCATGAGTCGCTCGCTGCCCTACCTGTCGGAGTTGCAACCGGAGATGTTCTGCGAGGTGTCCCCGCGGCTCGCCGCCCAGCGCGGCCTGACCCACGGCGGTTGGGCGACCATCGTCACCGCACGTGCAGCGATCGAGGCGCGGGTGCTGGTCACCGAACGGATGCGCTCGATGCGGGTCGCCGGGCGGACGATCGAGCAGGTCGGGCTGCCCTACCACTGGGGCGGCAACGGTCTGACCACCGGCGACTCCTCCAACGACCTCGTCAACGTCACGCTCGACCCGAACGTGCACATCCAGGACAAGGTCGGCACCTGCGACATCCAACCGGGCAGACGGCCACGCGGGCGTGAGATGCTCGAGTACGTCGCCGACTACCGCCGCCGCGCCGGCCTAGACTCA
The DNA here is from genome assembly GCA_050998615.1 of Nocardioidaceae bacterium. Taxonomy (GTDB): domain Bacteria; phylum Actinomycetota; class Actinomycetes; order Propionibacteriales; family Nocardioidaceae; genus JBPCQA01. Next base: position 7,575 of record JBPCQA010000010.1, read on the forward strand.
GCCGACCCTGGGGCAGGCACCGGCACAGACGGAGCCGGCACAGACACGGGAAGGACCCCATGAGCCGTCATCGCCTGTCAGGCCCGTTGCAAGACGTTAGCGGTGACGCCGGGTACGCCGACCCGCCGCCGCGGCTGGGGTTCTTCACCGACACCTCCATCTGCATCGGCTGCAAGGCATGTGAGGTGGCGTGCAAAGAGTGGAACGGCGTGCCAGAAGATGGCATGGCGTTGACCGGGATGTCGTACGACAACACCGAGGAGCTCGGCGCCAACACCTGGCGACATGTCGCGTTCATCGAGCAGTCCGCACCGGTGACGCTGCCGACATCGGTAACCGACCTCGGGATGCCGACCATGCCTGGGTCCGACGGTCAGGCCGCCGAGGAGCCCGACCGGTCGATGCGCTGGCTGATGTCGTCCGACGTGTGCAAGCACTGCACTCACGCGGCCTGTCTTGACGTGTGTCCCACCGGGTCGCTGTTTCGCACCGAGTTCGGGACGGTCGTCGTACAGGAGGACATTTGCAACGGATGTGGCTACTGCGTCCCGGCGTGCCCGTACGGCGTGATCGATCAGCGAAAGGAGGACGGCCGGGTCTTCAAGTGCACGCTGTGCTATGACCGCCTCAAGGTTGGGGAGGAGCCCGCTTGTGCGAAGGCATGCCCGACCGACTCGATCCAGTTCGGCGAGGTCGACGAGCTGCGGGAGCGGGCCCGTCGGCGCGTGGACGAGCTGCACGACAAGGGAGTCGACGTGGCCCGACTCTATGGTCAGGACCCGGACGATGGTGTTGGCGGAGATGGTGCCTTCTTCCTGCTGCTCGACGAGCCCGAGGTCTACGGCCTACCGCCCGACCCGGTCGTCACGACCCGCGATCTGCCCTCGATGTGGCGCCATGTCGGCGCAGCCGCCTGCCTGGTCTTTCTGGCCGGTGTGGGTGCCCTCGCGGGGAGGCGAGGATGAGAGAACAGCGGTTGGTGCCAGACACCGACTTCTCGTCGTACTACGGCCGGCCGGTGCTGAAGGCGCCGGTGTGGAAGCAGCCCGACGTCCCGCTCTACCTTTTCTTTGGCGGATTGGCCGGGGCATCTGCGGTGCTTGCGGAGGGGGCCGCGTGGACCGGTCGTCCGGCCCTGCAACGCATGTCGAGGATTGGGGCTGCAGGTGGCGCCGCGTTCGGCACTGTCGCGCTCATCCATGACCTGGGTCGCCCGGCGCGGTTCTTGAACATGCTGCGGGTGTTCAAGCCGACATCGCCGCTGTCTGTCGGTTCGTGGATCCTGGCGCCGTTCACCGGGTTGTCGGCCGCCGCGTTGGCCGCAGACGTCTCGGGAGCACTGCCCCGGATGGGGCGGCTCGCCGGCGTTGGCGCCGCCGCGCTGGGGCCCGGCCTGGCGACGTACACGGCAGCACTGATCGCGAACACGGCGGTCCCGGCCTGGCACGAGGGTTACCGCGAGCTGCCCTTCCTGTTCGGTGGTAGCGCGGCCACTGCGGCGGGTGGCTTCGCGCTGATCGGCACCCCGCTGGATCAGTCCGGACCGGCACGCCGGCTGGCCGCGATCGGTGCGGCCACCGACCTGGCGGCCGGTGAGGTCATGCGGCGACGGACGGGATTGGCCGGTGAGCCGTATCAGCGAGGCCGGCCGGGACGGCTGCTGTTGGCGGCTCGCGTCATGACGGCGGCCGGCGCCGGGGGAGCCCTGCTGAGCGGTCGTTCTCGGGTGTTGTCGATGCTGGCGGGCGCGGCGTGTGTGAGCGGCTCGGTGCTGACCAGGTTCGGGGTGTTCCAAGCCGGGCTGGCGTCGGCGAAGGACCCGAAGTACACAGTGGTGCCGCAACGCGATCGGCTGCGCGCAAGCTCCGACGCGGAGCTCGTCTCGGCCCGCTGAGCGCCTGAGCCTTCCGCCACCCGTTCTGTGCGCGAAGGCTCTACTGTCGAGAAGGTGACCACAACTTCGGAGCCCGTGCGGCTCACCCATTTCGCCCAGGGCGGCGGCTGTGCCTGCAAGGTTCCACCGGGCGAATTGGAGCGAGTGCTGGCGGACCTGCCGACGAGCCGCCAGGGCGGGGATCTGCTGGTCGGGCTCGACCATGGCGATGACGCGGCCGTAGTGCGGATCGACGGGGGCCGGGCCGTTGTCGCGACTGCGGACTTCTTTACACCGGTCGTCGACGACGCCTACGACTGGGGCAGGATCGCCGCCGCGAACGCCTTGTCGGACGTGTACGCGATGGGTGGCGAGCCGTTGGTGGCGGTCAACCTGCTGGCCTGGCCGCGGGACCGGATCCCGTTCGAGCTCGCCGCGGAGGTGTTGCGGGGCGGAGCGGACGTGTGTGGCGCGGCGGGCGCGTATCTCGCCGGCGGCCACAGCATCGACGACCCAGAGCCGAAGTACGGCCTGGCCGTGACGGGGCTCGCCGATGCTGGTCGGCTGTTGCGCAATGATGCGGGGAAGGCTGGCGTGCCCCTGACTCTGACTAAGCCGCTCGGTCTGGGCATCCTCAACAACCGGCACAAGGCGACCGGCGAGCGCTTCCCGGAGGCCGTCACCACCATGACCGAGCTCAACCGGGATGCGTCTCGGGCGGCGCTGGCCGCGGGCCTCGTCTGCGCGACCGACGTCACCGGTTTCGGACTGCTTGGCCATCTGCTCAAGCTCATCCGCGCTAGCGGCGTGTCCGCGCGTCTGGACGCGCGCTCGGTTCCTTATCTGCACGGAGTTCGCGAGTCGCTGGCCGCCGGCTACGTGCCGGGTGGGTCCCGCCGCAACCTGGAATGGGTCCACCCGCACCTGCGCTCGCACCTGGGCGATGACGAGCTTTTGCTGCTCGCCGACGCCCAGACTTCCGGCGGGCTGCTCGTGGCCGGTGAGTTGCCCGGCCATCCAGTGGTTGGCGAGCTGGTGCCGGCCACCGAGTGGACGATCGAGGTTCGCTGACCGTCGTTCCGCCGAGCCGTCAGGTTTTCCGGTCAAGCTGCCATGTTCTTACCGCCGAGCCGGCAGAAAGTCTTCGCGGGGGTAGCCAGCCGCTTGGGATGCGCATACGCTGCATGCGCCCAACTGAACAGCGCTACGTCGAACGCCGAGTCCTGCCCCGCGACGCTAGCGACCATCATTCCCGAGACGAAACGAAAATCTCAGGGGGCAGGAGTGGGGGACCCACCTCCGCACATCGACCAGATCTTCGCGATATCGGCCAGCTCTCTTCGCGATGTGCTCCGGGGTTAAGTCGCCAATCATGGCGGCCGGACACCTTCTCGTCCGAACCCGACAGCTGACTCCACAGGCGTGAGAAGGAGACCTCTTTCATGCCTGCACTCGCAGCTTGGCGGCGCACCCTCGTCGCCGTACCCGTCATCATCGCCGCACTCATGTGCTCGCTGCTCTACGCACCCCAGGCCGGCGCACTGACCCTGACCGAGCAGAAGATCGCGCACGCCTTGGCGATCGGCATCAACCAGAAGGGCGATCCGTACCGCTACGGAGCCGCCGGCCCCAACGCCTTCGACTGCTCGGGCCTCACCTACTTCTCCTACCGAAGCGCTGGGTTGTATCTGCCGCGCACCGCGCAAGAGCAGTACAACTACGTTCGGCACATCACCAAGGCCCAAGTCCGCAAGGGCGACCTGGTCTTCTTCAAGAGCGGTGGATACGTCTACCACGTCGGGGTCTTCCTTGGCTGGGTGGACGGACACGGCTACATCTTGCATGCGCCGCACACCGGCACGGTCGTACGACGAGAACGCATCTGGACCACCGCCTGGTATCCCGGCACCGTCAAGCGTTAAGAGCGGGCCTGTTCCACTGTCGGCCAGAAGGACCGCACACGGTGGGAATTCCTCGGGCACACTTGAGGCATGGCCCTTAGACCAAGGCTGGCAGCTGGCCTGTCCGCCGCGTTGATCGTCGCCGTGGCGGGTTGCACCGGCGGAGGTGGCCACCAGGACGCCTCCACCACCGCGCCGTCCGCGTCGCCCGTTGGACCGAGCAGCGGACCGATGACCCAGACGCCAACCAGCTCCGCGCCGCCTGTCACCCAGGCGACGCGCTGGCCGCTGACTGGCGAGCCGCTCACGGGTACACTGCCTGACCACCCGGCGTACGTCGTCAAGATCGACAACACCACAAGCTCAGCGCCGCAGCTCGGTCTCGACCATGCCGACATGGTGGTGGAGGAGTTGGTCGAGGGCGGCCTGACCCGGCTGGCCGCATTCTTCTACTCCAACATCCCCGACAACGTCGGCCCGGTCCGGTCGATGCGTGCCTCCGACATCGGCATCGTCGAGCCGGCGAACGCCTTCCTGGTCGCCTCCGGCGCCGCCGATGCCACCAAGCACCTCCTCAACCAGACCGACATCAACCGGGTCACCGAGGGGGCAACCGGGTTCTACCGCTCGAGCAGCCGCCCCGCGCCGTACAACCTCTTCATCAGGCTTTCAGCGCTGGCCAAGAACCCGTCCCGGTCATGGAAACCACCGCCGGCGCCGTACTTGCCCTTCGGTCCGGCCGCTGACTTCACCGGGACGGTCCCGGTGCGGAGCATCACCGCCACGTTCTCGGCTGCCCAGACGACCGACTGGAAGTACACCGGCAAGGCCTGGATCAGGACCGACTCCAATGCACAGCCGAGCCATGACTTCCCGGTGGACAACGTGTTGATTTTGCGCGTGCGGCTCGGCGACGCGGGATACCAGGATCCGGCTGGCAACCCGGTGCCGGAGACGAAGTTCTATGGCTCGGGACAGGCCGTGCTCGTGCACGGCGACAAAGCTGTCGAGGGTGAGTGGCATAAGGCTGGCACCCAGGGGCGGGTGACGCTTGCCACCAAGCACGGGAAGCGGTTGAGCGTGCCGTTCGGACACACGTTCATCGAGCTCGTGCCGATGTCGGGCGGCGCGGTGGCGCTGCATCGCTGATTGGTGAAGCGATGCCTCCCGACGAGGGAGCCCGGCAGGCTCCGATGTTGGGATCGCCCGGGCTGGCTGTTGTGTCTCATCAGATCGCCCGGGCTGGCTCAGCGCCTGATCTTGGCGCAGGAGGACAGGCACGATTGGGCGCGACGCCACGACACAATTCGGTATCCGGGCCCACCCGGCAGGGGGATTGTTGCGATGATGGAGTCATGGCTGTGACTCCCAGCGTGTCCTACTCCATCACGGTCCGCCTAGTGGTGCCTGCCGGCGGAACCGCGGTCAGCCAGCTCACCACCGCCGTCGAGCTTGCTGGCGGGATCGTCACTGCCCTCGACGTCACCGCGTCCGGTGTCGACCAGCTCAGGATCGACGTGACCTGCGCGGCGCGCGACACCAGCCATGCCGACACGATCGTCGAGGCCCTGCGCGGCGTGGAGGGGGTCGACGTACACAAGGTCTCGGACCGGACATTCCTGATGCACCTCGGCGGCACCATCGAGATGGCCTCCAAACACGCGATCCGCAACCGCGACGACCTCTCGATGGTCTACACCCCCGGTGTCGCCCGGGTCAGCCTGGCGATTGCCGCCAACCCCGAGGACGCCCGCCGGCTCACCGTGAAGCGCAATGCCGTGGCCGTGGTCACCGACGGGTCCGCGGTCCTTGGCCTGGGCAACATAGGGCCAGCGGCTGCCCTGCCGGTGATGGAGGGTAAGGCGGCGCTGTTCAAGCGATTCGCCGGTATCGACGCGTGGCCGCTGTGCCTCGACACCCAAGACGTCGACGAGATCGTCCGGACCGTGCAGGTGGTTGCTCCGGTGTTCGCCGGCATCAACCTCGAGGACATCTCGGCACCGCGCTGTTTCGAGATCGAGGCACGGTTGCGCGAGCTGCTCGACATCCCGGTCTTTCACGACGACCAACACGGTACGGCGATCGTGGTGCTCGCCGCGTTGACCAACGCGTTGCGGGTGGTCGGCAAGAACCTCGCCGACGTCCGCATCGTCATGTCGGGCGCGGGAGCAGCCGGATCGGCGATCGTGCGCATCATCGTCGCGGCCGGTGCGCGCAACGTCGTCGTCGCTGACGTCGCGGGCGTCATCCATGCCAACCGCACCCCGATGGATCGGTCATTGCAGTGGATCGCCGACCACACCAACGCGGACCGCTTCGAGGGATCTCTCAAAGAGGCGGTGAAGAACGCCGACGTGTTCATCGGGGTCTCGGTGCCCGATGTGCTCGACGGCCGCGATGTGGAGGCGATGGCCGACCAAGCCATCGTGTTTGCGTTGGCGAACCCCGACCCTGAGGTCGATCCGGCCGAGGCCCGCGGGTATGCAGCGGTGGTGGCGACCGGCCGCTCGGACTATCCCAACCAAATCAACAATGTGCTGGCCTTCCCCGGGGTCTTCCGCGGCCTGCTTGACGCATCGGCGTCCACCATCGAAGACTCGATGCTGGTAGCGGCCGCCCAAGCCATCGCGTCTACAGTCAAGGACGACGAGCTCAACGCCAACTACGTGATCCCGAGCGTCTTTCACGAGGAAGTCCACAAGGCCGTGGCCAACGCGGTCAGAGAAGCCGCCCAGGGAGCTGGCTGATCATGGTCTTCCACGCCGGCCAACTGCTGATCGCGACCCCGCGGCTGATCGACCCGAACTTCGCCAGATCGGTGATCTTCCTGCTCGACCATGACCACGACGGCGCGCTGGGGGTGGTGATCAACCGGCCGTCCGAGCTTCCGCTGAACGTCGTACTGCCCGGCTGGGGGGACGCCGTGGCCGAGCCGACGATGCTGTTCAGCGGTGGGCCGGTGGCGCCAGAGTCCGCGTTGGCGGTCGGCCTGTCGGTGGGATCGGGGCCGCCGGACGGTTTCAAGCGGCTCACCGGCGACTTCGGGCTCGTCGACCTCGACGCGGCGCCGCAGGACGTGCTGCCGTCGCTCGTGGGTCTGCGTGTCTTCTCCGGATACTCCGGCTGGGGTGACGGTCAACTCGAGGCGGAGATCCTCGCGGGATCGTGGTACGTCGTCAACGCGGTGCCCAATGACCTCTTGCATCCCGATCCGGAAAACCTCTGGCGCTCGATCCTGCGACGACAAGCCGGTGAGCTCGCGTACGTCGCCAACTTCCCCGCTGACCCCACCATGAACTGACACGATCAGCAACCCGGGGCCTCTTATCGTCTCGGTCGCATCCGGCGCCGCGGTTAGAATGGGTGGCTGTGACGACCAAACTCAGTCCAGGCGTCGAGACGATCGAGGACCGCCGCACCGAAGGGGCGTTCGACGAGGGCGACCACGACCGCTTCAGTCACTATGCCCGCAAGGACAAGCTGACCGACGCCATGGTCATGGGCACACCGGTCGTTGCCCTGTGCGGGAAGGTCTGGGTGCCGAGCCGTGACCCGAAGAAGTATCCCGTCTGCCCCGCCTGCAAGGACATCTGGGAGTCGCTGTCGAGAGGTGACGCGGGCGACGACACGTAGAACTGCGGGCGCGTGCGGACTGCGTAATTCGCCGCCTGGGCGTATCTTGAGAGAGGCCTATTGGTGAGTCTCGAGGAGCGCAACATGGCGACAACGGCACAATCGGCGCAACAAGATCCCAGTCGTGACCTCCGTCGTCACGTAGGCACGATTGGGCTGCTCTTCGCGAGCGTCGGATCGATCATCGGCTCGGGTTGGTTGTTCGGGGCGCTGAGTGCGTCCCAGCAAGCGGGCCCTGCCGCTCTCATTTCCTGGGCCGTCGGCGGCATCATGATCTTGTTGATCGCGCTCGTCTATGCCGAGCTCGGCACCATGTTTCCGTTGTCGGGTGGGGTGGTTCGGTTTCCCCATATCTCGTTCGGCTCTTTCGCCAGCTATTCGATGGGCTGGGTTACCTGGGTGGCGGCGGCCACCGTGGCCCCCATCGAGGTTGAGGGTGCGTTGCAGTATGCGACAAAGTACGCACCCTTCACCAACAAGCACATCGTTAGCGGTTCCACCGTCCACACCCTGACGGCGCTCGGCTACATCGTGGCCGTGATCGCGATGGCGGTGTTCGTGGTGATCAACTACATAGGAGTCCGGTGGTTCGCGCGGGTCAACAACGTGCTCGTCTGGTGGAAGCTGGCGATCATCACCCTTGTGATCATCGCTTTCCTCGTCACGGCCTTCCATGGCAGCAACTTCACGAGCTACGGCTTCAAACCGGAGGGTTGGCATGGCGTCTTCACCGCCATCGCTACCTCCGGCATCGTCTTCTCATACTTGGGCTTTCGCCAGGGCATCGAGCTGGCGGGCGAGACAGACAATCCGAAACGCAACGTGCCGATAGCCGTCGTCGGGTCGGTCATCCTCACCGCGATCATCTACATCTGCCTGCAGTTGGCGTTCATCGGTTCGCTCGACCCCAGCATCCTGGCGAAGTCGAAAGGCTGGGCCAACCTGAATTTCCTGAACGACTTCGGTCCGCTTGCTGCGCTGGCGACCATCCTCGGTTTGGGCTGGTTGGCGGTGCTGCTGTACATCGATGCGATCGTCTCACCGGCAGACACGGGTCTCATCTACACAACGGTGACCTCGCGGATCTCGTATGCGATGGCAAGGAACGGCAATACGCCGGCCGGTCTGGCAAGAACGACCAACCGCGGAGTACCGTTCGTCAGTCTGGTTGTCACCTTCATCATCGGACTCATCGTCTTCTTGCCGTTCCCGAGCTGGCAGCAGCTTGTTGGGTTCATCACGTCAGCCACGGTGTTGTCGTTCGGCTCGGGGCCGCTGGTGCTCGCGGCGATGCGCAAGCAGATCCCAGACCAGGAACGACCGTTCCGGCTGCCCGGTGGCCATACCATCCCCCTCCTGGCGTTCTGGTCGTCCAACCTCATCGTCTACTGGTCGGGTTGGGATGTCGATTGGAAGCTCTTTGTGGCTGTCCTGATCGGCTTTGTATTACTGGTGATCTTCGAGCTCATCGGCGCGCAGCCCTCCCTTGAGTGGCGCTCGGGAATCACCTGGGTGTTGCCCTGGTTCGGTGGTCTCGCGTTCTTCTCGTACATCGGTGACTACGGCGGTGGTAGAGGATGGATCGGCTTCGGGACAGCTATCCCGATCCTTCTCGCCTTCTCGATCATCATCTATTTCCTTGCCTTGTATGTCAGGCTCGCCCCGGCAAGGGTCCACGAGAACATCGAACACTCGAGACGCGAGGCCGAGGTCGAAGTGGCCGAGCTGGGCGCAGCACCCTGATAGACACCGCTGAATCAGCCGGCGTACATAGGGCAAGTCACGAATGGGCACGTGACTTCCGATGACGGATGAACCGTCGCGACGCGAAGGAGGGCACTCATGGCAACAACGACGGAGGCCGCTGAGCAAGACCATCGTCATGACCTTCGTCGCCATGTCGGCGTCGTTGGCCTGCTGTTTGCCAGCATCGGATCGATCATCGGTTCCGGATGGCTGTTTGGTGCACTGAGCGCTTCGCAGCAGGCCGGCCCTGCCGCCCTCATCTCATGGGCCATCGGGGCGGTGATGATCTTGCTGATCGCGCTCGTCTATGCGGAGCTCGGCACGATGTTCCCGCTGTCGGGCGGTGTGGTGCGCTTCCCGCACATGTCGTTCGGATCCTTCGCCAGCTATACGACCGGCTGGATCACCTGGGTCGCGGTCGCCACCACCGCGCCGATCGAGGTGGAGGCGGCGTTGCAGTACGCCACCAAGTACGCCGCGTTCACCCGGGCGCACGTCGTCTCTGGTCAGACCGTCCACACGCTGACCGGATTGGGATACGGCGTTGCGGTCATCGCAATGGCCGCTTTCGTCGTCATCAACTACATCGGCATTCGCTGGTTCGCTCGCGTCAACAACACGCTCGTGTGGTGGAAGCTCGGCATCATCACGCTGGTCATCATCGCGTTCCTGGTCACTGCGTTCCATGGCAGCAACTTCACGAGTCACGGCTTCACGCCAGCCGGCTGGCATGGCGTCTTCACGGCCATCGCCACCTCAGGGATCATCTTCTCCTACCTCGGGTTTCGCCAGGGCATCGAGCTCGCCGGGGAGACCGACAACCCCAAGCGCAACGTGCCGATCGCGGTGATCGGATCGGTGTTGATCACCGCGGTCATCTACATCGCCTTGCAGCTCGCGTTCATCGGCTCACTTGATCCGAGCATCCTGACCAACTCGAACGGGTGGGCGAAGCTGGACTTCAAGAACGATTTCGGCCCGCTCGCGGCGTTGGCGAGTCTGCTCGGGCTTGGGTGGCTGGCGATCTTGCTGTACATCGACGCGATCGTTTCCCCAGGTGACACCGGCCTGATCTACACCACGGTGACCTCGCGGATCTCCTATGCGATGGCCAAGAACGGCAATGCCCCGGCCAGCCTGGCCAAGACCACGAACCGCGGGGTGCCGTTCATCAGCCTCATCGTCACATTCGTGATCGGCTTGATCATCTTCTTGCCGTTCCCGAGCTGGCAACAGCTGGTCGGCTTCATCACGTCGGCAACCGTGTTGTCGTTTGCCTCCGGCCCGCTTGTGCTGTCCGCCATGCGCAAGCAGATCCCCGACCAGGAACGCCCGTTCCGGCTCCCCGGCGGTCACGTCATCCCAATCCTGGCATTCTGGTCGTCGAACCTGATCATCTACTGGTCAACCTGGCCGATTGACTGGAAACTCTTCGTCGCGGTGCTGCTCGGCTTCGCGCTGCTTGTGGTGTTCGAGCTGACCGGCAAGGCAGCCCCCAAGCTCGACATGTTGGCCGGCGCGTCGTGGCTGTTGCCGTGGCTTGGAGGGCTCGCGTTGATCTGCTACCTCGGCGACTACGGAGGAGTGGGGTGGATCGGCTTCGGTTCGGCGATCCCGATCCTGTTCGCGCTGTCGGTCATCATCTACGTGATATCCCAATACGTGCGGTTGGATCCGGCTGAGGTGGAGCAGCACATCGAGGAGTCGCGTCGGGAGGCCGAGATCGTGGACACCGAGCTGGGAGCGCAGCCGGGCTGACAGCAGGCGCCCAGCCCCGACGCCGTACTGGCAACTTGTGCAGAAGCTCTAGGATCGGCGGGTGAGTCCACGACGCGAGACCGGTCCGTTCGGAGCGTCGTACCGGCTCCTCTCGGTCGGTGTGTTCACGCTGATCGTGGTGATCGCGTTCGAGTTCATGGCGGTCGCCACCGCCTTGCCCGTCGCCGCCAGAGAGCTCGGCGGGCTCAAACTTTACGCGTGGGCGCTGACTGGCTTCCTGGGTGCCAGCATGTTCGCCAACGGCATCGGCGGTGAGGTGTGCGATCGCCTCGGACCGCGACTGCCACTGGCCATCGGCGGTACGACGTTCGGTGTGGGCCTGCTCGTCTCGGGCCTGAGCGCGTCGATGCCCATGCTCATCGTCGGCCGGGTGGTTCAGGGCCTCGGAGCCGGTGTCACGATCGTGGCCGTCTACGTCGTGATCGGGCAGTGCTACCCAGACGCCTTGCGGCCAAAGGTCATGTCGCTCATCGCGACAGCGTGGGTGGTCCCCTCTGTGGTCGGGCCGTTCATTGCCGGTGGGCTCACTGAGTACATCTCCTGGAGGTGGGCGTTCTTGTCGATCGCGCCGCTGGTTCCGATCCCGCTCGCCCTGGTGCTGCCGAGAATCAAGGGAGAGCGCCGCGTGGGGGAGAGGCGTCCGGGTCGGGTCAAGCTGGCGACGGCGATGGCAGCCGGGGCGGCGGTGTTGCAATGGGCGGGTATCGAGGCTGAGCGGGGCAGTTGGTGGTATGCGGCGGTCTCAGCAATCGTCGGCCTCGCGTTGGTCCTGGTTGGCGTGCACCGGCTGTTTCCAGCCGGCACCTTACGCCTGCGGCGCGGCTTGCCGTCGGTCATCGCGTTTCGCGGGGTGATGGCCGGTGGCTTCTTCGGGTGTGAGGCGTACGTTCCGCTGATGCTCGTCGAGCATCGAGGTGCCAGCCCGACGATGGCCGGGCTGGCAGTTGCCGGCACGGCGGTCGGCTGGTCCGTCGGCTCCTGGTGGCAGGGCAGGTCGGGGCTGCGGACCCGGCGTACGGAACTGGTCCGCATCGGTGCCGCGGTGGCTGCCTGCGGGGTTGTCGTCACCGGATCCGCGTCGATTGCGACCAGCACCGTGGTTTTCCCGGCGTGGCTGAGCGGTGTCGGCCTCGTCGTGGGAGGGCTGGGGATGGGTTTGTCGATGTCCAGCAACTCCGTGTTGCTGTTCGACTACTCCCCGGTGGAGGAGCAGGGCATCAACTCGGCTGCGCTGCAGATGAGTGACTCCCTCGGCGGCTTGCTGGTGATCGGGAGCGCCGGTGTCGTCTATGCGCTGTGGCGCCAGACGCTACCGGCGACGGACTTGTTCGGGTTGATCTTCGCCGTGGCGGTTGCCGTGCTGCTGCTCGCGGTGCTCGTCGCGTCCCGAGTGCGACCGTCGGCGGTCACCGAGCGGCAACCAGCCGCCGCGGGGGTGTGAGTCGTGTCGTTGCCAAAACTTGGAGGTCTGACGTCGCTGCCCGCTTGGGATCATCCCGAGTTGATGGGCGTGACCGTGCATGCTGCCCTCACCAGCTGGTCACACCGAGACTGGGTCGCCGTCGTCGAGATCGACCCTCAACTGGCCGATACGGCGGCTATGACGCAGGCATACTCCCTGCCGATGACCGCGTCGGCCAACTGCGTCGTGGTGGCGGGAAGACGTGCCGGCGAAGAGCGGCTGGCCGCCTGCGTCATACGCGCGGACACCAGGGCAGACGTCAACACGGTGGTCAAGCGCCTGCTGGACGTGCGGAAGGCCTCGTTCTTGCCAACGGATCGCGCGGTGGCCGAAACCAAGATGGAGTACGGCGGCATAACGCCGCTCGGGCTTCCCGACTCCTGCCGCCTGTTGGTAGCCGCCGAGGTGACCGACATGCCGGTCGCGCTCATCGGTAGCGGAGTTCGCCGCTCGAAACTGCTGCTCACCGGCGGGTTGATCGCCCAACTGCCCGGGGCTGAGCTCGTGCCGGACCTCGCCCTGCGGTGAACCACCGCTCCACTCGCTCGTGAACCCCGTCGCACTCATCCTGGTCCTCGCCGTCGCGATCGTGCATGCCACCTGGAACCTGCTGTCGAAGCAGGCGGCCGGCGCTGCGGGGGTCGCATTGGCCGGCTGGGCATCGCCTTCGGGCTGACCACTGGCGTCCTCATTGGCGGTTACACGCTGTGGGATGCGCACGCCATCCAGGCATTGGGATCCTCCCGCTCCTGCAGGACCGGTCCGCAAACGCCGGACGCACGCTGCTGCTCAGCCCACATGCCTTGCTCAGCGTGGCGAGGTGGCCGGTTCTCCCATGGTGGTTGGGGAGCGAGCGTCTCCCACGGTGGTTGAGGCGCGGCCGACGTCGAGGGGTTGGCCGGCGCCGCCGAGGATCATGGGGATGAGTTGGGCGTCGCAGGCCAGCCGGCGTACGACGGAGGGGGGCAGGTCGTCGCCGGTGTCGAGGTTGGTCCCGGCACCAGTGCAGGCCTTGAGATGGTCGCATCCGTTGGGTGGCGGTTAGCCAGGTCTGGGTGCAGGAGGCACCGGCGGTGGTGGCCAGTCGCCGTTGGTCGGCTTGGGCGGGCAACTCCACCGCCAACGCGTGCGCCTGGTTGGCCAACCGGTAGGCGGTGTGCAACCCGGCGGATTTCCTCGTCGGTGTAGCGCCACAACGCTTCGGTGTCCGCCTCGGTGAGCCGGTCAGCGGCCTGGGCGAGGGTGTCAAATCGTTTGTGTAAGTAGCCCCGTAAAGGAGCGACGCGATGATTGACGGTATGACCAAGGCTACGAAGAAGGTTCAGGGGCCGCGGACGGCGGCTCAGCAGACGATGGACTCGATGGTCGAGGGGGGTCTGCTTGATGAGTTGATGGCCCAGGTCGACGCTGGTGGTCTGCAGCTGACGGGTGAGGGAGGGTTCCTGCCCGAGATGACCCACCGGGTCCTCGAGGCGGGAAGCGGCCTCCTCAACCTGGAGACCGCCCGGTGCGGGTTGCTGTCAATCGTCGGTCGCTTCGGGCTTGGGTTTGCGCGTCGGGACCGCCAGCAGGTAGGCGACCGCTGCCGCAGCGAGACCAAGCGCAAGCACGCCGGCGGCCGCCCCGCTGACGCCAGCAACGATCACCAGTGCCAGCGCGGCCAGTCCCACGCCGCTGGCTATTGAGGCAAGCACGGCAGGCTCGAGGATGCCGCCGTCGCCCACATGCAGCGTCGCCAAGAAGACGGCCAACAATGCGGTGGCCAGCAGCAGGCGTAGGTCACCTGCCGGCTGCCCAGTCGGTCCGTAACTGCCGAAGCCCAAGGACGCCAGGACAACACAGCAAAGCAGTGTGCCGGCAATCGTGGAGAACGTCACGGCCGCGACCAGCAACGCCGCGCCGGCTCCCAACACCAACCACATCACGGCATCGGGTAGTTCATAGGCAGCGACCAGCAGCAGCAGCGCCCCGGCCGTTGCCGCGAGCAATCTGGTTGTGCTCCTACGTTCGGTCATCGCACGAGCTTCATCTCAACACCGCCGAGCGTCCGTGACCGGCCGCCTGCAACGCTGCGTCCAACTGCCGTTCGACCGGCCACTCGACGACCAACACACCCCGATCTTGCAAGGCGCCAATCGTGGCTTTGCGATCCAAGCGCCACAACCGCAGTGCCGAGCGGTCAGACCCGTGACTGGTCGGCACCGGCTCGCCTGACAACACGTCGACGACGACCACGGGGTGGCCCCGGCGGCGCAGATCTCCCACCAGACCGACGGATTCCTCCGTCAGCAGCGGGGTCAACACCACAACCAATGCACCGGTGGGGACCACCGCAGGGGGGATCCGGCTGAGATCGGGCGGCAACACGCTGTCGAGTGTGCCGAGATCGATGAGCCGGTCGAGCAGCATCGACAGGTGCCGGCGTCCGACGCCGGGCAGCAGCCACGATTGTGCAGGCTCCACCGTGACCATGCCGACCCGGTCCCCGCTATCCAGGTGCGCCTCGGCCAGGCCGGCCGCGCCGCGCACCGCCCGGTCGACTGGGCCGTTGCCGGCCGGGCCGGTCCGGACCATCGCGTCAACGACGAGCACGACGTCCTGGGCCTGCTCGGCGGCGAACTCGGTGACGTGCAACTGGCCACGCCGCATCGTCGCCCGCCAGTTCACCCGGCGTACCAGGTCGCCGGGGGCATAAGGGCGTACGCCGGCTGCCTCGATACCGGGACCCACCACGTTGCCCGCTCGAGTCCCTGGGCGCAGCCGCAAGATCGCCGACTGGATCGTCCGCTGGGTTTGCGGAGGCTCCGGCAGAACACTTACCTTCGGCCACCTCATGTCGACGACCGCGGCCCACAGGTCTCCCTGGGCATGCACTGTGATGGCGCCGCTGGCGAGCGACCGCCGGCCCCAGCTGCCCACCGGAACCATCCATCGCCATCGGTGGACGTCCGCGTCCGGGTCGACCTGCATGTCGGGACGCCGGCGGCCGGCCGCGGCGCAGGTGGCCCGGACCCGTGCGGCGGGAGAGGGCGCCTTCACCGCCAGCTCGACCGCAATCTGTTGGCCCTCGCGGCAGCGCTGCGGATCGCAGGTCGCCTTGAACGCCACCTTGTCAGGCACGCGAGGTCGAGCGAACGCGGCCAGCCACAGCAGAGCGGGGGCTGCCAGCACCATCAAGTTGCCGTGACCTGAGACGACCGCGACGAACAACGCGATCAGGCAGACGGTTGCGAGTCGGCCAAGTGTTGCGGTCGGCTGCCACTGAAGTGTTGCCTTCGTCACGGCACGTCCGGGTGCGGTTGGGTGGCTGGGGTCGGGACTCGGTCCAGCACCTCGCGCACGATGTCGTCGCCGGTGATCCGGCGAACCCACAACTCCGGGCGCACCCCGATCCGGTGGCCCAACGCCGGCACCGCCAGCCGTTTCACATCGGCCGGGGTCACGAACTCGCGTCCGTCGAGAAGCGCTCGGCCGCGGGCAAGTTGGGTCAGTGCCAGCGCGCCGCGTGGGCTGGCCCCGAGGAGTACGTCGGCGTGATCGCGGGTGCTGCGCACGACACGCACGATGTAGTCGACGATGTCGTCGCTGACCTCGACCTGTTCCAGCGACGCGATCATCGCCAGCAGGCCGTCGGCCTCGACCACGGCGTTCAGCGGTGGATCCGTGGCCGCGGCTCTAGCCAGCCGGTGCCGGATCAGGTCGCCCTCGAGCTCACGGTCCAGATAGCCGATATGTAGCCGCATCGTGAATCGGTCCAGCTGAGCTTCGGGCAGCGGATAGGTGCCCTCGTATTCGATCGGATTGTCGGTGGCCAGCACGATGAACGGGCTGGGCAGTGGTCGTGTGACACCATCGACGGAAACTTGTGCTTCTGACATCGCCTCCAACAACGCCGCTTGGGTCTTGGGCGGAGTGCGGTTGATCTCGTCGGCAAGCAGGAGGTTGGTGAAAACTGGCCCGGGCCGAAAAGCCAGATCGCCGGAGCGCTGATCGAAGATCGCGGCGCCGGTCAGATCGCTCGGAAGCAGGTCAGGCGTGAACTGGACGCGGGTGAACTCCAGACCGAGTGCCTGCGCGAATGACCTGGCCATCAGCGTCTTGCCGAGGCCCGGCAGATCCTCGATCAACACATGGCCACCGGAGAGGATGCCGAGCAGCATCGTCTCCAGGGCCTCTCGCTTGCCCACTATCACATGTTCGACCTCGTCGAGGACCGCCCGGGCGGTCGCAGCGGTGGCCGAGGCCGTCGTCGTTATGGTCATAGCTCCTCCAGCCGGTCGAGCAACGAGTTGAGCTGCCTAAGGGACGTGTTCGGTGCAGCACCGTTCTCGGCCGGTTCGTCCCCCGGCTCGACGAGCGCCCAGCCCTCTTCACCGATGACGGCTCGGGCAAGGTCGGCAGAGCGCTCTATGTCGATTCGTCGGCGGTCGCGGAGCAGCTGGCCAGCGACACGCCGGATCAGCGGTTGGGTTACGTGACGAAAGTGCCGAGGCGATTGGTAGCCCAGGTCCAGCTTGCGCTGGATGGTGACGTACGTCGGGTATCCCTCTCGCCGTTGGGCATGTCGCGGCGCGGTCCTGATGGCCTTCACCGCGCGCGGCACCCCGGCTCTCGCGGCGACGAGCGTCACGACCCACAACGCGACGGCAGTCAGGAATGCTCCGCGCGGGCCGGCCAGCAGCCAGCCGCAGGCAAGGCAAGCAACAGCCGCGATAGCGGTCGTCGACCACAGCGCCCTGCTCACGACGTCTCCAGGCCGGCCGCGATCGCGGCCAGCGCCGTCTTGGCAGAGGTCACGTCGCCAGCGGTGATGTGGAAGCTGCTGAAGCGGGCGCGTTGAAAGAGTTCGGTGAGCAACTCCGCTTCACCTGTCAGGTTGCGTCTTCGTTGGGTAAGCCGCGCCAATAGGTCATCGGGAGTGTCCACCGGGTCGCGCTGCAACCCGAGCCGACGTACCGCCGACTCCAACTCCACGTAGGCCGCTATCACGACGTCACGGGGACTGCCGGGAGCGGCTAGTCGTCGCCCGGCCGCCTCAACCGCCTCGACAGTCTGTCGTTTCGAGTCGGCAGGCTGCTTCGCTGGCGCTGCAGAGTCGCCACTGTTGCGGCGTACGTGAGTCGCCAGGTATGCCACCAGCGCTATGCCTGCGACCACGATGAGAGCAATGAGCAGCAGCGTGACACTTCCGCTGGAGGTTGCCGCTGAACCGACCGAAGATTTCGGGACGGGATGTGGGGCGGTGGATGGGACCGGGTGTTGCGGAGTGGCGGTGGTCCCGAGGTCGAAACCAACGTGGCTTGAGACGGCGGCCAGGATCAGCCATGGAACAAGGAGTGTGGCCAATACCACCCCGAGCACGAGCACCGATGGCTTGCGGTGTGTCTCCAGCTCGGGGACCTGCTCGGGCGGCGTCCCCTTGCGACGTTGACTGACGCGATAGATCATCCACAAGACGCCGGCCACCACGGTGGCTCCGACCGGGATCGCCGCCAGCGCAAGCGCATTCCCGCGCGCCGACTCGCCGACGACCGACCGTGAGGAAAGCGCTGGAAGCGGCCCGATCGCCGCCACTGCCAGCAGCCACGCCGCCGCGACAGCGAAGATTCGCGGGATGCGCACGCGCTCGAACCGGGGGTCAGCGCGCATCATCCCTCCAACTCCTGAGTCAGGGACCGTCAGCGACGATGCGCGATTCGGGGTGAGCCCCATCACCTAGTTGTCGTCAGCCTAGCGTTCCAGTGACTCCAAGGGGTGTCTCTTCGACCACCGGGCTAGCGTGAGGATCCGACGGCGCGCGGTACTGTGACTGCAGGCGATGAAGCTCGCCTTGGACCGCGTCTTTGGCGCCGATGGCTTCTACGAAGGTCGTGCGTGCGACCGCGAAGAGTCGATTGGCGGGAGTGGATGTCGATGTCCTACCACAGCGTCCTGTTTTGCGGTGACCAGGCAACCCGAGCCGAGCTTGAATCGGGAGAGCCCCCCTTTTTCGGCGACTTGAATCTCGATCAGGTCGTCGAGGCCATCACCGCGGGTCGCGAGGAGTACGACCTTCAGCCGTTCTTCTACACACGGTTGGATTCTCCGGAGGCAATCGCTTACCGGCATCAGGTGCTGAGAGACCTGGAGAGCAAAGAGCTGTTCTCGCTGGTCGCCTCATTCGCGCGAGGGATGCAAGAGGTCCGTCAACACCTCGCTCAAGCTGGGAAGCTTCGCTATAAGTACGAAAAGCAGGCCCGGTTCCTGGAGTCGGCACAGTTGTACTGCGACGTCGTCAACCGGTTCTCCGCTGACCTTGCCTCAGTGAATCTTCGCTCGTCGGGTTTGCTCACTTTCCGCAACTACCTGGTGAGCTATGTCCACTCCGACGGTTTCGCGGCCCTGCTGGCGGACGCCAAGCAGGTCACGGAGGGCCTGTCCGGCGTGAGGTATTTCCTCAATATCAAGGGTCGGCGCATCAAGGTCAGCCGATACGACTCAGAAGCCGATTACAGCGCGGAGGTCGACGAGACGTTTGCAAAGTTCAAGCAGGGTGCCGTGAAGGACTATCGCGTCGGCTTCTCCGCCTCGCCTGACATGAACCATGTCGAGGCAGGCGTCTTGGACCTGGTCGCACGCTTGCATCCCGACGTCTTCTCGGCGCTAGGAGCCTACTGCGAGCGCCATCGCGACTACCTCGACGAAACGATCGCCGGCTTTGATCGCGAGATCCAGTTCTACGTCGCCTATCTCGAATATATCCGGCAATTCCTGGCCGCGGGCCTGGACTTCTGTTACCCGCAGGTCTCCGATCAGTTCAAGAAGATCCACGCACAGGAAACGTTCGACATCGCGTTGGCCAACAAGTTTGTGCCGAATGGCACATCGGTGGTGTGCAACAACTTCTATTTGAAGGATACCGAGCGCATCATCGTCGTGAGCGGTCCCAACCAGGGCGGCAAAACCACATTTGCCAGAACATTCGGCCAGCTACACCAGCTCGCCGGCATAGGCCTTTTGGTGCCCGGCCAGAATGCACAGCTCCTTTTATTCGACCAGTTGTTCACCCATTTCGAGAAGGAAGAAGACATCACAAACCTAAGCGGCAAGCTCGAAGACGACCTGGTGCGCACTCACGACATGCTTCAACGGGCCACCGCCGACAGCATCGTGATCATGAACGAGACGTTTACTTCCACAACATTGAGAGACGCCCTTGTTCTCGGCACTGCGGTGATGGAGCAGCTGATCGAGCGCGGGCCGCTGTGCGTGTACGTCACATTCGTCGACGAGCTCGCGTCCCTGGGCGAATCCACCGTCAGTATGGTGAGTACGGTGGCTCCCGAAGAT
This sequence comes from Nocardioidaceae bacterium, assembly GCA_050998615.1. Taxonomy (GTDB): domain Bacteria; phylum Actinomycetota; class Actinomycetes; order Propionibacteriales; family Nocardioidaceae; genus JBPCQA01. The sequence continues at coordinate 27,298 of JBPCQA010000010.1, forward strand.
CCGGCGTCCCGCACGTACAAGGTCGTACGGATGCGCGCCGATGGCCTTGCCTACGCCGCCGCGCTGGCCGAGAAGTACGGCCTCACCTCTGAACGTTTAAGGGAGCGCCTCGCGTCATGAAGGCCTTTCTCATGTACCGGGATCGAGACATTGACCTGGCTGGCAAGTTGCCGTCCAACGAGCCCGCACTGACGCAAGACCTCGAGCTCGACAAGCTTCTCGCGGCCATGGCGCTGGGCGACGAATTCGCCCACGACATCTGCAAGCGGGCCCTGCTGTGCAGTCTCGACGATCCGGAGGCGATCGTGTACCGCCAGCACATCGTGCGCGATTGCCTCGAAGCACCATCGGTGGTGAGGGCAATCTACAATTTCACGGCGGAAGCGATCTACGAGGAGAAGAGGCACTTCTTCGGCATCTACCGAAAGTCCCCGGATGCGATTCTCTATCGTTCCGTCCAGGTGATGGAGATGTTCATGCAGAAGCTCATGAGTCTGCGACAGATCTGCGATGAGCACTCCGCAGATTTCCGGTCGGATGGCTTCGTGACACTCTTCGCGATGCTGACCAAGGAGCTCGACGACGAGTACTTCCAGACCGTGGAGAATCACCTGCGGAAACTTCGCTTTCAACACGGCGCTTTGAGCAGCGCACGTCTTGGTGCCGGGAACCACGGCACGGGCTATGTGCTTCACGAGCCGCGCAGGGAAGGGTGGCGAGAGCGCCTTTTGTTCGCGGACCGGTCCTCCTACAGTTTTCAGATCGCCGAGCGTGACGAGAGCGGTGCCCGGGCCTTGTCGGAGCTGCGGGGCCTAGGCATTAACCTCGTCGCCAACGCCGTCGCCCAGTCCACGGACCATATTCTCAGCTTCTTCAACATGCTGCATTCCGAGTTGGGTTTTTACGTCGGTTGCCTGAATCTGTACGAGCAGCTCGCCGAGCAGGGGGAGCCGACCTGCTTTCCCGAGCCGATGCCGCTGGGCGAGCCGGTGCTCTCGTGTGAGGGCCTGTGTGACGCATCCTTGAGCCTGACATTGCGCGCGCGGGTGGTCGGCAACGATGTGAGCGCCGACGGGAAGTCGCTGGTGATGATCACCGGCGCAAACCAGGGCGGGAAGTCGACCTTCCTGCGGAGTGTCGGAGCTGCCCAGCTGATGATGCAGTGCGGCATGTTCGTGACTGCCAAGTCGTTTCGGGCCGATGTCCGCGACGGCGTCTTCACGCACTTCAAGCGCGAAGAGGACGTCACGATGAAAAGCGGCAAACTCGACGAGGAGCTTAGCAGAATGAGCGCCATCGTAGACGCCGTGGGTTCCAACGGTGTCGTGCTGTGCAACGAGTCCTTCGCTTCCACAAACGAGCGGGAAGGCTCGGAGATCGCCAGGCAGATCATCAGCGCCTTCTTGGAAGCGGGAATCAAGGTCTTATTCGTCACCCATATGTTCGACCTCGCACAGGGCTGCTACGCACGCGAACTCGATACCGCCTTCTTCCTGCGGGCCGAGCGCCAACCCGACGGACGCCGAACCTTTCGGGTGGTGGAAGGTGAGCCATTGCCTACCAGCTACGGGGAAGACTTGTACAGGCGCATTTTCGGGTCGCTTCCTGGGTCGTCCAGCGAACCAGAGCCGACAACCTCCGCTGCCGGCCACACCTCTTCGCACCGGTGAGACTGATCGCCGTCGCGCTCGGCAACGTACTCGGCAGGGTGATGCCCCACGTTGCGCTTCGGGGCGCCTGGGTGTTGGCCGCGGCGGTGATCGTCATTTCGGCCTACAGCGCGTTCGCCCTGGGGTCCAACGACGTGTCCAACGCCGCGTCCTCCCTTGTGATCGCCCACCCAGTCTCCGCTCGCCTGGCCGGTTTGTACGGCGGGGTGTTCATGGCCATTGGGGTGTTGACCTGGGGCGGCGGCTGGTCGAACGGGTCGGTAAGGGCATCGTCGACCTTGACGTACCGATGGCCGCCAGTTCCCAACTCGCACAGGCGATCACCCTGTCTGCTCTGAACGGCGTCGGCTACAACGCTTCGATCAACCAGACCATCGTCGGCGGGCTGGTCGGTGCCGGCAGCGCCGTGAAGGAGAACAAGATGAACCGCAAGAACGTGATCAACATAGTGGTCACCTGGTTCTGGAGCCCGATACTGGGCATCGCCTCCGCCGCAGTGGCCAGCCTATCTTCGGTGGGGCCTGATAACCCGCTCGGGACGCCTAAACCCGCGAGCGGCGGGCTGGGTCGCATGGGGTCTCTGATGTCAGCACGGCGCCGCCGTTGACGACGTTGAAATGCGGCACGGGCAAGCGCTGCGGTCGCCCTGCCATGCCTTCCGCGGCCATCCAGTCGTGCAGCTCAAGCGATGCGGAACGGGCGAAGGCACGACACGCCGCCGAGGAGGCACCGAGAATCGCGTTGGAGCCAAGCCGCGACAAGTCGTGGCTTCCGTCCAGGTCGCGTAGAGCAGAGTCGAGCTCCCGCAGACTGCTCCACGGCCGGCCGCAGATCGCGTCCTTGATCGGCCCTCGTACGGCGGCGACGGCACGAAGGACTCCGCGGCCATCAAACCGCTGCGGGTCGCCATCGCGTAGCTCGCGGGCCTCTCGGCCACCCATAAACGCGCCTGATGGCACAGCGGCACGCGTCGTCTGCCCTTCGGCAAGTCTCAAACTCACCGTTAGCGTCGGATTCCCACGCGAGTCGAGAATCTCAAGCGCATCCACCTCTGCGATCTGCATCTGTGAGGTCATCAACCAGCCTCCTCTCTCGCCTTGTGCATCCGGAACCATCGGCCGCCACGTCGGCAACACTCCTCCCAAAGCAGAGCACCCACAACGTCACTTGGCCAGTGGACTCCAACAGCGACCCTGCTCATCCCCACTGACGCAACGAGGGCAACTTGACCGAGTCGAGCCCATCGGCGCGCACCACCTGGCAGCGCAGCCACCGCCTCATCCGCCGCGAGCATCGCCCAGGTGGTGTGCCGGGACGGAAAGCTGAAGCCGGTCGGCGACTGCTGCCACCAGCCACGAGGGGGCCTGCGACGGCGTACCAACCGGGCCATGACCGCGCGGCCGCTGATCGTGATCAAAAATCGGACTGCACAGGCCCGTCCGCGCTCAGGTCCGCGGGCCCACGCGACCGCACCGCAGACCAGCAACGCAGACCCCGCGACCGTACGTCCGCCAAGCTCGGTGATCGCCAACGTGAGAGGTGACGCAGCTGCGGGAGCCATACAATATCGGCGTTCCAGCGCGGGCACGAAGCCATCACGACGCACGTCGCCCGCCAGCGCGGCAAAGGCGGCCACCAATGCGGCGGTGGTTGCGGTCATCACGGCCGTCGCGTGGCGCGAGATTGTCGCGCGGCCAATGCTAGGACTTCACGCATCGGAGACGTCCGGTTCGGGGTCCTGAGGGCGCCAGAGGTTCCCCAGGAAGGGGATGGATGGTGGACGCATCCGATGACCTAGTCCGCGCAGATAACCGGCGATGGGAGGCAACATGCCGAGCTCCCCCAGATCGGTCAGCGCCACAAACAACGGTTGCAGCTCAGGCTCGAGTTGGGTCGGGGCATCACCCGTCTCGCCAGCCACGAGAAAGACAGCATCGACGGTGCGAGCGCCCGCCGGGTCGATCGTTTCAAGCAGGAACGCGCATCTGTTTGGTGTGACAATCAGGCCGGTCTCTTCCAGGACCTCGCGTCGAGCGCAGGCTGCCAGGGTCTCACCTTCGCGAGGAGTCCCGCCCGGAAGAACATGCACGACCTGCTCACCGAGTTTGCGCCTGATCAACAGGATGTAACGCCTGCCATGATCGCTGCGGAGCACCAGCCCAGAGCTTCGGAGCTGCGTATCAGGCATCGCCATCTGCACCGCCTCCTCTCAATGACCGAACGTCGTTCGGTCCACGAGATAGAGGCCATCAGCGGCGGAATCCGCAAACAATGGCGAGCCTCATCGCCCTACCAGAGTCTCGCACTTTCATCTGCTGACGGCAACGACACTGAGCACTGAGGCGGCGCAGGCGTGCGAGATGCCTGGCTGCGTTGCTTGCTGCTAGTCTCAACGCAGGTCTCCTAGCGAGGGGATTACGGCGGGGGGGCCCGCCGGTCGGATTTCGCGAGAGATCCGAGAACTGCGCCAGTTGCCAATGGCCCCTACCAGTGCGGAAACACCTGGTAGGAGTCTCATGCTCACTGCGTACTCCCCGTTGCTCGATTCTCCCGTGCCGCTGGGCCTCTTGCTGGGCCATCTGCTGGTTGGCGCATTCTTCGTGTGCCTGTATCTCGGGCTGATGCTGCTGGCGACTGTCGTCGGACGTTGGCTCAGCCGCATCTTGGAGCGGTCAGCCTCGGCCGATGACCACCCAGATCATCGGAAGCTGGACCACAGATGAGGAGTTCGAAGACAGCCCCGGGCCGCACGTGCCACTGTCGGCCGGTGGTCCTCGGCACGAGAGGTGGGGGTCGTTGATGGCTGTCGGAGTCGCCCTGCAAGTGATCCAGGGCTTGGTGTTGTTGGTGTTCGCTCCGCTGTACTCGGGTGTCATGACCCGAGCCGAAGCGATCGTGGCGTCAAAGCGCGGGCCTAGTGTCCTGCAGCCCTACCGTGATCTGGCCAAGTGGCTGCGCAAGTCCAGCGTGATCAGCGACCAGGCGTCATTTGTGTTCCGCGGCGCGCCATTCCTGGCGTTCGGCTGTTACCTGACGGTCGCTGCCATCGTGCCGATCATCACTGACGAGCCGCTGCCACTGGCGTTCATGGGCGACCTCATCGGAGGTGCCTTCGTGCTCAGTCTGGCAAGCTTCGCGCTCTCCCTTGCGGGGCTTGACACCGCCAGCCCACTCGGCGGCTTGGGCGCTAGCCGGGCCAGCTGGATTGGCAGCCTGGCCGAGCCCGCTTTGATCTTGGTCTTCTTCACGGTCGGCGCGGTCTCCGCCTCGGACAACCCCTACCTGATGAATCACGCGGTGGCGAGCTCGCCGTACGTCATCGTGCTTCCCACTCACCTGTTAGGCCTGGTGGCGTTCTTCCTGCTGGTTCTCGTGGAGGGCGCACGCATCCCGATCGACAACCCAACCGGCTCGATCGAGATCTCGATGATCGAAGAGCCCAGGGTGCTGGAGTACTCCGGTCGGGAATACGCGTTGGTCAAGTGGGGCAGTTGGATGAAGCTGTTCTTGCTGTCGTCGATCTTCATGAACATTTTCGTGATCCCGTGGGGGCTCGGTGATGCCACCAGCATCGTCGGCGGCCTCGTTGCGATTCCGGTGCTGCTCGGCAAGCTCGCGGTCTGCGGCTTGGCGATCGTGATAATCGACAGCTCGTTCGCCAAGCTGCGCTTCTTTCGGATCGCGGAATTCCTCGGTGCCTCGTTCCTGCTTGCCCTGGTCGGCATCGTGACGTCGTACGTGATCGGAGCCTGACATGGAGAGCCTCACTGCGACCTCGGGCGCCGGCGTGTTGCTCGATCTGTGCGGCGTGACGATGCTGTTGTGCGCGTTCGCGTGCCTTGGGTCGAAGTTGTTCGACCGCTATGTCGCCTACTACGGTGCCCAGTCGGTGGTGCTGTCCATCGCCGCCGGTGTCGTCGCCTTCCACTTCGGGCGCGTCGAATTGTGGTTGTTGGCCGTGTTGACGTTGGCGATCAAGGGAATCGGCATCCCGCTCCTGACTCGGCGACTGCTGATCGCCCGGCTAGACCTGCGCCGTGACGTCGCGGTTTCCACAGGACTTTCCACGGCGCTGATCCTGGGCGGCATCCTTACCGCGTTCTCCTATCTGGTGATACGCCCGGATCTGCTGCCGCACGGTCTCGTGGCGTCGGCTGTAGTGCCGCTGTCGACTGCGGTCATCTTGCTCGGGGCCTTGGAGATGGTGCTCCGCCGTCACACCGTCGCCCAGCTGATCGGGTGGCTGATCGTGGAGAACGGGGTGTTCCTCGGCGCGATCGCGTTGGTGGCGACCTTCCCGTTCATCGTCGAGGCCGGCATCTTCCTCGACCTGGTCGCAGCCGTGCTCATCATGGTCGTGTTCGTGTCCGGGCTCACCCGAGAGCTTGTTCACGCGAGCGCCGGAGAGTTGAGGGAGCTCAGGGGATGACAGGTTTGGTGATCGTCCTCGCGGCGCTGCCGCTGGCTGCCACGGTGGCGGCGCTGTTTCGAGCCCATGCTCGCGGTGCGGGCTACGCGCTGGTGGCTGGCGCGACCGGTTCACTCGTGCTCACGGTCGTCGTGCTTGTGCACACCACCACCACCGGTTCCTTCACCGCGCTTTCCGGCTTCGTCTACATCGACGAACTGAGCGCGTTCTTCCTGCTCACGGTCGGGATAGTCGTGTTGCTTGCCTCGCTCGGGTCGGCGGCGTACCTGCGCGCCGAGGAAGCCTCCGGCGACCTCAACGCGCTACAGGTGCGCCTCTACTTCGGGTTCTTCGGCGGGTTCGCCGCGCTGATGCTCGCGTCGCTGACGACGGGTAACCTCGGGATGTTGTTCGTGCTCATCGAGGCGAGCACGTTGGCCAGTGCCGCACTCGTCGGACTGGAGGCGAAGTCGGCTTCGCTGGAGGCGGCGTGGAAATACGTCATCATCAGCTCGCTCGGCGTCACAATTGCACTCGTCGGCACGCTGTTCTTGTTCTACTCCAGCACCGGGTTGCACCTGACGTCCAACCTGTCGCTCACCTGGCCCTACCTGTACCAGCACGCGGCCCAGTTGTCCCATCCGAGTCTGCGACTAGGCTTCCTGCTAGCGGTGGTGGGCTACGGCACCAAGGTGGGATTGGCGCCGATGCACACGTGGTTGCCCGACGCACATTCGGAGGCCCCAAGCCCCGCCAGCGCAATGCTGTCCGCGGCGTTGCTCAACACCGGCATGTACGCGATCATCCGGTTCCTGGCGATCGCCCGCGCCGGACTCGGGGCCGCCTACGTGCAGCACGTGATGCTGGCGTTCGGGTTCTTGTCGGTGATCATCGGCGTGCTGTTCATGGTGGGACAGGGCAACTTCAAGCGCCTGTTTGCGTACTCGTCGGTCGAGCACATGGGGATCATCGCGATCGCGCTTGGCTTCGGTGGCCCGCTTGGCCTGTACGGCGCCCTGCTCCACACCCTCAACCATGCAGTCGGAAAATCCGTGCTGTTCTTGTCCAGTGGTGACGTCGTGCTCGGCTACCACACCCGCGAATCCCGCCGAGTTCGCGGCCTGCTTACCAGTTTGCCGCTCACCGGCGGTGTGCTACTGCTCGCATCCCTGGCCGTCCTAGGCTCGCCACCGTTTGGACTCTTCCTTTCGGAGCTAACAATCGTGCGGGCCGGATTCGCCTCCGGCAACGGGTGGCTGCCCGCCGTGTTGCTCGTCTTCTTGGTCATCGCGTTCATCGCGTTCGCTCGCTGCACCACCGGCATGGTGCTCGGCGAGCCCACCGGGCCGGCCCAGCCGTACCGGGGGACCGAACGCCTGCTGGCCGCTTTGCCATTGGTGGGCGGAATGGGGATTCTCCTGGTGCTGGGCCTGTGGATTCCCCATGGCCTGGACACGGTGATCCTTCGGTCGATCGGAGCCGTGACATGACGACTTCCAGCAACACCGGCGCCGCGGAAGAGACGCTACCCATCGATCTGCTACGCGCATTGCCGTCAGCTGAGATCCTCACGGAGGGGCCAGGAGTGGTGCGGGCCGCGATCGCGATCACCGACTTGGAGCAGGCCGCGCAGCAGCTGGCCAGCCGCTCGGGTGGCAGGCTCGCCGACTTGTTCGCGGACTCCAGCGCCGGCGGGCAGATCGTGCTCCATATCGTGTTCGCGTTCGACACCCACGACCTCTACCTGATCTTGGAGAGCCTGGTGTTGGACAACGAATACCCGCCGTTGTCAGACATCGCCCCGGCGGCGTTCTTGGAGGAGTGCGAGATCTACGAGCAGTTCGGATTGCGGCCGGCCGGCGGCAAACCGCTAAACCGGGTCGCGATCCCCCCGCAATCTGATCACGATGTTCCTCGGCTCGGACCAGCAGCGCACTCATCACCAGTTGACGTGCATGCTGCGCATCGGGTGGGTGGCAACGCATTCGAGTTCCCCTTCGGCCCGGTCCGGATGGCCGGTGCCGAGTCGTTGTACTACGGGTTGGTCACCAGCGGTGAAGAGGTCGTGGACGTCTATCTCCTTACCTGGCACAAGTACAGGGGGCTGGAGTGGCGGCTGCGCGGCATGACCCCGAGTCAAGCGCTGTTTCTCGTCGAACGCGTGGAAGGCCTATCCGCCGTCGCGCAGGGCTGGGCCTTCGCCGACGCGGTCGAACATGCTCTCGACGTCACGCCCACACCGGCCGCCGCGTGCATCCGAGGGATCGCCCTGGAGCTCGAGCGGCTCTACAACCATGCTGCCGCGATCGCTGCCCTGTGCCAGGCCACCGGGTTGTCGGTTGGTCAGGCGAACGCGGAGATCGCCCTCGAGCAGCTGCTTCGGTTGAACGCCGCGGTGTTCGGCCATCGTTACTTGTTCGGCGTGGTCGCTCTGGGAGGGGTGGCGCGTGCGCCGAATCTCGCCGCACTTGCCTCCGGGCTACCCGACGCGATAACGCAGTTGCGCGCTGTCACCTACGCGTTGTCGACGACGAACTCGTTTCTGGACAGGTTGGAAGCCACCGGGATCGTCGACTCCGAGCAGGCGGTCCGGCTCGGGCTCGTCGGCCCGGTCGCTCGTGCTACCGGCGTCGATGTCGACGTCCGCACCCGGCACCCGACCCCGCCGTACGACACGGTCTGCCCGACCGCGACCGTACGAGCCAACGGGGACGTGTTCGCCCGCTACCAGGTCTTTCTCGCCGAGATCGAGGAGTCCGCTCGTTTGCTCGGCCGGTTAGCGGCCGATGCGGGAGAGGCGTCCGTGCAACCGGTGCCTGCCGCGGCCGGCCGTGGCCTGGGATGGGCGGAGTCTCCTCGCGGTGAAACGCTCGCGTTCGTACGGCTAGGTGAAGACGGGCTGATCCAGCGGGCTCGGATCCGGCCCGCATCGGTCCGCAACTGGCGTGCGTTCGACGACGCGTCCAGATCGCACAACGTCTTCACCGACATCCCGATTATCGAGGCGAGCTTTTGGCTCACGGTCGCGGGAACGGCACGCTGATGGCGCTGTGGTTTCTACGCGGACTCAGACGCGGTGTGGTGACGACTCGCTACCCCGCCCAGCCGCCCGACTCGTGGACCGTCAACCTGCCAAGCGCTCCGGAGTTCAGGGCGGACCGGCTCACCGACGAGCTCGCCGACCGACTGGTGGCGGTTTGCCCCAGCCGGGCACTGCGGCGTCAAGGTTCCGATCTGGTGTACGACGTCGGCGCGTGCACCGTATGTGGCCGCTGCCTCGACGTCGCGGCGCACGCCGCCCGCCCGAGCGGGCAACTAGAGCTGGCGGCACGCAATCGTGCCGACTTGATCAAGCGCATCCCGATTGAGGGAGGACGGCGATGAGCGATACGAGCCACGACGATGCGCCGCGACTGGCGGACGAGGTCGGACACAGCGTGCGGCGGTTGTTCGGCCGGAGTCTGCACATCCGCACGATCGACACCGGCAGCTGCGCGGCGTGTGAGTCGGAGATCCGGCTGCTGTTAGCTCCGCACTACGATCTGCACAGGCTAGGTCTGTTCTTCACTCCGGCGCCTCGACACGCCGACCTCCTCATGGTGACTGGACCGGCCCTACGCGCCATGGACCAAGCAGTGGCCAAGACGTACGCCGCGATGCCGGACCCCAAGCTTGTGATAGCGGTCGGCGGCTGCGCGCTGGGAGGGGTGTATCCCCATGACGCCTTCATGCATGGCGCCGTCGACCAGATTCTTCCGGTCGACGTATATGTGCCAGGCTGCCCGCCGAGCCCTATCGCGTTGCTGCAGGGACTCCTGGTGGCGGTAGGCAAACTCGCCGAGAAGGTTCCGACGCTGTCGTTCACCGTTGCTACCGCGGAGCCCCAGGAGGTGTCTCGACGATGATCGGGATCGCGTTGGTCGTCGCGGCTGCCCTGTGGGTCCTGGCCGCCCTGCCGAGTCTCACCGTGCGTGGCAGAGCGGGTTTGTGGGTGACCGGGCTGACCAGTGGTGCTGGCGGGGTGGCGTGTCTGATCGGTGGCGTCGCACTACTGCTGGCCGGTCGAGTGCTGCAGACAACGTTCGGCGGCCACAACATGGTCGGCGCGCTCACCCTGCGTGCCACCCCGCTCGCTGCCGTGTTCGTGGCGCTGCTCGGCCTGGTTGCCCTGGCGACCGGCTGCTACGCCCCTCGTTACCACCACCCCGGACCGCAAACCGCGGGCTACCTGGCCGTCTACAACTTGGCGTTGTTGGCCTCGCTGACTTTGCTGGTCGCGGGCAACGTGACTGTCTTCCTGGTCGCGTGGGAGTCGATGGCGCTTTTCTCTTATTTTGTAGTGCTGCGTCACCAACGTCGTACCGAGGTCGCCGCCGGCGGCTTTTGGTTCCTGGCGCTCTCCGAAACCGGGTTTGTGCTCATCGTTGCGGCGTTCGTACTGCTCGCCGCACGCACCGGAAGCATGGATCTGGCCACGATCGCCCACAGAGCTCCGACACTCCCGGTGTCATTGCGGGGGGCGGTGTACTTGTTGGCGTTGATCGGGTTTGGCTTCAAGGCCGGCGTCGTGCCGTTGCATGTGTGGCTGCCGGAGGCCCACCCGGTGGCGCCGGCCGATGGGTCGGCGTTCCTGTCCGGGCTCGTCGTCAAGCTCGGCGTCTTCGGCATCGTGTTGTTCGCCTTCGACCTGCTTGGCACCGGGCCGGCCTGGTGGGGTCTCGTGACTATGGGGTTGGGTGCGCTTTCAGCGGTGCTGGGCATTCTCTACGCGCTGACCGAACGGGAGATCAAGAGATTTCTGGCCTACTCCACCATCGAGAACGTCGGGGTGATCCTGATAGCGGTCGGTGCCGCGATGACGTTCGGTTCATACGGCCAGCCCACCCTGGCGGCGTTCCTGTTGGTAGCCGCGCTCTACCACAGCGCCAACCACGGTGCGTACAAGACATTGCTCTTCCTCGAGGCGGGGGTCATCGAACACGCCGCTGGCACTTTGGACATGGACCGACTTGGCGGCCTGGCCCGTCGGATCCCCCGAACCGCGGTCATCAGCTTGGTGGCCACGCTGGGCATCTCGGCGCTGCCCCCACTCAATGGCTTCGTCAGTGAGTGGCTTATTTTTCAGGGACTTTTCCAGGGATTCCGCATCCCCAGCCACTTGGTCGGCATCCTCATCGTGACCGCGGCCGCATGTCTCGGCTTAACCGGCGGACTTGCAATCAACGCATTCGTTCGCGCCTACGGGATCCCGTTCCTGGGGATGCCCCGCACCACTGAGGCGGCACGGGCATCGGAACGCGGCCAACCGATCGCCGGTCCCACCATGCTGGCCGCGGCCTGTGTGTTCCTTGGCATCGGGGCCCCGGTGGTGATGATCGCCCTCTCACGGGCAGTGCGCGTGACGACCGGGGTGAACTTGCGGCCCCAGGTGCTGACCGACAACCTCACGATCCTGCCGGCACACACCGACTTCTCGGCGTTCTCGCCGACGTACCTCGCGGTCTTTCTGATCGCGATCCTCGCCGTGCCGATCATGGTCTATCTGGCCGGGCACCAAGCACCGCCGACTCGGGTGGCTCCGGTCTGGGACGGCGGCATCGTGACGTTCAAGCCTCGGATGCAGTATTCGGCGATGACGTTCGCCGCGCCGGTGCGGGTGACGTTCGACAAGCTGTATCAACCAGTGGTTTCGGTTCGCCGTGCCTCAGACGACCCGGCGGGACGCACCGGACCCGTGCATTACGAATCCGACGTGGCGCCGCTGTTCCACCGATGGCTGTACCGGCCGATCATCCGACTGGTCGAGTACGTCGCGGCGGTGATTCGGCCGATCCAATCCGGCAACGTCAACTTGTATCTCTTCTACGTGTTCGTCACGGTGCTCGTCGCCTATTTTCTGGGCTCGTTGTGAGGTCACCGTGGCAGTAACCATCCGGATCGCACGCCAGGTGAGGTCCTTCCATGTCTGAGGGCGGGACGCCAGCCGCCTACGCCTACGCCGCTTCGTCCGGGCGGCGTCAATCAGTCGACGGGAGCGATCTCGGCGGCTTGCTCAGCGAGCTCGCGGAGCTGATCCCCGATCAACGGCAGCGGGTGCTGGGGATGCTCGACCAGTGGCGATCTCAGCAGATCAGGGTCGTTGTGCTGGGCGAGGCCAAGCGCGGCAAGAGTTCGCTGATCAACGCGTTGCTAGGCAGAGCCGTGTTGCCGACCGGGATCGTCCCGGTGACGTCGGTGCTGACCCAGCTGAGAACCGGTGAGACAGACAGCGCGACCGTCCGATTCATGGACGGTCACGAAGGCGCGGTCCCGCTCGATGCGATCGAAGCCTACATCGCCGAGCAGCGCAATCCAGGAAACGAGAAGTGCGTGGAATCTGTCGATCTGACGGTGGCCGGCGCCGACTGGCCTGCGTCGCTCGTGTTCATCGACACGCCCGGGTCGGGTTCGGTTCAGACGAGCCATGACGCGACGGCGACGGCCGCCGCCGGCGCGATGGACGTCGCGGTGCTGGTGCTCACCGGCGACCCGCCGATCTCCGCCCGCGAGCTCGAGCTGTTGCGCGCCGCCGGGAACCACTCCGCTGAGCTTCTCGTCGTGCTGACCAAGGTCGACCAGCTCACCGACGACGAAGCCAAGACGGTGATCGCCTACACCGAGGGCGTAATCATCGACCAGGCCAATCGCGCCGTCGAAGTCGTCGCAGCTGCCGCTAAGTCGCCTCGTGATCCGCATCCCGGTCTGATCCGATTGCGTGAGTCGATCACCAGCCTCGGTTCGGCATCGGCCACCCGAACCCTCGCCAGCTCCCTGTCGAACCGGGGTCGTCGCCTCATCGACGGGGCGCTCGGCGAGCTCGACGTCAGTCTGGCGCTAGTCGACATGCACACCGCCAAGGCCGAAGAGCGCGCGCAGCTGTTTAGCGCTGCATTGGTCGATGCACGGGCGCAGACTCCGTTTGCCGCCGAGGTGGTTCGGGCCGGCGTCAAGACATTGAACGCCGCCCTTGACGCGTCGGCGGCCGAGCGCACCGCGACGACGAGGGCCCGGCTGCTCGACGTCGCCCGAGACCAAAAGGGCGGAGTCGCCCGGGCGCCGGCCGAGTCGGCGGTGCTCGATGAGCTCACGTCTGAGGCGACCCAAGCGGCCGACGAGTGGAGGCAGGCTTCTCAGGAGCAGGTCGAGCGAGCGCTCGACGATATCGGACGCCGGGCCACGCGATCGTTGGGGGCCGTGGTGAGGGACCTCCGGGACGCAGCCCGAGATCTACTTGGTGTCAGCCTCACCATCGAGCTGGAGCCGATCGAGCTGCCCGCGGACTCCCGGTTCTTCTATGTCAGCGGCCGGATCACGGATGCCGCCACGTCAATATCGGGCTTGATTCGGCACGGCCTTCCCGGCCGGTGGCGACGTCGGGCCACGTCGACGTACCTGCGGGAGGCAGCGACGCTCTTGGCTGACCGCCAGGTGGGGAGGGCTCGTGGAGACCTGCGAACCCGGCTGAGCGCGGCGGAGCGATCGTTGGTGAGTCAGGTCGAGTCGAGGATGCGTGATCTGGTGGACCGACTCGAGGCGGCCACCGGGACGGCCGTGGAACTGGCCCGCCAGGAGGGTAGACAGCGGGAGGCGCGGCTCGGGCCACTCGTCTGCCGTCGCAGCCGCCTGCAGGAGCTGTCGAAGGAAATCGCCATGTATGGGAACGGAGCTTCTTGAGCAGCACGCGCGATACCGTCGGCGCGCCTGAACCGAAACGGCCGCCGAATTTGCCCATAGACCCCGAGAGTGATCCGGCCGGTGATTCGGAGAGCGATGCGCCCAACTCGGGTGTCTTCGACGTCTTCCGCGAGCCGCCCCCTTCCCGACGAACGCTGCGGGCTCGACTCCGACGGCATGCCGATGTTGCCGCCGTGATCGCCGTGGGCGGCGGCCTCGGCAGCCTGGCACGCTATGGGGTGTCGCGGTGGCTGTCGACCGACGCCGGTGAGTTTCCGTGGTCGACGTTCCTGGTCAACGTCGTCGGTTGCGCCGTTCTCGGAGCTCTGATGGTGTTCATCGTCGATGTCTGGCGCCCGGGCCGCTACCTGCGACCATTTCTGGCCGTTGGCGTCCTCGGCGGACTCACCACGTTCTCGACGCTGGCCCTCGACGCCCGCGGGCTTGGCGCCGACCGTGCCTGGCTGTTAGCCAACCTGTACGTCTTCGGCTCGCTGCTGGCCGGGCTCTTGGCCCTCTGGCTAGGACTGGCGTCTGCCAGAGTGGTGACCGGCATTCCAACCAGACGCCGTCGAAGCCGGCACGAAGGAACACGCTGATGAGACTGCAGGGCCGTGCGGTCCGGTTGACGATCTACGTGGGCGAGTCCCACCAGTGGCACCACCGGCCTCTCTACACCGAGATCGTGCATCGGGCGCATCGCGCCAAGATGGCGGGCGCGGCCGTGTTCAGGGGAGTCGAGGGCTACGGCGCCTCGTCCACCATCCACACCAGCCGGATCCTTTCGTTGGGCGAAGATCTCCCGATCATGGTGGTGATCATCGACACCGAGCAGCGAATTCACGAGTTCCTCGATGAGCTCGACGACGTGATCGCGCGCGGTGTGGCCACGCTGGAGCCTGTGCAGGTTCACCGGTTCACCGACCAGGGGTCCAGCCGGGGCACCGGCGCGTGAGCGTCCTACTCGTATTCCTGGGCGGATCCGTGGGGGCGGTGCTTCGCTATTTCACGGATCGCTTCATCCAGGCCAGGCACGACATGGTGTTTCCGTTGGGGACGTTCTCGGTCAACATCATCGGCTCGCTGATTCTGGGTTTGCTCTACGGAATGGCGGCGCACGCGCCGTCGTGGTCGTTGCTGTTGATCGGCACCGGATTCTGCGGCGCGCTCACGACGTTCTCCACGTTCAGCTTCGAGACGGTGCGGCTCCTCGAAGAGGGCTCGGCTACCGAGGCGGTGCTGAACCTGGTGCTAAGCCTGATCGTCGGCATCGGGCTCGCCACGGCCGGCTTCGCGGGCGCGCACCTGCTGTTCTGAGAGCCGATGGTTCCGAGCCCCCGACGTGACGGTTGGGCGTTGCCCGCGCTGCGCTATTCAGCTGGTGCCTTGCCAGCCGAAACGACCATCGCCCGTGAGGCAATCACCGACGCGGCCATCCAGGCAGCGGCGTACACAAAAGCCACGGTCGGGGAGAACACCGCCCACAAGACTCCGGCGACCACGGTGGCACCGAGGTCTCCGAACGACTGCACAAGTCCGAGCACCCCGAAGCCGTTGCCGCGAAGCCGGTCCGGCAACATCAGGGCTACCGTCGTCGACTCGGCGGTCTCACCGAATCCGATGCCTACCCCAGACAGCACGAACGCGACCGCGAGGAGCCACCAGGCGTGCTGGTTCCAGGCAAACAAGCCGTAGCCTGCCACGTACACCGCAGCGCCCGCGGCAAACACGAGCCGCGGACTGATCCGGTCCACCAG
This sequence comes from Nocardioidaceae bacterium, assembly GCA_050998615.1. Lineage (GTDB taxonomy): Bacteria > Actinomycetota > Actinomycetes > Propionibacteriales > Nocardioidaceae > JBPCQA01. The sequence continues at coordinate 42,846 of JBPCQA010000010.1, forward strand.
ATGCCCTCCGGCGAGAGCAGCCACCGCGGCGGCTGCGTTATGGACGGCGTACAGGATGATCGCCAAGCTGGTGGCGGCGGTCAGGCTTCGGCCGTCGGCGTGCAACAAGCCGGTGGCCCGCAGGATCAACAGCGTGGTGGCGAGGTTGCCCAGCTCGAACAGGGCGGCCGGAGTGAGCGCCCGCGGCAGCCCGGCGTGCCACAACTCCTTGAGATTGAACGACAACGTACGGCGACCGGCTGGCGTCGAGACGCTGCGGCGGGCCTCTCGGGCGGCTACCGTGATCGCGATTGCGGCAAGCAGGCCAGGGACAATCGCGAGCAAAATCGCGTGCCGAATGCCCACCACCCCAACCAGCACTGAAGCCGCCAGCGGCCCGACGATCGCGCCGGCGTTGTCACCGGCGCGCTCCACCCCGCTGGCCCGGCCGTAGGCGCCGGGCGGGGTGATGGAGATCAGCAGGCTATCGCGGGCCGGGCTGCGGATGCCGCGCGACATCCACGCCAGCGCTCGCAGGATCGCCACCTGCCAGACGGCCACGGCCAGGCCGATGGCGGCGGTCGCGACCGCGGTCCCGACGTAACCGCTCGATGCGAGCTTGGCGCGGTGGGCGGGATCATTGGACAGTGGGCCGCCGGCCAGCTTGCTTACTCCCACCAGCGCGTCGGAGATGCCTTCGATCGCCCCGAGTGCGGCCGGACCGGAGTGCAGCGTCGAGGTCAAGAAGGTCGGCAGCAGCGAAGTCGCGAGCTCATGTCCCGAGTCGCTGAAGAACGACGCACCGCCGACGCCGAGGATGCCGCGATTGAGCCAACGGACCTTGGTTGGGGGAGAGGGATCGACCACGTCGAGGAGTCTCTCACGCCGCACGCCGAGCCGTCAGGTTCTTCCCGCCGAGCGGAGTTGTAGGCAACCACCGTGACTGCGGCTCAGTCACTATTCGCACACCGAAAGCCGAGATTCGCCGAGAAGGAGTCCGGGCTGTTCGACGATCGCGCACCCACCCGGTAGCGATGGCAGTAGGAGTCGTGGCAGAGGTAGGAGCCGCCGCGCATCACGCGGTGTTCGCCGCTTGCCGGCCCCTCGGGATTCGCTGGCGGCGACTCTTGGTAGTAACTCGGCGAGAACCAGTCCGCGCACCACTCCCACACATTGCCGGTAGTGTTCCACAGCCCGAAGCCGTTGGGGCCATAGCTCTTGACCGGCGCCGTGGTGAGATAGCCGTCGTCTAGGGTGTTCAGCTCCGGGAACTGCCCTTGCCAGATGTTGCAGCGCCACCGGCCCGCCGGGATCAGCTCCTCCCCCCAGGCGAATCGCTTCGACTCCAGACCCCCGCGAGCGGCGTACTCCCATTCCGCCTCGCTGGGCAGCCGTTTGCCAGCCCACGCGCAGTAGGTCACCGCGTCATACCACGAGACGTGCACCACCGGATGGTTTTGCCGATCGGCGATGCTTGAGTCGCCACCTTCGGGGCAACGCCAGCAGGCTCCGCGCACGTTTATCCACCACGGTACCCCCGACGCCGTACCCAGGATGTCGGACCTCGGCGCCGCGACCGCGAGATGGAACACCGCCGAGGAACCGAACGCTTCGGCTTCAGTGACATGACCGGTGGCCTTGACAAAGGTGGCGAAGGCGGCATTGGTGACGACCGTCGCGTCGACCCAGAAGGGATCGAGACACACGTCGTGGACCGGCCGCTCGCCGTCCGCAGGATAGCCCTCGTCGAACGCGTCACCCATCAAAAAGCTGCCCCCGGGCAGCCGGAGCTGGCCGCGGGTGGAGCGTTCACGGGTCGGTGTGCTCGTACGTCGAGTGGCCGGTGCCGCGCCGGCGCGCTCGGGCGCACAGCACGGCAATCGGGCGGGTGCAGGGGACATGACGTCTTCATCGTAGACACGGCAAACTGTGGGTGGGTGCACAAGGCTGCGTCGTCGGCGGCCGGATCAGCGCGCCTCCGATGGTTTCAACACGAAAGACGAGATCATGACGGAGATCTCTCACCGCTTGAGGGAACTAAGGTCAATGGCGCTCACATCGATCACAAGAGAGTGGGCGCGCTACGGCAGGCTCTGATCTGGTCGATGCAGATCGAGATCCGAACCGAAGACTTAGGGATCACGAATGGAGACGTGAATGTTCGAGCCGGATGATATTCGGGATTGGCGCGGCCACGATGTCGTTGACCGAGAAGGATCGAAGATCGGATCCTTGGAGGCAGTTTATTTCGACACAGCCAGCGAGCAACCGGTGTTCGCGTCGGTGAAAATCGGTCTGCCGGGCCGGCATCGGCTAGTGTTCGCGCCACTTGACGGCGCCCGGGTGTCCCCTGACCACGTCCGGGTGATCGCGGACAAGAAGCTGGTCAAGGATGCTCCGACGATCGACACCGACGGTGAGCTCACCGCCGATGCCGAGCCGGGATTGTTCGAACACTACGGGTTGCCCTACCAACCGGGTGCGACAGGTGAGCGTCGGCTTGGCCGGCGCTGACCCAGATATCGGAGGAAGTCATGTTGGCGTTTTTGTTGTTCTTGATCTTGGTGTGGGTGGTGCTCGGCATCATCGGGTTCGTGCTGAAGGGGCTGTTCTGGTTGTTCATCATCGCCTGCGTTCTGTTCGTGCTCACTGTCCTCGGCGGTGCCTTCGCCAGGGGCCGCATTGGCGCCGGGCGGACCCGCTGACAGCTCTTAGGCTGTGCCGGTCCTCCGGGCTATCCCGGCGGCGCTAAGAGCAGCGGGCTCAAACGGCGTCGGCTTACTCGTCCTGGGAGTTTCCGCGGCTTTCACGAAGTCGGCGCCCTTGTTGGATGTCCTTGTCCTGCTTGGCGTTGGCCTTGTCGATGTTGCGGCTGTCGCGCGGCGGCAATTGGATCGTCTGCTCGGCGGGTAGACCTGCCTGCAGTTCGCGGCCACGCTCGAGCTCGGCGTCGAGCTCGGCGCCAAACAGCAGCGCAAGGTTGGTGATCCACAACCACAGCAAGAAGACGACCACGCCGGCGAGAGACCCGTATGTCTTGTTGTAGCTGGAGAAGTTGCCGACGTAGAAGCCGAAGGCGACGGATGCGAGCACCCACGTGACGATGGCGATGAGTGCGCCGATGCTGATCCACTTGAACTTTGGTTGTTTCACGTTCGGGGTGGCGTAGTACAAGATCGCCACGATCACGACAACGATCCCCAATATCACCGGCCATTTTGCGATGTTCCAGATCAGCACCGCGGTCGAACCGAGCCCGATCGCGTTCCCGACCGCAGTAGCCGCCGGCCCGGTGACGATCAACGCGAGGGCGACGGCGGCAGACAAGATCACCGCGATCAGCGTCACTAGGAGCATGACGGGCCGCAGCTTCCAGAACGGCCGTCCCTCCCCGATCTCGTAGACGCGGTTCATGGCGCGGCCGAACGAGCCGACGTAGCCCGACGCCGACCACAGCGCGGTGAGCAGGCCGATGATCAGCGCGATGCCGGCTCCGGGCGTGTGGCTGAGTGAAATCAGCGTCGGGCGCAAGGTGTCAGCTGCCGACTTCGCCCCGATGTCGGACAAGATCCCCAGCAGCGTGGCGACCGTCTTTTGGCCCTGCCCGACGACCCCGAGCAGGGAAAGCAGCGCGATCAAGGCGGGGAAGAGTGCCAGCACCGAGTAGTACGTCAGGGCCGCCGCCAAGTCGGTGCACTGGTCTTTGGAAAACTCCCGGGCGGTCTTGCGCGCGACGTACAGCCACGATGGTTTGGTGATGTCGGCCGGGGACTCCGGCTTGGCTGAGTCTTCGGCACCGCCGGCGTCCTCGGAAGTTGGTGTTGTCGCCGCCCCGGAATCGGCGGCACTCTCATTCCTAGCCACCCGACCCACCCCCGGACGACATGCGCACATTCTTGGTCGCTTCGTTCATCTGGGCAACTCCCCTCGTCGTGATTCAACCGTTTCGCGTGGTCACAATCGCCGTGCGGCTCACACGGTGCGTCGTCTATACCCAGTCGGCCCGTCTCCGCACGCTAGACCTGTCTAGAGGGAGCTGAGAGCCTGCGCTTAGCGACAGTCTCCGACGGTGGCCGTCGTGGCCTCCCGGCTGGTCCGAAGCGACGTGACGAGGCTTTGCCCGCTGGCGTCGGTGGGCAGTCGGATGACCTGTTCGCCGACGACCGAGTGGTCGACTGCCTGGGCCGAGACGGTGCAACGCGCCGGTGCTGAGGCCGTGCTGAAGTCGACGGTCACCTTGACAAGGTGCGGCGAGACAACGTCGTACGAATGCACGTCCGCGGTCACCGGCGGGTGGCCGTTCGACCACGCAACCCATCCCAGCAGGCCGAGTAGGGCCAGCGAGATCAGCGCGATGACGAACACTCGAAGACGGCGGGACGTCTGTTTCGATTGCCCGTATCGATCTGCAAGCGACTGCTGGCTGGTTGTCGGGGTGGCAGGATCGGTCACCGGGTCGTCCTTGCCGTCATGGGTGGTCCTTGCTTGGTGCAGGTGGGTTGACCGTCGACGACAATGGCGGCGTACGACGGGCAGCTGACGGGTTGCGGGTGGGCATCCGTCACCATTGTCTCGTGAGCGTAGACGACAAGGAACAGGCAGTGAGGTTAGCCGGTGGCTGAGCGGCTCAGGCTTATGCACGTGCATGCCCATCCCGACGACGAGTCCAGCAAGGGCGCGGCAAGCACCGCCAAGTACGTCGCCGAGGGGGTGGATGTCCACGTCGTTACATGCACCGGCGGTGAGCGGGGCTCGATCCTCAACCCGAACATGGATCGACCGGACGTGTTGGCAAACATCACCGAAATACGTCGGCAGGAGATGGAGCGGGCCCGCGAGATCCTCGGCGTGCGTCAAAACTGGCTCGGCTTCACCGACAGCGGCTGGCCTGAGGGCGACCCACCTCCCCCGCCCCCCGGGGGCTCCTTCGCGACGCTCTCGGTGGAGGTGGCGGCCGAGCCGCTGGTGCGGCTGGTCCGGGCCTTCAAGCCGCATGTCATGACGACGTACGACGAGAACGGTGGCTACCCGCACCCCGATCACGTGATGTGCCACCGCATCTCCGTACGAGCCTTCGAGACAGCGGGTGACCCGGACGCGTACCCCGAAGCCGGCGAGCCGTGGCAACCGCTGAAGCTCTACTACCACCACACCTTCCACGGCGAGCGGATCATCGCGCTGCACGAAGCGATGCTCGCCCGCGGACTCGAGTCGCCGTACACCGAGCGTCTCGAACAATGGAAGCCCGACCCAGCGAACGAGTCGCGAGTCACCACCAAGGTGCCGGCCGCGCAGTTCTTCCCCGTCCGCGACCAGGCGCTGTTGGCGCACGCGACGCAGATCGACCCGGAGGGACATTGGTTCGCGATTCCGCTGGAGGTGCACCAGCAGACCTGGCCCACCGAGGACTACGAGCTCGCCGAGTCCGTGGTGGCGGTCGAGCTACCCGAAGACGACCTGTTCGCCGGCATCCGCGACCTGGCAGCGACGTATGACGGTCGGCGCGAGAGTATAGGACGATGAGCCAGGGCTACCTGCTTGCGGTGTTGGACCCCAACAAGGTCAAGCCCGGCTGGATCGCGCTGATCCTGGTGCTCATCTTGCTGCTGGTCACAGTGCTGTTGTGGCGCAGCATGAACACGCAGCTTCGCAAGATCAAGGTGCCTACCCGGCAAGAGCTGCATGAGCGCGACACCAAGTCAGCTCGACCAACCAAGCAGCGGCCCCCCGAACCCTCCACCGACGAATCCGTCGATCCGACAGCTGAGAGCCCCAACGACAACACTTAGAGCGCGCGGGCTCTTAACGGGTGTAGGTGATTGTCCGAGCGCCGGGTGTGAACCCGATGCTGCGATAGAGGCTCGCGGCGACCGGGTACGTCGCGTCACCGCGCGGGTAGACCACGGCAATGTCGGCGCCGGCATCGCGCAGCGCATGCAGCGCCGCGAGGCTGACCGCCCGGCCCAGACCGAGACCGCGAAACACGGGGTCGGTGCCCACCGGCTCGAGCTCCCCGACCTGGTTGTGCTCGTCGAGCCAGCCGAGGCAGAAGGCGACAAGCTGGCCATCGGGGCTCTCCACGACCCAGTCCAGGCCGTAGCGGTAGGGCCAGGTGGCCATCACGTTCGAATAGCTCTCGGTGGAGACCACCGACATGCATGTACCGACCCCAGGCCAGGTCGCCGATGTGCCAGCGGCTGCACGGTGACCAGATGCGTTGCGCCAACGATTGCATCGCTCGCAGGTCCTCCGGCCCGCTGAAGTCGTGCCTGCGCATGGGCGGCTCCTCGTCTCAGGGGTGCCTGGTCATGCTGTCGGCCGCAGTGGTGTCGCGTGTGTGGAGCGAGGATTTCTCCTCGGTCAGCTCAACGGTGACCGTTGAAAGCCGGCCACATCGGCACCACGCCGCCCCTCTTGTCACCGGCGTGTCCCAGGTGACCCAGGCGCCAGTTGTCTTCAATCGTGGTCAACAGTGAGTAGTGGTTGTAGGGAGTGTGGTCCACGAAATGGTGCGGGCCGCTGCCGGTCACGATGATCGCCGGGATCAGGCCGCCGCCGTACGTGCCGCCGGGCCAATCCGGACTGATCCGCGGGTCGGCCGCTTGGACGTACGGCGAGTCGCAGCATCCCGCCGCGCTCTCCCAGCCGCCCGTCACTTCCCTGCCGGTGTAGTCGTTTTCGTCAGTCACGATGACGATCGCCGACCGGGCCGTCCAGGCCTTCGAGCTCATGATCGTGGTGACCGCGTGTTGCACGAACACGTCGGCCTTGTGTTTGAGGGCGGCGTCGTTCGGGTCGTCCTTGACGGTGCCGTAGGGGCATGGGGTTTCGGGATGGTGTGGCACTGCGACGTACACGCCACCATGCATGTCGTTGCACTGGTTGGGACTGATCCACACGAACTGGGGAGCGTTCTTGCTGTTGAGGTCGGCTCCCAGCTGTGAATAGTTTTTGACCTTGGCCATCCGAGCCGGGTTGTTCTTGATGTCGTCGAACAGCACGAACGCGTTGTGCTTCTTGGCGTAAAGCGGCACCTCGGTGCCGTCCGGCAGGGTCGGTGCGAAACGGGCCAGCTTGTCGGCCGGCAGCGTCTGCATGTAGGCCCCCCACCTGATGTGGTGCGCCTCGAGCTGATCGACCAGGTTGGGCCGGTCGAGGTTGACAACGTTTTGATCGTTGTCGTCTTGGATGCCGAAGTTGTCGCCGGCGATGCTGGCGATGTAGTTGGGCATGGACGGATGCGTGACGCCGTAGTAGTGATCGGCCATCGAGTAGTAATGCGACAGCCGGGTCAGATACGGCGCGTTCGGGTCGTTGATCACGCTCGACTTGGAATGGTTCTCGAGCATGATCACGAAGATGTGGTCCAGCGGCGGCCGGTACGTCGACTGGACGGTCTGGTTGGCGGCGGCCTGATTGGGTGGCGACGAGGCCAGGGCGGTGGTGCCTAGCGCGGTCGCTGCCAGGGCTGTCGCCCCGATGATTGAGCCCAACTTGATGCCAGAGCGCATGGATACTCCTCGGTTGGTGTCTTCTGGTCGATGGTCGCTGCACTCGGTGAACTTCGACCTTCATCTCCTGGAGGTTTGAGTGAACACCCGGAGCCGGTCGTGCGTAAAGATGCGATTCCGGCAAACTTCGACAATCGCCACCGGCACACATTGCCAGTCGGCCGCAACGTCGGGCCGCCACGAGCGCAGCCCATCAAGCCTTGCACCAGGGCCTACCGCCTCGCGAGCGCGGAGCTTTCGCCGCTGCATGAAGTCCGTGCTGCAAACGCTTCCAATGGCTGCTAGCGTGGCAGCGGTCACTCGAAAGACCGACCATCGTCCCGTCAACTGCCCGAAGCGGGGATGACTGCATGGCGAGCATTGCCCTGTCTCACGTTGGCAAGGTGTACGAGGACGGCACCCGCGCGGTGTCGGGCTTGGACATAGACATCGAGGACGGCCAGTTCCTGGTCTTCGTGGGGCCGTCCGGATGCGGTAAGACGACTGCTCTGCGGATGGTGGCCGGACTGGAGACCATCAGCGAGGGTGAAGTCAAGATCGGCGAGCGGGTCGTCAACAACGTGCCTCCGCGCGATCGTGATGTGGCCATGGTGTTCCAGTCCTACGCGCTATACCCGCACCTCACGGTGCGCGACAACATCGCCTTCGGGTTGCAGCTGCGTAAGATGCCCAAGCCGGAGATCAGGCGGCGGGTGGAGGAGGCAGCGGAGGTGCTCGGCCTGTCTGAGTTCCTCGACCGCAAGCCGCGCAACCTTTCCGGCGGTCAGCGTCAGCGAGTTGCCATGGGCCGTGCGATTGTGCGCCAGCCGCAGGCCTTTTTGATGGACGAACCGTTGAGCAACCTGGACGCCAAGCTGCGTGTGCAGATGCGCGCGGAGATCGGCCGCTTGCAGCGTGACCTCAAGGTCACCACTATCTACGTGACCCACGACCAGACCGAGGCGATGACGCTCGGGCACCGTGTCGCGGTGATCAAGAAGGGCGTGCTGCAGCAGATCGCCCCGCCGCAGACGCTGTACGACCACCCGGACAACCTCTTCGTCGCGGGTTTCATCGGCTCCCCGGCGATGAACTTCCTCGCGGGCACGTTGCGGCGCGACGATGACGGCTCGTACTCGTTGCAACTGGGCCAGGACAAGCTGCAGGTTCCCGACTCGGTGCTGGCTGCCCGGCCGGCGCTGGCCGGTCACGTCGACAGCCAGGTCACTATCGGGATCCGCCCAGAAGACATCGACGACGCGTCCCTCGTGGGTGACGTCGGTGTCGGTCGAAGGCTGGTCGGCACCGCAGAGTTGGTCGAGCCGCTCGGCTCCGACCTCATGGTCCACATCTCGACCGCTGCGCCGCCGGCCGTGGAGAGCGAGGATATGCGCGAGCTGGCCAAGGAGGTTGACCAGATCGGCACGGGAGGCGACAAGTCTGTGATCGTCGCTCGATTCAATCCACGCAGCCCGACGCGACTCGGCGCGAAGGTCATGATGTCGCTTGCCACGGACCGCCTGCACTTTTTCGAGCCGACTTCGGGCTCAGCCATCTGGAACGACTAACCCACTCCAAGGAGGAGTAACGATGTTTTCTCACAAGAGGACGATCGCCATCGCTGGCGTTGCCTCTGCCGCTCTGGTATCCGTCGCGGCGTGTTCGTCGGGCAATTCGACATCCGGGAGTCCGAGCTCCAGCCCCACCGGTTCGTCCACCGGGACCATGGGTACGACGGCGAGCTACCAGGGCCAGTCGTTCACTATCCTCGGCCAGTGGACCGGCGGCGAGCAGGCCGCATTCCAGGCGGTCATCGACGCGTTCGACAAGCAGACCGGCGCGACCGGAAAGTACACTCCGGCGGCCGGTGGTGACGAGGCGACCGTCCTGGGCACCCAGGTCGCTGGCGGGACCCCGCCGGACATCGCGGTCCTGTCGCTTCCTGGCGCGATCGCCCAGTACGCGTCCGCAGGCAAGCTGCAGCCGCTGGCGGCGAACACCAAGACCGCGGTGGCGAACAACTTCGCCTCCGAGTGGGTTTCGCTGGGCTCCTATGCCGGCAAGGACTATGGCGTCCCGGTTGACGCCTCGGACAAGTCAACGGTTTGGTACAACGCGAAGGCGTTCGCCAATGCCGGCATCAGCACGACGCCGGCCACGTGGCCGGACCTGATCAAGGATGGCAAGACGCTGTCCGACTCGGGCGTGTCGGTGCCGATCTCGGTCGGCGGCGGGGACGGCTGGACGCTCACCGACTGGTTCGAGAACGTGTACATCCGCACCGCGGGCGTGGCCATGTACGACAAGCTCACGCATCACCAGATCCCGTGGACTGACCCGTCGGTGACAACCGCGCTGAACACGCTCAAGCAGATCTGGGGCGACAAGCAGCTCATCGGTTCACCCGCCACTGCGCAGACCGTGCCGTTCATCTCATCGGTGGACAACGTCTTCAAGGCCACCCCCACCTCGGCCATCGTGTACGAGGCGAGCTTCGTGGCCACGACGATCACCAGCGACAAGGACCCCGCGAAGGTCGGCACCGACGCGAAGGTGTTCCCGTTCCCGTCGGTCAACGGATCGAATCCCGTGCTCGAGGCGGCTGGTGACTTCGCGGTCGCGTTCAGCAACAAGCCAGTCGTACAAGGTTTCCTGCAGTACCTCGCGAGTGCGGACGCAACCAAGACCCTCGTCTCCACGAGCGGCAGTGGGTTCCTGTCGGCGAACAAGAACATGCCGAACTCCGCCTACCCGGATGCAACGTCGGCGCAGCTCGGTCAGCAGCTCGTCAGCGTCGGCAACAACTTCCGCTTCGACATGTCCGACCAGGCTCCCGCGGCCTTCGGCGGCACGCCCAACAAGGGAGAGTGGGCGGCCCTGCAGACCTTCCTCGGCAACGGCGACGTGGCGGGCGCACAAGCGACGCTGGAGAAGGAGGCCAAGGCGGTGAAGTGGTGAGGTGGGACTGAGGGCCTGACCAGTTGGATTTTCCGTCCGGAGCGAGCGAGGAAGATCGCAGATGACGCAGGATGCAAAGCGGACTCCTGTCGAGTCTTCGCGCACGGCCTCCACCCCACTCGAGGTTGGTGGGGTGGAGGCCGTGGAAGGCCTTGTCACGGGAGTCGATCCCGCATCCAAAGTTCGTCGCCGCCGGCCGAAGGGGCCAAGGGCGCCGGGGCAGAGCCGGTCGGTCGCCATAGTGTTTCTGTTCCCCGCGGCGATCTTCCTCGGCGCAATCGTGTTCTACCCGTTCGTCTACACGGTCGTCCGCAGTCTCTTCCATGACGGCTCGGCAGGTCAGACTGGCGGCTTCGCCGGGCTGTTCAACTACCAGCAGATGTTCACCAACGGCGGGGCCTTCCAGTCGCTGAAAAACAACCTCATCTGGGTTCTCGTCGTGCCCGCGGTGGCCACCGTGCTCGGGTTGATCTTCGCCGTGCTCACCGAGCGGATCCGGTGGGCGCCAGCTTTTAAGATCGTGCTGTTCATGCCGATGGCGATCTCCATGGTCGCGGTCGGCATCGCCTGGACGCAGATCTACGCCGACCAGCCGAGCCAGGGCCTCGGAAACGCGGTCGCCATCGGCGTTCACGACACGTTCAGTCCCAACGCATCGTTTCCCGAACTGCACCCGACCGGGACCACTGGGACGACGGTCATGCACGGCAGCGCCGGCAACGGCTATACCTCCGGGTCGAGCTTCTCAGCACCCGGGACCGCCCTACTACCCGTCGCCGGCCTGGACTTGCTGAAGCCGCCGTCGAACGCGAAACCGGCAGCGCCGGGGACCGGGGGAGGGCTCACCGGCGCGGTGTGGAACGACTTCAAGCTGGGCGGGGGTGGCACCAAGGGGCAGATCGATCCCGGCGAGGTCGGGATCCCGGGCTTGAAGGTTGAGGCGCTGCAGAACGGCAAGGTGGTGGCCACGACCACGACCGCGGACAACGGATCGTTCAGCTTCCCGGGTTTGTCGTCGGGCGGCTACACGCTGATGTTGCCGAGCAGTGACTTCTCGGCTGCCTATACGGGGATTCCGTGGCTCGGCCAGAGCCTGATCACGTGGGCGATCATCGTCGCCTATCTGTGGATGTACACCGGGTTCTGCATGGTGCTGCTCGCGGCCGGCATGTCGGCCATTCCCCGCGACACGCTCGAGGCGGCTCGGATGGACGGCGCTACTGAGTTCCAAGTCTTCCGGCGGGTCACTGCCCCGCTGCTCGCGCCGGTTCTCATGGTCGTGTTCGTGACGATGGTCATCAATGTTCTCAAGATCTTCGACATCGTGTTCATCATCGGGCAAAGCGCGGGCGCGAACCAGAAGTACGCCAACGTGTTGGCGGTTCAGCTGTTCAACGACTACGGCAACCAGCAATACGGCGCCGCCAGTGCGATCGGCGTCGTCTTGGTGATCTTGGTGATCCCAGCGATGATCTTCCAGGTCTGGCGCTTCAGAAAGGACCAGCAGTGACCGCGGCCAACTCCGACCTCGTTACCGGCACGATCAACCGCAGTTTGCCGGCGCGGATCGCGGCGAGGACCGGCGGCGGTGCGTTGCGCATTTTCCTCATCGTCGTCGCGTTGGTTTGGCTGGTGCCGTCCTTCGGGCTGCTGGTCGAGTCGTTTCGCGGGGCCACCCACTATGCCGACGGAGGCTGGTGGGAAGGTGTCGTCAATCCGGCCCAGCTGACCTTCTCGAACTACAGCACCCTCCTGCAGAACCACACGATCACGTCCGGATTCTTCAACACCATCGAGATCACGGTGCCGGCTACGATCCTCGTCGTCCTGATCGGATCAGCTGCCGGCTATGCGTTCGCCTGGATGGACTTTCCTGGCCGGGATTGGCTGTTCACCGGCGTCGTTGCGCTGCTGGTGGTCCCCATTCAGATCGCCTTGATCCCGGTCGTGCGGCTCTACAGTGCGCTTGGCATCTCCGGGTCGATCCTTTCGGTGATCCTCTTTCACGTGGCGTTCGGGTTGCCGTTCGCGATCTTCCTGTTGCGCAACTACTTCGTTGGCATACCCCGAGACCTGATGGAAGCCGCCCGCATGGATGGCGCGAGCGAAGGCCGAATCTTCATCCGGGTCATCTTGCCACTCGGCATGCCGGCGATTGCCTCGCTCGGAATCTTCCAGTTCCTCTGGGTCTGGAACGACCTGCTCGTCGCGCTGGTTTTCAGCAATGCCTCCAGTCAGCCGCTGACCGTCGCGCTGGCCGGACAGACCCGCCAGTTCGGCAGCAGCATCGATGTGCTCGCTCCCGGCGCCTTCCTCTCGCTGATCGTTCCACTGGCCGTTTTCCTCGCGTTCCAGCGCTTCTTCGTCCAGGGCGCCATGGCTGGCTCCGTCAAGTAGCAAACCCCCAGTGGTTGAGGAGGCTCACGACGGCAGTAACGGTTGAGGACGCCGCGGTCAGCCGCCGTCGTGCTCGAACGCCAACCGAAGGGTACCTGGACGGGGCGACTCGATGATGTGCCGCCAGTGAGCGAGACGATCGTGGAACTCGACGTCTAGGGACCACCCGTTGGCCAGGCAGAACTCTTCGTCGTTCCCCCACCCGGCCGCGGTGAACTCATCACCCGGCCGAGGGGGTCGAAGGCGCGACTGGGGTGAGGACACAATCCATTATCACCAAACGCCGAGGCCCTTCCTTGAGGCCTACCACTAGACCGCATGATCAGGCTGGAGGTGTGAACCGACTCGCCGAGGCATCCAGTCCGTATCTGCAGCAGCACGCGTCGAATCCGGCGTGCCCGCTCGGTGCATCACACACCCTTGTCCAGTTTCGTCCCTGCCTTCATGCCGGCCAGTCAGAGATTGTCCAAGATGCCTCGGATGCGCTCAGCGTGCGGTGGGAGCCGTGAGCGAGAGCGTTCCAGATGATGTTGTAGTCGATCTGTTCGTACTGGTGCGCCACGACGTTGCGGGCCGCCTTCATCGCGCGCCAAAGAACGTCTGGGTGAGCGTCGATGAACTCGTCCGGCAGCCGGGCCACCGCTTCGCCGATCTTGTGGAGGACGGCCTCGGCGGCTAGCCGAAGTGCTTCGTCGGCGTCGTAGGCCTGTCGACCTCGTGCGACGAGCCGACCGGCGATGGTGGTAAAGGCAAGCAGGTCGTTCAAGGTACCTTGGGTTCTCGCGGTGATCGCAACACCTGACTGAGTGGAGGTGTTGGTCATCCGGTTCGCTAATCACATGATCACGGAGAACGTGCAGGTGTTCTGGAGCGAGTTGCAACGCGGTGAGTTCATC
>JBPCQA010000019.1:0-208738 GCA_050998615.1 Nocardioidaceae bacterium
GGTCACCGAGAGTCCGAGGGGGAATCCGATCAACAGCGACAGCTACCACCTACAGGGGGCGGGCGCGACGCCGACCCAGGAGCTCGCGTTCGCGCGGGACACGGCGCTCCCTGTCCTCGACGCCGTACGGGATTCCGGTCAGGTGCCTCCCGAGCGGTTCGAGGGCGTCGTCGGGCGGATGTCATTCTTCGTGAATGCCGGTGTCCGGTTCATCGAAGAGACCTGCAAGATGCGCGCGTTCGGGCAGCTGTGGCAACGGCTCACGAGCGAGCGGTACGGCGTCACCGATCCCATGATGCAGCGCTTCCGGTACGGCGTGCAGGTCAACTCACTGGGCCTCACCGAGGCGCAACCGGAAAATAACGTGCAACGGATCGTGCTGGAGATGCTCGGCGTCACGCTGTCGAAGAATGCCCGCGCCAGGGCGGTGCAGTTGCCGGCCTGGAACGAGGCGCTCGGGCTGCCCCGACCATGGGATCAGCAGTGGTCGTTGCGGTTGCAGCAGGTGCTGGCGTTCGAGTCCGACCTGCTGGAGTACAACGACATCTTCGACGGGTCACACGTCGTCGAGGCCAAGGTCGCCGAGCTCGTCGCCGGCGCTACCGAAGAGATGAATCGCATCCAGACAATGGGTGGTGCGGTGGCCGCGATCGAGTCCGGCTATCTCAAGTCGGCCCTCGTCGCGTCGCACACTCGCCGCCGGGCCCGCGTCGAGTCCGGTGACGATGTCATGATCGGAGTCAACTCGTTCACCGAGACCGAGGACTCACCGCTGACCGCCGATCTCGACGCCGCGATCCAGGCTGCCGACCCTGGAGCCGAACAGGCGGCGATCGCCAGCCTGGAGTCGTGGCGCCGCAACCGCGACGATTCAGGCGTGGCGGCCGCGCTGGATCGGTTGCGCAACGTCGCGAAGAGCGACGACAACCTGATGCCGGCCACCTTGCAGGCTGCCCGGGCAGGGGTGACGACCGGCGAATGGGCCGGAGTGCTGCGCGAGGTCTTCGGCGAGTTCCGGGCCCCGACCGGGGTCTCGGGGGCGGTCGGCATCGCCGCCGCCGGCGCCGAGCTTTCCACGGTGCGCGACCTGGTCCGGCGTACCGGCGAAGAACTCGGCGGGCGGCTGCGACTGCTGGTGGCCAAACCCGGCCTGGACGGACACAGCAACGGTGCCGAACAGATAGCGGTGCGCGCGCGCGACGCCGGCTTTGAGGTCGTCTACCAGGGCATCCGGGCGACCCCGGACGAGATCATCGCTGCCGCCATCGCCGAGGACGTGCATTGCGTCGGCATCTCGATCCTGTCCGGCTCACATCTCGAGTTGGTGCCGGAGATCGTGGGGGGGCTGCGGGCCGCGGGCCTGGTGGACGTGCCGGTGGTCGTGGGCGGCATCATCCCGGCCGCGGACACGGCGGCGCTGCGGCGCGCCGGGGTCGCGGCCGTCTTCACCCCGAGGGACTTCGGTCTGACCGAGATCATCGCCCACGTCGTCCACCAGATCCGACTCGCCAACGGGCTCGCTGCTGCCACCCGCTGCCTACGTTGTGGCTGAACGACACGCCGGATAGAGCGGGCCAACCTTCAGCCACAGCGCAGCCGCACGCGTGGCGGTTGCTGCGCGGGGACTGACCACTAGAGTCGTCGGACATGAGCGACCTGTCCTGCGCCGCGACGATCGTGATGGCTCGCCACGCGGAGGCGGAGTACGACACAGATTTGTGGTCCGATGCGGGTGGCTCTCTGACGCTTGAGGGTCGCGCCCAGGCGCAGGCGTTGGGGGAGGCGCTGGGTGACCGCAACGTGGCGGCCATCTGGTGCAGCGACATGAGTCTGGCGGTGCAAACGGCCGAGATCGCCGCCGCGGTGCTGGGAGTGGCGGTGCGGGTGCGTCCCGGCTTACACGAGTTCGGCGTCGGCGACTACGCCGGAGAGCCGTTCAGCCCGGACATGGTGCACCCGGTCTACGAGGCCTGGCTTGGGGGCGACCTCACCGCGAGCTGTCCGGCGGCGGAGAACGGTGTCGACGTCGTACGCCGGATGGCTGCCGAGATCGAGGCAATCGCGGACCAGTATCGCGGCGAAACAGTGCTGGTGGTCAGTCACGGCGGCGCCATCGGCGTGAGTCTGGCGCAACTGTCGACCAATGTCGCAGGGGACTTCCCTCGTGGTCGTCAGCTGCTCAACTGCGACACCTGTGAGCTTGCGGTCGACTCCGACGGCATTGTGTTACGCACCTGGGCCGGGCAGCCGGTCGAGTCCCCGTGACTGTCGCGCACATGCGGGTCTTGGTGGTGGGCGCCGGCGTCACCGGTCTGACGGTCGGCGTACGGCTGGCTCAGGAGGGGCACGACGTCCACCTGTTCGCCCGCGAGCTGCCCCTCGAAACGACCTCTGCGGTCGCCGCTGCGCTGTGGTATCCCTACCGGGCATACCCGTTCGAGCTCGTCCTGCAGTGGTCGGCACACAGTCTTGACGTCTTCACCGAGCTGGCTTCAAGCCAACCCGCCGCCGGTGTCGCGCTGCGCCAGGGCGTCGAGCTGCTGCGTACGCCGACCCCTGACCCGTGGTGGGCGTCAGCGGTGCCGTCCCTGGCCCGGCTGACCGACGTACCGCATCCCTATCGAGACGGGTGGTCGTTCGTCGCCCCAGTGATCGAGATGCCGGTCTATCTACGGTGGTTGCAGGCGACGCTGGAGTCACTCGGCGGGACGGTGACTCGAATGGCGTTGGCCGAGCTACCGAACCAGGCGGAGCTCGTGGTCAACTGTTCCGGTCTCGGCGCGCGGCAACTGGCCCATGATCCGTCGGTGACTCCGATCCGTGGCCAGATCATCCGGCTTGGCCAAGTCGGCGTCGATCGATGGCTGCTCGACGGGGAGGGTCCAACCTACGTCGTGCCGCGCTCCGAGGACATTACTGTCGGCGGCACCGATACCGAAGGCGAGTGGAGCAGAAGCCCCGATCCGCTGGTGGCCGACGAAATCTTGAGCCGAGCGATCAACTTGGTGCCCGAGCTGGCGGATGCCCCGATCCTTGGCCACTCGGTTGGTCTGCGGCCGGCTCGAAACGAGATCCGGCTAGAGGAGGTGTCGACCTCGGGCGGCGGGCGGCTTATCCACTGTTACGGGCAAGGCGGAGCAGGAGTCACGGTCTCATGGGGATGCGCAGGTGCCGTTCTCGATCTGGTGGCGGAGGCGTCCAGCGAGGCTGTTCCGTAGTAACGGCCCTGCTCGCTAGAACAACCGGCTGGCCGGATCGTCGAGACCGCGCAGCACGTCGTAGTCGACGGTCACACAGCTGATGCCGCGGTCGACTGCCAACGTTCGGGCTTGTGGTCTGATCTCCTGGGCTGCGAACATGCCGTGCACGGGGCTGATCAACGGGTCGCGGTTGAGCAGGTCGAGGTATCTGGTGAGCTGCTCAACGCCGTCGATATCGCCCCGCCGCTTGACCTCGACCGCGACCGTGGCGCCGTGCGCGTCACGGCACAGCAGGTCTACCGGGCCGATCGCGGTCGGGAACTCTCGACGTACCAGCGTCAAACCGTCGCACAGGCTGCCTGGATGCTCGGCCAGTAACTCCTGTAGGTGCTTTTCCACTCCGTCCTTGCGCAGGCCCGGATCAATGCCGAGCTCGTACGACGAGTCGCGAAACACTTCCTCCAACCTGATCCGCAACGTGTCCCCGCCCTTGGACTCCACGACCCACTCCGCCGTGCCTTCGTCGTTGACCCCCTCGACAAGGGTGCAGGGAGGGGACATCCAGTTGAGAGGCTTGTATGACCCGCCGTCTGCATGCACGAGGACCGACCCGTCGGCCTTCAAGATCAGCAACCGGGTCGCCATCGGCAGGTGTGCGATCAACCGGCCGGCGTAATCGACCTGGCACCGGGCAATCACGAGACGCACAACCCCAGACCCTACCCGTCCCTTCCCTTTCACCCCGTTGCGCTGTGGCTGAACGTCTAGCCTCCTCGTGAGGCAGCCGCCTTCAGCCACAGCGGGAGAGTAGGGAAGGGAGCGGAAGGGGAGACGCGGGCCGCCCGCGGATCGATTTCAGCCGGCGACGAGGTGCGTGGGAGACTCACGGACATGTCACGACAGTTCACCACCATCGGCGTCGTCGGGTTGGGCACCATGGGCGCTGGGATCGCCGAGGTCTTTGCCCGCAATGGCTTTCAGGTCGTCGGAGTCGAACAAGGCGACGAGCAGGTCGAGCGGGGTCGTGCCCACATCCAGCACTCGACGGATCGGGCGGTCAGGCGGGGCAAGTTGGCCGAAGCCGACCAGCAGGCGCTCTTTGACCGGCTGACGCTGACCACGGCGCTGGCCGACCTCAAAGACTGCGACCTGGTCGTCGAGGCGGTGGTCGAGCACCTCGACCTCAAGCGCTCCATCTTCCAGCAGCTCGACGAGATCGTGAGCCCGGACGCGGTGCTGGCGACCAACACGTCCTCGTTGTCGGTGACGGAGATCTCGGCCGCGACGTCCCACCCAGGGCGCGTGATCGGGATGCACTTTTTCAACCCGGCGCCGGTGCAGAAGTTCGTCGAGGTGATCCGCACCGTGGTCACCGAGCCGGACGTGGTTTCCGACGTTCGCGAGCTGGCCCGAGAGCTCGACAAGAACCCGGTCGCCGCCGGCGACAAAGCAGGATTCATCGCCAATGCGCTGCTGTTCGGCTACCTCAACCATGCCGTGTCGATGCACGAGAGCCGCTACGCGACGCGAGAAGACATCGACGCGGCCATGCGGCTGGGGTGTCACTACCCGATGGGCCCGTTGGCGCTGCTCGACCTGATCGGCCTGGACACGGCGTACGAGATCCTCGAAACGATGTATCGGCAAGGCCGCAACCGGCTGCACGCGCCGGCTCCGGTTCTCAAGCAGATGGTTACGGCGGGCTTGCTGGGGCGCAAGACGGGTCGAGGCTTCTACACGTATGAAGCCGCCGACTCGCCCATTGTCGTGACCGACAACGAGACGCCCGCGGCCGATGAGGCTCCCCAGCTGCGACGTGAGGTACGCCGGATCGGCGTCGTCGGGTCAGGCACGATGGCCACCGGGATCGTCGAGGTGGTCGCCAAGGCCGGTATCGACGTGACCTACGTGACCCGCAGCCGGGAGAAGATCGACCAGGTGCGTGACTCAGTGGCGCGGAGTCTGGAGAAGGCGGTGCAGCGCGCCAAGCTAACCCAGCCCGAGCAACGCGCGGCCCTGGGTCGCCTGACCGGGTCGACGAAGCTCGACGACTTGGCCAGCGCCGATGTCGTGATCGAGGCAGTGGCCGAGGATCTGGCGGTCAAGAAGGCGCTGTTCGAGAACCTCGACGAGATCTGCCGCCGAGGCACAATCTTGGCGACCAGCACCTCGTCGCTGCCGGTCATCGAGCTTGCTGCAGTCACCGAGCGGCCGCGCGACGTTGTGGGAATGCACTTCTTCAATCCCGCTCAGCTGATGCCGCTGGTGGAGGTGGTGTCCACCGTGGCAACCGATCCCGAGGTCGTCGAGACGGCCCGCGCATTGTGCATCGCCATGGACAAGCAGCCGGTGTCGTGTGGTGACCGGGCCGGCTTCATCGTCAACGCGCTGCTCTTCCCCTACCTCAACGACGCGGTGCGGATGCTCGAAGCCCACTATGCCGACGCCGACGAGATCGACACCGCGATGCGTGAGGGTTGCGCTCTGCCCATGGGCCCGTTCGAGCTCCTCGACGTGGTCGGCAACGACGTGGCACTGGCGATCGAACGCACCCTGTTCCTGGAGTTCCGCGAGCCAGGCTTCGCTCCGGCGCCGCTGCTCGAGCACCTGGTCACCGCCGGATATCTCGGCCGCAAGACCGGCCGGGGCTTCCGCGACTACACGACGCACTGAGGTGGGCACACTGAGATCGGCCGGGGTTGCCGGCTGACGGTGGTGCACTGACGATGGGGCAGCGGATCGGACCGAACTCGATCCTGCCGGCCCGCCGCCAGCGACTGACGGTCAAGACGGCCGACGGGTTGGGACTGGTGGCGGAGTTGGCGCTGCCAGCCGACAGGCGACCGGTGGCCACCATGATCTGCCTGCATCCGCTGCCCACCCAGGGTGGGATGATGGATAGCCACATTTTCCGCAAGGCGGCGGCCCGGTTGCCTGCGCTGGCCCAGGTTGCCGTGCTCAGGTTCAACACGCGTGGCACCACCAGCGCGCACGGCACCAGTGGGGGCAGCTTCGACGAGGCTCGTTCGGAGCGCTATGACGTCAAGGCGGTGATCGAGCGGGCCAAGGAATTGCGGCTGCCCGACATCTGGCTAGTCGGCTGGTCGTTTGGCACCGAGCTCGCGCTGATGTACGGCGACGGCCCGGCCGTGGTGGGCGTGATCTTGCTGTCGCCGCCACTGCGGCTCCCCACAGCCGAGCAGCTGGCTGGATGGGCGCGATCGGGCAAGCCGGTGGTGGCGATCGTGCCGGAGTACGACGACTACCTGCGGCCAGCCGCTGCCCGACAACGCTTCGCGGTGGTCCCGCACGCAGAGGTCATCGGTGTGCCGGGCGCCAAGCACCTGTGGGTGGGAAGGGCCGAGACCGTGCTCGACCTGATCGTGGATCGCCTCAACCCGGACCGCACGCCACTACCCCGGCAATGGGATGGCCCAATGGAGCACGCCACCCCCGATCTCGCCAGCTAGCCCGCCGCACTTCCGCCGCCCCGCAATTGCGGGAAATCAACGGCACGGCTCAGCTTGTTGGCAGCGTACTTCCCGCAATTCCGGGTGCGGGCGCAGGGCCGTCTGACGTTGGGCTAGGCAGATGTGTGCTGATCGCGGTTGACCGGGTCGGAGCGGCTGGCGTCAGAGCGGCTGGGCTGATCGGAGCGGCTGGGCTGATCGGAGCTGTCGGTGAATGAGGCGACCAGGTCGTTGAGGCTGCCAAGCTGGGCCACGATGCCATCGCGGTGTCGCTTCAGGCCCTCGAGTTGGCTACGGGTGGCGTCGTGCTGACGCTCGGCGTCGGCCTGCGCGTTGCGCACGATCTGCTCGGCCTGCCTGCGCGCGGACGTGACGATCACCTCCGCCTCACGGCGAGCCCGAGACAGCGATCTCTCGCTTTCCGCTGTCGCCTGCTCACGGTGCTTGGTCGACGCGGCGATCGCCTCCCGGGCGCGTGACTCGGCGGCGTTCGCGCGGGCTTCGGCCTCCTGCACCAGTCGGGTCGTCTCGGACGTCGCCGAGCTGTGCCGCTCGGCAGCCTCCTTGGTCAGCCGCTCCTTCTCGACCGCGAGGGTGCGCCTGGCCTCCATGGTTTCTCGGTCGGCGGAGGCTCGAGCCTGCTCGGCTTCGCGCTTGGCCGACGTACGCAATGCATTGGCCTCTTGTTGTGCCGCCAGCCGAAGCTGTTCGGACTCACGCTTCGCCGACGCCAAGATGTCGACTGCTTCGGACCTGGCGAGGGTGCGCTCCTGCTCGGCCTCGGCAAGCACCGATGACCGACGCTCTTCGATCTCTTGAATCGCGACGGTGCGGATATCGGACGCCTCCTTTTCGGCGTCCGCCCTCAGCGCCTCGGCCTCCTTGAGTGCCCGCTGTCGAGACTGGTCGGCGGCGGCCTGCGCGGACTTGGTCACCGCGGCGGCTTGCTCCTCGGCGAGTCGCAGCATCGAGGCTGCGCGTCCACCCAAACCGGAGTACGTCGGATTGTCGTTCTCCGCCAGCCGTTCTTCCAGCTCGTCGATTCGCGCCCGCAGGCGGAAGACCTCCGCCGTGCTCGTCGCCTGGCTGGCCTGGTAGTGGAAGACGAAGTCGTCGACCGCGGCCTTGTCGTAGCCGCCCCGGCGCACCGCGGGGAAGGTCGGGATCGGAGGTCCACTGGTGGTCACGGCGGGGCCGGCCATCGCAGCAGGGTCTTCGCCGGCCGTGACGACAGGCTGGACTGTGGTCGGGTCGTCGGCGCCGGTTGGCACTGGGGATTGCGGCGGCGCACTTCGCGCCCTTATCGGCAGCTTCGGCACCCTCGGGAGGGTCTGGGTCACGTCATCGGGTGAGACGGTCTCGTCGGGTGGTTCCGGGTCGTCGAAGATCGACAATCCACGCGGCTGCGGGCCAGGTTGCTCGGTCATGGTGCTGGGACCTCAATCACGTCAGACGGGGTCGCTGCGGACCCGCTCCTATGCGCCTCTGAACCGGTTGATGGCCTCGAGATGCGTTTGCCGCAGCTGATGATCGCGCACTCCGAGCCCCTCGTCCGGTGCTAAGCAGAGTACCCCGACCTTGCCCTGATGCTGGTTCATCTGGACCTCCGACACGGCCTGTCCTGTCTCGGCGAGCGCATGTGTCTTGCTCAACGTTGGGTGGACACGGCCCTTCGCGATCAGCCGGTTCGCCTCCCAGGCCTCGCGGTAGTTGGCGAAGTGTGACCCGATGATGCGTTTGAGGTTCATCCACAGATAGCGGTTGTCGTATTCGTGCAGGTAGCCGGACGTGGACGCGCAGGTCACGATCGTGCCGCCCCGGCGCGCCACGAACGTCGACGCCCCGAACGTCTCGCGGCCAGGATGCTCGAGCACGATGTCTGGGTCGTCCCCGCGGGTGAGCTCGCGGATTCGTGCGCCCAGCCGGCGCCACTCCGCGGGGTCTTGGGTGGTCTCGTCCTTCCAGAACCGAAACGCCTCCTCACGACGGTCGATGATGAGCTCGGCGCCCATCGCCCGGCATAGCCTCGCCTTGTCGGCCGAGGAGACGACGCAGATCGGGATCGCACCACCGTTGAGCGCGAACTGGGTGGCGTAGGAGCCCAGCCCTCCCGACGCGCCCCAGATCAGCACCGTGTCGCCCTGCTTCATGGCCGCGCCGTTGCGGGACACGAGTTGTCGGTACGCCGTAGAGTTCACCAAGCCGGGACACGCTGCCTCTTCCCACGTCAGGTGAGCGGGCTTCGGCATCAGTTGGTTGGACTTGACCAGAGCCAGCTCCGCAAGGCCGCCGAAATTCGTCTCGAAGCCCCAGATGCGCTGCTCCGGGTCGAGCATGGTGTCGTTATGGCCGTCTGAGCTCTCCAGCTCCACGGACAGGCAGTGGGCGACGACCTCGTCGCCCGGGTGCCAGGTGTGCACTCCGGGCCCGGTGCGCAACACGACGCCGGAGAGATCCGAGCCCACCACCTGGTAGGGCAGGTCGTGGCGGCTGGATATCGGCGAGAGCCTCCCGTAGCGCTCGAGGAACGTGAACGTCGACACCGGCTCGAAGATCGCGGTCCAGACGGTGTTGTAGTTGATCGCCGACGCCATCACCGCCACCAGCGCCTCGCCAGGCCCGATCTCCGGGGTCGCCACTTCATCCAGGTGCAGGCTTCGACGCGGATCTTTGGCTGCGGACTCCAGGCCTGCGAACATCTCGGTTTCGTCCTTGCGCACCGTGACACCCCGATAGGAGCGAGGGATCTCAAGCGCGGCGAAGTCGTCGGCGTCGGTGTCGTCGGCCAGGATCGCCTCGAGAATGTGCTTCATGGCTAGCCGACCCTATCGCGAGGTGGGCATCGTCAGGTCGGCATCGTCGCGGCCGCCGCGCTGGGGGAGGAGGGACCTGTCCCGTTCCGCGCGCGCTCGAACGGTGCGCGCGGTAGCCTCGATTCAACAAAGCCCGCCGGGGGTTGAGATGATGTCGTTGTGGAGCCACCGTCGCCCGTGACGGCCCACCTGGGCGACATGGGCATGGGCAGAGGCGTGTGCCTATGTCTAACCTCCGCCGCGCCCACCGCGGCCGCTGGCACCGCCGGCGTACACGATTAAGCCCGCCCGTTCGACCACGGCCGCACCTTCCCTCAGGTGTCGGCGCTCGGGTCCTCGGTCAACGGCAACTAGGCCGACCGTGACTTCATCGCGGCCGGGCCGGATGGCAGCGTCTACGTCACCTGGGACTTCGGACCAAGCCTGAAGAAGGGTCGACCGGTTCTACCAGTTCGACAAGGACACCACCGGTGTCCTTGGGATGAACGAAGTTGATCCGGCTGCCGGCGGTCCCCGGCTGCGGCTCGTCGTACAGCAATCGCATTCCCTGGGCGCGTACGGCGACCATCGCGTCCTCCAGGCTCGTCACCCGATAGGCGAGCTGCTGCATCCCGGGTCCGGAGCGGGCCAAGAACCTCGCGATCGTCGAGCCCGGCCGCAGCGGCGCCAGCAGCTGCAGGCACGGCCCGGACTCTCCGACCCGGACCATGGCCTCACGCACGCCTTGCTGCTCGTTGGTCTCCTCGTGGACCAGCTCAAAGCCGAAGCTCTCGCGGTAGAACGCGACGGCGTCGTCAAGGTCGGCGACCGCGATGCCCACGTGGTCGATGCCGGTGATCAAGTGCGGAGGGAACATGACCACATGGTGGCCTGTCACGACGCTTGGTGCCAACTCTTGAGCCAACCTATTGAGCCAGTCTCTTTGGTCGACTCGGTCTGTTTCGAGAGGCTCGCTGGCGAGCTCCTCAACCACCGTCGGAAGCGAGTTTCTCGACCACCGTCGGGCGGCATTTCGCGCCGCAGAGCCGCCTCGGTAGTGTCTGAATCCCGGTACTGTCGAAAACTAGGGCTTGTCGCGCTGTGCACGTAGCTGCAGCACCAATGTTGTGGAGGATTTGATGGCTGGATCGGTCATAGTCGCCGGAGCCCGTACGCCGATCGGTCGTCTACTGGGCGGCTTGAAGGACCTGTCGGGCACTGACCTGGGTGGCGTGGCCATCAAGGGGGCACTGGACAAATCGGGCGTCTCGGCTCATCAGGTCGACTACGTGATCATGGGCCAGGTGTTGCAGGCCGGTGCCGGTCAAATCCCGGCTCGCCAGGCGGCCGTGAAGGCCGGCATCTCGATGAACGTGCCGGCGCTCACGATCAACAAGGTGTGCCTGTCCGGAATCAACGCGATCGCCCTGGCCGACCAGCTCATCCGGCTCGGCGAATGTGAGGTAGTCGTGGCCGGCGGGATGGAGTCGATGACAAACGCCCCACACCTGATGACCAAGTCTCGAGAGGGATATAAGTACGGCGACGTGACCGTGCGCGACCACATGGCCTATGACGGGCTTTGGGATGTCTTCACCGACCAGGCGATGGGTGGTCTCACCGAGGCCCGCAACGTTGAGCGGCAGCAGCTCTCGCGCGAGGAGCAAGACGAGTTTTCGGCGCGCTCACACCAGTTAGCCGCCGCAGGCTGGAAAAACGGCGTCTTCGCCGAGGAGGTGGTGCCGGTCGAGTTGCCGCAACGGCGAGGTGACCCGATCGTGATAAGCGAAGACGAAGGCATCCGGGCCAACACGACCGCCGACTCGCTGAGCAAGCTGCGGCCGGCCTTCTCCAAGGACGGCACGATCACCGCCGGCTCCGCCTCACAGATCTCAGACGGGGCCTGCGCGGTCATCGTGATGAGCAAGGCCAAGGCAGAGCAGCTGGGGCTGGAGTGGCTGGCCGAGGTCGGCGCCTCCGGCCAGGTGGCCGGGCCGGACTCGTCATTGCAGTCCCAGCCCGCCAACGCGATCAAGGCCGCCTGCGCCAAGGAAGGCATCGACCCGGCCGAGCTCGACTTGGTGGAGCTGAACGAGGCCTTTGCGGCGGTCGGGATCGCCAGCACCCGCGAACTCGGACTCGACGAGGACGTGGTGAACGTCAATGGCGGGGCGATCGCTCTCGGCCACCCGATCGGCATGTCCGGCGCGCGAATCGTTCTGCACCTTGCCCTGGAGCTCCGGCGGCGCGGCGGGGGAGTCGGGGCTGCCGGGCTGTGCGGCGGCGGCGGTCAGGGCGATGCCCTGATCGTGCGCGTTCCTGCGCGCTGATGAGGCCGACCGCGTGACGGCTGCTGACGCGCCAGACGCAGGCCTAGTCGCCTACCCCGGCACCGCGAAGGCGACTGCGACCATCGGCCGGCGTACCTCCCGTGGTCAGCTCAGCGTGGCCGCGCTCGCCGACCGTGCGGAGACCGGCGATCCCCGCGCTGTGGCGCGGCTCATCTCACTCGTCGAGGATGCGTCTCCGGTGCTCCGCGAGGTGGCCGAGCGGCTGGCTCCGTGCACCGGCCACGCGCAGATCGTCGGCATCACCGGTTCGCCGGGCGTCGGCAAGTCGACCTGTACGGCGGCGCTGGTGTCGGCGCTGCGCAAACAGGACAGTCGGGTTGGTGTCCTCGCGGTCGACCCGTCGTCGCCGTTCTCCGGTGGGGCTCTGCTCGGAGACCGAGTCCGGATGCAAGACCATGCAACCGACCGCGACGTCTACATCCGTTCGATGGCTAGTCGGGGTCACCTCGGTGGGCTCGCCTGGGCAACGCCACAGGCGTTGCGGGTGCTCGACGCCGCGGGCTGTGATGTAGTGCTGATCGAGACGGTCGGGGTTGGGCAATCCGAGGTGGAAATCGCCGGCCTTGCCGACACCACGATCGTGATGTTGGCTCCGGGCATGGGCGATGGCATCCAGGCCGCCAAGGCGGGCATCTTGGAGATCGGCGACGTGTACGTCGTCAACAAGGCTGACCGTGACGGCGCGGACCAGGTGGTTCGCGATTTGCGCTCGGTGCTGAGTATTGGCCGAGAGCCCGGCGCATGGCGCACCCCGATCGTCAAGTGCATCGCGCAGACGGGCGACGGCATCGACGATGTGGTCGCGGCCATCGGCAAGCACCGGGCGATGCTGGAGTCGACCGGTGGCCTGACACGACGGCGGGAGCGTCGTGCCCGCGACGAGATCGAAGCGATAGCGCTGACCGCCCTGCGTGAACGGTTCAGCGACCTACACGGCCACGCGGATCTCGACGCGTTGGCCGCAGCGGTGGTGGACGGCTCGTTGGACCCGTACCTAGCCGCCGACCGACTGATCGCCGCGCTCTAGTCAGGTCGAGCACCCGAGCCGCACGGTGGTTGAGGTTCTTTCAGAAGGTCGGCTGGATCGCGAGGACGCGTCAGCTTGGTCACGAGACGTTAACAACGCCGCGATGTGTCTTGTCGGGCGTATGGTGAGCGCGATTAGCTGTCGACACTACCGACCTGAACGGGGCCACCTTCGATGACGGCCGCGCATGCCCTTGCGTCCACTGAGGATCCGCTAAGCATCGGCGGCGGCATCAGCGTGCGATGTCGCGGAGTGGTGCACCTTTACCGCACGTTCGAGGGCCACGACGTCGTCGCCTTGCAGGGGGTCGACCTCGACATCGACGCCGGGGAGCGGGTGGCGTTCCTGGGCCCGTCGGGGTCAGGCAAATCGACGCTGCTCACGTTGTTCGGTGGGATCCAACGGCCATCCGCCGGCAAGATCTTCCTGGGCGCCGACGAGATCTCCCGGATGAGCGAGCGGCAGCTCACCGGTCTGCGGTCGCAGCGGGTCAGCACCATGCTGCAAGGAGCCACCCGCAACTTGCTGTCCTACGCAACGGCACTTCAAAACCTGGGCTTCTCTCAGCTGGCGATGCCCGCCGCGAGACGACGCGACGCAGCACCGGCCAGTGAGGTGCTCGCCCGGGTCGGGCTTACCGACCAAGCCAATCAGCCGGTCAGCACGATGTCGGGTGGCCAGCGGCAGCGGCTGGCGCTGGCCTGCGCGATCTCAACCGGGCCGGCACTACTGCTGGCCGACGAGCCAACTAGCCAGCTCAGTCACGAGGACCGAGACCAGATGCTGGCGCTCATCCATGGGTTGGGCGATGACCTCGGCACGACGATCCTCGTCGTCACCCACCAGCCGGAGGTGGCCGAAACGTTCCCGCGGACGATCACCATGAAAGGCGGCCGGGTCGGCGCCGAGGGCCGTGATGGGGCGGAGTACGTCGTCGTCGGAGCCGAGGGCGTCGTGCACCTGCCGACCGACCTGGCGCAGCAGTGGCCGCCTGGCACCCTGGTGCGCATCGAGCCGGAGAAGGAAGACCGGCTGCTGTTAAGTAAGCCCGACCCCGAGACGACTCAGAGCAGGCTGCTGTGACCGGGCCTCTCGAGGTCGACGGGGTCGAGTTGCAGATCGCCGGCCGAACGATCCTCGAGCCGATGAGCCTCACGTTTGCCTCCGGCCAGATTACCGCTGTCTCGGGACCGTCCGGCTCCGGCAAGACGACGCTGCTGTCGATCGCCGGTGGCCTGCTCAAGCCGAGCGCCGGCTCCGCGACGTACGACGCGAAGCCCATGTGGCAAGGGGACGGGGACCCTCGTCGCGAGGTGGCCTTCGTCCTGCAGGTCTACGGGTTGGTGCCGATCCTCAGTGCCAGCGAAAACATCGCAATCGCGTTGCGCGCCCGCGGAGTCGACCCGAAGACCTCCAGCAGTCAGGCACTCGAGGCGTTGGAACGCTTCCACATAGGCGACCTCGGCGATCGCCAGGTCGAGGAGCTGTCGGGTGGTCAGATGCAGCGAGTTGCGTGCGCTCGAGCATTCGCGGTGAACGCCGACATCCTGCTTGCGGACGAGCCGACCAGCGAGCTTGACGAGGGCAACCGCGCGCATGTGATGGCCGAGTTGCGAGTGGAAACTGCCCGCGGCGCGATCGTGGTGGTGGCGACCCACGACGCGGCGGTGGTGGCAGCCAGCGATCGTCACTACGTGCTTGACGACGGTGTTCTTACCGATCACGTCCAACCGGTCGCCGGTGTCTATTCGAATTTCGCTCGCTGAGGCGACTTGGTCGTGATCGCGCTACGAGGCGCCTTGTCGCGCAAGGCTGAGTCGGTCGCGCTGTTGTTGCTGGCCGCCCTGGTCGTGGCCGGTTGCTTCGCGGCGGTCGTCTACAGCCGACTCACCCACACCACGGTGGGCTCTGCTGGGGCCTTGCTGTTGCTCGGCGTTGCTGCCCTGGGCGGCCACTTTTCCGCCGCCGTACAAGCTCGGCGTCGAGAGATCGCGCTGGCCCAACTGCGTGGCAGACGTGGCGTGAAGCTCATGATCTTTACGGTCGCTGAGCCTTGTCTGATCCTGATCACCGCGGCGCTGGTCGGCATCGGAATCGGCTGGGTGGTCGTTGCGTGGTTGGCGCACCGGTGGCTTGGCCCGGTCAACCGGGTGGAAGTCACCACAAGTGACTGGGCCGCGGTCGCAATCGTGGCGGCCGTGACGTTGGTCGTCGTGGTCCTCACCAGCTGGCGGACGGCCCATGAGACGCTGATCGACCATCTCGACGACCATGCCCGGCCGCGTGCCAGCACGAATGCCGGCCTGTTCATGTGGCTGCTGGTGCTGCTCGGAGCGGTGGTGGCGCTCTATCAAGCCAGCCACGCCAAGAGTCTGCGGGCCGACTGGATAAGCCTGTTGAGCCCGACCGTCGTCGGGTTGGCCGCCGGTCAGGTCGTGCTCTGGCTGCTGATGCTCGGCTGCGCCTTAGCCGAGAGGTGGCGGCCGAATTCGCAGTCGCTGCCGTGGTTTCTGACGTTGCGCCGGCTGACGCGCCGGGCCGATTCGGTCGCTGTCATTCGGATCGTGCTGGCGGCGGCCGTGCTGGCAGGGGTGGCCGCGAACGCTTCGGCATCGGCAGCATCGTGGCGCGACGAGGTCACCAAAGAGGCGGTGGGCGCGCCACTGCAGTTTCCGGTCCGGGGCGGTTCATTGGCCGCATATCAGGCGACGAAGACGGCTGACCCACAAGGCGCTTGGCTGATGGCGGCCGCGGCCTTTCCGGATCCGTCGGGTGGCCAGTATCGACGCGTGTTCGTGGACACGTCCCGATGGGACCGGGTCGTCGGCGATTTCTTCGCTGGCACTCCAGCCGCACCCATCAGTGGTGAGATCAGCAGGTTCCCCTCGGCTCGCTCGATCAAGGTCAGCCGGGGCGGAGAGTTCAGCGCCACGGTCCCGACCGCGTCGCTTCAACACCTCGAGCAGGTCTCATTCATCCTGCAGTACGTCAACGACCTGGGGGGGGTCTCGCTGGTCAGCTTGAAGGTGACGTCGGCGAAGGCGCAACGGCTGCCGGCCGGTCTCTCGCGATTCACCACCAAGGTGCCACTGTGTGTGCATTCGTGTATGGCGACTGGGCTGCAAGTGAACGGCGTCCAGACCACGGCGGAGCCGTTGCATGTCGAGGCCATGCAGCTTGGCGGTGTGGACTTGTTGACCACACCCTCGATGTCGGTCAAGGCGCAGTATCGGGCGCCGGCAGGAGCCGGGCTGGACATCAGGTTGCCGTGGTCGGATCGCTTCGGTTACTTCGACCCGTCGGCTACCACCGACGTGGCGGGACCGGGTGATCAGCAGCTGACCGCGCTGACCACGCCCGGGCTCAAACTCGACAGCTCCGGTGGTCACCGGATCGTCTACGGTCCCGACGGGTCGGATCGTCGGGTGAGCGTGGTCGGCAAGGTCGAGAGCATTCCGTTCCTTGGCCGGGTCGGAGCCTTGCTCGACCTTCCCCAAGCGCTTTCCGGGGGAGCGGGCAGCATTCCCGCGGCGAACGTCATGGTGCTGGCTCGCGCCGGCACACCTCCTGCGGTTCTTGCCAAGCTTCGAGCCACTGGGGTGGTCGCCGAGCCGATCAGTTATGCAACCGTCCGGGCAGCTGCCGACGACCAGCCGCGAGCGCAGGGCACCCGGATCTTCTTGCTGATCGCGCTGTTCGGGGGGCTGATCGCTTTGGTGAGCGTGGTGTCGTCGACCACTCGGCAGGTCAAGGACCGTCGACAAGAGGCCGCCAGTCTGCGGGTGGTTGGCGTGCCGATCCGACAAATCTCACGCGGATACCGCCGCGAGGCGTTGGTGGTCGGCGCCGCTGTCCTCATCGGGACCGCGATTGCTGTCTGGATTGCCTGCCGGGCCCTGCTCGCCGCGCTCCCGTTGGTGACCCATCGGCCGTTCGGCCTGCCGTTCGATGCCAGCCCCCGACTCGGGTTGATCGTGATCGTGGCGGTCGCAGCCGGCGTACTCGTGACGATCGTGATCGCTGCTGTCTATCGAGCGGTAGGCCGCGCATCACCCCCTCAGCTGTTGCGAGACGGGGAGCCCTCTCATGCGGTTTAACAGGCTGGCGCAGGCGCTGGCCACCGAGCTGCGCGGCTTGTGGTCGAGGTCACTGCTCACCGTGGGTGCGGTGCTGCTGGTCACGATCTCGGTGGCGGCGGCCGTGGTCGCGCCGATCTACCAAACCGCGTCGGCGAACTCCTATCTCGTGACGCAGCTGCGCGACACCGAGAGCTACCTGACCGGTATCAACCTGGCCTACCAGCCGGCTCCCGGTCAGACCGTCGACACCCAAACGGCTAAGCAGGCCGCAGCGCGAATCGGCGCGGCCGCGGCCTCGGCCGAGTTCGCGCGGCCGCAGGTCACCCTGGTCACTCCTCGACCATTAAACAAGAATGCGTTGACGGGTCCGATCGGTCTGCTGAGACGAACTGGTGCATGCCAGCACATTGTGAAGCAGGCGTGTGCCAAGGTCGCGGGAGAGACCGAATTCGGGATCGCCGAGCTGTTGAGCAAGCACAATGCCTGCCAGCATCTGGTTGTCGTGGGCCGCTGTCCGAACCATCCCGGAGAAGCCATCGTGTTGAAGTCCGACCTGCGGTACACGGGAGCCAAACCGGGGGACGGGATCGCCTTGCACGGGTTGCGGAGCCCGTTGAAGATCGTGGGCACCTACACGGTTCCGCCCGGGCAGGAGCACTACTGGTTCGACCTCACCAGGCTGGCCAGCGTGCCGCCACAACCGGCCAACCCCAGCGGCTTCACGCCGTACTTGCCGGCTCCGTTCGTGGTCGCGTCCTCGACGTTCGCGGAGCTTCCGGCTGGTGGCTGGTCGGTGCTTGTCGACCGCGCTCTCATAGTTGGCTCCAACATTTCCATCACAGACGTCCGTCAGGCGATCACCGATGTCCGCAGACTCGGCCCCACGACGAGCCGACTCGCCGCGGGTGCCAACGTGCAGATCCCGGCCGGCAACGAGCTTGGGGCCATCGCACATGAGTTCGAGCAACGGGCGAGCACGTCTGAGTCGACCGTGACCCCCGCTGTGGCGTCGTTGATTTTGGTGGCGCTGGTGCTGTTGCTGCGGTTGCTGGCGGCCGCTGCGGACCAACGAGAAACCGAGTTGGCGCTGGCGTCGCTGCGCGGCGCGTCGCGTCGGCAGATGTGGGCGTTGGGGCTGATCGAGCCGGCGCTGATTGTGCTGATCGCCGTGCCGATCGGTTTCGCACTGGGAGCCACCGCGGGTCGGGCATTCGCAGCGCTGTGGCTGGTCCCGGGGATAGCCGCGACGGTCTCGACGGCCAGCTGGAAGGCCGCGCTCATAGTCATTGTCGCCACACTGCTGGTCTCGGTGTTCGTCGTGCAGCGCATCGTCAGCGAGCCGCTGAGCTCCCAGATCGCGGGAGTGCATCGGCCGGCCAGATCCAGTCGCTGGGCGGTGATGCTGCGGCTGGCGCTGATTGCCGCCGCGGTCGCGGTGGTGGGGGCGACCGTGTTCGCCGGCAAGAAATCCAGCCCGGACGCGACAGATCTGGCGTTGCCGATCCTGTTGGCGATTGCCGCCGGTCTGATGATGAACTCGGGAGCGTCGGTGGCCGCCCGGTGGTGGTCGCGTCGTTCGATGGATCGCCGGGGCATCGCCGGGTTTGTGGCATCGCGAGCGGTCTCGCGGCGTAGGGAGGGCACGCTCGTGATTCTGCCGCTCACCGCGGCGTTGGCGGTGTCCGTGTTCTCCTGGGGGGTGTATTCGGCGGCGGCTGGGTGGCGCGGCAGCGATGCGGCCACCAAGGTAGGCGCCAGCCGCGCCTACACTACCCACCTCGACCTGGCCAGCGCCGTCGCGCTGACCCATCAAGCCGATCCGCAAGGCAAGTGGTTGATGGCCGCGGCCACGGACTTTGGGGGCCTGTATGCCCAGACACTGATCGTAGACGCTCCCCGTTACGGCCGGGTCGGTTTGTGGCCGGGCACCTGGTCGTCCGGGATGGCCCCAGGGGAGGTGTCTGCCGTCTTGTCGCCGAGGCGGCCGCCGGTGACGTTGACCGGCAGCACCATCTCGTTGACCATCGACAACCGGGTCAAGAGCAGCTTTAGCGGGTTGACCGTCGAGCTCGACGTCGTACACAACGCGACAGGCGCGAGTGACGCGTTCTTCATCGGCCCGTTCCAGCCCGGCCGGTCGACTCAGACGACCAAGGTGATGGGATGTGGCGACGGTTGTCAGATCAACCGAATGGCGATCGGCGGCCCGGCTGGTCTGCCCGCGAGCATGGCGGGCACCGCCCGAGTGACGGGTTTTGCCGTGGACGGCAGACCTGTCGCCGGCGCCATGCAGCCCTGGGTCCCGCAGGCGGTGCTCGCCAGCGCGACCACCACGGCCGCGCATCCGCGCATCTACCACCAGAGTCTGCTCGTCGGCATCGACACACACCGGCAACAGACACTGGCGGTCATCAGCCCGGGGAGTGTGCCGGCCGACATCCCGGTGCTGATGGGACGCACGGCCGCGCTACGAGTGGAGGCGGTGCGGGGCAACGTCCTCACCCTTGGGCAGCCGTACGTGACCGGGTCGAACACAACGCTGACTGTCGACCGGGTGGCCACGACCGAGTCAATGCCGTTCTTGGGCCCCAAGGGGATGATGGTCGACTACACCGCTTTCATCCGCAACAACGAGACGAACCCCCAACAGACGTTCGTCTACATTCTTGCCAGGGGAAACACCCCAGCAGCCGTGCTGGCCGGCCTTGGGGAGCACGGCATCTCCCAGTACACCTCGTTGGCTGCCGAGCGCCATTTGCTCGACCAGGATCCCTACGCGCTGGCGCTCAATCTGTACCTCGTGGTCACCGCACTGGTGATCCTGCTCGCGCTGATCGGCCTCGGCGTCAACCTGGCAGTCCAGCTGCCCGAACGGCGCCTTGACGCTGCTTCGCTGCGCGTGGTCGGCGTACGCCGTCGGTCGTTGGTGCGTGCGGCGGTCACCGAATACGGCGTGGTGATGGGCGTTGCGGCGGTCGCTGGAATTCTGGCCGGCTCACTGGCGCAATACCTGGTCGTTGGGACCGTGACCTTGGGGTACGCCGACGACGCGGCGACCCCGAGGCTGCTGGCCACGCTCAACGTCGTGCAGATTGTGATCCTGCTCGCCGCCGTCACCGCCGGGCTCGTGGCGGCGGCCGGGTTGGTCGCCGGCCTGACCGTGCGGGGAGCCCGCACCTCGACGCTGCGAGAGACCGCCCGATAGGTCGCTACAGCAGCGTACTTTCGCCTGGCGGTGCGGCGCGCCGTATAGGCTTTGATCACAGAGTGCCCCGTCCTCACGTGGGACCGGCCAGCCAGACGTTCGACCCCGGTGGAGGCCACATGACCGACGCGAAGTCAGCGATAGAGGCCGGTCGCGAGCGCTGGCGGGAGCGCTACAAGAAGTCTCGGGTGCGTGACGCCGACTTCACCACGTTGTCGGGCCTAGGGGTGGAGCCGGCGTACGGGCCGCCGCCGCACACCGACTACCCCAACTTCGAGAACATCGGCTGGCCCGGCGAGTTCCCGTTCACGCGCGGGCTTTACCCCACCGGCTACCGCGGGCGAACGTGGACAATCCGGCAATTCGCCGGGTTCGGCAACGCCACCCAGACCAACGAGCGTTACAAAATGCTTCTCGGTCATGGCGGCGGCGGCTTATCGGTCGCGTTCGACATGCCGACGTTGATGGGTCGCGACAGTGACGATCCAAAGTCTCTCGGCGAGGTCGGGCACTGTGGAGTCGCGATCGACACGGCCACCGACATGGAGGCGTTGTTCGACAAGATCCCGCTCGACGACGTGACGACCTCGATGACGATCTCCGGCCCCGCGGTGCCGGTGTTTTGCATGTATCTCGTCGCCGCCGAACGACAAGGCGCGAGCCTTGGCAACCTCAATGGGACGTTGCAGACCGACATCTTCAAGGAATACATCGCCCAGAAGGAGTGGCTGTTCGCGCCGCAGCCGCATCTGCGCCTGATCGGCGACCTGATGGAGTACTGCGCCGAGAACGTTCCCGACTACAAGCCGCTCAGCGTCTCCGGCTATCACATCCGAGAGGCCGGATCGACAGCCGCACAAGAGCTCGCCTATACCCTCGCCGACGGCTTCGCGTACGTCGAGCTCGGGCTCTCCCGCGGTCTCGATGTCGACGTATTCGCCCCCGGCCTGTCGTTCTTTTTCGACGCGCATCTGGACTTTTTCGAGGAGATCGCGAAGTTCCGGGCGGCCCGGCGCATTTGGGCCCGCTGGTTGCGCGACGTCTACGGCGCCAAGACCGACAAGGCCCAGTCGCTGCGCTTCCACACCCAAACCGCAGGCGTCTCGCTGACCGCGCAGCAGCCCTATAACAACGTGGTGCGCACCGCCGTGGAGGCGCTTGCCGCTGTCCTTGGCGGCACCAACTCGTTACACACCAACGCCTTGGACGAGACACTCGCGCTGCCGACCGAGCAGGCCGCCGAGATCGCGCTGCGCACCCAGCAGGTGCTGATGGAAGAGACCGGCGTCGCCAACGTGGCTGACCCGTTGGGCGGCTCGTGGTACGTCGAGGCGCTCACCGACAAGATCGACGCGGAGGCCGAGGACATCTTCGCGAAGGTGAAGGAAATGGGTGGCGGCGACGAGCGCAACCACGCGATCGGTCCGATGACCAGCGGCATCCTGCGGGGCATCGAGGACGGCTGGTTCATGGCGGAGATAGCCGAGGCGGCGTTCCAATACCAAACGGCGCTGGAGAAAGACGCGAAGAAGGTAGTGGGTGTCAACTGCCACACCGCTACGGTGAGTGGCGAGTTGGAGATCTTGCGCGTCTCGCACGAAGTCGAGGTCGAGCAGGTGCGCGACCTCGCCGCTCGTCGTACCGATCGCGATAAGGCGAAGGTGGATGCGGCTCTCGTGCATCTCATCGAGGTTGCTCGGACCGACGACAACATGATCCCCGCCATGCTCGACGCCGCCCGCGCCGAGGCGTCACTCGGCGAGATCTGCGACGTGCTACGCGCCGAGTGGGGCGAGTACCGAGAGCCCGCCCGCTTCTAGCCGCCACTTCCTCCGCTATGGCTGAACACATCGCTAATGTCCACCCCAGTCACCGAAGCGCCCCTGGCCGCCCAGGACAGCGACTCGTTTCCATTGGCACACGCCAGGTGCAGCAGGCGCTTGCCCGCTACATCCGGTATTTGCGCTACCTCGATGTCGTCGAGCGTCGTGCCTCCGTTGGCGAAGAATGCGGCGGGTTTGCCAGGGCGCTTGTCGGCGATCGCGTTCCAAGTGATCCGGTTACGGCTCGTGTAGTCGAGGGTGGTGTCCATCCTCGAAACGTAGCGCCGGCGTGTGTTGCGTCGTGGCATGGCTGTGTCGGCGTGGCCTAATGGCGCATCCCCTGGCGCTGGGTCCCTTTGGCCGCAGCAAGTCTGAGAGGATGTGGTCATGACGGTTCCACAATTCTCACGGCCCGGTGCGGTCGATCTGTCCGCGTTGCGTAACAAGTCGGCGGCCGCGGGAAGCGGCGGCGACGACGCCGCGACTGGCGCGTTCGTGATCGACGTGGTCGGTGAGCAGGAGTTGCGCGCCGCGGTGATCGAGCGGTCGATGTCGGTGGTGGTGCTGGTCAGTTTCTGGTCAGAGCAGGTGGCCGCCTCGGTGGAGATCAACACCACGCTGGGCAAGCTCGCCGACGAGTTCGGCGGGCGGTTCCTGTTCGCCAAGGTGGACACGGGGACGCAGCCCGAGCTGGCACAGGCGCTCGGCATCCCGGGGCTCCCGCTGGTCTGTGCGGCGTTGGGCGGGCAGCTCGCGCCCCTGATCCAGGAGTCGTTGCCCGAGGCGGAGATGCGCACCCTCGTGCAGCAGATCCTGCAGGCTGCCGCGTCCAGCGGCGTGAGCGGCGTCGCCGAACCGGTCGACCCGGCCGATCAAGCTGACACTGAATCCGCGGGCCAGCCTGAGCCAAAGTACCCTGCCGCGGAGCAGGCGCTGATGAGCGGCGATCTCGATGCGGCGATCGCCGCGTATCGAGACGCGCTGACGTCGTCTCCCGGCGATGCCGATGCCAGCCTCGGTCTGGCGCAGGCGCAACTGCTCAAACGGACCCAGGGTGTTGACCTGCCCGGTGCCCGCTCCGCCGCCGCGGACAGACCACTCGATGTCGCGGCGCAGACCCTGGTCGCCGATCTTGATCTCGTCGGTGGCCACGTCGACGACGCTTTCACTCGACTCATCGAGCTGGTACGACGCTCCGCTGGTGACGAGCGAGACGCCGCACGTCAGCACCTGATCGAGCTGTTCGACGTGGTCGGCAATGACGATGAGCGCGTCGCGAGGGCCCGCCGCGCGCTCACCAGCGCACTTTTCTGACCCGCTGCCCTTGCTTGTGGCTGTAGCCGTTTCCCTTCTGCTTGTGGTTGAAGGCGCTGTTACGGTGTCGCCCTGGGCGGCCCGCAATGATGGTGGTTGAGGAGATCGGTGGTTTCGAGACGCTCGCTCCGCTCGCTCCTCAACCACCGTGACTCGGGGCTGTCGCTCGCTCCGGAACTACGGTCACCAGGCGCCGGCGGCCACCTCTCACTCGGCGGTGGTTTGGAGCTCACAGGGTGGGGGAGAGCCACAGGGTGGCCAGCGGAGGCAGCTGGACGACGGCCGAGGCGGGACGGCCGTGCCACGGCCCGTCACCGGCCCGCACCGCGCCAAGGTTGCCAACGCCGGAGCCGGAGTACACCTCTGCGTCGGTGTTGATGATCTCCAACCATTCACCGGGGCTCGGCAACCCAAGCCGGTAGTCAGGATGGGGAACCGCGGCGAAGTTGGCGACGCACGCGAGTTGGGAGCCGTCGGAGCCGGTCCGCAAGAAGCTGAACACGTTGTTCGCGGAGTCGTTCGCATCGATCCAACTGAAGCCACTGGGATCCTGGTCGAGCGACCAGAGAGCTGGGTGATCGGCGTACGCCGCGTTGAGGTCAATCACGAGTTGCTGTACGCCGCGGTGCTCGACGTGTTCGAGCAGCCACCAGTCGAGCTCGCGGCCTTCGGCCCACTCGGCCTCCTGGGCGAACTCCGAGCCCATGAAGATCAGCTGCTTGCCGGGGTGTGCCCACATGTAGGCCAGGTAGGCACGGACGTTGGCGAGCTCCTTCCAGCGGTCACCAGGCATTTTGCGCAGCAACGAGCCCTTGCCGTGCACGACCTCGTCGTGCGAAACCGGGAGCAAGTAGTTTTCCGCATAGGCGTACATCATCGAGAACGTCATCTGGTGATGGTGATACTGCCGGTGGACGGGATCATGCGCCATGTATCCGAGCGAGTCGTGCATCCAGCCCATGTTCCACTTCAAGCCGAAGCCGAGCCCGCCCACGTGCGTCGGCCGGGTCACCCCGGGCCATGCCGTGGACTCTTCGGCGATCGTCACGACACCAGGCGCACGTCGATAACAGGTGGCGTTGACCTCCTGCAGGAACGACACCGCCTCAAGGTTCTCCCGTCCGCCGTGGACGTTGGGAGCCCATTCGCCCGGCTCACGGGAATAGTCGAGGTAGAGCATCGAGGCGACGGCGTCCACACGCAGCCCGTCGATGTGGAACTCCTCGAGCCAGTAGACGGCGTTGGCCACCAAGAAGTTGCGCACCTGCGAGCGGCCGTAGTCGAAGATCAGCGTGCCCCATTCAGGATGCTCGCCGCGGACCGGATCCGCGTGTTCGTATAGCGGT
Organism: Nocardioidaceae bacterium; assembly: GCA_050998615.1. GTDB lineage: Bacteria > Actinomycetota > Actinomycetes > Propionibacteriales > Nocardioidaceae > JBPCQA01. The sequence continues at coordinate 24,608 of JBPCQA010000019.1, forward strand.
GTGCCGTCGAACCGCGCCAGCGCCCAGTCGTCTCTGGGGAAGTGCGCGGGCACCCAGTCGAGGATTACGCCGATCCCCGCTTGGTGGAAGCGGTCGATCAGCAACCGCAGCTCGTCGGGGCTGCCGAAGCGAGCGGTGGGGGAGAAGTACGACGACACCTGGTAGCCCCAGGAGCCGCCGAACGGGTGCTCCATGACCGGCATCAACTCGACGTGGGTGAAACCCATCGCGGACACGTAGGCGACGAGCTCCGCTGCGAGATCGCGATAGCCACGACCGGCGCGCCACGAGCCGAGGTGCACCTCATAGATACTCATCGGGCGTTCGAACGCGTGCTGGCTTGCACGTCGCGTCATCCAGGCGTCGTCTCCCCACTCGTAATGGGAGGAGTAGACGATCGAGGCCCGTTCTGGAGGCACCTGGGTGTGGCGGGCCAACGGGTCGGCCTTCTGCCGCCAGGCGCCATCCGCTCCGCAGATCTCGAACTTGTACATGGTGCCGTCTCCCACCCCAGGGATAAAGACCTCCCAGATTCCCGACGATCCCAGCACGCGCATCGGGTGCGCACGGCCGTCCCAGAAGTTGAAATCCCCGGCCACTCGAACACCCTGCGCATTGGGCGCCCAAACGGCGAATGAGGTGCCGGTCACCGGTCCTGCGGCGCCTGGGTAACTCCGGACATGCCCGCCGAGCACGGTCCACAGCTGTTCGTGACGGCCTTCGTTGATCAGATGCTGATCGACCTCGCCGACAGTGGGCAGATAGCGGTAGGGGTCGTCGACGACATGCGTGATCGCGTCGTCGTACTCGACCTCTAGCCGATAGTCGGTGACGGCATCTTGCGGCAACACGGCCACCCACACCGCGTCGTACTCGTTTCGCATCGCCACCACGCCAGTGTCCGTGCGGATGTTGACGGCCCTGGCCATTGGCCGCAACGCGCGCACCGTCAGCTGCCGATCGCTGCGATGGGGTCCGAGCACGTCATGCGGGCTGTGGTGGAGCCCCGCGACCAGACGCTCAAGCTCGGCACGCGAAACGGAATGAGGAGGCGCGGGGTGCGTCGACATCATGCCGCCGCGATGCGCTTGATGGCCTTCATCGGAATCGGCAGCCAATTCGGGCGATGCCTGGCCTCATAGGCAGCTTCGTAGATCGCCTTGTCGGTCTCATAAGCAGACAACAACACCTGATGGCTCCTGGGGTCGTCGCCGGCAACTGTGGCGTAACCGGTCAAGAACGCGTTGCGGTTGCGGTCGGTCCATTCGTCGGCCCGATACGAGAGCTGCGGACGCTCACCGAACCGGCGCAGCGTGACCCTCGCGGCGTAGTCGAGAGACCGCAACATGCCCGCGACGTCACGCAGGGGCGAGTCGAGCCCGGTTCGCTCGGCCAGGCCCTTGGCCGGCTCACCTTCGAAGTCGATGATCTTCCAGCCCTTCACGGTTCGCAGCGTCTGCCCGAGGTGGAAGTCTTGGTGGATTCGTTGTACGGCGACATCTTCGTTGAGCTCGGCGAGGGCTGAGAAGTGTCGGCGCAGGTCGTCTGCATGCTCGGCCAGATCGGGCACCACTCGTACGGCTCGGTCGAGGCGGGCACCCATCTCCTGCGCGAGCCGGCCGAGCTGCACATCGTCGAGCATCCGCGTGTCGAAGACGTCGGCCAGATCGCCATGTACTTCAGCGGTCGCCTCACCCAGCCGCTCGGCTTCACCAGCAAAGTCCCCCCCCACCTCGTCGGCATGCAAGTCCTCCTCGACCAGGAGATCGCGCACGCTGGCAAGGGCGGCCTCCCAGCCGTCGCTCGCCGTGCGTAGGAAGGCTTGCAGCATGCCGAGCTGTCCACGATGGCTTTCGTCGGCGGAGTCAGACCAGCTGCCATCGATCCAGCCCAGCAGCGGCGCCACGGATTCGCTGTTGTGCCGAGTCAATGCCGCGTGGATCTCGACGTCAGGGTTCGGACCCGGGCTCAAGCGTCGGAAGAGTTTAAGGATCGCCTCGTCGCCGTAGCGAATCGACGTGTTGGACTGTTCACCGGTCATCACCGACCCGGGAAGTGGGCCCTCCGGCAGCTCCGCGTCGTCGAGCATCTCGAAGCTGACGGCATCGCAGGACGCGGATTGCCGGCCTCGAAAGCCTGCCAGCAATGTGTCATTCGCTGCCCTGACATGGGTGGCGTCATAGGCGGTCACCGCGCCGAGCAACGGATCGTCGACCTCACCGACCATCGCATGGGTCAGGTCAGGGTCTGGATCGGCAAGATAGACCACAGGGAACTGATAGGTATCTCGGCTGCCGTCCTCGAATGTGACGGTCACAACCTCGATGCGAAACCGTAGCTCGGTACGAGAGAGCCAGGGCATCGCATGAACATGGGTGACCGCGAACTCGCGACCCTTTCCGGCAAACCACCGTTGATTCTCGAAGTAGGCGGAAAGGTAGTCGGCGTACGCAGTGCTCACGGTCGGGCAGCCTCCTCAGATTTCGTGATCAGGAACCAATAGAAGCCGTGGCCCGACAAGGTCAACAGATAAGGGAGTTCCCCGATCTGCGGGAACCTAACGTGACCGAGCAGCTCGATGGGCTCCGAGCCTTCCCAACGGCGAAGGTCGAGCTCGACAGGTTGGGGGAAGCGGGAGAGGTTGTTGACGCACAACACGATGTCGTCGCCGAAGTCGCGGCTGAACGAGAACACGCTCGGGTTGCTACCCCCCAGGTCTGTGAACGTGCCCATGCCGAACGCCGGATGCTGGCGGCGGGCATGCACCATGCGACGGGTCCAGTGCAGCAGCGAAGAGGTGTTTTCCAACTCCGCCTCGACATTGACGGACTGGTAGCCGTAGACCGGGTCCATGATCGCTGGCAGATAGAGCCGGCCCGGGGTGGCGGTGGAAAACCCGCCGTTTCGGTCCGGCGTCCACTGCATCGGAGTTCGTACGCCGTCTCGGTCGCCGAGCCAGATGTTGTCTCCCATCCCGATCTCGTCGCCGTAGTACAGCACCGGGGAGCCCGGAAGCGACAACAGCAATGCGGTGAACAGCTCCGTCTGGTTGATGTCGTTCTCCAGCAGCGGCGCGAGCCGCCTGCGGATGCCGATGTTCGCCTTCATCCGGGGATCTTTGGCGTACTCAGACCACATGTAGTCGCGGTCCTCGTCGGTCACCATCTCCAAGGTCAGCTCGTCGTGGTTGCGCAAGAAAATGCCCCACTGGCATTGGCGTGGCACCACCGGCGTCTGCTCGAGGATCTCGGAGATGGGGTAACGCGACTCGCGACGCACCGCCATGAAGATGCGCGGCATCACCGGAAAGTGAAAGCACATGTGGCACTCGTCGCCACCGACCGCGTAGTTGCCGAAATAGTCGACGACGTCGGCAGGCCATTGGTTCGCCTCGGCGAGCAGCACCCGGTCGGGATATTCGGCGTCCACGGACTTGCGCACCTTGCGCAAGAACTCGTGGGTCTCCGGCAGGTTCTCCCCGTTGGTGCCGCGCCGCTCGTAGAGGTAGGGGACGGCGTCCAGCCGGAAGCCGTCGATGCCCATGTCGAGCCAGAATCGCAACCCGTCGAGCATCGCGTCGTGCACGGCCGGGTTGTCGTAGTTGAGGTCGGGTTGATGGCTGTAGAAGCGATGCCAGAAGTACTGCTGGCGAACCGGATCCCAGGTCCAGTTCGACGGCTCGGTGTCGACGAAGATCACGCGGGCTTCCTGGTAGAGCTCGTCGGTGTCTGACCAGACGTAGAAATCGCCGTACGGGCCGGTCGGGTCGGCGCGGGACTGCTGGAACCACTCGTGCTGGTCGCTGGTGTGGTTCATCACGAAGTCGACGATGACCCGGATGTTGCGGGCGTGGGCCTCGTCGAGCAGGGCCTGGAAGTCATCGAGGCTGCCGATTTCGGACGAGATGTTGCGGTAGTCCGCCACGTCGTAGCCACCGTCGCGCAACGGCGACATGTAGAACGGCGGAAGCCACAGGCAGTCGATGCCGAGCCACCCCAGGTAGTCGAGTTTCTCCCGCAGCCCGTTGAAATCGCCTACCCCGTCGCCGTTGGAGTCCTTGAACGAACGGACCAGCACCTCGTAGAACACGGCTCGCTTGAACCACAGCGGATCGGCGGTCATGCCGCGATCTTGCGAATCGGCGGTCATGCCAGGGTCCCGCGGATCGCAATCATGGCAGCGGTCTACGGATCGACACGATGTGGGCCGGCTCGTGAGCCGGGTCTAGGCGCACGTAGTTGGTCTCGCCCCACCGCCAGCTCAGCCCACTGATCTCGTCATCGACGATGAATGTGTCGTGCCAGTCGTAGCCGAGCGCGGGCATGTTCAAGTGGATCACGGTCTCGCGAGCCGCATGGGGATCGACGTTGACGACGACGATCACGATGTCGTCTCGGTCGGGACCGTCACCGTGCTTGCTGAAGCACAGGATCGAGTCGTCGTCGCTGCTGTGCACGGTGAGAGTGCGGAGCCTGTGCAGGGCGGGATGGCGGCGGCGGATCTCGTTGAGGCGAGTCAGGTACGGCGCCAGTGTGCGGCCCTCGGCGTCCGCGAGCTCCCAGTTTCGCGGGCGATACTGGAACTTCTCCGAGTCGAGGTACTCCTCCGAACCGGGCCGCACTGCCACATGCTCGTAAAGCTCGAAGCCCGCGTAGACGCCCCAGGAGGGCGAGCCGGTTGCGGCGATCGTGGCACGGATTCGGAAGGCGGCAGGACCGCCGTACTGGAGATACTCCGACAAGATGTCGGGGGTGTTGACGAAGAGGTTGGGCCGCATCACGTCGCTTGTCGCGTGTGCGAGCTCGTGGAGATAGGACTCAAGCTCCCACTTAGCGTTGCGCCAGGTGAAGTATGTGTAGGACTGGTGGAATCCGACCATGGCGAGGGCTCCCATCATCGCCGGCCTGGTGAACGCCTCGGACAAGAAGATGACGTCGGGATCGGTGGCGCGGATCTGGGCGAGCAGCCACTCCCAGAAGCGGAGGGGCTTGGTGTGCGGGTTGTCCACCCGGAAGATCCTTACCCCATGGTCGATCCAGTGCCGGACGATCCGCAGCACCTCCTCGGCCAGATCGTCGTCGTCGTTGTCGAAGTTGAGGGGGTAGATGTCCTGGTATTTCTTTGGGGGGTTCTCGGCGTAGGCGATAGTGCCGTCGGCGCGGTTGGTGAACCACTCCGGATGCGCCGGCACCCACGGGTGGTCCGGCGCACACTGCAAAGCGAGGTCCAAGGCCACTTCCAGGTCGAGCGACTGCGCCGTCGAGACGAACGTATCGAAGTCTTCCAACGTGCCGAGATCGGGATGCACGGCGTCATGACCGCCGAGTCTGGACCCGATCGCCCATGGCGATCCGGGGTCGCCGGGCTTCGGCACCAACGTGTTGTTAGGCCCCTTGCGGTTGACTTCACCAATCGGGTGGATGGGCGGCAGGTAGACGATGTCGAAGCCCATCTCCGCGACGGCCGGTAGTCGCTTGGCGGCGGTGTCAAAAGTGCCCGACGTCCAGGCTCGCTTCTTCTCGTCGTACGACGCTCCTTCCGAGCGGGGGAACATCTCGTACCACGACCCGTAGAGCGCGCGGGCCCGGTCGACGTACACCGGGAACGGGTCGGTCCTGGAGACCAGATCCCGCAGCGCAGATGCCCGCAACGCCTCCTCGACTTCCGGGCTGGTCAACGCCGCGAACCGAACCGGCACCGGTCGGGCGGCGTCGCGGCTGGCGGTGATCGCCGCCACCAGGGTGGAACGGTCGCGCGAAGTGGGTCGCACCCGAAGGGCCGCCCGCTCCAACAGCAATGCTCCCTCGGTGAGCATCAGCTCAACGTCGATCTCGGCGGCGATCTTGATTTCGGCGGCATGTCGCCAAGACGCATACGGATCGGACCATGACTCGACGCGGAAGCTCCAGGCCCCCTCGGTGTCCGGCGTGACCACCGCGGCAAAGTGGTCCGGCTCGGCTACCGGTGTCATCTCCACGAGCGGTCGGTCTTTGCCTGCTGGATCGGTCAACACAACGCCCGCGCCGAGCAGGTCATGGCCTTCCCGAAACACCGTCGCGCGCACCGTGAACGACTCGCCCGGGGTGCTCTTGACCGGGTATCGGCCACACTCCACCACGGGGCTGACGTCGGTGATCGGAATCCGCTGGACCATTGCTCACGAACCTACCGAAGACGCCGCAGCAGCGCACGCACCTTAGGCACTGTTTCGAGCCGACGCTCAGCATCTAGCGTTGCCCCCGCGCCGGGCTCTCAGCTCGCGCGGTTCATGTGAAACAGATGACCGACGCTAGGCTCACGGCCAGCCACCTGGCTGCGGTGGCAGTGGGGGCAGACCGACGACTGGCGTCGTCCAGTGGGCTTGCGGGCGATGGCCGCCGCTCGGCTGCTCACCACCCCCCGTCGGTTGCTGAGTTCCAGGACCGGCACAGTGGGCTGGAATGAGATGGCGACGGCGTTTGACGGCCGTGCGAGAGGTTGCGGACGGGGCGGGGGGCCGAGCAGTGACACTTCGGTGTCCACCGTGTCAAGGCTTGCGAGCGTCTCCTCCGGGGTGGACGCGCCATCAGTTGGCTCCATCGCCATCTGAATCAACTTCCATGTTGCCGTTGCTACTCCGATCATGGTGTTGCCTCTCGTTGTCGGCTCTTGGTGAGAGATCCTCAGTGGACCGCGCCGTCGGAGCGCCTGGTGGGACTTGTCTTCATCGTGGTTCGCCACACTTAGCAGCGCGTGAGACGCGCGTAAGAGGTTTCTGTGCTTGTGGCCCGATCCCGCTAAGAGCTCCATGTCGCCTCCTGATTTAACTCTACTGGACGACTAGACATACCACATTATGAGTGGGCCGCCGCAAGCGTGTCCGGATTGGCCCTGCGCCGCGGGCGCGGTTACGGTTTGGCAGTGCGTGCCATCAAACGATTCACCGTCCGCCCGGTCCTGCCCGAGTCATTACGACCGCTTGAGGAGCTGGCCACCAACCTGCGCTGGTGCTGGCATTCGCCGACCCAAAATCTGTTCGAGGCGGCCGATGCGACGGCATGGGCGGCCAGTGGTCACGATCCGGTCAGGTTCCTCGGCTCGATTTCGGCGGCCCGGCTGGACGCACTGGGCACCGACGCGGCATTCCTCGCCCGGCTTGAGCAGGCCGTCGGCGATCTGGCCGAGTACCTCAGCGAGGGCCGTTGGTATCAAGCTCTCGGAGCGGACGTGCCGCGCCAAATCGCGTACTTCTCACCGGAGTTCGGGATCGCCGCCGTGCTGCCGCAGTACTCCGGTGGCTTGGGGATCTTGGCGGGCGACCATCTCAAGACCGCCAGCGACCTCGGCGTCCCCATGATCGGTGTTGGACTGCTGTATCGGCACGGCTACTTCCGCCAGTCGCTGTCGCGAGACGGCTGGCAGCAGGAGCGTTATCCGATCATCGACCCGGACGAGTTGCCGCTGGCCCTGCTGCGCGAGTCGGACGGGTCGCCGGCACGGATCACGATCGGGCTGCCCGGTGACGACGAGCTGCGTGCCGCCGTGTGGGTCGCGCACGTGGGCCGAGTGCCGCTGCTGTTGATGGACTCCGACGTCGAAGACAACGCCGGACCCCAGCGCGACGTGACGGACCGCTTGTACGGCGGCGGCAGCGAGCACCGCCTGTTGCAGGAGATGCTGCTCGGTGTGGGCGGGATCAGGGCCATCAGGACGTATTGCCGGATCACCGGCAGCAGTGATCCCGAAGTGTTCCACACAAACGAGGGCCATGCCGGCTTCCTGGGCATCGAGCGTATCCGCGAGTTCATCGCGGCCGACGGGCTCGACTTCGACGCGGCGGTGGAGAAGGCGCGGGCGGGGACCGTCTTCACCACCCACACCCCGGTGCCGGCCGGTATCGACCGCTTTCCCCGTGAGCTGGTGGCCCGCCAATTCGGCGGTGACAACGCCTCGGCCGGTTTGCCGATCGACAAGATCCTCGCGCTGGGCGTCGAAGACTACGAGGGGGGTGACCCCACCGTCTTTAACATGGCGGTGATGGGTTTTCGACTGGCCGCGCGGGCTAACGGGGTGAGCAGGTTGCACGGGCATGTCTCGCGGGAAATGTTCGCGGGATTGTGGCCAGGCTTCGACGAAAACGACATTCCGATCACTTGGATCACCAACGGTGTGCATGCGCCGACCTGGGTCGCCCGAGACGTGTTCGAGCTCGCCGAGCGCGAAGCGGTGCTTTCCCTCGTCGAGGACTCGCAGAACTGGGATGCGGTCGACAAGGTGCCCGGGCAGGCGATCTGGGAGACCAAGCGTCAGCTGCGCTCCCGGCTGGTCGGCGACGTACGTGGGCGGGTCCGTGCGTCGTGGCTGACCCGCGGGGCTTCACCAGCCGAGCTTGGTTGGGTCGACTCCGTCCTCGACCCCGACGTATTGACTGTCGGCTTCGCCCGACGGGTGCCGTCGTACAAGCGGTTGACGTTGATGCTGCGTCACCCGGATCGGTTGCGGGCGTTGCTCTTGCACCCCGAGCGCCCCATCCAGCTCGTCATCGCGGGCAAGGCGCACCCGGCCGACGAGGGCGGCAAGAAACTGATCCAGGAGATCGTGCGCTTCTGCGACGACCCGCTGGTGCGGCACCGCATCGTGTTCCTGCCCAACTACGACATCGCGATGGCGCAGCCGCTTTATCCTGGTTGCGACGTGTGGCTCAACAACCCGCTGCGACCCTACGAGGCGTGCGGGACGTCGGGCATGAAGGCGGCGCTGAACGGCGGCCTGAACCTGTCGATCCGCGACGGTTGGTGGGACGAGTGGTACGACGGCGAGAACGGCTGGGCGATCCCGTCTGCCGAGGCGGTCGAGGATCACGACCGGCGCGACGACATCGAGGCGACCGCGCTGTATGACCTGCTGGAGCGCGAGGTGGCGCCGCGCTTTTACGACCTAGACCGCGACGGCCTTCCCGCACAATGGATCGAGACGGTGCGGCATTCCCTCAAGTCGCTTGGCCCGAAGGTGCTTTCCACGCGGATGCTCCGCGACTATGTGCACCAGCTCTACGCACCGGCAGCGCAAGCGGCTCGACGGATGCAGGGCGACGGTGCGGCGGCGACGGGCCTGGCGCAGTGGAAGCACCAAGAGCGCGAGGCCTGGCCCATGGTGCGCATCGAGCACGTGGAGTCCAGCGGCATCAGCGACGCGCCAGCGCTCGGCGCCACGTTGACGGTGCGGGTGTACGCCGCCCTCGGCGACCTGAGCCCGGGCGACATCGACGTGCAGGTGCTGCATGGCCGGGTGGCCGGAGACGACGAGCTCCATGATCCGGTGGCGGCGAGTCTCGCACACGCGGAGGCATACGAGTCCAGTCGACACCGGTTCGAGGGTGAGGTTGCGCTCGACCACACCGGGCCGTTCGGTTACACAGTCCGAATCCTTCCGAAGAACCCGCTCCTGGCGTCGCCGGCCGAGGTCGGTTTGGTGGCCTGGCCACAAGACGTCAACCCCGCGGAGCCAAGCTGAGCGCGCCGATACGAGCGTTCGCTTCATCGGCCTCTGGCGTGAAATGGGCTTCGCTTGGCAGGTTGTGCAGGTCGGAACGGCCCAAGACACCGGCACAGCCTGCCAACCGAGAATATGCGGTCCTCTTGCCGCCGTCTGGGCACCGATAGGTTGCTGGTCGCCTCAGATCACGAACCGACCGTACAGCTCATCCTTCTCCGCGTCGGTGAGTTCGGGTGCCATGCAGTCGGCTTGCCACCACCCCGGCTCCACCGTTGTCCACCTGTCTTGCCGCCGGTCGCGCCGCAGCCCCCGCAGCCTGGCTTCCCGTAGCCGTCGGATCAGCTCGATCCGATGCTCGCGGATGTCGAGGCTGTCGGCCCGGAGGTCCGCCGAGCGGGGACGCTGGGCATCGCGAAGCTCCAACTCGAAACGGGATGAGGTGGCCACCGCAGCACTCTGCCAGCCAACTGGTGCACATATCCGTTATCCACAGGCTCTACTTACACGGCGCCACCGGACCGTCGTCGACTGGGCCGGACAGCGAGCGTCGTCCAACTCGATGAGCCCATCGGGGCGTTTCACCACCGGCGAGATCCGTTGCCCACCGCTCGGCCTGGACCACCTACCGACCTGAATCGTTATCCATCGGGCTTCCGGTTGGCGGGTTGTGCAAGTCGAAACGGGTCTGGAGACCTGCATAGCCTGCCATCGGAGGCGATTGGAAGGTGAAGGAAACGGTATCAGGCGGCCCACCCGCCGGCCTCATCAGCTGAGGCGGCGGTCGCGCGCGACAGCCTCGAAGAGTGCGAAGGTGTGATCTCGCAAGGTCACCGTGCTTCCCGGGGTGATCGGACCGCCCGTGTTCGCTTCATCGGTGCGGACGAGCTCGAGATAATGGTCGGCCCAGGGCTCCGGCAACGTGACCGTCACCGGCTGGCTGCCGGCATGGAACCACAGCACGTATGACTTGTCGCGGCGACGCACACCCTTGGAGCTGACCGCCCGCAGTGCGTCACCGGCCAGGAAGATCCCCAAGGTGGCGGCGGTGGGATCTGACCACTGCTGCTCGGTCATCTCCTCCCCACTTGGTTGCAGCCAGGTGATGTCTTTGCCTCCGTGACCGTCCAGCGGCTTGCCCTCGAAGAAATACCGCTGCCGCAACACCGGATGCTCCGCGCGCAACCGAAGCAGGCTCCGGGTCAAGTCGCCGAGATGCTTCCACCGCGGATCCTGCTCCCAAGACAACCAGGAGACGTCGTTGTCTTGACAGAACGCGTTGTTGTTGCCGCGCTGGGTGTGGCCACGCTCATCTCCGCCGAGAAGCATCGGCACACCGGTCGACATCAGCAGGGTCGCCAGCAGGTTGGCGGCCTGGCGACGTCGGAGGGCCTGCACGGACAAGTCGTCGGTTTCACCTTCGACACCACAGTTCCACGACCTGTTGTGGTCGGTCCCGTCCAGGTTGTTTTCGAGGTTGGGCTCGTTGTGCTTGACGTCGTAGGAGACCAGGTCACGCAGAGTGAAACCGTCGTGAGCCGTGACGAAGTTCACCGACGAGAACGGTAGCCGGCCGTCATCGGCGTACAGGTCACTGGAGCCGGAGAATCTCGACGCAAGGTCACGGACACCGCCGGAACGCCCGCGCCAGAAGTCGCGAACGGTGTCACGGAACTTGTCATTCCACTCACACCACGGTGAGGGAAAATTGCCCAGGCTGTATCCCTCACCGGTGGCATCCCACGGCTCGGCGATCAGCTTGACCTCGCGCAGCACCGGATCTTGATGCATCGCGGTGAGGAAGGGCGCGCGCAGCTCCAGCCCGTGCTCGCCGCGAGCAAGTGCCGGCGCCAGGTCGAAGCGGAAGCCGTCGACGTGCATCTCCGTGGCCCAGTAGCGCAACGAATCCATCACGAGTTGGAGGGCCTGGGGTTCGGACACGTTTAGCGTGTTCCCGCAGCCGGTGACGTCCGCGTAGTTGCCCTTGCCGTCGCTGCGGTAGTAGGCACAGTTGTCGAACCCGCGTAGGCACAGGGTCGGCCCGGCGATGCCGCCTTCCGCGGTGTGGTTGTAGACGACGTCCATGATCACTTCCAGGCCAGCCGTGTGAAGGGTTTTGACCAGCTGCTTGAACTCGGTGACCTGGGTGCCGCGGGTGCCGGTCGAAGAGTAGCCGGCGTGCGGCGCGAAGAACCCGATGGTGTTGTAGCCCCAGTAGTTGATCAGTCCCTTGGCGCTCAGCGCTGGTTCGGACAGCAGGTGCTGGGTGGGCAGCAGCTCGATCGACGTGACCCCGAGGTCTTTCAGGTAGCCGACCACGCTGTCGTGGCCCACCGCGGAGAAGCTACCGCGCTGCTCCTCCGGGATGGCCTGGTTGAGTCGGGTCAGGCCGCGAACGTGCGCCTCGTAAATCACCGTTCGTCGCCACGGGACCTGCGGGCGGACGTCCCCGCCCCAGTCGAAGTCGTCGGCTCCGACCACCACGCTGCGCGGCACGTACGGCGCACTGTCGGTGCCGTTGCGCTGGCCCGTCGCAGTGATGGAGGCCAGCGACGGATGTGGCACCAGCATGCGGTCGATCGCCTTCGCATAGGGGTCGAGCAGTAGCTTCGCCGCGTTGAACATCCGGCCGCTGGGCGGATCCCAGACGCCGTCGACCCGGAAACCATAATGCTGTCCCGGCGTGATCGAGGGGACATAGCCATGCCACACGCCCAGCGTGTGCTCGGGCAGCGTGAGGCGTGTCTCGCTGTGATCGTCGCCGAACAAGCAAAGGTCCACTGATGCCGCACCCGGGGCCCAGACTGCAAAGTTGGTTCCCTCACCGTCGAACAGCGCCCCTAGTTGCTGGTGATGTCCCGGCCACACGGTCGCGTCGGTCGTCGTTGCGGTCATGGCTCCATCTTGTCCGACGGCTGGTCCGACCGTGGCTGCCGAGTGGGTCCTTGGGCGTCGACCTGTTCCGATACGCTCGCGCTCATGCCTGAATTCGTACGACTCGAGGTGGCCGACGGTGTCGGCACCATCCGGCTCGATCGGCCACCGATGAACGCGCTGAACGTGGCGGTGCAGGAGGAGATCCGCGCCGTCGCGGCCGAGGCGGGTCGGCGCGATGACGTGCGGGCGGTGGTGCTCTACGGTGGTGAGAGGGTCTTCGCGGCGGGTGCCGACATCAAGGAGATGGCCGACATGAGCTACACCGACATGGTGAAACGTTCCGGCGCGTTGCAGTCCGCGTTCACCGCGGTGGCTCGGGTTCCGAAGCCGGTGGTGGCGGCAATCACCGGCTATGCCCTTGGCGGGGGGTGTGAGTTGGCGTTGTGTGCCGACGTACGGATCGCTGCACAGGACGCGAAGCTGGGGCAGCCGGAGATCCTGCTCGGCATCATCCCCGGGGCCGGCGGCACTCAGCGGTTGGCCCGGCTCGTGGGTCCGTCGCGGGCCAAGGACCTGGTCTTCACCGGCCGATTCGTCGGTGCCGAGGAGGCACTGCGGATCGGCCTCGTGGACAAGGTGGCGCCTGCGGGGCGGGTGTACGACGAGGCGGTCGGCTGGGCGTCTGCGTTCGCCCGCGCGCCGGCGTACGCCCTGCGGGCCGCCAAGGAAGCCATCGACCGCGGACTGGAAGCCGACCTGGACACCGGTCTGGAGATCGAGCGGCAGCAGTTCTCCGGTCTGTTCGCCACTCGCGACCGCACCATCGGGATGGCCTCGTTCATCGAGAACGGCCCCGGCAAGGCCGTCTTCGAGGCCCGCTGACAGCAAGGCGCCTTTGGCAGCTCCGGGAAGAAGCATTCGGGCTGACCAGGCGGCCCGTCGAGGTCCTGATGTTGGTTCGTAAATTGCTCGGTTACAGCTCTTGTGCGGGTGCGTGGTTGATCTACTTGGTGCCTGACGTAGCGTCACGGGGGGCGCCTCCCACTGAGCATCTCGCTTCGCCCGTCGGCGATGTGCTGGCTGGGGAGCCTCTCAGCAGGAGTGCGCTAATGCTGCGTTTCTTTGTACGTCGCTATCGGACCTTGATGATTGGTGTTGCGGCCATCGCGGTAGTCGCGGCCGGGGCGACGGTTGAGAGGCATTGCCGGGCACTGCTGCTGGGGGGAACTCGAATTTGTCCGGGCCCAACGTGGGCGCCCGCCCGGGTGCGACCAGGTTGAACTGCCAGGTCGGCGATCGTATCGGCGCCTCGGTTGATGTGGGCACCGGGAATCTGCTGGTCACTCCGACGGACCTGACCCTGCCGGGCATCCAGAACAATGTGCAGTTGGGCTTGGATTACAACGGTCTCCTGTTGGGGGCGCCCGACTCGCGGGAGCACCGGCGCGGCCGGACTGGGCTGGCGATCTCGGCTGGCGATCTCGGCTGGGTCAAGACCCGGCTGATCCAGAACTCCGATGGGTCGGCGTTGTATCTGGCTCCCGACGGCGTGGAGGGTTTGTTTCAGCCGGCTGGCGGCGGCTACACCAGCCCGCCCGGGTTTGGCGGCACTTTGGTCAAGACCGGCTCGACGGGGTGGACGTTGACCGACCACTCCTCTCAGGCCATGTCGAGGTTTGACGCGTCTGGGGTGTTGACGAAGATCACCGACCGCAACGGGCAGGCCACCACGGTTGGGTACGACTCCGCGGAACGGTTGACCAGTGTCACCTCTGACGCCGGTGCGGCGAGCACGGTCTCCGCCGCAGAATCGCCCTGGTAAGAGAGCCCTTCTAATGCTTCAAAAAAAGAATAGGCAACGAGGTGGACTCGCGACTGGGCCCGTCCTCACCGGCACCAGATCCTCAACTGAAGCAGACCGCCGCGAGTCAAATGGTGGCCGAATATCTGTGGAGGCTTATTGAGGCCGGCTCCACCGATGTTGATTTCTGATCGATTGGTTGGGGCCATTGGTGACAGGACGGCTGTGGGCGGCTAGTGCTTTGTCGGTGAAATAACTTGGGGACTACTCTTTCGCCAACGGATCTCACCGAGATTGGCCTGGCGATTGGTACTGGCACCGCCATAGCAGCCGCCATCCAGTCTTCAACTGGAGTAGGTATCGTGATTGCTGCTGCGACAGCAGTCATAGGGGGTCTTGCATCACTTGGATCTCCTTCGCTGATAACTACGGGTGCTTGATCAGTATTTTCATTAACACCTTCTTTGACGCTGCCTCGCATTCACGGTGTCCAGAAGCGATCTCGGCAAAACACGCGAGAAGTCTTTTTTGTAATTGGTGCGGCGGCGATGGCCTTACTCATTACAATTGCGATAGGCTGCTATAGATTCAGGCCTAGGGACTGATCCACCCATCCATCAATCCGTCTGTCGAAGAGGAACGCCCAAAGCTAAACCACAGCGATGCCGACTCACCGCTGGCGTGGTGTGCTCCACCGATCAGCAGCCACAGCCTTTCCAGGTGCCAAAGCCAACTAAGCGGTCTCTTGGGGCATGAGGGATGATGGAAGGCATGAAGATCGTCGTCTGCGCCAAGTACGTTCCGGACGCGTCCGGAGATCGCAAGTTCAACTCCGACTACACGGTCGACCGGCTCGCCATCGACGGGCTGCTGTCGGAACTCGATGAGTACGCCGTCGAGGAGGCGCTCACGATCAAGGAGAGCGGCGACCCAGAAGGCACCGAGGTCACCGTCCTGACGATCGGACCGGAAGAGGCCAGGGCGGCGATCCTCAAGTCGCTGCAGATGGGCGCCGATGCGGGCATACACGTCCTCGACGAGGCAATCCGCGGGTCTGACTCTGTTGCGACCTCGCTGATCATGGCGACAGCCTTGCGCCGGCTCGAGGCCGATTTGGTGCTGTGCGGGATGGCCTCGACCGACGGCAGCATGAGCGTGGTGCCCGTCATGGTCGCCGAACGGCTCGGCCTCCCGCAGCTCACGTTCGCCTCTCAGGTCACCATCGAGGGCACCACAGTGCGGATCCAGCGCGACGGTGACGGCGAGACCGAGACCATCGAGGCGAACATGCCGCTGGTGCTCAGCGTCACCGACCAGGCGAACGAGCCGCGCTACCCGTCGTTCAAGGGCATCATGGCGGCGAAGAAGAAACCCGTCGAGACACTGTCGCTCGCCGATCTCGGCATCAGTCCTGAGGACGTGGGGCCTGTTGCGGCTTGGACTCGGGTCGAGTCAGTCGAGGAGCGACCACCGCGAGCCGCCGGCAGCATCGTGGCCGACGACGGCACCGGAGCCGAGCAGCTGGTCAGCTTCCTGGCCGGTCAGAAGTTCATCTAGACATCGGAGATCGACGAAATGAGCGAGATCCTCGTCTTGGTTGACCACGCCGAAGGCGTCGTCCGCAAGACCACCGCCGAGCTCTTGACCCTGGCGCGACGGATCGGCGAGCCCTCCGCCGTCTTCATCGGGGCCGGCATCGACTCCGCGCGGGACATGCTGAAGCAGTACGGTGCGCAGAAGATCTACCTGCTCGACGCGGCCGACCTGACCGACTTCCTGGTCGCGCCGAAGGCCGAGGCGCTGGCTCAACTCGTCCAGTCCACCTCACCTGCGGCTGTGCTTATCCCCTCCGGAGCCGAGGGCAAGGAGATCGCGGGGCGACTCGCGATCAAAACCGACTCGGGCGTGATCACCGACGCTGTCGACGTACAGGCAGGAGAGAGTGGTCCCGTCACGACCCAGTCGGTGTTCGCGGGCAACTACTCGGTGACGGCCGCGGTGACCAAGGGAACGCCGATCATCACGATCAAACCGAACTCGGTCACGCCGGAGCCAGCCGACGGGCCGGCCGCCGAGGAGGCTTTCGAGGCGACGATCAGTGACGGCGCAAAGACCACCAAGATCGTGGACCGGCAGTCGAGTCAGACCACCGGCCGCCCCGATCTGACCGAGGCGGCGATCGTGGTCTCCGGTGGCCGTGGCACCGCCGGGAACTTCGAGCCGATCGAGGCCTTCGCCGACTCGCTCGGTGCCGCCGTCGGGGCCTCTCGGGCGGCCGTCGACTCTGGCTGGTATCCGCACGCCTACCAGGTCGGCCAGACCGGCAAGACGGTGTCACCCCAGCTGTACGTCGCGGCCGGCATCTCCGGCGCGATCCAGCACCGCGCGGGCATGCAGACCTCCAAGACGATCGTGGCGGTCAACAAGGACGAGGAGGCGCCGATCTTCGAGCTTGTCGACTTCGGCGTGGTGGGTGACCTGCACACCGTGCTGCCAGCCGCCGCCGAGCAGATCAACTCCCGCAAGAGCGGCCGTTGATCTGGTCGGTAAGAGGGAGGGTTTCGCCGGTCCAGTTGCGGCGTAGCCACCTGTCGTGGCTGGCGATGATGACCGTCCCCATCGAATGAGCGAGCGCCTCCTCGAGCTCACTGGCCAGCGCCAGCGAAATGTGGTTGGTGGGCTCGTCGAGCAGCAGCACGTCAGGTCGGCGGGCTACCAGGATCGTCAGCGCTAGGCGTCGTTGCTGTCCGACACTGAGCACGCCCACCGGGCGGTCGAGATCCCGCGAGTGCAACAGGCCGAGCTCGCCCAGCGGGATAGGGGAGAGCGGAGTACGGCTCAGCTGGCCCGGAGAGTCGGTGGCCGCGTCGTACGTCTGGCGGGCGGTTAACTCAGGCCTGGCGAAGCGCACATCTTGCTCGAGCAGACCGACCCGCTGGGCGGAGACCCGAACGACGCCGGAATCGGGCGTCACGCGCCCGCGGATCACGCCCAGCAGAGTTGACTTGCCGGATCCGTTGGTGCCGGTGACGAGCAGTCGCTGGCCGGCTGAGAGGTCGAGTCGCGCCAAACTGACGCGCCGCTCGACTCGAAGGTCACGGATGAAGACGACGAGTCCGTCCGATGTGGCGCAACTGGTGAGCGGCTGGTCGAACGTGAGCGGTGCGGGGGGTTTGGGGACGAGTTCGCGCTCGATCACGGCGATGCGCTGCTCGGCGTTGCGCACCCGCCGGCGGATCGTGGCTTGCACGTTCGCGCCCTTGAAGTGGTAGATGAACTTGTCGTTGTCGCGCGGCGCACGGTTGTGGGCCACCTGGCGCGCCGTTGTCCGGGTTGCCGCCCGAAGCTCGTTGAGCTCGGCTTGCTGGTCGAGGAACGCCTGGTCCCATCGGCGCCGGGCCGCTTGTTTGTGGGCCAGGTACGTCGAGAAGCCGCCGCCAAACCGGTTGCCGCCGGCACCATCGACCCCAAAGTGAGAGTCGTCGAGATCGACAATCGACGCACAGACCCGGTCGAGGAACACCCGGTCGTGGCTGGCGGCGACGACCACCCCGGGCAGGTCAACGAGGAAGTCCTCTAGAAACGCGATGGCCTGATCATCGAGGTGGTTTGTGGGCTCGTCCACGAGGACGCACTCGGGCCGGCGGGTGACGACGGCCGCCAAGGCCAGCCGGGTGCGCTCGCCGCCCGACATGGCGGCGACGCGACGATCAGCCTCGATGGATTCCAGGCCAAGCCGCGCCGACGCCAGCTTCGCCCGCCGGTCGGCGTCCCAGGCGCCATGATGCTCGGCCCACGACAGGGTCGTCGCATAGTCGTCGGCACACGACGGGTCATCGAGGTGAAAGGCGAGCGACTCCAGGCGCCGTACGGCGGCATGCAGCGGAGCCAACGCCTCGGTCAGCACCTCGGCGACCGTTGCGGTGGCACGGAACCGCAGCTCCTGGGCGACGTACCCGACATCGGCCGGGCTCCGCACCTCACCAGCGTCGGCGGCCTCGACGCCCGCGAGCAGCCGCAGCAAGGTCGACTTGCCCACTCCGTTCTCGCCGACCAGCCCCAGCGGCTGGCCGGGAGTGGCGACGACATCGACTCCGGTCAGGACGGCGCGGTCGCCGTACGCCTTGACGAGGTCACGAGCCACGAGAGGTTGGAGAACAAACATCAGCACCACGATCCCGATCACAGGTAACCCTGCGGAGTGGAAGCTCGCCGGGCAGCGGCCGCGGGGCGAGCGGGGACCGATGTCAGTGCCTCATGATGACGGTTAGCCTAATCAGATCGGACCGCCCATGTCGACGCGTTATCCGCTGCCATGACGTGTCCGGTCGCCAAACGCATCGGCAAGGAGGTACGACGATGGCCCAACGTGGCACGGATCGCCGGACGCTCAAACTCCAGGTGGTGGTGATGGGGGTGACCGGCTCCGGCAAGACAACGGTGGGTGATCGGCTGGCCCAAGCGCTCGGCCTGGACTATGGCGACGCTGACAGCTTCCACAGCCAGGCCAACATCGCGAAGATGGCGAGTGGTGCCGCCTTGACCGACGAGGACCGCTGGCCCTGGCTCGAGGCGATCGGTGGCTGGCTGCGTGAGCACGAGTCGTTGGGTGCGGTGGCCAGCTGCTCGGCGCTCAAGCGTCGCTATCGCGACAAGCTACGCCAGGATGCGCCCGGCGTGTGGTTCTTGCATCTGTCGGGTAACCCAGAGCTGATCACCGACCGGGTCGCGCATCGTGCTCACCACTTCATGCCGTCTTCGCTTGTCGGTTCGCAGTTCGAGACCTTGCAGCCGCCGGGCCCCGACGAACGGGCGGTATCTATCGACAGCTCGCTGCCGCCAGGCCAGATCATCTCGGAGTTCGTGGCCACCGTGACCGGGGCCAAGCCGGCGCGGTCGACCGAGTCGACATCCCAACCCAGCGAAGGAGCCCGATAGTGTTCGACGTTTCGTCGGTCCGCAAGCGCTTCCCGGCACTGCTCGACGGTGCGGCGCACTTCGACGGGCCGGGCGGCTCGCAGGTGCCGGACCTGGTCGGGGATGCGGTGTCGACGACGCTGACCTCCGCGATCGCGAATCGGGGGGCGGTGACGGCAGCTGCTCGGCACGCCGACGCAGTCGTGGTAGCGGCGCGGCGGGCGATGGCCGACCTGCTCGGTGCCGATCCGCGTGGGATCGTCTTCGGGCGCAGCATGACGGCGCTGACCTACGACTTCTCCCGCACCCTGGCCAAGACGTGGAGCCGCGGCGACGAAGTTGTCGTGACGCGGCTCGACCATGACGCGAACATCCGGCCCTGGGTGTCGGCCGCCGAGGCGGTTGGCGCCACGGTTCGCTGGGCCGACTTCGATCGTGACACCGGCGAGCTGAGTGTGGAGGATGTGTGCGCGCTAGTGTCGGACCGCACTCGGTTGGTCGCAGTGACCGGGGCATCGAACCTGATTGGCACCAGGCCCGACGTCACGCAGATTGCCCGGCGGTGTCACGAGGTCGGGTCGTTGGTGTACGTCGACGGTGTCCACCTGACCCCGCATGCGCCGGTTGACGTGACGGCGCAAGGCGTCGACTTCTACGCCTGCTCGCCGTACAAGTTCATGGGGCCGCATTGCGGTGTGGTGGCTGCGCGCCCGGATCTGCTGGAGCGCCTCAACCCCGACAAGCTGTTGCCGTCGAGCAATGCGGTGCCCGAGAAGTTCGAGCTGGGGACGTTGCCCTACGAGCTACTGGCGGGCACCACCGCCGCGGTCAACTTCATCGCGGGGCTGATTCCCGGGGAGGACACCCGAAGACAACGGATGGTCGCCGTGATGGCTGCGCTGGAGTCCTACGAAGAGGGCGTACGACGACGCATCGAGGGCGGCCTGCTCGAGTTGGGCGGAGTCACGTTGCACGGACATGCTGCTCACCGGACGCCGACCTTATTGTTCAGTGTGGACAGGCAAGATTCCGGCGCGGTGAGCACCCGCCTCGGCGCGTTCGGCGTGAACGCCCCGGCCGGATCGTTTTATGCCCTGGAGGCGTCCCGCTGGCTCGGTCTCGGCGATGGTGGCGGCATCCGCGTAGGAGTCGCTGCGTACACCGACGACTCCGATGTCGACCGGCTCCTTGGCGGTCTCGAGCAGATCGTCCGCGCCGGCTGAGAGGCCGGCTCTAGGCGGGTGACAGGAAGGCGGCCAGGGCGGCGGTGTACATCGCCGGATCAAGGGCACCGCACAGCTCCCGCGCCGAATGCATCGACAGCATCGGGGCGCCGAAGTCGACGGTGGTCGCCCCGGTCAGCGCAGCGGTCATCGGGCCGACAGTCGAACCACAAGGCATGTCGGAGCGCACCACGAACTGTTGCACCGGGACTTCGGCCTGGGCACAAGCCTCGACGAACGCAGCAGCGCCGAGTGCATCGGTTGCGTAGCGCAGCGAGTTGTTGACCTTCATGACCGGCCCGCCGTTGATCGCGATCTGATGCTGCGGCTCATGCCGGTCGACATAGTTCGGGTGGGTCCCGTGGGCCATGTCACCCGACGCGATCACGGTGCCGGCCAGCGCGCGCAGGTAGTCCTCGCGGTCACCACCACGGGTGCTGACGATGCGCTCCAAGACCGTCGGCAACAGGGTCGAGACGGCACCCCGATCCGACACGCTGCCGACCTCCTCGTGGTCGAACAGCACGAGGACCTGGGCGCGGGGCAGCGCTGGAGCCTGACCAACGGCAGCGACCAGCGCTTGTACGCCGGCGTAGCTCGTGGCGAGGTTGTCCAGACGTGGCGCGGCGATCAGCTCTTTGTCGCGTCCGATACGACGAGATGGCGTGAGGTCGTTGGTCATCAAGTCCCAGCCGAGCACGTCGGCCGGCTCCGCGCCGGCCGCGGCGGCAATGAAGGCCCGGAAGTCTCCCGGCTCGGTCCCCACGCCCCAGATCGGGGACAAATGCTGCTGCGGGTTTAGCTTGACGCCCTCCCGGGTGACCTCGCGGTCGAGGTGAATCGCGAGTTGCGCGACCCGCAAGATCGCGTCCTCGACCTTGACGAGCCGCGCGTCGACGCCGTGATCGCTGCGAACCGCGATCCGGCCAGAGAGCCCGAGGTCGCGATCGAGCCAGGAGTTCATGAGCGCGCCGCCGTACACCTCGACACCGAGCAACTGCCACCCGGCCCGACTCGTCTCCGGACGCGGTTTGATCCGCAGGTTGGGGCTGTCAGTATGGGCGCCGACGATCCGGAACGGGGTGGCTGCGGCGGCCGCATGCTCGGTGCTCCACGCGATGAGCGAGCCGCCGCGGATGACGTACCAGCGGCCCGCCTCGCGTGGCCAGGGCTGGGTCTCGTCCAGGGCCGAGAAACCCTTCTGCTCCAGCATGCGGGCCGCTTCTGCGCAGGCGTGGAAGGGTGACGGTGAAGCGTCCACGAACGCACACAGCCGCGCCGCCTCGGTATCGGTGTCAAAGGAGAACGTCATGCGGTGACTCTCTCAAATCGGCCCCACACCAAAGACGCCGCCACCAGAGTATGTCTGACGGCGGCGGCGGCATCCATGGACCGATGGTTCCCTCCGGCAGGCCTCGCTTGGGCCGGCTGATGGGCGAAGGGCGGCTCTTACCGGGTCAGTTGTTGTCACCTCCGGGGATCGCCTGGAAGAACAGGTAGATGTTGGACGGGATGTTCGCGGTCACCCAGTTGGGGTGCATGCGGCGGATCTTGTAGACGGTGCCGAGGCTCTTGCCCATGGCGATCTGGTTCCACGCGGTTTGGTTGGTCACACCGATCACGACAACCGGCCACCATGAAGACAGCGCGCCTTCGCGGTCCTTGATGATGTGGCTGTGTGCCGGCAACAGGGCGTTGGAGGCCGACGGGCCGAACACGCGCGAGGCGTCGACACGGTGCGGGTGGTCGATGCAGTTCCCGACCTTCGGGCACTGCAGGTTCGGCGGGGTGAAGCCGATCGGGGTCATCACGTACACGGGCGACACGACTTCCCCGCTGGGGGGCGCAACGTTGGTCGACGCGCCAATCTCGCAGCCGGTCGTGGCTTGGCTGAGGGAGTGGTCGCCGCAGAAGTAGCGGTGTGAGTAGTTCAGGTCCAGGGTGTTGCCGTTGTACCAGGAGTCGGTCACGCCGATGCCGTCACACTGCGGTGAGTTTTGACCGCACGGGTCGGGTGCGTCGGCCGGCTTGACGGATCCCGAAGTCACCGACTGGTGGATCGGTACGCTGGCCGTCGCCAAAGCGCCGCTGGTCAATGCGCCTGCGGTGGCCAAGACGGTGCAGAGCACCAGGACTCTGCGGGTGAGATGAACCGAAAACCGTCGCATCGGAATCAGTTTCTTCATGTGTTTCTCCTTGAGGTTGACAATTTGACTGGCACGCGCGGATCGCCAAGCGTCTTCGGCGGTGTGTCGGCCTCCTCCCCTGAGTCAGCGAAGACGTTCGCGCTCTACGTGACAAGAGCCAACCAGCGCTTGACTGGCCACGGCTCATCGCACGTCCAGCCCCCAAACCTGACGTTACGCTCTGCTTCGCTCGCTGTCTGGATTTTGATTCCAATGACGAGCGGGGAGGCTGAGACACCGCTGTCCCTGCGGGCGTTGGGAGGCGCTCTAAACTGACACAGCCATGACTGAGCCCCCCGCTGCGCCGGTTGCGTATCTCGACCACGCCGCCACGACGCCGATGTATCCGGAAGTCATCGAGGCGATGACCGGCCAGCTGGCGCGGCTCGGCAACGCCTCGTCGCTGCATGGCTCAGGCCGCTCGGCCCGACGAGTGGTGGAAGAGTCGCGGGAGATGATCGCGGCCACCTTGAACTCTCGGCCGTCCGAGGTCGTGTTCACCTCCGGTGGCACCGAGTCCGACAATCTCGCGGTCAAGGGATTCTTTTGGGCGCGTCGAGCCGATGATCACCGGCGTACTCGAGTGTTAGCGACGGCTGTCGAGCATCACGCGGTGCTTGATGCCCTCCATTGGCTCGGCACCGATGCCGGCGCCGAGGTAGAGCTGTTGCCGGTCGACACAGATGGGCGCCTCGACATGGCTGCGTTGCGTGAGTCGATCGAGCGCGACCCGGACGGCGTGGCCCTGATCACCGTGATGTTGGCCAACAACGAGGTAGGCACGTTGCAGCCGGTCGACGAAGTCGTGGCAGTTGCCGCGCCATACGGCATCCCGGTTCACACCGACGCGGTCCAGGCACTGGGTCAGCTGCCGCTTGACTTCGCCACGTCCGGCGTTGACGCCATGACAGTGACGAGTCACAAGATCGGTGGGCCGTTCGGAGTCGGTGCATTGCTGGTACGTCGAGACGCCGAGCTTGTCGCGTTGATTCACGGCGGCGGTCAAGAGCGTGACGTGCGCTCGGGCACGATTGATGCGCCAGGCATCGTCGGCTTCGCAGCGGCGGCCGAGTTGGCCGTCAAGGGTCAACCTGGCCGAGCCATGGCCGCCGCGGAGCTTCGAGACGAGCTGATTCGACGGGTGCGGCACGTCGTACCGGATGCGCAGCTCAATGGACCCGGTGGGGAGCGACGCCTTCCTGGCAACGCCCATCTGTCGTTTCCCGGCTGCGAAGGAGACTCGCTGCTCATGTTGCTGGACGCCCAGGGCATCGAGTGCTCGACCGGCTCCGCGTGTTCGGCCGGAGTGCCGCAGGCGAGTCATGTGTTGCTGGCGATGGGCCGAGACGAGGCGAGTGCGCGCGGATCGTTGCGCTTCTCGCTCGGCCACACGTCCACCCCGGCCGACATCGAGCGGGTGGTCGACGCGATCGGGCCAGCGGTGGAGCGGGCGCGTGCCGCCGGGGTGGCTGACATTGGAGACCTGCAATGAAGGTCCTCGCGGCCATGTCCGGCGGGGTTGACTCGGCTGTCGCCGCCGCCCGCGCGGCCGAGGCAGGCCATGACGTCACTGGCATTCATCTCGCCTTGTCCCGCAACCCAAAGTCCTACCGCAGTGGTGCCCGCGGTTGCTGCACGATCGAGGACGCCAACGACGCCCGTCGAGCCGCTGATGTCATCGGGATCCCCTTCTACGTATGGGATCTCAGTGATCGTTTTCATCAAGACGTGGTGGAAGACTTTGTGACCGAGTACGCCGCGGGGCGCACCCCCAATCCATGCCTGCGGTGCAACGAGAAGATCAAGTTCGCGGCGTTGCTCAACCGGGCGATGGCGCTCGGGTTCGACGCGGTGGCGACCGGTCACTATGCGCAACTGATGACCGGGTCCGACGGATCGGTCGAGATGCATCGTGCCGTCGACGCCGGCAAGGATCAGTCTTATGTGCTGGGAGTCTTGACCCTGGAGCAGCTGGCTCACTCGATGTTCCCACTCGGTGACTCCGTTAAGGACGACGTCCGGTTGGAGGCGGAGCGGCGTGGGTTGTCGGTGGCGAACAAGCCAGACAGCCACGACATCTGCTTCATCTCCGACGGAGACACCGCGGGGTGGCTCCGGGAGAGACTTGGTGCCGGGTCTGGAGAGATCGTCGACCAGGCAGGTGAAGTGCTGGCCAATCACGAGGGGACGTTTGGTTTCACGATCGGCCAGCGTCGAGGCCTTCGGCTCGACCGGCCGGCACCGGACGGCCAGCCGCGCTACGTCTTGGACATCGAGCCGGTGTCGGGCACGGTGACGGTCGGGTCTCGCGAGGAACTGGCCATCGACCACATCACCGGCATCAAGCCGCGCTGGTGCGGAACCGAGCCGGTCGGTGACCTGAAGTGTTCAGTGCAGCTACGCGCCCACGGCGGAGAGCACTCGGCGCTGGCGCGGGTAGCCGCTGATCAGGTGGAGATCGGTTTGCTCGAACCGGCCAGCGGTATCGCCCCAGGCCAAGCTGCGGTGATCTATGCAGGCACGCGGGTTGTGGGTAGCGCCACGATCGCGCAGACCCGACGCCGTCCAGAGTGCCCAGCCGGTGGGTTTCGAGACGCTAGCGGAGGTTGAGGCGCATTGAAGGAGGTCGAGGCGCGTTGACGGTGGCTGAGGAGGCCGCTTCGCGGCCGTCTCGCTCCGCACCCCACTGCCCACGTGTGCCTGTTGTGACATCGCGCTACCAGCATGACGCTGCAACCAATTCCCGAAGACGCCCGAACCACACGGGTGTCGGGCCAGTTCTGGATCTGGTGCGGCGCCAACATCGCGCCGATCAACTGGGTGCTGGGTGCGCTTGGAGTCAACCTCGGGCTCGGCTTGGCCGACACCGTGATCGTCCTCGTCGTAGGCAACCTCATCGGCATAGCGGTCTTTGGGTTCTTCGTGCTCCTCGGCCAACGGACTGGTGCCACCGGAATGGTGCTGAGCCGGGCAGCTTTCGGGCGCCGAGGAAACTACTTTCCCGCCACGATCCAAGCTTGCCTGGCCATCGGATGGTGTGCCGTCAACACGTGGATCATCCTCGATCTGGTGATGGCGTTGTTCGGCAAGCTCGGTCTCGTCGACCCGATCGCCCACAACTACGGGCCCCGGATCCTCGTTGCCGGGGCCATCATGCTCGTACAGGTGGTGATCTCCTGGCTGGGCTACAAGGCGATCGCGACGTTCGAGCGATGGACGGTGCCGCCCACGATCGCGATTCTCATCGCGATGTCCATCACCGCCTGGTTCTTCCTGCACATCAACTGGGGGTACGCCGGCGCGGCCGGGCACATCCTCACCGGCTGGCCGCGACTGTCGGCCATGAGCAGCATCATGACGGCCATCGGGATCGGTTGGGGCATCACCTGGTTCACCTACGCGGCGGACTACTCGCGGTTTGTGAGCGTGCGAATGCCACCTAGCCGGCTCTACCTCGCCAGCACGTTCGGTCAATTCCTACCAGTCGTGTGGCTTGGCGTGCTCGGCGCGACACTGGCCACCAAGAACGGGTCGGTGGACCCCGGACAGTTGGTCGTGGAGAACTTCGGGACCATGGCGATCCCGGTGCTTCTGCTGGTCGTTCACGGTCCCATCGCCACGAACATCTTGAACACCTACACCCTTTCGGTCGCCACCCAAGCACTCGACGTCAAGATTCCGAGGCGGGCACTGAGTGTCGTCGTGGGCGTTTTTGCGATGGCCGTCGTCGTGTTCTTCATCTACCAAGGCGACCTGGCGTCAACCCTGGACGCGTGGCTGTCCGGTATCGTGGCCTGGATCGCCTCGTGGGGCGGCATCATGCTCGTTCACTATTACGGGCTGCACCGGCACGAGACCAATGTCGAGCGGCTCTTCGATCCGGCCCGAGCGTCGCGCGTCCCGGACGTCAACTGGGCAGGTTTCATCGCGTTCTTCGGGGGCATCGTAATGACGTGGCTGTTCATGTTCGGGTCCACGCCGCTCCTGCACGGAGCCGTGTCCACGGCCCTGCACGGAGTTGACCTGTCCTGGCTGGCGGGGGGCGTAACCAGCGCCGTCCTGTACGCCGTGCTCGGGCCGCTAGCCGAGAAGCGCTTCAGCGGAACGGGCCGCCCGAATCCCGCGATCGTCTCGAAGGTCGGTGCCTGAGCTCTCCGGGAGGATGCGGACCAGCGGGCAGGATCACTTTGGGGCAGGCCGCGAAGCACGGTCGCGGCGATCTTGGCGGTCGGCGTGACGCCCATCACCTTGACCAGCGCGGCACCGGCTGCCCCTGCGATGGCGGCAGCTACCACGAAGATGATGATCGCGGCGATGACGTTGGGCAGGTAAGTCAGCACCTGGTTCATGAACGTGGTCAAGGCGGGGATCCGTAGTGCACCGATCGCCGAGACGAGGAAGAACGCAAACACCAGGTAGAAGACCACTTGTCCGATGCCCTTGGAGGGACTGGCATCGGGCATTCCCTTGTCCACGTACCTGGTGGGGACAGTGCGAAATGCGGACGGGATAGTTGCCTTTACGGTCTAAATCCCCGTTGTGCGAGTGATACCTTACAGCGTAAGCTATGTACGTCAACCTATGACAGCGGCGCGTCTCACTCACCATCAGCCTGAAGGCGGAACTTCGCGCCACCGCACATCGCAACCAGCCAACAGGAGGGCGACTTTATGCTCGAGCAGAGCCAGATCGACCAGGTGACCGGTGGTGAGGTGTACGGCTCGGACGGCGAGAAGATCGGGAAAGTCGGCCAGATCTATGTGGATGACCGGACCGGCCAGCCGGAGTGGGCCACCCGTTAATACCGGGCTCTTCGGCATGAGCGAGAGCTTCGTGCCACTGCAGCAGGCGGAATTTTCCGGCGACCGGCTGACGGTGCCCTACGACAAGAGCAAGGTCAAGGACGCACCGAACGTCAGTGGTGACACGCACCTTTCCCCAGACGGGGAGTGCGGGCTCTACGACTACTACGGCGTGGATTACGGCGCCGGCTACACCGGCACGAATTCCGCCGAGACGCCGACATCTCCGAAGAGGAGCACGAGGTCGTGCTGAGCGAGGAGCGTCCGGTGGTGAGCAAGACCACCGAGCCGGTCGAGCGGGTACGTCTCGGCACCGAGCAGGTCACCCAGGAGGAGTCGGTCACCGAGGAGGTCCGCAAGGAGCGCATCGAGGCAGAGGGTGATATCGCCAACGACGACCGTAACCTTCGCTGATAACGACTCCGTCGGCAAATTGCCCCGACACCTGCTGCAGGGTGTCGGGGCAATTGCTGTTCGCTGGGCTGAAATCGCGCCCACCTTCGGCACGTGGCAGCTTCGGCCATACGGACATACATTCGCACTCCACGAGAGATGCCCTCGGCGGCCGCGGTGACGCGCACAGCACCGCCGTAGACTTCGAACAACAGCGGTTGAGCGTTGATCGGCGAGGAGGCAGCGATGTCGGCAGCAGACGACGCCGGGGAGCCCAACCGCGTGGTCGACGGTGACAAGGTGGTGGTTGCGGGCGAAGATCCCCCATCCGCCCGAGTCCGACTTGATCGCGATCGCATCATTGCCACCGCTGTCGCCTACATCGACGCCAATGGACTTGCCAGCCTGTCCATGCGAAAGCTGGGCACCGCGCTCGGGGTGGAGGCAATGTCGCTGTATCGCTACGTTCCAGGTAGTGACGATCTCCTGGATGGCGTCGTGGACGCTGTCATCAACGAGATGTACAACGACGAGGACATCATCGACTCACCGCGCGACGGCTGGCAGGACTTCCTCCAGCGCCTCGCCCACGGCGTCCGCCGGGTCGCCTTGGCGCACCCGCTGGTCTTTCCGTTGGTCGCGTCGCGGCCAACGGAGGCGCCGTGGCTGCGTCCGCCGCTGCGCAACCTGACCTGGGTCGAGTCGTTTCTCAACGGGTTGATCTCCGAAGGCTTCTCCGACGTTGGGGCGGTGTCGGCCTACCGTGCGTTCACCAGCTTCCTCCTCGGTCACTTGCTGCTGGAGGTTTCAGCGCACGGAGCCGACGTGGGACCGCTCGACGTGCTGGACGATGACTCCGGCGCGGAACCTAGCCTTGTAGATTATCCACTTGTCAAGCGCCTCAGCAATGCCCTGGCCGAAGACCACTCGGCCGTGGAATTCGAGGAGTCGCTCGAAGACTTGCTCGACCGCATCACCTTGTTGCGCAGCGAGACGAGCGCCTGAGGGCGCCCACTACCTCGCAACCCGATCCACGGTTCAGTCGTCACGCTGGCGCCGCGGGTGAGACGCCGGGCCTCTATGGTCGAATGATGGTGAATCGAGCGACCGGAATCGGGTCGATGCCAGGTGAGGACTTCGGCGACGCCGTGCAGGTCGTGCTTGGTGAAGTCGGTGACTTCCCGTATCTGCCGGAGCTTCCGGCCCGTGGCGCCACGGCGTCGATGACGGGTCGCGCCCTGGCGATCATCGCGGAGTTGGGTGCCGATCTCCAGCCGGCTGGTTGGCGGCTTACCGATGCTCCCGGCATCGACCAACGGCGGGCCAAGTCGCTGCTGGTCCAAGACCTCGACACGGTCGAGAGCCTCGCCCAGGGTCATCGGGGCGTATTCAAACTGCAGGTCGCCGGGCCGTGGACGTTGGCGGCTACGGTCGAGCGGCCGCGCGGTGACAAGGTGCTCGCCGATCACGGCGCTCGACGAGAGCTGGCCCAGGCATTGGCCGAAGGCGTTCGCGATCATGTGGCCGACGTACGGCGAAGACTCAGCGCCGCTGACATCGTGGTGCAAGTGGACGAACCGGCGCTGCCGGCGGTGCTGGCCGGCGGTATCGCGACGTCGAGCGGGTTTCACCGCCACCGCTCGGTGACTGTCGCTGATGCCGCCCAAACGCTCGACTGGGTATTGGGGGCGATCGCCGATTCTGGGGCGACCACGGCAGTGCACTGCTGTGCTACCGACTTGCCCTTCGCCGTGTTCAAGGAAACGTCGGCGCAGGCGCTGTCGGCTGATGTGGGTTGCCTCGGCTCTGGGTCGTACGACGACGTAGGCGGGTGGGTCGACGCGGGCCGCGAGCTGTGGCTGGGCGTCGTACCGTCGCTCGCCCCCAGCGGGCAACCGCCCGCCGGGAAGTTGCTCACCACCGAGGTGCTGCGTTGGTGGTCGGCGCTCGGCTACTCCGAGCCTGACGCACTCCCCGACATGACCATCACGCCCGGCTGCGGACTCGCCGGGGCGTCGCCGCAGTGGGCCAGATCGGCGTTGGAGCTCAGCTCGCAAGTGGCCCGCAACTTGTCGGTGGAGCAGGGCAAGATGGACCCATGACCGACGCCATGTCGCCGCCTTCCACGAGCGCGTCCGGAGAGGCCCAGATGGAGCAGACTGACGAGGCACCCAGCGAGGCTCGCGAACGCCACGCGGAGCTCACCGAGGCGATCGACGGGTATCGCTGGCGTTACTACGTGATGGATTCCCCGACCGTCAGCGACAGCGAGTTCGACAAGCTGATGCGCGAGCTCGAGCAGCTGGAGGAAGAGTTCTCCGACCTGCGCACGCCCGACTCTCCCACCCAACAAGTCGGGGGGGCCGTTTCCACGCTCTTCACCGCCGTGCAGCACGCTGAGCGACTGCTGAGCCTCGACAACGCGTTCTCGACCGACGAGCTCACTGCCTGGGCCGCGCGGGTCGAGCGTGAGTGCGGAGCCGGCACGGAGTTCCTGTGTGAGCTCAAGGTCGACGGTTTGGCGATCAACGTGACGTACGAACGCGGGCGGTTGGTCAGGGGAGCGACTCGCGGCGATGGGCGCACCGGCGAGGACGTCACCCCGAATGTCCGCACGATCGAAGGCATCCCACACCGACTGGCGGCTTCCGCCGACTATCCGGTGCCTGAGTTTGTCGAGGTGCGAGGCGAGGTCTTCATGCCGGTCGCCGCGTTCGAGCAGCTCAACGCCGGGCTGGTCGAGGCAGGCAAGGCCCCGTTCTCCAACCCGCGCAATTCCGCAGCCGGCTCTCTGCGGCAAAAGGATCCGAAGGCCACCGCCACCCGGCCGCTGCGCATGGTCTGCCACGGGCTCGGGGCGCGACGCGGCTTCGAGCCGACCCGGCAGTCGCAGTCGTACGCCGCGTTGAAAGCTTGGGGGCTGCCGACCGCCGACCGCGCCAAGGTTGTCACCGACCTGACCGCCGTGCAGGAGTTCATCGACCATTACGCCGATCACCGCCACGACGTCGAGCACGACATCGACGGAGTGGTCGTCAAGGTCGACCAGGTCGCCCTGCAGCGACGGCTGGGTTCGACGTCTCGCGCTCCACGGTGGGCGATCGCGTTCAAATACCCGCCCGAGGAGGTCACCACCAAGCTGCTCGAGATCGAGGTCAACGTGGGCCGCACCGGCCGGGTGACGCCGTACGCGCGGATGGAGCCAGTGCGGGTCGCCGGCTCGACGGTGGAGTTCGCCACGCTGCACAACGCGTCGGAGGTGCGACGCAAGGGCGTCTTGATCGGCGACACGGTTGTGCTGCGTAAGGCCGGTGACGTGATTCCCGAGATCGTCGGACCGGTCGCCGATTTGCGCACCGGTGCCGAGCGCGAGTTTGAGATGCCGACCCGCTGCCCGGCATGCGGCACCAAACTTGCCCCGAGCAAGGAGGGCGATGCCGACATCCGTTGCCCCAACCAGCGCTCGTGCCCGGCCCAGTTGCGTGAGCGGGTCTTTCATGTGGCGGGGCGCGGCGCGTTCGACATCGAGGTGCTGGGCTTCGAGGCGGCAACCGCGCTGCTCGATGCGGGAGTGATCGCCGACGAGGGCGACCTGTTTTCTCTTGACGAGCCGCGACTGCTCACGGTGCCGTTGTTCACCAAAAAGGACGGCGACTTGTCCGCCAATGGCGCACGGCTGCTCGCCAATCTCGAGTCCGCCAAGGATCAGCCACTGTGGCGGGTGCTGGTGGGCCTATCCATCCGCCATGTGGGCCCGACCGCGGCCCGGGCGCTGGCCGAGGAGTTCGGCTCGTTGGACGCGATCGCGGCCGCATCCCTGGAGGAGCTGGCCGCCGTCGACGGCGTCGGCATGACGATCGCGGAATCGCTCGGCGAGTGGTTTGACGTCGACTGGCACCGCGACGTCGTACGCAAGTGGCGCGCGGCAGGCTTGCGGATGGTTGATGAGCGCGACGCCTTGATCCCTCGCACCCTGGAGCGCATGTCGGTCGTGGTCACCGGCTCCTTGGACGGGTGGTCTCGTGACCAGGCCAAGGAAGACATCGTCGCGCGCGGTGGGAAGGCCAGCTCGTCGGTCTCGAAGAACACCGCGTTTGTCGTCGTTGGCGACTCGCCCGGCTCGAAGCGCGACAAGGCGCAGTCGCTCGGGGTTCCGGTGCTCGACGAGGACGGCTTCGCGGTCTTGCTCGCCGACGGGCCCGACGCTGCACGCAAGCGCGCCTCGGAGCGGAAGTCGTGACGGGTCCAGTGATCCCGTCGCGCTCCGGTCAGCCCGGTTACCGCGGTGTCCCGGGTGTCGGCGCGGGGGCTGATGATCCCGAGGTCCCCTACGGGATCGACCCGACCGGTGTGCCTGGCGCTCGTTCTGGACTCGAGGCGTTCATCCTCACGCTTGCTGTTGTCGTCGCGTTGCTCGGGCTCATCGTCACTCTCGGGTGGGTGGTGTTCTATCACCTCACCGCACGCTGACTTCCCATGCGGCGAGCCGCGCAATAGCGGGATTCCAGGTGCCTCTGTCGGCGTGTCAGCAGCAGATTTCCCGATTGTCGCGGCCGAGCGACGCTCCCAGCGTGCAGGATGCGCGGATCTGCCGAAGGCTAAGCTTGCGGCCATGTCCAACCCCAAGCCGACGATGACGCGAGCCGAAGTCGCCAGGCTGGCCAACCTGGCCCGGATCGAACTGTCCGCCGCCGAGCTGGATCACCTGGCCCCCCAGTTGGCGGTGATCGTGGAGTCGGTGGCGGCAGTGAACGAAGTGGCGGCCGATGACATCCCTCCGTCTTCGCACGCCTTGCCGTTGGAGAACGTGCTTCGCCCCGACGAGCTACGGCCAAGCCTGACTGCCGAGCAGGCGCTGTCGGGCGCCCCGGAGGTCGATCGGCAACGGTTCAGCGTCCCGCGCATCTTGAGCGAGGAGCCATGAGCGACCTGACCCGGCTGTCGGCTGCGGCGCTGGCCGATGCGCTGCGCGCCGGCGACACCACGTCGGTGGAGGTCACCCAGGCCTGCCTCGACCGGATCGCCGCGGTCGATCCCGCCGTGCACGCGTTCCTCCACGTCGACACTGCGGGTGCGTTAGCGCAGGCGGCAACCGCCGACCAGCGCCGCGCGGCTGGCGGTGAGCTTCCCGAATTGCTTGGCGTGCCGATCGCCGTCAAGGACATCGCTACCACT
This sequence comes from Nocardioidaceae bacterium, assembly GCA_050998615.1. GTDB lineage: Bacteria > Actinomycetota > Actinomycetes > Propionibacteriales > Nocardioidaceae > JBPCQA01. The sequence continues at coordinate 57,453 of JBPCQA010000019.1, forward strand.
GAAGGCGTGCCCACGACTGCGGGCTCGAAGATCCTCGAGGGCTGGATCCCGCCGTACGACGCCACCGTGGTGGCCCGGCTGCGGAAGGCCGGCCTGCCGATCCTGGGCAAGACCAACATGGACGAGTTCGCGATGGGCAGCTCCACCGAGCATTCCGCTTATGGGCCGACTCACAACCCGTGGGATCTCGAACGGATCCCCGGAGGCTCGGGCGGTGGTTCGTCGGCCGCGGTCAGCGCATTCGAGGCGCCGCTGGCGATCGGGACCGACACCGGCGGATCGATTCGTCAGCCGAGCGCCGTTACCGGCACGGTCGGGGTCAAGCCGACGTACGGCGGAGTCTCCCGCTTCGGCCTCATCGCGCTTGCCAGCAGTCTCGACCAAGCCGGGCCGGTGAGTCGAACCGTTCTCGACGCCGCCTTGCTGCACGACGTCGTGGGGGGCCACGATCCGCTCGACTCGACAAGCATCGACACGACGTGGCCGTCGATGGCCGAGTCGGCACGGCGCGCCGACGTCACGGGTCTGCGGATTGGTGTCGTCAAGGAGCTGGGCGGCGAGGGCTATCAACCGGGCGTGCGGGCCCGGTTTGAGGAGGCTGTCGGGCTGCTCGTCGACGCGGGGGCGGACGTCGTCGAGGTCTCGTGCCCGCACTTCGAATACGCGTTCGCCACCTACTACCTGATCTTGCCGAGCGAGGCGAGCAGCAACCTCGCTCGCTTCGACGCGATGCGCTACGGCCTGCGAGTGGCACCCGCCGGGGTGCCGGCCCCCAGCGCCGAGCAGGTGATGGCGGCCACCCGAGAGGCCGGCTTCGGTGATGAGGTGAAACGGCGCATCATCCTCGGCACGTTCGCGTTGCCCAGCGGCTACTACGACGCCTATTACGGGCAGGCGCAGAAGGTGCGCACGCTGATCGCGCGGGACTTCACCGCGGCCTTCGAACGGGTCGACGTGCTCGCGTCCCCCACCGCACCGACCACCGCCTTCAAGATCGGCGAGAAGCTCGAAGATCCGATCGCGATGTACCTCAACGACATCGCCACGATCCCGGCTAACCTCGCCGGGGTGCCGGGCATGTCGTTGCCCAGCGGTGTTGCCGACGAGGACGGGTTGCCAACCGGGATCCAGTTGCTCGCGCCGGCGCTTGGAGACGCTCGCCTTTACAATGCGGGCGCGGTGTTGGAGGCCATGCTGCACGATCGGTGGGGTGGCCAGTTGCTCGACCAGGCTCCGGAGTTGCAGGCGACGGCATGACCGCGGTGACGACTGAGTTGATGCCGTACGACGAGGCGTTGTCACGCTTCGAGCCAGTGATGGGGCTCGAGGTGCATGTCGAGCTCAACACCGTGTCGAAGATGTTCTGCGGCTGCGGCACCGTCTTCGGGGCGGAGCCCAACACCCAAACCTGCCCGGTATGTCTCGCGCTTCCGGGCGCGCTGCCGGTGATGAACGGCAAGGCCGTCGAGTCAGCGATTCGCATCGGTCTGGCGCTCAACTGCGAGATCGCACAGTGGTGTCGATTCGCCCGAAAGAACTACTTCTACCCAGACATGCCGAAGAACTTCCAGACGTCCCAATACGACGAGCCGATCGCGTTCAACGGCCATATCGACGTCGACGTCGATGGCGCCTTGTTCCGGATCGACATCGAACGCGCCCACATGGAGGAAGACACCGGAAAATCGCTGCATGTCGGCGGCTCAACCGGGCGGATTCACGGCGCCAGCCACTCTTTGCTCGATTTCAACCGGGCCGGCATCCCGCTGATCGAAATTGTCACCAAGCCGATCGTCGGCGCGGGTCCGCAGGCGCCTGCGGTGGCTCGCGCGTACGTCGCGCAGGTGCGCGGTCTGGTACGAGGGCTTGGTGTGTCCGACGTACGCATGGACCAGGGATCGCTGCGTTGCGACGTCAACTTGTCGTTGCGCGCCGACCCCGAAGCGCCGTTCGGCACCCGGACCGAGACGAAAAACGTGAACTCCTTTCGGTCCATCGAGCGCGCCGCGCGATATGAGGTCTCGCGGCAGGCAGCCCTGCTGACGGCCGGTGGCACGATTGTGCAGGAGACCCGGCACTGGCATGAGGACACCGGTGTCACAACCGCAGGCCGTCCTAAGGAGGAGGCCGACGACTACCGCTACTTCCCCGAGCCCGACTTGGTGCCAATCGCGCCATCGCGGGAATGGGTCGAGCGGTTGCGAGCCACGCTGCCCGAGCCACCCGCGCAGCGTCGCATCCGGTTGCAACAGGACTGGGGTTTCTCTGACCTGGAAATGCGCGATGTGTTGGGCGCGGGAGCACTTGGCCTGATCGAAGAGACAATAGCTGCCGGCTGCAATCCGGCGGCCGCGAAGAAGTGGTGGCTCTCGGAGCTTGCTCGGCGTGCCAACCATGCCAGCATCGAGTTGTCGGAGCTGGCGATCGGTCCGGAGCAAGTGGCCGCGGTGCAGGGGCTGGTCGACACGGGCCGGGTCAACGACACGCTGGCCCGGCAGGTGCTGGACGGCGTACTTGCCGGTGAGGGCGATCCGGAGGAGGTCGTGCTAGCCCGGCGGCTTGAGGTCGTGTCCGACGAGGGAGCGCTGTCGGCCGCCGTCGACCGGGCCGTCGCGGCGAATCCCGACGTGGCCGAAAAGATTCGAGCCGGCAAAGTCGCCGCGGCCGGTGCGCTGATCGGTGCCGTGATGAAGGAGATGCGCGGCCAGGCCGACGCGACGCGCGTCCGCGAGCTGCTCCTGACTCGGCTGAGCTAACCCGCCGACCCGTCAACTTTTTCCCGCTGAGCGACACTCCGGCGCAAGCCAGCAGCCGGCGGTCAGCCTTCCGGGGTGCTTGCCTTGCCGACGGCACGCCGGGAAGCGCCGGCGATGCGTCGTACCAGATCGGAGACGATTTCACGCTCGGAGTCGTAGTAGTCCAGCCCCCAGTCGGCCACCAGCCGGGCAAAGCGGAACGGGTCTTCGGCGGCGCTGTCGGCACCCAACGAGTCGCGAACCATTTGGAGCTCGGCGCGACGTTGTTGCAGGGCGGTCAGGTAGCCACGGAGCAGCTCTTGACTCGACTCCGGGTCGACGAGGTGGCCGAGCAAGAGGCGCAAGGCGATCGGGTGCTTGAGAGCCGGGAACTCCAGCGGCGCGGTGCGCAGCCAACGTTGCAGATCGCGGCATCCCTTGGCGGTGATCCGATAGCGGCGAGTGCGGCGACCCTGTTGCCGGTCGTCGTCACGCGACTGCACCAGATGGAGTCTGGCAAGCCTGGTGAGCTCGGTGTAGACCTGGCTCATCGCAGGCGACACCCAGTAGAAGCGCAGTGTGCGGTCGGCACGCTGCTTGAGCTCGTAGCCGCTGAGATCGTCGCCGAAGGCAAGCAGCCCCAACAGGGCGTACGACGTTGTCGGCAGCTCTTGACTCATGATCACCGAAGTGTACTGTTCCTGGCAGGAATAGTCTTCCACTCTGGAATAGCCAGGATGTAGGACGACCAGCAACCGGTTCGGCCTGTGAGACAAGCGAGGAGGCAACTCGATGAACCAGACACTGTTGATGATCGGCACCCGCAAGGGATTGTGGTTGGCGAGGTCCGACGCGGCGCGGGAGCAGTGGACGCTGGACGGTCCGCACTTCTTGATGAACGAGGTGACCGCCTGCGCGATCGACTCCCGAGGCGACACGACGCGGCTGCTCTCCGGCGCTATGAGCTCCCACTGGGGTCCCCAGGTGTTTCGCTCCGACGACCTTGGCGCCACGTGGCAGGAGACACCCAACGGCGCGATTCGATTCCCCGAAGACACCGGTGCGGCGCTTGAGCAGGTCTGGCAGTTGGCGCTGGGCCCCGACGACGAGCCCGGGCTCGTGTACGCAGGCACCCAGCCGTCCGCCTTGTTCCGCAGTGGCGACGGCGGGCAGACGTTCGACATGGTCCGGTCGTTGTGGGACCACCCCCACCGAGAGAAGTGGGGAGCGGGCTTCGGCGGCCAGGCCATTCATACGATCCTGCCCGGACTCGAGGACAAAGCTGCGATGACCGTGGCGATGTCTACCGGAGGGGTTTACCAGACCAGCGACTGTGGAGAGTCGTGGCATCCGGCGAACGTCGGGGTCAAGGCCTACTTCATGCCCGACCCGTGGCCAGAGTTCGGCCAATGCGTGCACAAGGTCGCCCAGCACCCGTCGATGCCGGAGCGGATGTACCTACAGAACCACCATGGCGTCTACCGCACCGAGGATGGTGGTAGCTCGTGGCAGTCGATCGCGGAAGGACTGCCCAGCGACTTCGGATTCCCCATCGTGGTGGATCCGCAGGACGTCGACACCGTCTATGTATTCCCGCTTGTCGCCGACTCTCAACGCATCCCACCAGAGGGCAAGCCGCGAGTCTGGCGTTCCCGAGACGCCGGCTCGACCTGGTCGGAATTGTCTCAGGGGCTTCCCGAGGACGGCTTCTTCGCCGGTGTCATGCGTGACGCCATGGCCGCCGACAATGCGAGTCCGACCGGGCTCTATCTGGGGGCTCGTGATGGCAGCGTCTACGCCAGCAACGACGCCGGCGACTCATGGCGTCTGGTTGCCCAGCATCTGCCCGATGTGTTGTGCGTGCGGGCCGCTGTGCTCGGTTGAGTGGGAACCACGGTGCGATCCATTGGGCGATCCATTGGGCGACCCATTGGGTGATCCGCTGCGCGACCCTCCGACGTGGCTGCCAGGGCAGCGACGAGGCATCCCCTAGGGTGGATGAATGCGACCATGGGCTGGCGTTCGATCGGCGGCGATCGGGGTGTTTTTGACGGTGGGCGCGGTGTTGCTCGCCGGCTGTCAGATCACGTCGACAGCCAAGCAGGCAGCACCCGATCCGGGTGGTTCGGGTGCCAGTGCATCAGGAGGGCCGACCATCACGCCAACGGTCACCACTCCGGATCCACCGGTGGTGCCCAAGCTGCCCGACGGCAGCACCAAGATCTTTCCTGGTCACATCCTGGTCGCCTACTACGGCACCAGCGGCACCGGTTCGCTAGGCGTGCTGGGAGAAGCGTCCCCAGATGCCATCACCGAACGGCTACGTAAGGCCGCAGCCCCGTTCGCTCAAGGTGGCCGGAAGGTGCAGATCGTCTACGAGTTGATCGTGACGGTGGCCGATGGCTTTCCTGGCCCCGACGGGAACTACAGCCATGACATCTCACATGCCGACGTTCAGCGATACATCCAGGCGGCGAAGCGGAATAACGCGCTGCTCGTCCTTGACTTGCAGCCGGGGCGCTCCGATTTCTTGTCGGTCGCGAAGCGCTGGGATTGGGCCTTGAAGAACCCCTGGGTCGGTCTGGCGCTCGATCCGGAGTGGCACATGCCGCCCGGAGAAATCCCCGCCCAGCAGATCGGGACCGTGGACGCCGCCGGGATCAACCGGGTGGCCGACTATTTGGCAGCACTGACGCGCCAGAACCATCTGCCGCAGAAACTCTTCATGCTTCATCAGTTCACGCCCGCGATGATCACCCACATCGGCCGGGTGCATAGGCACGACGATCTCGCCGAAGTGCAACATGTCGACGGCTTCGGGCCCCGGGCCAACAAGCTCGGCACCTACCATCGGGTTGCCAGGCCCGGCCGTTTCCACATGGGGTTCAAGCTTTTCTACGACGAGGACACGGACATGTTCTCGCCGAAGGACCTGCTGAAGGTGTTGCCGCAGGTCCAGTTCGTCAGCTACCAGTAGCCGACGCGCGTGGTTGAGGTGTGGCACGACGATGACGCAGAGCTCCGGCATGTTCAGGCACGCAACGTGGCCGTGCTCGGTGCCGAATACGAGAGCCTCGCTCACGCCCTGTGCCTGCGCGACTCCGGGGTTGACGTGCGGATTGGGCTCATCGACTCCGGTGCAGGCGTCGCCTGTGACATGGAGGGAATGCCCGCCGTTTCGCCGTACGACGCTTGCGAGGAATCCGACCTCATCATGGTGCTGGCGAGCAGCGCTGTGTCTCCATCGCTTTTTGGTTCGGCGGTCGAGCCCAACCTGGTTGCCGGCGACGCACTGCTGTTTAGGAGCGGCTTTGAGATCCGGTACGGCTCGGTGCGGCCGCCGAGCGGCGTCGACGTCGGTCTGGTCGCGCCGCAGGCATCGGCTCGGCTGTTACGTCGGGAGTTCAGCGAAGGTAGGGGCGTCCCGATGCTGGTCGCGGTCGAGACCGACGCGTCTCACACGGCCTGGGAGCTCACGCTGTCTTATGCGAAGGCGATCGGCGGGACCCGTGCTGGCGCGATCAAGACGACGTTCGCGGAAGAGGCCGAAACCTTTCTCTTCGGTGGGCAAGGCGTGCTGGGAGATGCGGTTACCCGCTTCGTTGAGGCTGGCTTTCAGACGCTGATGGATGCTGGCCACCCGCCCGAGATCGCCTATCTGCAAAGCGTGCATCAGCTCAAGCTGATCGTCGACGCGCTGCATTCCGGCGGCCGCTCTGACGGACAGCCGCCGACACCGCGGCCCGCGGCGCTCGTCGCCGACACGGCGGCCTGCCAACTGGTGGATGACTCCGTCCGGGACCGTCTTAGGCAGGTGCTGGACACCATCACACGCACCCCACGGATTGCGGACTTCCCCGGTGTGGGGCTCGGTGATAGTGAGCCGGGGCCACCGCCGGCGCGAACCCGATCTGAGGAGGCCTCGCTCGAGTCGGCCGGGCGTGAGGTGCGCGCACGGATGAGCTGGCTGGACGCTTTCTGGGACGACCCGTTGTGACCAAGCCGATCGTGTTGATCGCCGAGGAGCTCAGTCCCGCCACAGTGCACGCACTGGGTCCGGACTTCGAGATTCGCTACTGTGACGGGGCAGATCGCGATGAGCTCCTCTCCGCCATCGCAGACGTGGACGCGATCTTGGTGCGCAGCGCGACGAGAGTCGACGCGGAAGCGCTGGCAGCGGGTCGCCGGTTGCGCGTGATAGCCCGCGCAGGCGTGGGCCTCGACAACGTCGACGTCAAGCAAGCCACCCAGTCCGGAGTCATGGTCGTCAACGCGCCGACGTCGAATATCGTCAGCGCGGCGGAGCTCGCCGTGGGCCTACTGCTGGCGGCGGCGCGTCACATTGCGCCCGCCAACGCCGGGTTGAAAAGCGGCGAGTGGCAGCGCAGCAAATACACCGGCATCGAGCTGTACGAGAAGACGGCGGGCATCGTCGGCCTCGGCCGGGTAGGCGTGCTGATGACGGCTCGCCTGATGGCGTTCGACATGCAGGTGATCGCTTACGACCCTTACGTCCAGGCAGGCCGCGCGGCCCAGCTCGGCGTACGGCTGGTCGCGCTCGAAGAGCTGCTCGGGCAGGCCGACGTCATTTCCGTGCATCTGCCCAAGAGTCCCGAAACCGTCGGTCTCATCGGCGCCGCACAACTCGCGCTTTGCAAGCCGAACGCGATCATCGTCAACGCGGCTAGAGGCGGCATCGTCGACGAGCGAGCGTTGGAGTTGGCCCTGCGCGAACGTCGTCTGGCAGCCGCCGGACTCGATGTCTTCGCCACCGAGCCGTGCACGGACTCGCCGTTGTTCGGCCTCGACAACGTGGTCGCCACGCCACACCTGGGCGCCTCCACGAACGAGGCGCAGGAGAAGGCGGGGCTCTCTGTCGCCAGGTCGGTGCGGCTGGCATTGAGCGGTGAGCTCGTTCCGGACGCCGTCAACGTCCAAGGCGGTGAGATCGCCGAAGATGTCCGCCCCGCGATCCCATTGACCGAAAAGCTCGGCCGGATCTTCGGCGCGCTGGCCGGCGAGGTCGCTCAGCAGCTTGACGTCGAGGTGCGTGGTGAGATCGCCCAGTACGACGTCTCGGTGCTGCAGCTCGCCGCGCTCAAGGGCGTCTTCACCGACGGTGCCGAGGAGACGGTGTCCTACGTCAACGCGCCCCTGCTCGCGGCCGAGCGTGGCCTCGCCGTACGGCTCATCGCCGATGGTGAAAGCCCAGACCACCGGAGCCTGGTCAGCTTGCGGGGTGTGCTGGCTAACGGCGGCGTAGTGTCGGTTTCGGGCACCCTGGTCGGCGTTCACCAACGCGAGCGACTGGTGGAGATCAACGACTTCGACGTCGACTTGGAGCCCACCGATCACCTGGCGTTCTTCACGTATGCGGACCGGCCCGGGATGGTTGGTGCGGTCGGTCGCATCCTCGGCGACGCGAACGTCAACATTGCGGGCATGCAGGTCGCGCGGGAGAGCCTAGGCGGCCACGCCCTGGTGGCCCTGACCGTCGACAGCCCGATTCCGGCGGCCGTGCTGGATGAGATCGCGGCAGAGGTGGATGCCGATCTGGTGCGGGGTGTCGATCTGTGAGCCTTCGCCGGGCCCACCAGGGTGCGGTGGGCTAACGTGCTCCCTATGACGTTGGCAACCCCCAACCCGACCGAGCGCCACCTCCCGGTCGAAGCGCAGCTCGCTGTCCAAGCCCAGATCCCGGTTGAACCCGAGATTCCGTTGGAACAGAGCGCTGCTCCGGTTGATCCACAACGCCGGGCGCAGATACTCGACGATCCTGGCTTCGGCAAGTACTTCTCCGATCACATGTTCGTTGCCCAGTGGTCTCCCGAGCACGGGTGGCACGACCCCGCCGTCAAACCCTACGGTCCGTTCAGCCTCAACCCGGCGACCTCGGTCCTGCATTACGCTCAGGAGATCTTCGAGGGTCTGAAGGCTTATCGGCATCCAGACGGCTCGGTGTGGGCATTTCGGCCAACCGTCAACGCGGCCCGCTTCCAGCGCTCCGCCGTGCGGCTCGCACTCCCCCAGCTCCCGACCGGCTCGTTCATCTCCGCGATCCGGGCGCTCGTCGCCGCCGATGTCGGCTGGGTGCCATCCGGGGGTGAGAAGTCGCTCTACATCCGCCCGTTTATGTTTGCTTCCGAGGTCTTCTTGGGAGTCCGTTCGGCCAAGCAGGTGACGTTTGCGATCATCGCCTCACCCGCCGGCTCCTACTTTGGCGGCGGCGTCAAACCGGTCACGATCTGGTTGAGCGAGGAATTCACCCGATCCGCACCGGGCGGCACCGGCGCCGCCAAGTGTGGGGGGAACTACGCCGCCAGCCTGCTGGCCCAACAGGAAGCGACAGCGCAAGGCTGCGATCAGGTCGCCTTCCTCGACGCGGCCGAGCGGTCCGCCGTCGAAGAGCTCGGCGGCATGAACTTGTTCTTCGTGTACGCCGACGGCACCATCGTGACACCCGAACTGACCGGCACGATTCTGGAGGGCGTCACTCGGTCGTCGGTGATAGAGCTCGCCGACGAGCTTGGACACAAGGTTGTGGAACGTCGAATCACGGTTGACGAGTGGCGAGACGGCGTCGCCAGCAACGAGATCACCGAAGTCTTCGCGTGCGGGACCGCGGCGGTCTTGACGCCGGTCGCAACGTTGAAGTGGCCCGGCGGTGCGGTCTCCTCCGGCCCCGACGCCGGGCCGATCACGATGCGGCTGCGCCAGCACCTGCTGGACATCCAGCACGGCCAAGTGGCCGACTCGCATGGCTGGATGCACCGGCTCGTCTGACAGCCGCAGCCAGTGAACAGTCAATCCAAGGACACCGCCGATGCCCCGGCCACGACGATTGGGCCGTACCGGCTGCTCGGGCCCATCGGCGAGGGTGGGATGGGGGTTGTCCACCTGGCTGTCGACCACAGTGGCCGTAAGGTCGCTATCAAGGTGCTTCGCCCCCACATCGTCGGTGACACGCATGGCCGGGCCCGGATGGCTCGAGAGGTTACGTCGCTGCGCCGGGTCAAATCGCCACGGGTCGCGGAGGTCTACGACGCCGATCCGTGGGGCGACACTCCCTATCTGGTCACTCGGTATGTGCCGGGCTTGTCGCTGCACGATCGAGTCCATGAGCATGGCCCGATCCGCGGCGATGCGCTCATGATCTTGGCGCGTGGGCTCGCCGAGGCGCTGGTCGCCGTGCACCGCGTCGACGTCATGCACCGTGATGTCAAACCCTCCAACGTCTTGCTCGATGGAACAGGTCCGGTGCTTATCGACTTCGGCCTCGCTCAGCTCGCCGACGAGTCACGCCTCACCCATAGCGGATGGTTGCTCGGCACCCCCGGGTACCTTGCACCGGAGATCTTGTACGGCGACGAGCCGACGCCGGCTGCCGACGTGCATTCGTGGGCCGCGACTGTCTTCTTCGCCGCCACCGGGGAAGGTCCTTATGGCAAAGGGCCGGCGGTCGCCGTGATGGACCGGATTCGTCGAGGCGAACACAACTTGTCTGGCCCTGACTCACTGCACTGGCCCGACTCGCTGCACTGGGTCGTTTCGTGCGCGCTCCTTACCGATCCGGCTGACCGGCCCCGCTCGGCCCAGCTGGTGGAATGGCTGGCTGGTGACGCGGCGGGCGCTGTCCGAGCGCCACCGCCTCGAGTACAGTCTCCTCGGCATGCGGAGCCCGTGACCGAGGCGCTGCGCACGGCCGGCCGCGTCTCACCTGCGCCGCCGTCGCCACACCCAGAGGCGATCACCCAGGCTGCGTCACTTCCCGGATCCGCCCCGGCGACGGCGCAGCTTGACGTTGCCAATCAGGCCGATGTCAGCCCCAGTTGGGTGCCGATCGGCTCCGACCCGCCGGTCGAGGCGTCCGGGCCGGAGCGGGGGTCGGAGCAGGGGCCGCGGCCCAATCGGCTGGCCGCCTTCGTGTTCTGGTTGGCCGTGTTGGTCGTCGCTCTAGCCGGCGCCATCACCGCTCCCGTCGGGACGGCAACGGCGATGGCGGTGCTCGGTTGGCTGCTGCGCACCGTGGCGGTCCGCGGTCGGGTCCTCGAGTCGTGGTGGCGAAGACGTGGCCAGCGTCGCAGTGACGGGCTGCTGGCCTCTGTCTGTGTGCCCTGGTTCGGCGTCGTGGCGCTTCCGGCGGCGTTGATCACCACTGTTCTGGCGTTGGCGAGCGGGACTCTCGTCGTACTCATCGGTGCCTGGGCAACAGCGGACCAACATCTGGATTTGGTTCTCGCGCTCGGCGGGGTCGCCGCCGCGATGTGCCTCTGGTCGGGCCCATTCAGCAAGGACTTGTGCTCCGGGGCCAGGCGAGCGTCCGCAGCGTTGCTGAGGCCCGGCCGGCCGACGGTGGTGAGCATTCTTGTCCCGGTTGCGGTGGTCGCAGGGATTCTCGCGCTAAGACTGGCGAGTGGAGCCCACTATCAACCGCTTCCGGCGCCGCCATGGGGACACGCGATCTCAAGCCTGCTGCCCTGACTGCCCTGACTGCCCTGACTATCCTGGCCGTCTCGAAAATGCGGGATTCCGCTTACCCCTTTCGGCGTATCGCCGTGAGTTTCCCGCAAAATTGGGAGGGACTGTCACTCCGCACCGGTGTTGGCGTCGCCCGCGTTCAAGTGTGACGTTGCTGCCCAACACATCGGTGAACCCGTACTTGGAAAGTAAGGTGACCAGTGCCGTCGCCACTCCGACGATGGTGTGGGTGCGCAGGCCTGCGCTCTTTTGCCGCAGCTCACGCTCGAGGCCGATCAGGGAGGGCAACACGAACGCGAGCGCGAGTTCACCCACTTGCACCCAGCCTTGACCGAACGGTTCACTGAATGCCGCGGCCGCCACCGTGTTCTTTCCCTCCTGGTCGATCCGCGCCCCGGCCGCAGAGCAGCTGCCTACCGCGGTTTGCTGGTCAACCCCGCGCATCCCCGTAGCGAGGACCAGCGATCGCTCGCCTGCACGGCTGGCGCGCCGGTGAGGCGGGTGGGTAGGCCGTTCACGATCTGGCCCGGGATCCAGCGAGGGCGGGTTACCGTCCGCCCGTCAACGGTGAGAACGAGCACGCCGGTCTCGGCGGCGCGATCGTTGTTGGGCACGTAAAACTCGAAGTTGCCGAGCCCATAGTCGACGTACGCCGATCCGAGGTAGCCGCCGCCGACCAGCACATGGGCATGTTGGCCGACCACGATGTCGGCCCCAGCCCGGACCAGGTCGTGAGCGAGTTTTCGCTGAATCTGGGTGGGGCACGTCGTCAGGTCGGCGCCATAGTGCAAGTCGACGACGACAGTGTCGACGCGCGGCCGTACCGCTTTGACTGCAGCGACGAGCGCCGCGTTGTTGCCGTCGAGTGCGGTCGCGAGCCCGGGCTGGGCCGGGCGGGCCGACCAGGATGCGACCAACGGCGCATCCAATACCGCAGTGGCTGCCAGGAACGCGATTCGCTGGCCGTGCACGTGTGCGATCCACGGCCGGTAGGCGGCGTGCGCGTTCTCGCCGATGCCGATCAGCGGCATTCTCGCGGCCTTCGCCGCCGCCAGCGCGTCGGGAACACTGACCGGTCCGTAGTCGAGTCCGTGGTTGTTCGCCATCGTCGCCACGTCGATGCCGGCGTCCTTCAACGCGGTGAAGGCAGCGGGCGGGGCGCGGAACGTGTATTGCTTCGGCTGGGGTCTGCCACGGGTGGTGACTGCCGTCTCGAGGTTGACAATCGCGAGGTCGGCTCGACCCAACGCGTCGACCAACGGCCCCATCGCGGTCTTCGGGTGAATCAGGCGCGGCGCGAGGAACGACTCGAAATGGACGTCGCCGGCGAACGCGATGGTGACAGGCGTGCTGGGGTGCGCTGGGGGAGTAGGAGGCGGTGATGTCATCGGCACGTTCGGTGTCGTCGTGACTGCGCTGCTCGTGTGCGACAACCCGCCAGGACTCCTGCCACCACCCGGACTGGTGGCGGCGGTGGGTGCACCCGGTCCGGTGCCGGCGCCGCTGCACGCCACCGACCCGAAGACCAGGCAGGCCGCGATCAAAAGCCCGCAACTCGGAGCTGCTCGCAAGATATTCTCCCTACCTGATCACCTGGTGTCGGATTCGGCAACCACGGCATCCCTACTCGCAGCCGCGGTGCCATCAGCCGGAGTGCCACCAAGCAGCGGGAAGTCGTCCGCACCGCCTCACTGCTGTGAAACGTGAGGCTACTAGTCCGCCGGTCCACTGATCGGTCCGACACGTCGTGGTCCGGAAAAACGTGTGGTGAGACAGGGCTCTTGGCCCCATGTCGTCGAATCGCCGGCACCAGGTGTTGGCCGGCATTCGCGTCATGAGTGACTGACGTCGTCCGATGGGTTGCGGGTAGGCAGCAACAGGGTGAATCGGGTGCGCGGCTCACCGTGAGCCTGCAGCACTCGACCCCCTTGCGAGGTTGCGAGCGCGCAGGCCAGTCGAAGACCAATCTTGCCGTGGTTGTGCCCAGGTGCGACAGGCGCGGCTGGCCCATCCAGAGGGTGCAGCCCGGGTGCTGAGCCGTCGTCGATTACGTCGATCGCGAGCGCGCCTGCGCTGTCGCGGGCGGCCACGGTTACCACTCCTCGACCATGCTGATAGGCATTGTCGATGAGGACATCGAGGATCTGTCGCGCCGCCGCCAACGAAGCCTGGGAAGGGCAGGAATTCCCGCTGACCACCCGAAACGGTCGGTCCCGTGCCGCGAACACGCCGTGCCAGCGATCACGCAAGTCATCGAGCAGCTGAGCCACGTCAAAACCCTCGCCGGATGGCGACTGACTGCGAGCCAGGCTCAGCACCTCGTCGACGGTGCGAGAAAGCATGTCCACCGAGTTGATCGCCTCCGCAGCTGCTGCTCGAAGCGCCTCTGAATCCTCGCCGACGGCAGATTCCAGCTCCAAACGCAGACTGGTCAGCGGCGTACGCAACTGGTGTGAGACGTTCGCCGAGAACGTCCGCTCACGGGAGACGAGATCATCCAAGCGGGCGCCCGTCTTGTTGAGGGCATCCCCCGCACGATCGATCTCCGCGACTCCGCTGGGGCTTGCCCGCACGGCGAAGTTGCCCTCACCCAGCTCGGCGGCCACTGCTTCGAGCTTGGTGAGCGGTCGGATCAACCGGCGACTCGCGGCAATCGCCAACCCACTGGCGCAACCGGCGCCGAGCAAGGCCAGCGCAGCCATGAGTCCCCACGTTTCCCAAACCCGCTTCTGCAACGTGGATCGCGGTGATGCCGCACGCACGACGGCTATCACCCGCTCACCAGCAGTGACCGCAATGCCCACCGCGACGTCGTCGGGTGTGCTGTATTCCACCACCACACCGCCCGAGACGCTGCCCAAGGCCATGTCGACGTGCGGAGGTCCTATCCCGGCGATGAGCCTTCCTGCTGGGTCGTAGACCGCAAGCTGGACCTCGCTCGGCGTTGCCGGCAGTTCGATGGGGTCGCGCGCCTGATAACCGGGTGACACCGCTACCGCACCGCGCAGTGCAAGACGTTCCAGCTCGCCTTGCTCGTCCGAGCGAACCACGTTGTCTATGGCGATCGCCAGCGGGATTCCGAACAAGAGCACCGCCACCACCACGGCTGCCACCGCCACGCCGACTATTCGCTTGCGCATCGTCAGTCTTCTCCTCGGGTGCTTCGTGGGCTGCCATGTCGTTCGACGTGTCATGGATGGGAGTGCCAACGATCCGGGCACCTGCCGCGATTCTGCTCGCCGACGGTCGACGGCGGCCATCAATCAGACACGTGTCGAAGACATTGCCTTCTCCTAACCTTGCGCTTCCCTGGCGCTCACTTGCCTGTGCTTAGCCTCGGGAAGAACGCCGTACGACGACACAGAAGGGGCGCCGATGACACGTCAGGAGCGGGCATGCCGGACAAGGGCCTTCGCGGCGGCGGCAGCTGGCGTGTTGGTAGTAGGACTGTCGGGCTGCAGCGGCAACAGCTCCAGTGCGTCGCCGGGTCCCGCAACTCGGAGCGGGCAAACTGCGCGCAGTTCGACGCACGAGGCTCCGACGACGACCTCATCGCCCCCACCGACGGCCGCCTCGAACGCGCCGGCGACCGAGTTCAATCCACCTGGTGACATTCCCGACAACACCGTCTATGTTCCGTACAGGCTCACTGGCACGAAACTGGTGCTCACTGTTCCGGAAGGCTGGGCACGGTCGAGCAGGGCGGGTGCCGTCACGTTCACCGACAAGCTCAACAGCATCACGATCCAAGATGTCTCGGCGAGCAAGGCGCCAACGGTCGCCAGCGCCAGGGTGCGGGAGGTCCCCGGCGTAGCAAAGGCGGCGTCGAAGTTCGCAATGGGCAACGTCATCAGCATCACTCGCAAGGCGGGGACTGCCATCCTCGTCACTTACCAACAAGACTCGGCGCCCGACCAGGTGACCGGCAAGGTGGTTCGCGACGCCGTCGAACGCTATGAGTTCTGGCACGCCGGTCAGGAAGCGATCCTGACCCTGACCGGCCCTACCAATGCCGACAACGTCGATCCCTGGCGGATCGTCAGCAACTCGTTGCATTGGGTCTGATCACCAATGAAATCTGCGCAATCCGCGAGTCTGACGTTAGCCGTTAGCCAAGGCGCCGGCCCGGACGCCGCCTCGCCAGCGTTGCTGGCGCGCGATCTCTACCGCTTCTTCCGCGCCGGCGATGAGGAAACCCTGGCCTTGAGAGACGTGTCGTTGAGCGTGACGGCCGGTGAGGTCGTGGTTGTCGTGGGCCCCTCCGGGTCGGGCAAGTCGACTCTGCTCTCGTGTCTAGCCGGCCTCGATGAGCCCTCCGGTGGCTCGGTCTGGGTCGCCGGTCAACGCGTGTCGCACCAGACAGAAGCGGTGCGGGCGCGGCTGCGTGCTCGACACATCGGGGTGCTCTTCCAGGCAGATAACCTGTTCACTCACCTGCGCGTCGAAGCCAACGTTCGATTGGCTCAGACGCTAGCCGCCGACAGGCCCTTGCCACCGGTCACCGAGTTGCTTGCCTCGCTGGGCATCGACCACAGGTCAACCGCACATCCGCAAGAGCTTTCTGGCGGGGAGGCGGCACGCGCAGGGCTGGCTGTTGCGTTGGCAAACGACCCCGGTGTCTTGCTCGCGGACGAGCCAACCGGGGAGCTTGACGGGGAGTCGGAGCGTCGGCTCCTTGAGATGCTGTGCCGGCGAGCGAGAGCCGGTTGTGCCGTTGTCATCGCCAGCCACAGTGTCGCCGTACGCCGGATTGCCGATCGAGTGATCGCCCTGCAAGACGGAAGGTTGATGCCATGACAGCCGCGGTTCCGCTGGTGAGGTGCGATGCAGTTTCTCGGACGTACGGCGCCGGTAACACCGCGGTAGTCGCCGTTCACACCGCGACCTGCGAAGTGCCAGCCAAAGCCCGGATCGCCATCGTCGGGCCCTCAGGCTCGGGTAAGTCGACACTGCTGTACTTGATGGCCGGCCTCGACGCGCCGACGTCCGGCCGTGTCTCCTGGCCTGCCTTGGGCGACAAACACCAACCGCACCGGGCGAAGGTCGGCATGGTCTTCCAGGGTGCCAGCCTGATGTCCCCGCTTACCGTGGTGGAAAACGTGGCGCTCCCGCTTGTGCTCGAAGGCGCTCCCGACAAGCGGGCTCAGGAACGCGCGCATCAGGCGCTGGTGACCCTCGGCATTGAGGAGTTGGCCAACAAACTGCCAGAAGAGCTGTCGGGCGGGCAGGCACAACGCGCGGCAGTTGCCCGGGCACTGGCTGCAGGGCGGCCGTTGATCATCGCCGACGAACCCACCGGACAACTCGACCACGTCGCGGCGGACCGAGTGATGAGCGTGCTGCTCTCTGCAGCCGACAGCCTCGACGCCACCCTCCTGGTCTCGACCCACGATCCGTTGATCGCCGATCGACTCGACACGCGATGGACGATGGACGAGGGGACGCTGCATACGGTCGCGGGATTCCTGGAAGAGAGCGGTGCCACGTCATGAGAATGGCGGGGCTGTGGTTGCGGGGGCTGCTCAGCCGACGTTGGGGACGTCTTGCGGCATCGGCGGCCGGGATCGCGCTTGCCGTTGCCCTGCTGGCGAGTCTTGGCACCTTTTTGGCGGCGTCGAAGGCAACGATGACGCAACGCTCCGCCGACAGCATCGCGGTCGACTGGCAGGTTGAAGTACAACGCGAAGGTAACCCGGCGAACATCTTGGCGGCGGTCCGTAGAGCCCCGGGGACCATCAAGGCGCTGCCGGTCGGCTTCGCGGACACGCCGGGCTTCCGGGCAACCGCTGGCGGCACGACGCAAGCCACTGGAGCGGGCAAGGTTCTCGGCATTCCGGCCGGCTATCAACGCACTTTTCCACTGGCAATCCGGCTGCTCACGGGGTCATCGCACGGCGCGCTTGTCGCACAGCAGACCGCCGCGAACTTGCATGTCGCACCGGGTGACACGGTGACGATCGCCCGGGTGGGCATGCCGGTGGTGTCCGTGAGGGTCAGCGGCGTCGTGGAGCTGCCGCAGGCCGACTCGCTGTTCCAGGTGGTGGGTGCTCCGCCGCAAAGCCAGCTGCAGGCGCCTCCGGACAACGTGCTGTTGTTGCCGGCGCACACGTTTGCCTCAGACTTCGCGACCCTGGCCAAGACGAGACCCGACCTGGTGAAAACCCAAGTCCACGTGCAACGCTCTCACCTCCTGCCGGCCGATCCCTCTGCCGCATACACGGTGGTGACGTCCGCTGCGAAGAACTTCGAAGCAACCGTGTCGGGCGCGGCCCTGGTTGGCGACAACTTGGGCACCGTTCTCGGCTCGGCTCGCGAAGATTCTCTCTACTCCCAGATCCTGTTTCTATTCCTCGGCACCCCAGGTGCACTCCTCGCGGCCGCGCTCACGGCCGCGGTCGCCGGTGCCGGAGCAACGCGGCGCCGACGCGAGCAGGCGTTGCTGCGCACCCGCGGCAGCTCGCGAGCTCAGTTGCTCCGTGTGGTCGTGATCGAGGCGGCCCTGATCGGCCTCATCGGCGCAGCCGCGGGTCTGGGGATCGCGGCGCTCATCGGCCGCTTGATGTTCGGGTCGCCCATGTTCGGTGCCAGCACGCCCAGCGCGCTTGTTTGGGCCGGCGTCTCCGTGTTGGTCGGCCTACTCGTCGCCGGAACGACGATCGTGCTTCCCGCCCGTCGCGATCTGCGAGAGGCGACCACGATGCAGGGTCGGGGCACCGCGGGACGACAACGCAGCCCGCGGTGGATGCGGTTCGGGCTCGACTTCGTGTTGCTGGCAGCGTCGCTGGCGATCTTCTACGCCACGAGCAGAAGCAAGTACTCCTTGGTGTTGGCGCCTGAGGGAGTGCCGACGATCTCGGTCAACTACTGGGCGTTCCTCGGGCCCGGGCTGCTGTGGGTGAGTTGCGCATTGTTGACATGGCGGCTGGCCGACCTCGTCCTTGACAGAGGACGGGTGGTGATGACACGCGTACTCCGACCGGCTGCCGGCAATCTCTCGGCTACGGTGACGTCCACGATGTACCGGCAGCGCCGCGTCATCATTAGGTCGGCCGTGCTCGTGGGCCTGGCGATCTCGTTCGCGATGTCCACCGCAACGTTCAACTCGACGTACCGGCAGCAGGCTGAAATCGACGCCCAACTCACCAACGGCGCGGATGTCACGGTCACTGAGTCACCCGGGGTGGTTGTTCCACCGAGCCAGGCAGCCCGATTCACAGAGGTATCTGGTGTGCAAGCGGTGTCATCATTGCAACACCGGTTCGCGTATGTCGGAGCCGACTTGCAGGATCTGTTTGGCATTGACACCGGCTCGATCACCCAGGCGGTGCATCTACAAGACGCCTATTTCCAAGGTGCTTCCGCGGCTCAAGTGCTCTCTCGGTTGCGCAAGCGCCCCGACGGGATCCTGGTAAGCGCGGAGACCGTGAACGACTTCCAACTCTCGTTGGGTGATCGATTGCGACTACGCCTGCAGAACGGCCAAACCCAGAGGTTCAGGTACGTGACGTTCCATTACGTGGGGATCGTCAACGAGTTCCCGACGGCTCCGAAGGACAGTTTCTTGGTGGCGAACGCCTCCTACGTGGCGCAGCAGACTGGAAGCGACGCGGTCGGTTCCTTCCTCGTCAACACCGGCGGACAGAACACCGGCCAAGTGGCTCAGCAAATCCAACAGCTCGTAGGCACCTCGGCCCAGGTCACCGACGTGCAAACTAGCCGCACGCTGGTGGGTTCCAGCCTCACGTCGGTGGATCTGTCCGGGCTCACCAGAGTCGAGCTGGCGTTTGCCTTGGCCCTAGTGGCTGCCGCCGGCGGCTTGGTGACCGCACTCGGCCTCAACGAGCGACGGCGCACCCTCGCCATCGCCACCGCGCTCGGCGCCACCGCCCGACAGCTGCGCGGTTTCACTATCGGCGAGTCTGCGTTCGTGATGCTAGGTGGCATGTTCGCCGGCGGCCTAGCGGGCTGGGGGCTGTCGGAGATGCTCGTCAAGGTGCTGACGGGGGTATTCGACCCGCCCCCCGCACACTTGGCTTTCCCGTGGGCCTATCTCGTGCTGGTGGCGGCCTGTTCAGTGGTGGCCATCGCCGCGGCGGCTGTCTTTACGTCGTACCAGGCCCGCCAGCGTGTCTACGAGCAACTGAGGGAGCTTTGACCGGACCGATCTCTTGAGTACGTCGTTGTTGAGGCGACGTGCTTCTAGGCTGTGGCAATGGCTTCGCTGATGTTCGTGGAGGATGACGAGAAGATCGGCCGGCTGGTGCAATCCGCGTTGCGTGCAAACGGGCACCAGGTGACCTGGCAGCGCACCGGCGCGAGCGCGCTGCTCGAGGTTGAGCAGGCTGAGTTCGACCTGGTGTTGCTGGACCTCGGTCTGCCGGACTTCGACGGAGTGGACGTGTGCCGCGAGCTCAAGAGCCGCCAGCCGAACTGCATCCTCGTCATCCTGACGGCTCGTCACGAGGAGATGGACGTCGTCGTGGGACTTGAAGCGGGAGCCGACGACTATCTGACGAAGCCGTTCGGCCTTACCGAACTGCTGGCGCGGGTGCGCGCTCACCTTCGCAGGGGCACGACGACGACGACCGGGCCGGCGTTGACATTCGAAATTGCCGACCTGTACGTCGAAACCGGCTCGCGGCGTTGCATGGTAGGCGGAACGGAGGTTTCGTTACGCCCCAAGGAGTTCGACCTGTTGGTCCGGCTCGCGTCGGAAGCGGGAGACGTGGTCAGCCGCGAGGGGCTGATGGCCGACGTCTGGGACGAGAACTGGTTCGGTTCCACCAAGACCCTGGACGTACACATCGCCGCGTTGCGCCGCCGGCTCGCGGACGCCACCGTCACGCGGACCCCTCCGGTCAGGGTTCCGTCCATCACCACCCTGCGCGGACGGGGCTACCGGCTGGAACCAACCGGACGTGTTTGACGCGTAAGGACGCGACGTATCCGATCCGTTGGCATGCTGGGCGCATGGCGCACTGCCTTGGAAGCGGGCGAAAGCTGTCCCTGCTTCGTCTGGGCGGGACTTCGAGCCCAAGGCCACGAGTGGCTAGCGGCGGCCGGGAACTCGGAGGTCTTCACATGTGGCTCACATGTTGCTTCTTTACGGTGGATGCATGCGGGTGCTGCTGGTGGAGGACTCGGCGCGGATGGCCGCAGTACTGAAGCGCGGACTGGTGGAAGAGGGCTATGCGGTTGACGTCGCCGTCGACGGCCCGGATGCGGTGTGGCAGGGCACCGAGTTTTCCTACGACGTGATCGTGCTGGACGTCATGCTGCCTGCTTTTGACGGTTTCGAGGTGTGCCGGCAGTTGCGGACCGCGCAGCGGTGGATGCCGGTGCTGATGCTCACGGCGTGTGCTGAGGTGTCGGCGCGGATTCGCGGGCTCGACGTCGGAGCGGACGACTACCTGACCAAGCCGTTCAGTTTCTCTGAGTTGGCGGCCCGGCTGCGGGCGCTGATCCGGCGTGGAGCGGCCGCAAGGCCGACAGTCCTTCAGGTCGGCGACCTGGGACTGGACCCGGCGACTCGACGCGCCTGGCGCGGTGAGGAGGAATTGCCGCTGACGGCCAAGGAATTCGCGTTGCTTGAGTTATTCATGCGACATCCCGGGGAGGTGCTGCCGCGCACCCGGATCCTCGAGCACGCCTGGGACTTCGCCTACGACGGGGTGTCGAACGTAGTCGACCAGTATGTCGCCTACCTGCGCCGCAAGATCGACCGGCCGTTCGGGCGTGACGACTTGCAGACGGTACGTGGCGCCGGCTACCGGCTTAGAGCCCGCGCAGATAGGGAGTCGCCAGGCTTCAGTCCGTCGCAGTCGGGAAGGGATTAGCGGGGTGTCCTTGCGGAGCCGGCTGGCGGTTTTGGTGATGCTGGCGGTGGCGGTGCTGGTGGCGGTGGGTGGGGTGTTGTTCCTCAACCAGCTTCAGCGCGGACTCGACGCATCTTTGGACACCACGTTGCGAGCCCGCGCGGAGGCAATTGTGCAGCGCATCGGGCCCGACGGTAACTCGGACTTTCAGGACAGTGGCAAGATCGGGCTGCTCCCGCCGGACGAGGCACTCGCTCAGATTGTCGATTCCCGCGGCCACCTCAGCGATTTCACGGTCGGAACCAAAGGAGAACCACTGTTGTCGGCTGCCCAGCTCGCGCGGGCGCGGGTGGGCCCATTGGCGCTGACCGCTTCGAACAGCACCGGAGACAGCGTACGACTGCTGGCCGTCCCGGTCGCCGGATCAGGACATGTCCCCACCGTCGTGGTCGTGGGCACCACCCGGGCCCTTTCTCTTGATGCGGTCGCTCGAGTGCGGACCGGCCTGCTCGCCGGCGGCGGACTCGGGGTGGCATTGAGTGGGGCGGGTGCCTGGTTGCTCGCCGGAGCTGCGCTGCGACCGGTGGAACGCATGCGCCGACAGGCCGCTCACATCTCGGTCGACGACAGCGGCGCCCGGCTGGCCGTGCCGGCAACCAGGGACGAGATAGCGAGGCTTGGTGACACCATGAACGCGCTGCTGGGGCGCTTGCAGCGAGCGCTGTCCCGGCAGCAAGAATTTGTGGCCGACGCCGGCCACGAGTTGCGAACACCACTGACGATTCTGCGCTCCGAACTTGAGCTGGCGGGACGTCCCGGCCGGTCACGCGAAGAGTTGACCGCGGCGATCTCTCGAGCTGTGGAGGAGACCGACCGGGTGATCCGGCTAGCCGAGGACCTGCTATTGCTCGCCAGGGTCGACAGTCATGAACCGCTGCTGACGATCGCTCCACTCCGGCTGGACGAGGTGGTTGCCGACGCCGTATACGCGGCCACACCCCGTGCGTCCACCGCCGACGTTCAGATCCAGCTCGACCTGGCGACGCCCGCTGTCGTGCTCGGCGACCGGGACCGCTTCCGTCAAGTGATCGACAACCTGCTCGACAACGCGATCCGCTTCGCGCCTGCCGCCAGCACGATAACCGTCGCGGTGCTACACCAGGTCGGTGGCTCGACAGTCGTGGAGGTTGACGACAGCGGCCCCGGGTTTCCCGACGAGTTCTTGCAGCATGCCTTCGAACGGTTTCGCCGTGCCGACCCGTCGCGCGGCACAAGCGACGGCGGGGCCGGTCTGGGGCTGGCGATCGTGGCCTCGCTTGTCCGCGCCCATGGTGGCGCCGTCGCGGCAATGAACCGGCCAGCTGGTGGTGCCCGCATCCGCATCGAGCTGCCGACGTTCGGCGCCCGACGGCTCGTCGCGGCCTCCGAGCGCGGCCGTCACAACATGTGAGCCGGCACATGTTGTGCTCACGCTGCTCACATGGCCCGGCAGTCACGCTGATGGGGTAGTAATTTCGACCGGCCAAGGAGGCCACCATGTACAGACCAGGCAAGATCACTACCATCGCCCTCGGCGTGGTCGCAGCCGCCGCCATGGGCAGCGGGATCGCGGCAGCCGCCACCACGCCAGCCTCGCACGTGACGAAGTCCTACGTGCAAGGCGCCCAGCCAAGGGTTGCCGACACCGACAATCTGCAGCAAGGCGACCAGACCAGCCCCGACGCCATCGCCGTCAAGGCACCACAAGCCGCGATTGGCAAGGCGGCAGCTATCGGAGATGCGGAGCAATCCGGAGAAGGCAACGAAACCCAGGGCGAGGGCACCGGCCAAAGCGACGGCCCCGGCGGTCACCAAGACCCATCCGGTGACGTCCAGCACCAGGGAGGTGACAACGAACAGTAGACGGTCGGAAAACTGACAACCTGCTGCAGGACCGGCGGGTTGGGCGGATGTTCCCCCGCACCGCCCAACCCGTCTCCATGCGCTGGAAAGCAGGCTCTGGCGAACATCCGGCACCGACCCTCGGACGGATACTTGCGTGCGTGCGCCAGTCACAGCGGCACACCCGACGTATCCAGACCGGTAGGCTGTGGCGTCGTGAGGATTGCCAGGTTCAGCAGCGGTGACGAGCCGGCGTACGGCGTGGTCGGCGGCGCCGACGGGGAGGAGATTATCGCGTCGATCGTCGGCGATCCCCTCTATGCCGGAGTCGAGTTGACCGGCGAGCAGGTCACGCTCGCCGACGTACGTCTGCTTGCGCCGGTCATCCCGCGCAGCAAGGTGGTCTGCGTCGGACGCAACTACGCGGCCCACGCCGAGGAGCTCGGCCACGACGTGCCCGCGGCGCCGCTCATCTTCCTCAAGCCGAACACGTCGGTGATCGGCCCAGCTGATCCGATCGTCTACCCGACTCAGAGCAGCAACGTGCATTTCGAGGGCGAGCTGGCGGTCGTGATCAGCAGGATCTGTCGCGACGTCCCGCCGGAGCGGACCAAGGACGTCGTCTACGGTTACACGGCCGGCAACGACGTGACAGCCCGCGATCTGCAAGAGACCGATGGGCAGTGGACGCGCGCCAAGGGATTCGACTCGTTCTGCCCGCTGGGTCCGTGGATCGAGACCGACTTCGATCCCGCTGACGTGGAGATCACGACCACGCTCAACGGCGAGATCAAGCAGCGTGGCCAGACGAGCTTGATGATGCACGACGTGCCGTCGATCATCGCCTACGTCACATCGTTCATGACGCTGCTTCCTGGCGACGTGATCTTGACCGGCACCCCGGCGGGAGTCGGCCCAATGCGTCCCGGGGACGACGTGTCAGTAACGGTTGACGGCATTGGCACCTTGACGAACAGGGTGGTTTCTCGTGGCTGATTCGCCCATCAACGTGCTTGGGGACGTCGCTGCCGAGCAGGTGCGGCTTCGCTTCGCCCCTTCTCCGACTGGGTTGCTCCACATCGGCAATGTCCGGACCGCATTGTTCAACTGGGCGTTCGCGCGTCATTTCGGCGGCAAACTGGTGTTGCGGATCGAGGACACGGATGTGGCGCGCAACACCGAAGAGGGCCTCAACGGGGTCTTAGACTCGCTGCGTTGGCTCGGCATCAACTGGGACGAGGGTCCCGAAGTCGACGGCTCCTTCTCGCCGTACCTCCAGTCTCAGCGATTCGACCTGTACGCCGACATCGCCCAGCGACTGCGTGACTCCGGAACGGCCTACGACTGTTTTTGTTCGCCGGGTGAGCTGGAGCAACGCCGGGAGATCGCCCGTAAGGAAGGTCGTACGTCCGGCTACGACGGCCACTGCCGCACCCTCACCGAGCAACAGCGGGCGGACTTCCTGGCCGAGGGCCGGCGGCCGGTGTTGCGGTTCAAGATGCCTGGCACCGAGATCACCTTCACCGATCTGGTCCGTGGCGTGATCACTTTCCGGGCCGAGCATGTCCCCGACTACGTCTTGGTTCGTGCCAATGGTCAGCCGCTCTACACGCTGGTCAATCCCGTCGACGACGCGCTGATGCAGATCACTCACGTGTTGCGCGGTGAAGACCTCCTGTCATCGACACCTCGCCAGGTTGCCCTGTACGACGCGCTCGCCGCCATGGGCGTCGGCACCGGCCCACCGCGCTTCGGGCATCTGCCGATGGTGATGGGGGAGGGGAACAAGAGGTTCTCAAAGCGGGACAAGGGTTCCGGTCTCGCGGAGTACATCGAGCGCGGGTTCCTACCGGAGGGTGTGCTCAATTATCTGGCGCTGCTGGGTTGGGGCATCGCCGACGACCGGGATGTCTTCACGATGGCAGAGATGATCCAAGCGTTCGACATCCGCCGCGTTAATCCACACGCTGCCCGTTTCGATCTGAAGAAGTGTGAAGCGATCAACGCAGCTCACCTGCGTGCGCTGCCGGTTGACGAGCTCGCCATCCGGGTTGTTCCTTACCTACAACGCGCTGGGTTGCTCGGCGACGCTGTCACATCCGACGAGCAGGCGACGCTGCAGGCAGCCGCGCCACTCATCCACGAGCGGATCGTGACGTTGGGTGAGGCGGTCGGCATGCTCGGATTCCTCTTCGTCTCAGATGACGACTTCGTCGTCGACCCCGATGACGCGGCCAAGCTCCTAGACGGTGACGGCGTGAGAGTCGTTCAGACGTCGTACGACGCGCTGACGGGCGTGGAGACGTGGGATACCGCGAACATCGAGGCGGCGCTGCGTGGACGGCTGATCGAAGACCTGGGTCTCAAGCCCCGCAACGCGTTCGGCCCGGTGCGAGTGGCGGTCACCGGACGCCGGGTTTCTCCGCCGCTGTTCGAGTCGTTGGGGCTACTTGGCCGGGACCGGTCCTTGAAGCGGCTCAGCGACGTCAGTGAGCATTCTCCGACACGATGACCCACGAGCCCGCACCGGGCGCAGCTTTTCACCGGGCGACCGCGCCGCCACGTGGGGCGATTTGGCGCCTTGTGGTCGGGGTCATTTGCGCAGCGGTCGGGTTCACGTTGGCCACGTTGATCGCGGCGCTGGTGGTCTACGGAGTTGCGCATCTGCTCGGCTTTGGCGACTTCACGCTGGCCGCGAAGACGATAAACGCGGGTGTGCTGTTGGCCACCAACCTAGGGCTCGCTCTCTTGGTGCCCGTGGCAGGTGGGCTCACTTGGGTGATCTATCGAGTGGAGCCGCGCTGGGTTTCGTCGGTGTCACCGAAGCTGAGGTGGCACTGGTTGTGGACCTCGTTGGGCATGGCGGTCTGCGTTTGGGGCATCTTCCTTGTCCTCGCCCTGGTCGTCGCCGTGTCGAGTCATCAGACCGCTGTGAACGAGTCAGTCATCGGGTTGATCGCCGTCATCGTGCTGACGATTCCGTTGCAGGCAGCCGGCGAGGAGTACCTGTTCAGGGGTTTCGTGTTGCAAAGCCTGGGGGCGGCCCGGTTGCCGACCTGGTTGTGTTGCCTGCTTTCGGCGTTGTTGTTCGCCACCGCCCACGCCCAGTTTTCCCCGCCGTTGTTCGCCGATCGGCTGCTGTTAGGCGTCCTGCTCGGCTGGCTCGCCGTACGAACCGGCGGCCTTGAGACAGGCATCGCCATCCACCTGGTCAAGAACATCACGGTGCTCATCCCCGCGGCGTTGCTCCACCGCACGACCGCGGCGCTTGCGCCGACCGACGTGACCTGGGCGCCGTTCGTGTTCGACGCGGTGCTGCTGGCCGTTGTGGTGTGGTGGGTGCGCCGGGTCGCGGCCCGGCGGCTGGGTGACACGAGAGTCGCCGGTGTGGCGATCCCACACCCCAGCCCGGGACTTGGCTAAACTCTCGGCGCTCGACGCCAGCTGGGATCGTGGATAGGGGACATCGAGATGAGTGAAATGCGCGACAGTGTCACGGAAGTCGAGCCTGACAGGGCCAAGATGCGCCGGTTGATCACCAGGAGGCAGCGACTTTCCGAGCGTTATCCGTTGCTGTATCCGGTGGCGGTCTGGGTGAACCGGGTGCGTCGCCGGGCCGACTGGTGCAGGGCGGACACATCGTGGGCGGCCGCGAAGGACGACGAGGATCTGACGGTTCGCGTCAAGCCGCACAAGTCGCTGCTGTTGCGCCAGCTCGGTGAGTCCGAAATGTGGTTGCAGCACAACAAGGTCACCAATCTCACCTTGGCGGCCGCTCTCGTGGATGGTCTGCTGATCAGGCCAGATGAGACGTTTTCGTTCAACAGGGTCGTTGGCAACTGCACGAAGCGACGCGGGTACGTCGAGGGGATGCGCCTCTCGAACGGTGCAGCCGTCAGCGGCGTGGGTGGCGGAATCTGCCAGCTTGCCAACCTCCTGCACTGGATGGTGCTTCACTCGGAGGTGACCGTGACAGACCGCTCGGAGCACTCATTCGACCCCTTCCCGGACAACGGCCGGGTGCTGCCCTGGGGAACCGGCTGCAGCATCGTTTACAACTACGTGGATCTCCAATTCCGCAACGACACCGAGTCGACGTACCAGTTGCGGATCCGCGTGGGTGACCGCTACCTCGAAGGTGAGTTGCGGGCCGATCGCGAGCAGTCGCGGTCCTACAAGGTCTACGCCGACAACGAGAGGTTCTATCGTCTTGGCGGTGAGTATTTTCGCGCCAACCAGATTTGGCGCTCGGTCATCGATCGGCGTACCGGGAATCGGCTGGGCGAAGAGCTCATCCGAGACAACTGCGCGTTGGTGAAATACGTCCCGCACCACGTGCCGATCGAGGAGTTGGCGGTCGACACGGAAGCTGGAACAGAGGTTGCCGATCCACGTGTTCACCTCAACCGGGTTGCGTCCGCGGCCAAGTTCCGACGCTGATCTCGCCCTGCCAAGCCGAGCGCCTCATCCTTGCGCATTTACGGTGGTTGAGGGGGCCGCTTCGCGGCCGTCTCGAAACCGCCTCTGCCCGGCCGGGTGGTTGGTTTCGAGACGCTCGCTCCTCACTCGCCGGGGCTGGCAATGGCCGAAGCTTCCACGGGCGGCGTTTTGGTGCCCACCTGACTGCTCCGGTATTGTCGTGCCCCGGCAAACGCAGTGGTCGCGGTTGCCCCCTTGGGGTATGGGGTAATTGGCAGCCCGACTGGTTCTGGTCCAGTTAGTCTAGGTTCGAGTCCTAGTACCCCAGCGAGTGGACGAGTCGGCGTCGTCCGATACAGTCTGGTCCGCTCAGTGGCCCCGTTGTGTAGTGGCCTAGCACGCCGCCCTCTCAAGGCGGTAGCGCGGGTTCGAATCCCGTCGGGGCTACCATGCTGGATTCCCTGGATGAGCAGGGATTCAGCATTCCCACGCTGGCAATCGATCAGAGGCAGATCACGAACACTGAAGCGGCCTTCACGGAAGTTTGGAGAACTTCGGATGGGAGGCTCGCGGCATCTGGGCGCTTCGTCGATCCGCAACGGAGCGTCCTCGGCAGCCGTCGAACGCGTCAAGTGACAGGTTTCAGGATTTTTCCACGCAAATCGCCCGTCGGTGCGACACTGGAACACGTTCCCCGTTCGTTTCCCCGTACGTTCACAGTGTCGTCCTCCCCGACAATGACGTTTCTCGTCTGCCGGAGACACCTCACCCGGTTTGAGAGGTTCGCATGATCGGTAAATTCCTTGCCACCGCGGCCGCCTTGTCGCTGACCGCCAGTGGCCTACTCCTTGTCGGTACGTCGGCCGGCGCCAGCACCGGCACCGTAGCCGCCGCAACACCCACCACCTACGCCTTGAGTGCCTCCGGCTACGCCAGCCGGGTGCACGGCGGTGGCGTCCCCGCCGATTCCGGCGCGACCGCCTTCCAGATCATCGGTTGCACGGACCAAGCCGGTCTGAGCAAGACGAACACGCAGGCATCCATCACATTGCAGGGCATTGGCACGCTCTCAGCGGCGAAGACCCACGTCTGGACCACCAATGACAATGGCGTGGTGTCTTCCTGGAGCAGGAACAGCATAAGCAAGGTCGTCTTCGTCGACTCGGGGCTAGGCGTCCTCTCCTTGGATGGCATCGTCTCGCTGTCCCAGGCATCCCATGATGCCTCTGGGTTCCATGCCAGGACCAAGCCGACGCTTGGCACGATCACGCTGACGGTCGCCGGCATCGACACTCACTTCCCGGTCCCGCCACCCGGACAGAGCGTCACGATCCCTGGTGTGGCGACCATCACCGTCGGAGCAGGCACTCGCACCCAGTCGGCCCATGGTGCCAGCGCGCTACTCGACGCAGTCACAGTTGAACTGATCCCCACCAACACCACTGTCTACCTCGGACACTCCAGAGCGAACATTCACGACGGGATTAAGTCCGGCGTGTTCGGTGGCTCCGCCTACGGAACCCAACTGACCGTTGTCGGCGGTGTCGGGCAAGTTGGTCAGACCCCGCGCATCGTGATGCCCTGCCAGGGCACGAATGGCAAGGTTCGGGTGCGCACCATCACCGGTGTTTCCCTGCCAGGCGTTGGATCGGTCAGCGGTCTGTCCGCTAGTGAGTTGGCGAATCAGACTCAGACCAATGCGCACGCATGGGAGCGTGGGAAGGTAGCCAAGGCGACACTCGCGGCAGGCTCGCTCGTCATCACCGGCGTGCGTGGCGAGGCGCGGGCGACCTACACCGTCGGCTCGTCCGTGATCAAAGACACGAATGGTACGACGCTTGCGAAGGTCGTCTTCAATGGTCAGGTTCTTCAGTTCCCGGCCCGCGGCCCTCTCGTGATTCCCGGTGTCGCCTCCTTGACGCCGAAGATCGTGCATCGCACACCCAACGGCATCGAGGTCACCGCCTTGCAGGTCAAGTTGCTCAACGGATCCGGTGCGACGATCAACCTGGGTCACGCAAAGGTCAAGGTCACGCCAAGCGGTCTGTGACGCGTAACGACGCACGGAAGGGAAGGGCTGCCCCGCGGGGCAGCCCTTCCCTTCCCTATGTCCGGCGGCCGCACAAGCCACCAGGCGCAGAGCGTTGTGACGGCGATGTCTGATTCCGGCGAGTCTTCGTCGGTTTGGGAGTCTACGTTTGAACCATGAGGTCGACGTACAACACGATCATTGATGACGATCGTTGCTATCGCGCTGTGCGCGGCAAGGACCGACGCTTTGACGGCGTCTTCTACACCGCTGTGAAGACAACTGGGATTTTCTGCCGGCCATCGTGTCCGGCGGTCACCCCACGGCGCGCGAACGTTGTCTTCTTCGTCACCGCCGCCGCCGCACAAGGAGCCGGATTTCGTGCCTGCCGACGCTGCCGCCCTGAGCTCGCGCCCGGCTCACCGAACTGGGACGTGACTGCCGACGCCGCCGGCCGAGCCATGCGGATGATCGCTGACGGTGTCGTCGACCGCGAGGGCGTCGACGGCCTGGCCCGTCGGGTCGGCTACACGACCCGGCACCTCAACCGGATCGCCACCATGCATTTGGGCGCCGGTCCGTTGGCGCTGGCCCGCGCTCAGCGTGCCCACACCGCGCGCGTCCTTATCGAAACCACCGCGATGAGCTTCGCGGAAGTCGCATTCGCCGCCGGCTTCTCCAGCCTGCGGCAGTTCAACGCGACGATCCAGGACGTCTATGCGGCCACGCCATCACAGCTGCGCCACACGAGGCACCGCCCGTGCGTGGACGGCCAGCACGTCGACGGCCAGCACGCCCTCGGGCAAGGCGTGGGAGTCATCACTGTCTCGCTGCCCGTGCGCGAGCCATTCGACGCGGATGGCCTGCTCGACTTCCTAACACCTCGAGCGGTGCCCGGCGTCGAGACAGTCGACAGCGGTAGCTATACCCGCAGTCTGCGGCTTCCGCGCGGGCACGGCTGCGTGCAGCTCACTCCGGCAAGTGATCGCGTCGAGTGTGCGATGGCACTGACTGACCTGCGTGATCTGCCGTCGGTCGTCGAGCGATGCCGCAGACTCCTTGACCTCAACGCCGATCCGGTCGCCATCGATGCCCAGCTGTGCGAGGACGAGGCGTTGCGGCCCTGGGTGCTGAAGCGACCCGGAGTGCGCGTGCCAGGTCATGTCGACGGCTTTGAAGTCGCGGTGCGTGCCATCATCGGCCAGCAGATCTCGGTCCCCGCGGCGCGCACCATCGTCGGCCGCCTCGTCGCCGACTACGGCGCACCAATCGAGGGCACAGCCGGCGTCACGCACGTGTTTCCCAGCGCCAAGGCAGTTGCCGCCGCCGACCCCGAGTCGTTGCCGATGCCGCGATCGCGCGCACGTTGCCTGGTCACCATGGCCGAAGCGGTCGCGAACCACGACGTCGTGCTGGATCGAAGCGCCGATCGTGACGACGTGCGGTCGGCCTTGTTGGCACTGCCCGGAGTCGGGCCATGGACCGCCGACTACATCGCGTTGCGGGCACTCGGTGACCCGGACGTGTTCTTGTCGACCGACCTTGGCGTGCGACACGGCCTGGCGAGACTGGGCTTGCGCGACGACGCCGCCGCGATAGACCGGTGGCGACCTTGGCGTTCCTACGCCTTGATGCACGTGTGGGCGGCCCTCAATAGAGAGAGCGAGATGTGATGAGTCAACCGTTGACGGTGACGACGATGCAGTCCCCGGTCGGCATGCTCCAGATGGCGGCCGACGATGAGGCGTTACGCGACGTTCGGTTCGTCGACGACCCTCATGACGTCGCTGAACGTGAGGCAAGAGAGCACGTCGATGAAGAGCCGGGCGGCGCCTTGTTGCGTCAAGCATGTCGACAACTCAACGCCTACTTCGCTGGCCAGCTGGAGCAGTTCACGGTTCCAGCCATCGGTCGCGGCAGCGATTTCCGGAGACGGGTGTGGGCAGAGCTCGTCAAGATCCCTTATGGCGCAACGGTGTCGTACGGCGAGCTCGCGAGGCGTCTCGGGTTGCCCCTCGGAGCATCGCGGGCAGTAGGCCTGGCCAACGGAGCAAACCCGATCGCGATTATCGTGCCCTGTCACCGGGTGATCGGCGCGAACGGCACACTCATCGGATACGCCGGTGGCCTTGAACGCAAGCGTGTTTTGCTGGATCTGGAGTCGCACCGAGCGCCTCAGCCACAGCTGTTCGACATCGCATCTACCGCGACCTGATCCGGTCGGAAAACCTCGGTTTCAGTGGGGATCGAGAAAAAACCAGGGAATCCCTACAAAATAAGCGGTTCATTGGGTGTGTCTCCACGCCTTGCGGTTGTATTGTGCTTAGCGTTTTCACTAACGTCGAGCACGGGCTCGACTTCAGCGTTCACAGAAGGGAAAGTCAGTGAACAAGAGTGAGCTCATCGAGGCCCTGTCTAACCACTACGACGGCAACAGGGTCGCCGCAAAGAAGGCGCTTGACTCCGTCCTCGACACGATCACCCGCGAGGTTGTCAAGGGCGAGAAGGTGGCCATCACCGGCTTCGGCGCGTTCGAGAAGGTAGTGCGCGAGTCGCGAATGGTGCGCAACCCTCGCACGAACGAGCGGAAGCGGGCCAAGAAGAAGGCCGTGCCGAAGTTCCGAGCCGGCGCGAACTTGAAGGACATGGTCTCCGGCGCGAAGAAACTTCCGAAGGCGTCGACGTCCACGATGTCCGCGGCGTCAGCCACGAACTCGACAGGCAGCAGGTCGACAGCCTCGACGTCGCCCGCAAAGCGGGCTGGTGCGGCCAAGTCCTCCACCAAGAAGGCTTCATCGAAAGCGTCGTCGACTCGCTCGGCAGCCAAGAAGGCCACCGCCAAGGCGACGACCAAGGCTGCGCCGGCAAAGTCGTCCGCGACCAAGTCGACAGCCGCGAAGGCGTCGACCACTAGGTCTGGCTCGAGGAAGTCGTCCGCGCCAACATCCACTGGCACCAAGTCGACCGGCACCAAGTCGACCGGCACCAAGTCGACGGCGGCAAAGGCGGGCGCCGCAAAGAAGTCCGGCTCCTCGCGAAAGTCTGCGAAGAAGAGCTGAGGACAACGGGCGACGACAAGGGGCTGGGTGCCAGGAACGGGTCTGGCCCCTTGCGTTGCAGAGAGTTCGCATGGTTTTGCGATCCGGCTCGGCACTTCACGGCGATCGGTCAAACGACTTCCCGTAGCCCAATAGCCGAGCCGAATCACCGTGGGTCACCCAGCGTGGCGATCGTGATGAGTTCCACCTCGTCGCGTTCGGACATCCGGAGCCGGACGCGTTGCCCCGGTCGTAGTAGCCGCAGACCACCTGCCTCGAAGGCGCGTCGCGAAAAATACAGCACCGCCCCGTCATCGAGGACCACGGTGCCGGTGCTGGTCGCGATGTCGAAGGTCAGGGCGGTGCCTCGTCTACTGATCACCTGACCGGCTCCCACCCAATCGCGCCAAGGGCGGCCGACGTGTGATGGCCGACCCCGAGGCGCACGGCCTCAAGCAGGTCCCCTTCGGTATCGACGTCTCTGCGCAGCCGGTCCAGACCGGGTTGCGAGCTCTCCCGGGCACCCCCGCTTTGATGGCGAGCTCGCGAGTTCGGCCCGAACGCAGGTAACAGCGGGGATAACCCATTGGCGGCAAGCAGTGTGGTTCCGCTGCCGGAGATGTCGGCGACGAACCACCGTGGTGCAGATGCGGCGGCAAAGACACAAGAGAAGCTTTGCGGGTCGACGGCCGGAAGGTCGCCAGACACCGCGGCCAAGCAGGCGTCCGCCGTTGATCGGCGAATCGCTGATGCCGCGTAGGTGAGCGCGGCGTTGAGGCCGGCTTCGGGCTCATCGCGGAGTACGACGGCCCCGGCTTCCGTGAAGGCACCCGCTGCGGGGTCGCTGGTGACCACCACGACTCGGCGTACCCAAGGACAGCTAAGGGCCGCCGTCACCGTATCCAAGGCGAACGCCAGCGCCAGCTGGCCCCGATCGGCGGAGCTGAGCCGAGTGAGCCGGCTTTTGGCAATCGTGGTTTGCTTGACGGGGACAATGACCGTCCAGATTGGGGACGGCTTCGACAGCGATGACATCAGCCCCGATCTTGCCACCCAGGTCGGCGCGTCCATGCAGCAGACGAGGCCGGGCTCGCCACCAGAACTAGCGGCAAGGATCCCGAGACAGGCAAAGGAGCACCGAGTGGCTATCGAGCGCCGCGGCTGGGCATTCGCCCTGATAGCTGCGTGTGTGCGGCCCTCGCTCCTGCTGTTGACCAAGCGTGACTGGCGTGGCGTCGAGAACATCCCGGCTTCGGGTGGATGCTTGCTGGTCGCTAACCACGTCTCGGAGTTCGACCCTGTCCCGTTTGGTCACTTCGTCTACGACAATGGCCGGTTGCCGCGCTATCTGGGGAAGATTGAGGTCTTCAAGGTGCCGATCGTCGGAACCATCCTCAGGAGTGCCGGCCAGATCCCCGTCTATCGCAAGAGCGCCGATGCCACCCAGGCGTTCAGTGCGGCGGTGGCCGCTATCGATAAGGGCAAGTGCGTCGTTGTCTACCCGGAGGGGACGATCTCGCGTGAGCCGGCACTGTGGCCGATGGTCGGCAAGACGGGTGCCGCGCGAATCGCGTTGACGACCGGGTGTCCGGTGATACCGGTTGCTCAGTGGGGGCCTCAAGACGTGCTCGCGCCGTACGCCAGAAAGCCGAAGCTGCTTCCACGCAAGACGATGCATGTCCAGGCTGGCCCCCCGGTCGACCTGGCGGACCTGTCGACCGCCGAGCTGACACCCGAGGTGCTGCGCGAGGCGACCGAACAGATCATGACTGCGATCACCCATCAGCTCGAGACGATCCGGGGGAGGCGGGCGCCCAAGCAGCGATTCGATCCCCGGATAGCCGGAGTCGCCGAGATCGGCAATCCACACGACCCGCGCAACAAGCACCTACCCAGCGCCGATGGTCCCAACAGGAAGGACCTGCCGTCATGACAAGAGTCGCGGTGTTCGGGTCCGGATCATGGGGTACGGCGTTTTCGCTGGTGTTGGCAGACGCCGGCAACGACGTGACGTTGTGGGCTCGACGCGCGGAGCTCAGCGATCTCATCAACACCAAACACGAGAACAGTGATTACCTGCCGGGCATCGAGCTGCCCGATGCCATCAGCGCTACCTCCGACCCGGCAGAGGCGCTTTCAGACGCCGCGATTGTCGTGTTGGCGGTGCCATCTCAGTCGCTGCGCCCCAACCTGGAGCACTGGGCCGGAGAGATTCGCCAGGATGCGGTGTTGGTGAGCCTGATGAAGGGTGTCGAGCTGGGCACCGCCAAGCGGATGAGCGAGGTCATCGAGGAGGTTGCCGGTATCGGCGACGACCGAGTTGCCGTCTTGACCGGGCCGAACCTGTCGCACGAGATCGCAGCACGCCAGCCCGCGGCCGCGGTGATCGCCTGTGCCGACGAAGCCGTCGCCAGGCGGCTGCAGCGGCTCTGCCATAGCCCGACGTTTCGGCCCTACACGAACACCGATGTGGTGGGATGCGAGCTTGGGGGAGCCACCAAGAACGTCATCGCGTTAGCCGTCGGCATGGCGATCGGCCTCGGCTTCGGGGACAACGCTCGTGCCTCGGTGATCACCCGCGGGCTCGCGGAGACGGCCCGACTTGGCGAGATCTTAGGCGCCGACCCCTACACGTTCTCCGGCCTGGCCGGGCTTGGGGATCTAGTCGCCACCTGCTCCTCGCCGTTGTCCCGCAACCGGGCGTTCGGTGAGAAGCTCGGACAGGGTCACAGTGTGGGCGAGATATCGGGTGGGACCCGGCAGGTGGCCGAGGGGGTCAAGTCCTGTGAGTCGATTCGAGACCTGGCCGCCCGGCACGAAGTGGAGATGCCGATCGTCGAGCATGTGGCCGATTTGTTGGCCGGTCGGCTGAGCCCACGCGAGATGTTGATGAGCCTGGTGTCACGGGCCGCCAAACCCGAACGCGCTTAGCCAACGAGCTCCTTGCCAACTGCCCGGCCGCATTCCCGGTACATGAGGGAGGCCGCTTCGCGGCCGTCTCGGTCCTACCGCTGGCTGGCACATCTGGCCGGCCGGTTCTCGAGACGCTCGCTGGTGCTTACTCCTCGACCACCGTGACTGGAGCACTATGCTCGGTGCGATGGAGTCGTCCGCCAAGCCACGCGTCGCCGTCGTCTTTGGCGGAAGGTCAAGCGAGCATGCCGTGTCGTGTGCAACGGCCGCCAGCGTGCTTACGGCAATCGATCGGGAGAAGTACGACGTCGTACCGATCGGCATCAGCACCGAAGGCAAGTGGGTGCTGGAGTCTGGCGACGCGGAGCGCCTCTCACTCAGCGCTGGCCATTTCCCCTCGGTCGACGGCGATGCTACCGCCGTGGTGTTGAGCAACGACCCGTCGCGTAGAGAATTGGTGGTGGCTGAGCCGGGCGAAACGCCACGTGCGTTCGGTGAAGTCGACGTGGTTTTCCCGCTCCTGCATGGGCCGTGGGGAGAGGACGGCACCATCCAAGGATTGTTCGAGATGGCCGGCATTCGCTATGTCGGGTCCGGAGTCTTGGCGTCGGCCGTCGGCATGGACAAACACTTCATGAAGTTGGTGCTGGCCGCACACGCGATCCCGACGACGCCGTACGTCGTGATCAAGCCAACGGAATGGGAGGCTGACGGCGCCGCTTGCCTGGAGTCTGTGCAGGCGCTGGGATATCCGGTCTTCGTCAAACCGGCGCGCGGCGGGTCCAGCCTGGGGATCTCCAAGGTGTGGGGGCAAGCTGACCTCGGGGTGGCGATCGAGCGTGCTCACGAGTTCGACCCGAAGATCTTGGTTGAGGCGGCTGCTGTGGGGGCGCGTGAGATCGAGTGCGGTGTGCTCCAACGGCTCGACGGTGGAGCCGATGCGAGCGCGGTCGCGGAGATCACCGGCTACGGCACCCACGAGTTTTACGACTTCGAAGCCAAGTATCTCGGCGAGGAGGGGGTGACGCTGGAGGTGCCAGCGGATCTTCGCAGCGACCTAGTCGAGCAGATCCAGGCGCGGTCGGTGGCGGCTTTCCAGGCGCTGGAGTGTGAGGGGCTGGCCCGGGTGGACTTTTTCCTCGGCCACGACGGCGGCATTGTGGTCAACGAGATCAACACGATGCCAGGATTCACGCCCATGTCGATGTATCCCCGGATGTGGGCGCACTCTGGCATCGACTATCCAGAGCTTGTCGATCGACTTCTCGCGGTGGCGATGCGCCGCCCGTTGGGTTTGCGCTGATGGGTGCCGCGTCCTTTCCGGCGCACCTATCGGCAGGGATGGACGAGCTTGGTGAATCTCTTGATCACCGGGGCAAGGTCAACAAGCGCGTCGGAGGCAGGTTGATAGGAGTTCGGCACGCTCACCTGCACGTACGTCGACCTGCCGATCGTCGTGAACAACCAGTCGCTTGACCGCTTGTCGGCAAACCAACCCACATTGTCGATCTCCGCGCACGACGAAGTGGGCTGCAGGCCAGCTGGCTTGACGACCCCGCAGCGCAACACGATCGCCGGATCGCCCCAGGCGCCGGCCAGCGCATCAGAGGGAGTGACCGAGCGGGTATCTTGCCCCGACACCTTGTCCGGGAGGTTTCCGATCAGGGTCCGGCATTGCGCGTCGGCGGGAGGTGCGGGGTTGGGAGCCGTCACCGCGACATCACCACCGCAGCCGGCCACCGCCAAAGACAGCGTGGCCGACGTGGCAACGGGTGCGGCCCATCTCAACAACCAACGGCTTGTCGGCTGTCGGCTCCGCCGTCGACTCAACCTTGGATCAGCCGAGCGCGGACACCTAGTGTCGCGTGTTGAAGTCCGATTTTCGCTTGCCGCGCTCTCCGGGCGCCTGGCTGCATACTCGTCGTCGGCCATAGTCCCGGCTATGTCCTCCTTATAGACCTAACGATCTGTCTGGCGCTTGGTGGCAATCGGTGAAACCATTCCCACAACCGGCACTCAGCATGCCGTCAGAAGGGAGTCCTACGGAAACGGGCGTCGGAGGGACGCGGGTCGTCTGCGCCCGGGCTCCCGAGTTGTCCGACTCAAGGAGGGCTATGACCGGCTGACTTCGGACAAGTCGGCGCGTGGTCCTAGCCTTCTAGCCCACTAGATGTGCACGACCGGACAAGTGAGAGTGCGGGTGATGCCGCCGATGGCCTGTACCTTCGCGACGACAAGCTTGCCCAGCTCGTCGACGTTATGAGCCTCCGCGCGCACGATGACGTCGTACGGTCCGGTGACGTCTTCGGCGAGGGTCACACCGTTGACAGCGGAGATCTGCTGGGCGACCTCGGCGGCCTTGCCCACCTCGGTTTGAATGAGGATGTATGCCTGAACCACCACTTGCCGCCTCCCGCGTAGTCGAGTCGTCTCGATGAACCGGTGTTCACGCTACCGGTGGTGACGCGATGATGCACGACAGCGTTGGCTCGACCGCTCTAGCCGAGGAAGGACATCAATGCCGGAGGCAATACGAGGGACGTTGAGAGACGTGGGGGAGTTCGGGGTGGTTGCCGCCGTGATGGCACGCTTCCCGCAGGCCGGCAATGTCCTGGTCGGGCCCGGTGATGACGCCGCAGTCATCGGCGTTGCGGGCGGCGATGTTGTCGCATCAGTGGACATGTTGATCCAAAACCGGCACTTTCGCCTGGACTGGTCCAGCGGGGTGGACATCGGACACAAGGCGGCCGCCGAAAGCCTGTCTGACATCAACGCGATGGGGGGCTGCGCCACTGCGCTGCTTGTCGGGCTGGGAGCCCCGCCGGGTCTCGACTCGGGCTGGGCGCTCGACTTCGCCGATGGCTTGGCAGCCGAGGCTTCGAAGGTGGGTGCGAGCGTGGTCGGCGGTGATGTCACGAGCGCCGACGAGATCACGATCGGGGTCACGGCGATCGGCGAGTGTGCGGCCGGCGTCGTACGCCGATCCGGCGCCCGGCCCGGTGACATCGTGGCGCTCGCTGGCCGGCAAGGGTGGGCTGGGGCTGGTTTCGCGGTGCTAGGTCGCGGTTTCAGGTCCCCGCGTGTGGTTGTCGACGCGCATCGCCGGCCCGAGCCGCCGTACCCGCAAGGGCCGGAGGGCGCTAGGCTCGGAGCCACCGCAATGATCGACGTCAGCGATGGACTGCTGCAGGATCTGGGCCACATCGCGGCAATGAGCGGGGTCGCCGTCGACGTTGAACGGGGGAGGTTCGAAATCCCTGAGCCGCTGCAAGCTGTCGGCGCGGCCCTCAATGTCGACCCGATGAGGTTTGTGTTGACGGGCGGTGATGACTACAGCCTGCTTGCGTCGTTCCCGGCTGGAACCGAGCTTCCCGACAGTTGGCGGCTAATCGGTCGAGTCCTCGACGATGGGACCGCCGGCGCGGTGACTGTCGACGGTGAGGGGTACGCCGAGGCGGCCGGGCACCAACACTTCCGGTGACGGTGGGTGCGCACGACGCGTCACCCCAGCCACCCGAACACGGACTTGTCAGCGGGTGACTTTGCCGGCCTTAAGGCAGGACGTGCACACGTTGAGACGTTTGGGGCTGCCGGCAACGATCGCGCGCACGCGCTGAATGTTGGGGTCGAAGCGACGTTTGGTGCGGCGGTGCGAGTGCGACACGTTATGCCCAAAGCCGGGCCCCTTGGCGCAAATGTCACAAACGGCGGCCACTGTCTACTCCTGATGCTCTGAGGATTTCCCGGGGTTGCTATCCGACACGTCAGTCGGGTGCGCGGCAACCAGGATAACGGACCGCGAGCCGATGGCGCCAATCCCGCACCGGCGCCAAGCTGAGGCGTTGAGCTGGCCAGGACAGCTGGACAGGACGACCTGAGCGTCGGATCTTTGGCCCGGTGAGCATCAACGTCAACAGGACCTGAGCTGGGGTGTATGCGTCGCGTCAGTTTGGAGCCGGCGCTTCGCCACCGCCCCGTGTCTTCGCGGTTCGTCGTACGGCGCACTGGTGGTCGGCCGCGTTAGGGTTTGCCGAGGAGCAGGGGGACCCGCCGGACCGACGTAGCACAACGAACCCGACCGACGTACCAGAACGAACCGCGAGATCAAAGAGCCGACGTGACCGAACACATTCAAGTCGAGAGAGCCCAAGTGGCGCTGTTGCATCACTGGTGCGATCTCGCTCTGGACGCGCTGGCAGCGGCTCGTGAGGAGATCGATGCGCTCAATGTCTATCCAGTGCCCGACGGGGACACCGGCACCAATCTCTACCTAACGTTCGAGGCGGCCCGCGACGCTATCGCCGAGGCGAAGACTGACT
Organism: Nocardioidaceae bacterium; assembly: GCA_050998615.1. Classification (GTDB taxonomy): domain Bacteria; phylum Actinomycetota; class Actinomycetes; order Propionibacteriales; family Nocardioidaceae; genus JBPCQA01. Next base: position 97,080 of record JBPCQA010000019.1, read on the forward strand.
CGCTCGGTGATGCGCTCGACAGGTTCGCACGCGGAGCCTTGTTAGGAGCGCGCGGCAGCTCCGGCGTGATCTTGTCCCAACTTGTGCGAGCCGGCGCGGTGCAGTTGACGCGCGGAAACCCGACCAAGCCGGGGCAACTCCTCGCCGACACGCTTACCTGCGCGGCCGATGCGGCGTACGACGCGGTGGGGTCGCCGGTCGAGGGCACCATGCTCACGGTCGCCCGGGCAGCCGCCGACGGCGCCCACCGGGCAGCCCTACGCGTCGAGCCGATGTCGAGCCAACTGGGCCTCGTGATGAGCGCCGCGGCATCCGCGGCACGGGATGCCCTCGAACGCACGCCCGGCCAGCTCAAGGTGCTCGAAATGGCGGGGGTTGTGGACGCGGGAGGTCGTGGCATTTGCGTGATTTTCGATGCGGCGGCGCAAGCATTCACCGGCACGCCTCCCCCGGGCATGGTGCACCGACGGTCACCCCCGGCCGCTCCGGTCCAGGCCGCGCCGCACCTGCGCGAAGACGGCCCGGCATATGAGGTGATGTATCTCCTGGACGCCGAAGACGGTGCGATCTCGACGCTGCGGCAGAGCCTCGCGTCGCTGGGCGACTCACTCGTGGTGGTCGGCGGCCAGGGCCTGTGGAATGTGCACGTTCACGTCGACGACGTCGGCGCCGCCGTTGAAGCGGGCATCTTCGCGGGTCGGCCGCATCGTATTCGGGTCACCCACTTCGCTGACCAGGTCGCTCAAGCAGCCGGAACACGGGGTACGACGACCGCGGAGCGCGGCGTTGTCGCGTTCGCCGCAGGCCCTGGAATCGAGCAACTATTCGCCAACGCCGGTGCAACCGTGGTTTGCGGTGGCCCGACTGCGCGCTGCTCCACGGGACAGCTCCTAGGGGCGATTCACTCCACAGCCAGCAGGGAGGTGATCGTGCTGCCCAACGACGCCGCGACGATCGGGGTGGCCGAGGCTGCAGCTCACGCCGCGCGTGAGGAAGGCTTGCGGGCCGCGGTCATCCCGACCAGAGCGCAGGTGCAGGGGTTGGCGGCGCTGGCCGTGCACCAACCGGGTCGGTCATTCGACGACGACGTCGTGCACATGACGTCGGCTGCTGGCCATGCTCGCCATGGGGCAGTGACCGTCGCGACGCGAGATGCGATGACGATGGCCGGGCCATGCCGGGTCGGTGACGTCCTCGGCGTCGTCGACGGTGACTTCGCCCTGGTCGGCGGTGACATCGTCGGCGTCGCGGCGGGCGTGCTCGACCGGCTGCTAGGTGGCGGGGGAGAGCTGGTCACCTTCGTCATCGGTGTCGACGGTGACGGCGCGCTCGCCGCTCAACTCGCCACGTACGTCGAGCAGACGACAGCGGGTGTCGACGTCGTCGTGCACCACGGCGGCCAACAACGCTATCCACTGCTGATTGGTGTGGAGTGACTGCTCGGTGCGGGTCAAGAGCGGACTGATGCGGTGATGACCTCTCTCGACACGAAACTCGACACGGTGATCGGCGGCAAGACCAAGGCGGCGCTGACCAAGGCGTTCGGCATGGTCACCGTCGGTGACCTGCTACGTCACTATCCCCGTCGGCTCGAAGATCGCGGAAAGCTGACCGACCTCTCCGATTTGCAGATCGGCGAGCATGTCACGGTGTTGGCCAAGACACTCGACGTCAAACAGTTCAGCTATCGACCTCGGGGCGGCGGCCGTCGCGCGGTTCGCACCGAAGTCATCGTGACCGACGGCAACCACCTATTGACCTTGACGTTTTTCGGCCAGCCGTGGCAGAAGGAGAAGCTGGAGGCCGGCACGGTGGCCTTCTTCAGTGGCAAGGTCGGTGTGTTCCGCCATCGCCGCCAGCTGCAGCAACCGACGTACGAACAAATTCCGGGCTACGACCTCGATCAGGTTGACGGTGAGCCGACCAAGCGGTGGTGGCCGATCTATCCCGCCACTTCTGCGGTGTCGTCCTTGCAGGTCGGCAAGGCGGTCGGGGTCGCGCTCGATGCCCTTGACGACGTCGCCGAGACCTTGCCCGATTCCGTGCGGGAGCAGCACGAGCTGCTGCGGCATCGCGAGGCGCTGGAGCTGATCCATCGCCCGGCCACCCCTGCCGAGTGGAAGGCTGCGGTGACGCGGCTGAAGTTCGACGAGGCGTTCGCCTTGCAGACCGTGTTGGCGCAGCGCCGCTGGCTCATGATGTCGCTGCCGGCGATTCCTCGACCCAATCGAGACGACGGTTTGCGAGCCTGGTTCGACCGGCAGTTGCCCTTCCAGCTGACCAAGGGACAAGCCGAGATCGGCGCGGAGATTCGTGCCGATCTGTCTCGTGGCCACCCCATGCATCGGCTGCTGCAAGGTGAGGTGGGCTCTGGCAAGACGGTGGTGGCGTTGCGCGCGATGCTGCAAGTCGTCGACGCCGGCGGACAAGCTGCCTTGCTTGCGCCGACGGAGGTGCTGGCCGCCCAGCACCATCGCTCGGTTCTGTCGATGTTGGGGGCGATGGGCGAAATCGGCATGCTGACCGGCGACACCGACGGCACTCGAGTCGAGCTTGTCACCGGGTCGATGTCTGTTGCCCGGCGGCGTAAGGCACTGCTCGACGTCGCATCCGGCGGCGCCGGGATCGTGATCGGGACCCACGCCCTGCTCGAGGAGCGGGTGCGGTTCGCCGACCTCGGTCTCGTGGTCGTCGACGAACAGCACCGGTTCGGTGTGGAGCAGCGCGCAGCGCTTGTCGACAAGGCTGGCTGCACGCCTCCCCATGTGCTGGTAATGACCGCCACGCCCATTCCACGCACGATTGCGATGACGGTTTTCGGTGACCTCGACGTCTCCACGCTCCGAGACCTTCCGCGCGGCCGAGCCGAGATCCAATCCACTGTGGTTCCCGTCGCGGACATGCCGCGTTGGCTGGACCGGGTCTGGCAACGGGTGCGAGAGGAGGTGGAAGCCGGACATCAGGTGTACGTCGTGTGTCCCCGCATTGGCGGTGAGCCCGAGCCGGCCATGCCCGAGCGGGTCGATGACGAGGACTTCATAGCCCGCCGGCCTCCAACTGCGGTTGCCGACATGGCGGCCACGTTGGTCGACGGACCGCTGTCAGGGTTGCGGGTCTTCATGTTGCATGGCCGGATGCCAGTTGAGGAAAAGGACGACCTGATGCGTCGATTCGCTGCTGGCGACGTCGATGTTCTCGTCGCGACCACGGTGATTGAGGTGGGTGTCGACGTGGCAAACGCCTCGGTTATGGTGATCATGGACGCTGAGCGGTTTGGCGTTTCCCAGCTCCACCAGCTCCGTGGCCGGGTTGGCCGCGGCTCGGTGCCCGGGTTGTGCCTGCTCGTGACCGAGTCGCCTGACGGTTCGGCATCGCGGTCCAGGCTCGACAAGATCGCGGCGACGTCTGACGGGTTCGAGCTCTCCCGGCTTGACCTCACAAGCCGCCGCGAGGGCGATGTGCTGGGCGCGAGTCAGTCGGGGCGGAGATCGAGCCTGCGGCTGTTGTCGGTGATCCGAGACGAAGGCGTCATCACGTCCGCACGGGAAGCCGCCACGGACGTCGTCGCGGCCGACCCGTTGCTCGACGCCCATCTGGCTCTCGCCGAGGCGGTCAGACAACTGGAGGCCTCGCAACGCGCCGAATACCTGGACAAGTCGTGACGCGCATCATTGGCGGTGCGGCCGGGGGGCGCCGGCTGCGTGCGCCGGCCGGCGCGGACACCCGCCCCACCTCAGATCGGGTGCGGGAGGCGCTCTTTTCCTCTCTCGAGTCGACACTGGGGACGCTGGCCGGGCTGCGGTTCCTCGACGTGTACGCCGGCTCCGGGGCCGTCGGCCTGGAGGCTCGCTCGCGTGGCGCGGCCGCGGTGACTCTCGTCGAGCACCACAAGGCGGCAGCCGCGGTGATCCGCTCGAATGCCCACGACCTGGGCCTGACGGCTGTCACGGTGCTGGCCGTCGCGGCCGAGAGGCTGGCTGCTGGTGACCCGAACAGCCCGGGCGACGCGACTGGCCCGACTGGCCCGACTGGCCCGACTGGCCCGACTGGGCCCCCCTTCGACGTGGCGTTCTTCGACCCGCCGTACTCGATGTCCGGTGGCCTGATCAGCGGTGTGATCGGCAACCTGGCGAGGGCTGGCTGGTTCACCGACGAGGCGAGGTTAGTCGTGGAGAGGCCGCGGCGTGCCGACGACCTGCGTTGGCCGAATGGGGTGGAGGGCCTGCGCTTGAAGCGCTACGGCGACACCATGCTTTGGTACGGTCGCGTCTCGCTTGTCGAGCCGACGCGGAACCCGACGATCTGGAAGCCCGAGGAACCCGAGCCATGGTGATACGCAAGGCGGTGTGCCCGGGGTCCTTTGACCCGCCCACCTTCGGGCACCTCGATATTGTCTCGCGGGCAGCGTCGTTGTTCGACGAGGTCACGGTCGCGGTCCTGACAAACCAGAACAAGCGCAGCCTCTTCGGCGTCGACGAACGACTCGAAATGTTGGGGGTGGCCACTCAAGACTTCGACAACGTCGACGTGACATCGTTCGAGGGTCTGCTTGTCGACTTCTGCACAGCGAACGGCATCGGGGCGATCGTCAAGGGACTGCGGGCAGTGACCGACTTCGACTACGAGCTGTCGATGGCGCAGATGAACCAAAGTCTGGCGCCCGTCGAGACGGTGTTCGTCCCCACGAGCCCGGAGTGGTCGTTTCTGGCATCGAGCTTAGTCAAGGACATCGCCCGATTTGGCGGTGATGTGTCGAAACTCGTACCGTCGTACGTGGCGGACCGGCTCCGGCGAAAGCTCGCGGACTGAGCGAGCGCGTCCGATACGCCAGCGGGGGGACGGACATGTCGAGAGAGGCCAGCCACATTTTGGACGTCAAGGAACTGATCGCGCAGCTGCGGTCCACCGTCGAGGACGCGCGCTCGCTGCCGATGTCGGCGTCGGTGGTGATCAATCGCTCCGAAGCCCTCGACTTGATCGGCCAACTCGAGGGTGGCCTGCCCACATCGCCCGCTGCAGCAGAGTCGGCGGAATCCGCGCCAGGCCCGGTGGTCGATGACGCCAACCACCAGGCAGAAGGCATCATCGCCGAGGCCAACAGGGAACGTGACCGACTCATTTCGGAGACCGAAGTGTTCCGCGTCGCCAAGATTGCGGCCGCCAAGCAGCGCGACGAGGCTCTGCATGAGAGCGAGGCGTTGCGCAAGGACACCGATGAGTACGTCGACAGTCGGCTCGCCAACTTCGAGGTGACGCTGCAAAAGACGCTCGAAGCGGTGACCCGTGGGCGCAAGCGCCTACAAGGACGCTCGGACTTTCACCAGCTGGCGGCCGATCCAGAGGGCGCGACCGAAGAGGACGGTCAGCCGCACAACGGTGCCGCAGAGTCAGGTGCCGCGATGGGACAGCTAAGAGCCCGCGACTGACCGACCGCGACCCAACATTCCGGCTCCGCCGCCGGTCCTAGCCTTCTAGTGTCGTCCCGTGCCCGGCGCGGCGCGAGGCCGTCGGTGGGCCGCGTTCAGTCAACGGAGCAGATGAGCGATTTGAGGCCGGTGAGGCGAAACCGCTATCCTTAAAAGCTGCCTTTCCAGGTGTTGGCCCTGTTTACGTCTATCGGAAGTTCGATTGTGCGCCTCGATGCTCGTTCACCGCTGGTGATCAACACCCATGAGGTTGGTCGACGCCCCGGGTCCATGCGCACCAGCGAGCTCGAGGTGCCGGCACCGGCGCAGCTCGGCAGTGAGCTGCTTGGCGTACCCCAAGGCTCTCCGGTCGACGTGCGGTTGCGTCTCGAAGCGGTGATGGAGGGAGTGCTTGCCACCGGAACGGCGCACGCGTTGCTTGTCGGGCAGTGTGCACGCTGTTTGGACTCCCTAGAAGATGAGCTCGAAGTAACACTTCAAGAGCTGTACGTCTACCCCGAAAGTGACGCCGAAGAAAATGAGGCAAGCCGGCTCGAGGGCGAGTTCCTCGATCTTGAGCCGGTGCTGCGAGACTCGATTGTGCTCGGGCTACCGTGGCAACCCCTGTGCCAGCCGGAGTGCTTCGGTTTGTGTCTCGACTGTGGGGCTCGGTTGGCCGACGACCCAGACCACGCCCACGAAGAAGGCGTCGACCCTCGATGGGCGCCGCTTTCGGCATTAACAAGCAACCATCCCGGCGACGACGCCGGTGAAGACGAGGAGTAGACGTGGCGGTCCCCAAGCGGAAGATGTCGCGCAGCAACACGCGCCACCGCCGTTCCCAGTGGAAGGCTGTGCCCCCCTCACTCGTGACGTGCGTCAACCCCGCATGCCGCGCACAGCACTTGCCGCACCGTGCATGTCCCACTTGCGGCCAGTACGGTGCCCGTGCAGACCGTCGCCAGGTCCGCTGACGCCCTTCGACGTGGACGCTGCAGCACTGACCCCGCCTCGTGCGGAGCTTTGTGCGCAACTTGGTGTGGAGCATCTCAGCGCCGAGCTGCTTGAGCGTGCGCTGACACACCGGTCCTTCGCCTACGAGAACGGCGGCTTGCCCACCAACGAACGCCTGGAGTTCCTCGGCGACGCTGTGTTGGGTCTGGTCGTCACCGAGGCGCTCTATGTCGCTCATCCCGATCTTTCCGAGGGCCGACTGGCCAAGCTCCGGGCGGCGGTTGTCAATGCCCGTGCGCTGGCAGAGGTGGCCCGGGTGCTCGGCCTCGGGGACCACATCATGCTGGGTCGAGGCGAAGAGTCCACCGGCGGGCGAGACAAGTCATCGATCCTGTCCGACACTGTCGAGGCGGTGATCGCCGCGATCTATTTAGACAAGGGGTTCGACGTCACCGCCTCCGTCGTACATCAGCTTTTCGATCCGCTCATGCTGGCCGCGGTGGACCTCGGGGCAGGGCTTGACTGGAAAACCAGCTTGCAGGAGCTGTCGGCCGACTACGCCCTGGGAGTCCCGGAGTACCTTGTCGACGACAGCGGCCCCGACCACGAGAAGACATTCGTGGCACGGGTGCGGGTCGGCGAGGCCATCTACGGCCACGGCACCGGCCGATCCAAGAAGGAAGCAGAGCAACAGGCCGCCGAAACCGCCTGGCAGTCGATCAAGGCGGAGCAGGCGGCCGGCGTCGACTTGGCCACTGTCACGGGGCGCGACTCAGCCGGCTCGGTCTCTGACGGTGCGGGTCTGGACAGCGTCGATGGGCGGCCCGGCGGCGCACCATGACGTTATCGCGTGCCTGAACTGCCCGAGGTCGAGGTGGTGCGCCGCGGCCTTGAATCACATGTGGTCGGTGAGACGATCGAGCGAGTCCGGGTGCTGCATCCGCGCTCCGTACGCCGTCATCTGGCGGGCGTCGCCGACTTCGAAGCCACGCTCGCCGACCAGCACGTGACCGCGGCTCGACGTCGTGGCAAGTATGTGTGGTTGGCGCTCGGGTCTGGCGACGCCGTGTTGGGTCATTTGGGGATGAGCGGCCAGTTGCTGGTTCGGTCCCGAGCGGCTCCCACCGAGCGTCATCTTCGCGTGGTGTTCGAACTTTCGGCTGGTCGGGACCTTCGGTTCGCCGATCAGCGCATGTTCGGGGGTTTGCTGTTGTCGCCGGACGGCGCGCAGTTGCCTGCCGAGATTGCCCACATCGCGCGTGATCCGCTTGACCCGCTCTTCGACGACGCCGGGTTCGTGACCGCGGTGCGCAGACGTCGTACCGGCATCAAACGCGCCCTACTCGACCAGAACCTAGTCTCCGGAGTCGGCAACATCTATGCCGACGAAGCCCTGTGGGCGGCTCGATTGCATTACGCGCGGCCGACCGAGACGCTACGCCGTGCCGAGGTCGAACGAGTGTTGAGCGAGGTGCGGATCGTGCTGGCCCGTGCGCTCGATGCCGGGGGCACCTCGTTCGACGCCTTGTACGTCGACATCAACGGTGAGTCGGGCTATTTCGAGCGATCGTTGGCGGCGTACGGGCGAGCCGGGGAACCGTGTCCGCGCTGCGGTTCGATGATTCGGCGAGACGCGTTCATGAATCGCTCGGCGTACACCTGCCCACGTTGTCAGCCGCGCCCACGACGGGGACGCTGGTGAGATCGCGGGGTCGCGCCCGCTCCGCCGCGACCTCGTCGGGCACCACGCCGCAGGCATCGACGGGCGTCCAGGGCTCGGTGCGGATCCACTCCGAGTCGCAGCCTGCGCACCGCAATACGGTCAGCTCGCCATGCCTCTCGTCGTCATACACTTCGTCCGTGGCGGCCCAGATGCAGATCGACTGACACGGCCAGGCCGCGATGGCACGCCCCGCTCCCGCTTCCGACATGAGCCCATTGTCGCCGCAGACTGCCTCCGGTTGACCCGATGAGAGGTAAGTGAGACTCTTGAAGGAGCAGCGACATAGTTCCTCAACACCATGACATCCGCAGACATTCAAGACGCCGATCTGCGATTCGGTCGCTGCATCAGGTGCACCTGCTCAGCGGAGGATTATTTCATGGCCAAGGCACTCCTTGGGTACGTCGGCGGCGATGTCCGCCTCGCTGATGACAACCAACGGCTGCGTCGCCGAGTGGCTGATCTCGAAGCCATGGTCTTGCGGCTCCAGGCAGAAAACGATGCACTAGCAGCGCAACTGCATGACGGTGAGCTGCTTACCGTGGCCGGCGCCATGTCCGAACGCGCTACCGCACCCGCATAAGAGCGAGCTCCAACACCTCGGCGCGGACCAGCGGGAAAACCTGGCGGGTCGGCGGCAATAACCTGGCGGGTCGGCGGGAGTCGGCGTGGTGCGCACTGCCTGTGGGCTTGTCCGGCTATCGTGACGAACTGGCCTTCCGGACCCGATCGATGCAGCCCCACGGTCGGCCTCGATGCTGTGCGCTGCGAAGGAGCCTCGCGTTGTATCTGAAGAGCCTGACGCTTCGTGGCTTCAAATCCTTCGCCTCCGCCACGACCTTCCAGCTCGAGCCGGGCATCACCTGCGTCGTTGGGCCGAATGGCTCCGGGAAGTCAAATTTCGTCGATGCCCTGGCCTGGGTGATGGGGGAGCAAGGCGCCAAGTCGCTCCGCGGCGGCAAGATGGAGGACGTCATCTTCGCCGGTACGTCGGGTCGCCCGCCGCTGGGCAGAGCAGAGGTGGTGCTCGCCATCGACAACACCGACGGCGCGCTGCCGATCGACTACGCCGAGGTGACGATTGCACGCACCATGTTCCGCAACGGCGGCTCCGATTACGCCATCAACGGCCACACCTGCCGGCTGCTCGACGTGCAGGAGTTGCTCAGTGACTCCGGAATCGGTCGAGAGCTGCACGTCATCGTCGGCCAGGGTCAGCTCGACACGATCCTGCACGCATCTCCCGACGAACGTCGTGGTCTGGTTGAAGAGGCGGCCGGCGTGCTCAAACACCGCAAACGTAAAGAAAAGACGATCCGCAAGCTCGACGCCACCCAGGGCAATCTCACTCGGCTGGCCGACCTGCTGACCGAGATCCGCCGGCAACTCAAGCCGCTTGGCCGACAGGCCGAAGTCGCTAACCGCGCGTCGAACGTCTCGATGGACGCCCGCGACGCCCGGGCCAGGCTGCTAGCCGACGATGTCGTGACGATCTCACAAACGCTCCAGCGTGAGCTCGCCGACGAGGAGGCGCTGCGGGCTCATCGGGCTGAAACCGAGGCGGCGCTGCTGGTCGAGCGGCAGCGTGAGGCACAGCTCGAGGAAGCTCTGATGGCCGACGCGCCGAAGGTGCTTGCGGCGCAAGAGACCTGGTTCGGGTTGGCGAGCGCCCGCGAGCGTTTACGCAGCTCCGCAAGCCTGGCTGCGGAGCGGATCCGCAACGTCAGTGACCATCCCGTTGCGGCTGGGTCAGATCGTGAGCCTGACGAGCTCGAGGCAGACGCCGCCCGGGTGCGGGCGCGTGAGGAGGAGATCAACGCCGAAGTCCTGGCTCATCGTCGACAACTCGAGCAGGCGATCGCGGTCAACCGGGCTGCCGAGTCGGCCCACGTGGAGGAAGACCGGCGAGTAGCGGCTCTCTTGCGCGCAGCCGCCGACAGGCGCGAAGGGCTGGCCCGGTTGACCGGTCAGGTGAATGCTCGCAAGTCGCGGTCGGCGGCGGCCAACGAGGAAATTGGCCGTCTCACTGCCGCGCGTCAGGAGGCGGTCGCGCGGGCTGATCGAGCGCAACGGGACTTCACGGCGCTGGAGACCCGAATCGCGGGCCTCGATGCCGGCGAGGGCGGCCTCGACGCCGAGCACGAAGGCGCCGCGTCTGAGCTCGACGTTCTCGACGCCCAGCTGGCGAAGCTTCACGAGGAGGCACACGCTGTCGAAAGTGAGCGGGCCGCCCGCAAGGCACGGATGGAGGCGTTGGAGACCGCAATGTCGCGCAAGGACGGCTCCGCTGCCTTGTTGACTGCTGGGGATTCCGTCTCCGGGCTGCTCGGCTCCGTGTCGGGGCTGGTGTCGGTGCGGCATGGCTTCGAGACCGCGATTGCCGCAGCGCTCGGGTCGGCCGCCGGCGCGGTTGCCGTCAAAGACATCGAGTCTGTCGTCGATGCGATTGGACACCTCAAGGCCGAAGACCTGGGGCGCGCCGAGATGGTGCTGGCGTCAGGCAACGTCGATGAGGCGCCCCGGCCGGAGTCGGACGTGGGGGCGACGTACGCCGTAGATCTGCTCGACGCGCCGGACGCGCTGATGCCCGCATTGCGGCGGTTGCTCGGAACGACGGTGGTGGTGGACGACCTCCGGTCCGCACAGACGCTGGTCGCACAACGGCCCCACTTAGTGGCCGTCACGCGTGACGGCGACGTGATCGGTTTTGACTTCGCCTCCGGAGGATCGTCTTCGCAGCCGAGCCTGATCGAGCTGCGGGCCGTCATCGACGAGTCCGCAGCTGATCTGGAAGTCGCGACAGCCTCCACCGAACGGCTGCGGTTTGAGTTTGGCAAGCTGACCGCCCAGCGCGAAGGCGTCAAGCAGCGAGTCGACGTGGCGCTCGCCAAGCTGCACGAATCCGATGCTGCGATGGCGGCGGTTGCAGAGCGGCTGGGGCAGCTCGGTGCGCTGGCCCGGTCGGCCAAGGCCGAGGCAGCTCGGGTCGAAACCGCCATGTCGGCCGCCGAGGCCGCTCGGGACAACGACCTGGTCGGGTTGGCCGAGCTGGAGCGACGCCTCGCGGTGGCCCGAGACGGCCACGACGAGGAGCCGGACACCACTCGCCGTGAGCGGCTCGCCGACGAGGCCCGCGCCAGCAGACAAGCCGAAACCGACGCTCGATTGGCTCTGCGCACCCTGGAGGAGCGTGGCCGGGCGCTTCATGGGCGCGCCCAGTCGCTTATTGCCGCGGCACAGTCTGAGCGCGCCGCCCGGGCCGACGCGATCGCTCGGCGTGAGCGACGCAACCGCGAGGCTGCCGTAGCTTCCGCCGTCGGCGAAGCGGCCAACCTGGCGCTCGCCCACCTGGACGGCTCCCTGTCCAGGTCGGTTGAATGGCGGGCCGATGTGGAGGCCGCCCGCAAGGCTCACGAGCAACACCTCGCGGTCACCCGGGCCAGGATCCGTGAGCTCGCCGCCACCCTCGCCACGCTGACCGACACCGTCCATCGCGACGAGGTGTTGCGAGCTGAGCACCGGATGCGCATGGAGCAACTCGAACAGCGCTCGATTCAAGAGCTTGGTCTGGAGCTCGAGGCTCTGGTCGCCGACTACGGTCCCGACAACCCCGTTCCCGTCGCGTTAGCAACCACCGGCGACGAGCCCGGCTCGACATCGGCGGACGCTGAGCGCCGGTGGACGCCGTACGTCCGCGACGAGCAGGAGAAGCGGCTCCGTTCCGCCGAGCATGCCCTCGCCGAGCTGGGCCGGATCAATCCCCTGGCGCTCGAGGAGTTCTCTGCGCTTGAGGAGCGCCACAGGTTCCTCACTGAGCAGCTCGAAGACCTGAAGAAGACCCGTCGTGACCTGCTGGCCATCGTCAAAGAGGTCGACGAGCGGGTTGAGCGTGTCTTCACCGCGGCGTACGCCGACGTAGCCCGCGAGTTTGCTGACGTGTTCGCGCGCCTCTTCCCTGGCGGCGAGGGTCGGCTCGTGTTGACCGAGCCGTCGGACATGTTGGCCACCGGCATCGACGTGGAGGCTCGGCCGGCCGGCAAGCTGGTCAAGCGGCTGTCGTTGCTGTCGGGGGGCGAGCGGTCACTGGTCGCTGTCGCGTTCTTGGTTGCGCTGTTCAAGGCTCGCCCGTCGCCGTTCTACATCCTCGACGAGGTCGAGGCGGCTCTCGATGACACCAATCTCGGCCGCCTGCTGGAGCTCTACGACGAGTTGCGGGAGACCTCCCAGCTACTCGTGATCACCCACCAAAAGCGCAGCATGGAGATCGCCGACGCGTTGTACGGCGTCTCGATGCGCGGCGACGGCGTGTCGACCGTCGTGAGCCAACGGCTTCGCGAGCCGGAGGCGGAGTCCGCCTAGCGAGACATCCGGCGAGCGTAACGTCGCTCACATCTTCGGGTCGGCGACGCTCACAGCGGCTCGTTCCCTGTCGTGGCGTGTCACCATTGGAGTTGGGCGGGGCTTCAGTGCACCAGCCAACGCACCACAACGAATGGAAGTCGCCCTCTCATGTTGCTCATCATCTTTGCTCTGCTCGTGGCCGTAGTGCTCGCCGTGCTCGTCACGGCCTACGTCGCGTATCCCAGCCGGGGCATGGAGATCCCGCATGCTCGCCGGCTGACCGCTGCGATGTTGAAAGTGCGCGACAAGATCCTTTTATAGCGGCCGGCATCTGCGAGGATTCATAGGTGCTCTCCTATCTGTACCTCGTCATAGCCCTGGCCGTCGTTGCCCTACTGTTGATCGTTGGGCTGGTTGCCGCCGTCGTACGTCGGCATGGTGGTGGGTCGGACACGGGTCTGCTCGAGCGACCTTCGAGCCCGACCGAGCCCACAGTCGGCCAGGACACCGACACCCTCCAGCAGGGGTCGCCCCGCCCAGCCGGAGATGTCACGGCTCCCGATGACGTCCTCACGGAGCCCTCAGCTCCCGATGTCACGATCGAGCGTCCGGCACCGGTCACGGGTCGGTTGCAGCGCCTTCGGGCCAGGTTGGCACGGTCGCAGTCTACGCTCGGCATGGGGCTCCTCGCGCTATTGTCGCGCGATCGCCTCGACGAGGAGACCTGGGAAGAGGTCGAAGACACTCTGTTGGTGGCCGATGTCGGCGTTGCGCCGACTCAGGAGCTGGTCGAGAGGTTGCGCACTCGGCTGCGGGTCGAGGCTGGCGCCGACGTGCGAAAGTCGTTGCGCGAAGAGCTGGTGATCGCGCTCGATCCGACCATGGATCGGACGTTGCATGCAGACCGCATCGGGGGCAAGCCGGGTGTGGTGATGGTGGTGGGAGTCAACGGGGTAGGCAAAACGACCACGGTAGGCAAGATCGCTCGGGTCTTGGTCGCTGAAGACAAGGATGTGTTGTTGGGCGCGGCCGACACGTTTCGTGCGGCCGCGGCCGACCAGCTGCAGACATGGGGTGAACGGGTCGGCGTACCCACGGTTCGGGGAGGGGAAGGGGCTGACCCGGCCAGCGTCGCGTTCGAAGCCGTCCGGGCCGGTGTGGAGCAGGAGGTCGACACCGTTCTGATCGACACCGCCGGCAGGTTGCACACCAAGGCCGGCCTGATGGACGAGCTAGGCAAGGTCAAACGAGTGGTGGGAAAGCTGGCCGTGGTCGACGAAGTGTTATTGGTGATCGATGCCACCACTGGTCAAAACGGGCTCACCCAGGCCCGGATCTTCGCCGAGGCGGTCGACGTCACCGGCATTGTGCTGACGAAGCTCGACGGCACGGCCAAGGGCGGCATCGTGATCGCCGTTCAACGCGAGCTGGGGGTGCCGGTCAAACTGGTAGGCCTCGGCGAAGGTGCCGACGACTTGGCGCCGTTCGACATCGAAGACTTCGTCGACGCTCTGCTTGGCGAATGATCTCACCGCCCAGCCGTCAAGAATGTCCGCCCGAGCCGTCAAGTTTGTCCGCTGGCTGGGAAAACCCGGCGGGTCGGCGGGAAAAACCTGGCGGGTCGGCGGGAAAAACCTGGCGGGTCGGCGGGAAAAACCTGGCGGGTCGGCGGGAAGAACTTGGCGGGGTCAGCTCATCGCCCAGCGGATGGTGCGGGTGATCCCGTGGCCAGCGGGTCGAACTGCGAGGGTCTCGGTGAGCGGAAGGTACGGCAGCCGCAACGGGCGGCGCGCCCATCTCGGCAGCAGACCGACCGCAGCGGCGGCGAGCAGGCCGTACGCCGGCCTGGCTACCAGCGGCAACGGCGGATTCAACAGCATGAACCGCGCGGCCGCACGGGCCTCGGCGGTGCCACGTAGCTCGGGGCGATAGGCCGCCAACTGCGCGCGGAGCTCCGACTCGCAACGAGGCGGGTCGACGACTCCGAGCTCGACGGCGACGCGTGACGTGTCGGCGACGTAACCATCACGCGCCGCCGAGTCGAGGGGCTGGTCGCCGTAGCGCTGATGGGCCGCCAGGAAGCTGTCGATTTCCGCCAGGTGCACCCATCGCAACAGGTGCGGGTCGGTGGCGGAGTATGGCCTGCCGTCTGGGGCGGTGCCGTGCACCCGTTCGTGAATCGCCCGGATGCGCTCGATCATCGCCTCGGCATCGGCAGCAGTGCCGAATGAGGTGACGGCCAAGAACGTGCTGGTGCGTTGCAGACGCCCCCACGGATCTCCCGCGTAGCCGGAGTGCGCCGCCACACCGGCCATCGCCAGCGGATGCAGCGACTGCAGCAGTAGCGCGCGCAAGCCACCGACGAACATCGACGCGTCACCATGTACGCGCCTGATCGGCCGATCTTCGTCGAACCACCGCGGCCCTGCTGCGTCGCGGATTCGCTCCCGCCGCTGAGGTCCTTCCGGCCCGGCGACCCGGGCGAACAGCTGTTGTCCAAGCCGGGCTCGGACCTCGTCTACCACCGCGTTCAGCATGCTTCAAGTATGCCCTGCGAGTTGACTATTAGAGCCCGCGCAGATAGGGAGTCGCCGGGCTCGCGGCCCCTCGCATCCCGGCTGGCTGCGTTCTTGTCGGTCAGCGCACCCCCCGGTGCGCTTCCCTCCTCGGCCTGGCCATCCGGGCGCGAATGACCCGCTCCCTTTCCGACGCCCCCATCTGCGCGGGCTCTCAATCGAAGTCGACGGGCTCGCCATCGCACAGATCCTTGATCTGCATGTCGTCGGGCCCGAAGTTGCCGATCAGCCGAAGGTAGAGCTCTCGGCCGAGGCGACTGAGCAGGCCGTCGTGGATGGGGACGGCGTAGCGCGGCTGGATGCGGCGCACGAACTCCGCGGTCGCTTCGATGTTGGCCCACGGTGCGTTGATCGGCAGCGCGAGTATGTCGACGTGGCCGGGGTCGGCGTCGTACGAATCGCCGGGGTGGAACAGGACCGGCTCGCCTTCGGCGGTGATCAGCAGGCCACGGTTGCCGACTCTGGCGAGCGAGGGGTGGATCAATGCATGAGTCTCCCCGATCGACCCGATCGTCACGCCGTTGAGCTCGACCGGCTCGGCAGAAAGCGGCCGCGGTCGAACCGCGCCACTGGTGGCCTCCGGGAGGTGCCGTGCCGTCTGCGGCTCGGCGAGCAGCAGCGCATCGGGATTGTTGGCCACCAGCGCCGGCAACCGAGCCGGGTCTGCGTGGTCGAGATGTTGGTGAGTGATCGCGATCGCGTCAAGACCGGTGAGCGACCTGAAGTCTCGGGCGTAGTTGCCCGGATCGACCAAGATTCGCTGCCCGCCGGCCTCGACGAGCAGGCAGGCATGTCCGATGTGAGTGAGCCGCATGGCCCCCAACCTATGCCGCACCCGCCAGACGTTGCCGCTCCGGTCCGACCGGCGGCGAGGCGCCGCTTGTTACCGTGGCGAGGTGAGTTCACCCTTGTACTGGCAAGACCAGACCGCCATGAGTTGGGCCGCGACCGTCGTGGCGTCCTCGCCGGAGGGGATCTTGCTAGACGAGTCGGCGTTCTACCCGGGTGGCGGCGGCCAGCCGGCGGATGCGGGCGTCCTGGAGTGGAGCGGGGTGTTCACGCGCATCGTGGGCACTAACGGCCGCGGACAGCTTCTGCCCGAAGCGGATGACCCAATCCCTGCGGTGGGCACGACAGTGCGGGGCCGTCTGGACGACGTACGCCGCAGATCGCTGATGCGAACCCATTCGGCGCTGCATGTGGTGTGCGGCGTGATCTATCGCGACTACGGTTCGATGGTGACCGGGTCCAACATGGAGCCGCTCAGCGGCCGGATGGACTTCAACCTCCCCGAAGTCCCGGCCGGGTTCAAGGCCGATCTCGAAGCGGTCGTCAACGGGGAGATAGCGCGCGATCGGGCGATCACCACCCGCATCGTCAGCCGCGACGAGGCACTGCGAGACGAGCGCGTGATGCGCACGGCGCAGCACCTCATGCCACCGGAGGTAGAGGTGGTCCGTATCGTCGACATCGCTGGGCTTGACGCACAGGCCGACGCCGGCACCCATGTCGCCTCCACGCGGCAGATCGGCGAGGTGTCGATCGCCAAGGTGGAGAGCAAAGGTAAGGGGTTCCGCCGGGTTCGGCTCCTGTTGCCCACGTCGTGAACCGGTGATTGCGGGGTAGGCTGGGCGACCGACGTACAGCTGGCTAGTTCCGGCACATCCCCCAGCGGCAAGGACCCATCGACTCGTGTTCGACACGCTGCAAGACCGGCTTTCCGCCACGTTCAAGAACCTTCGGGGCAAGGGCAAGCTCTCCGAGGCCGATATCGACGCCACCTGCCGGGAGATCAGGATCGCGTTGCTCGAGGCCGACGTGGCGTTGCCCGCTGTCAGGGAGTTCGTCGCCAGGGTCCGCGAGCGCGCCAGGAGTGCCGAGGTCAGCGGCGCGCTCAACCCGGCTCAGCAGGTCATCAAGATCGTCAACGACGAGCTCATCACGATCCTCGGCGGCGAGACCCGACGGCTGCGCTTCGCCAAGACGCCACCGACCGTGATCTTGCTCGCCGGCCTGCAGGGGTCCGGCAAGACGACGCTGGCCGGCAAGCTCGGCCGGTGGCTCAAGGAGCAGGGGCACTCCCCGATGCTGGTGGCAGCCGACCTGCAACGTCCCAACGCCGTGACACAGCTGCAGGTTGTCGGCGGTCAGGCGAAGGTAGCCGTCTTCGCACCCGAGCCGGGCAACGGTGTAGGCGACCCAGTCGCCGTTGCGCGGGACTCGATAGTCGAGGCCAAGCGCAAGCTGTTCGACGTGGTGGTGGTCGACACCGCCGGCCGACTCGGAATCGACGCCGAGCTGATGCAACAGGCGGCTGACATCCGAGACGCGGTGCAGCCGGACGAGACGCTCTTCGTCGTCGACGCGATGATCGGCCAGGACGCCGTCAACACGGCACAGGCGTTCCTCGACGGTGTCGGATTCTCCGGCGTCGTACTGTCCAAGCTCGACGGTGACGCCCGCGGTGGTGCGGCATTGTCGGTGGCACAAGTCACCGGCCGCCAGGTCATGTTCGCCTCCAACGGGGAGAAGCTCACCGACTTCGACGCCTTCCATCCCGATCGGATGGCGTCGCGGATCCTCGGCATGGGCGACATGCTCACGTTGATCGAACAAGCCGAGAAGGCATTCGACGCCGACCAGGCGACCGCGGCCGCGGCGAAACTGCAGGGCAAGGGTGGCGACTTCACGCTCGACGACTTCCTGCAGCAGATGCAGTCGGTGCGCAAGATGGGCTCGCTGTCGAAGATCATGGGGATGATCCCTGGCATGGCCCAATTCCGCGATCAGCTCGAGAACTTCGACGATCGCGAGATCGACAGGATCCAGGCGCTGATCTTGTCGATGACGCCGAGCGAGCGGGCCAACCCGAAGATGATCGACGGCTCTCGCCGGGCCCGGATCGCCAGGGGCTCTGGGCGGTCGGTTAGCGACGTGAACCAGCTCGTTGACCGCTTTTTCGAGGCGCGCAAGA
The DNA here is from genome assembly GCA_050998615.1 of Nocardioidaceae bacterium. Lineage (GTDB taxonomy): Bacteria > Actinomycetota > Actinomycetes > Propionibacteriales > Nocardioidaceae > JBPCQA01. Next base: position 115,053 of record JBPCQA010000019.1, read on the forward strand.
TGATGATGTCCATGGCCGGCGGCGGCGGTATGCCGCAGCTGCCGGGGATGCCCGGCGTGGGTGGCAAGCGGGCCAAGTCAAAGCAGCAGCCGGCTGCCCAAAAGCGCACCAAACGCGGCTCGGGTAACCCTGCCAAACGGGCGGCGCAGGCCAGGGCGACGGCATCCGGGACTTCGCCGAGCCCGGCGGCCCAACACGGGGCAGCGGCGTTTGGTTTGCGACCAGAGGGGAACGCAAATGCGACCGGCTGGCCCGAAGACTTCGAGTTGCCCAAGGATATCCGCGACCTGCTCTGAGAGTGGACGGATATTGAGCATTTGCGGCGGCCGCACGAGCCCCAACGTCGAGAAGCCGATCTCGTCGGATGCCCTGGCTCGAGCTCTCCACGTTCGAGGACGGGTCCTGCCGGGCGGCGAGCAACGAGATCTGTACGTCGTCGACGGCCGCATTACCGACGAAGCCACGCCGAACGCCTACACCGTCGCCGAAGGCTGGGTTGTGCCCGGCCTCGTTGACGCGCACTGTCATGTGGGTTTGGACGAGCACGGCCCGGTATCGGACGACACGTGTGAGGAGCAGGCGATCGCAGATCGTGACACTGGTGCGCTGCTCCTGCGCGACGCCGGCTCGGCCGCCGACACACGCTGGATCGACGAGCGCGTCGACCTGCCGCGCATTATCAGGGCGGGTCGTCACATCGCCCGTCCCCGGCGCTACATCCGCAACTACGCATGGGAGATCGAGCCGGACCAGCTTTCTGAGTACGTGGCAAAAGAGGCCGAGCGTGGCGACGGCTGGGTCAAGCTCGTGGGCGACTGGATCGACCGGGATGCCGCCGACCTCACCCCGTGCTGGCCGGCTGACGCGCTCGAGAAGGCGATCAGGGTGGCCCACGACCATGGCGCCCGGGTAACCGCGCATGTGTTCGGCGAGCATGCACTGCCCGATCTGCTGGGCGCAGGTATCGATTGCATCGAGCACGGCACGGGCCTTTCCGGGGAGCTGATCGACTTCATGGCAGCTCGTGGGGTGGCGCTGGTGCCTACCGCCAAGCAACTCGACAACTTCCCGGTGTACGCCGACGCTGGAGAGGCGCGCTACCCGTTGTACGCCGTCCACATGCGCGAGCTGTATGCACGACGCAAGGAAACCATCCGGTCGGCGTACGAAGCGGGGGTACCGATCTATGCCGGCACCGACGCCGGAGGGGTGCTACCCCACGGCCTGCTCGCCGAGGAGGTCATTGAGCTTGCCGAGTACGGGCTCACCACCGAGGACGCGTTGTCGGCAGCCTCGTGGCGCGCTCGTGACTGGCTCGGCCGGCCGGCTCGGCTCGACGACGGGGATTCCGCGGACTTCGTCGTTTACGACGCTAACCCGCTCGAAGACCTGACGGTCTTGCGTCACCCGGCTCGGATCATATTGCGCGGCCAGGTCATCTCCTGATGCACCGGTTCACGGTCGCCCAGTGCTGAGTCGGGCCCAAAACGCGGTCGATAGCACAGCCCACCAAGGCGGAGCAAGTGGTTGCCCCGTTGCCAGCCCTCGTGACTGGGCGTTCGTTGACACGCGGGCCGGGGTTGACAGCGGACGTCTTCGGGCGTGCCATGGTGTTGATGCCGCGCCCGCCGGCGGTGCTCAAATGACTGAGTGTCAGGCAGCCTGGTTGGTGGCGCCGAGGTAACCATTCGGGTCCAACACGTACTTGCGTGACGCGCCCTTGTCGAACTCCTCGTAGCCACGCGGCGCGTCGTCGATGGTGATGGCGGTCGCGTTGACTGCCTTGGCGATCTGCACGCGGTCATGCAGGATCGCCATCATCAGCCCGCGGTGATACTTCATCACCGGGCACTGGCCGGTGGTGAACGCGTGTGACTTCGACCAGCCGAGTCCGAACTTCAGCGACAGTGAGCCTTGCTTCGCGGCATCGTCGGCCGCACCCGGGTCACCGGTGACGTAAAGCCCGGGGATGCCGAGCGCGCCGCCGGCCCGGGTGACATCCATCATCGCGTTGAGCACAGTCGCCGGCTGCTCGTTTCCCGACTCGGCGCCGTGGCCACGTGCCTCGAAACCGACCGCGTCGACGGCACAGTCGACCTCGGGTACTCCGAGCAGCTGCTCGATCTGGTCTCGCGGGTCGCCCTTGGAAATGTCGATGGTTTCGCAGCCGAAGCTTCGTGCCTGCGCGAGTCGATCGGGGTTCAGATCACCGACCAGGACGACGGCCGCCCCGAGCAGCTGCGCAGAAGCGGCGGCCGCGAGACCGACAGGTCCGGCACCGGCGACGTACACAGTCGACCCAACCCCAACGCCGGCGGTCACGCAGCCGTGGAAGCCGGTGGGAAAAATGTCGGACAACATCGTCAGGTCGAGGATCTTGTCCATCGCCTGGTCCTTGTCGGGGAACTTCAACAGGTTCCAGTCCGCATACGGTACGACGACGTACTGCGCCTGCCCGCCGACCCAGCCCCCCATGTCGACGTACCCGTAGGCAGAGCCTGGGCGGTCAGGGTTCACGTTTTCGCAGATCCCGGTCTTGCGTTCCTTGCAGTTGCGGCAACGTCCACAGGCGATGTTGAACGGGACCGAGCACAGGTCGCCTTGCTTGATGAACTCCACTCCAGGCCCGGTCTCGACGACCTCGCCGGTGATCTCATGGCCGAGCACGAGACCGTCAGGTGCCGTGGTCCGACCCCGCACCATGTGCTGGTCGCTGCCGCAGATGTTGGTGGCCACTGTCTTGATGATGACGGCGTGAGGCAGCTTGCGCCCCACGTTCGCCTGGTTGACGCCGGGGCCGTCCTTGACCTCGAACGTCGGGTAGTCGATCGTCTCGACCTCGACTCTGCCTTTGCCGATGTAAGCAACGGCCTTATTGTCTGTCATCACAGCCTCCTCGAAGGGCGCCGCGTCGAGGCGACGCATGCCTGCGCCAAAGGCGCAGGGCGGGCGCGGATGCGCTCACCTGCAAACGTGCCCAGCCGATGCGCCCTCAAACGCGGTTGGGGAAAGTGCGGTGACTTCTGGCAGAATGAGTGCCGACTTCGAGCCACGTCGGGCCCTCTCACCCGCCGCTGCCCGAATCCGCCGTGTTCGGCCACCTAGCCCCACCTTGGTACGCCGGACGCACCCGCATCGGACATTCAAGGAGACACCACACCCGTGGCAGTCAAAATCAGACTCAAGCGCATGGGAAAGATCCGTGCACCGTTTTACCGCATCGTCGTCGCCGACTCGCGCACCAAGCGCGATGGCCGCGTGATCGAGGAGATCGGAAAGTATCACCCGAAGGAGGACCCGAGCTTCATTTACGTCGACTCGCAGCGTGCGCAGTACTGGCTCGGAGTCGGCGCGCAGCCCAGCGAGCCGGTTGCCGCGATTCTCAAGGTCACCGGCGATTGGCAGAAATTCAAGGGTGAAGCCCCTCCCGAGCCGATGAAGGTGGCCGAGGCAAAGCGCGACAAGAGTGACCTCTTCAACGAGGCACTCAAGGACTCCCAAGCCGAGCCGAAGACCGAGGCCGTGACGCCGCGCCGGACGACTAGGAAGGCGGCGGCCGAGGCCCCGGCGGAGTCGGTGGAGTCGCGGGATTCGGCGGTTTCGAGTGAGGCTGGCGCGGCTGAGGCAGCGCCACCGGCCCCGCTGGAGAATGCTGGGGTCGGGCAAGACACTGACAGTCACGAAGCGTCCCCGACCACGCCTGCCGTCGGCGACGACGCTGAGCCCGTCGAGACCGGTAGCGCTACCGAGTCGATGCAGGCCTGAGCATGCTCACCGACGCGCTCGATCACCTGGTCCGTGGCATCGTTGACCATCCCGACGACGTCACGGTTCGGGAGCGGCGCCAACGCAGCCGTAACCCCCGCTTCGACAACCGTGGGGAAACACTGGAGGTCAGGGTCCATCCAGACGACCTTGGCCGCGTGATCGGGCGCTCCGGTCGCACGGCCACAGCGTTGCGTACCGTCGTGCAGGCCCTCGGTGGCAAGGCGAACGTGCGGGTCGACTTTATTGATGTCGACCGCCGTTGACGCCCCGACGACGATCGCTGAAAGCGCTGCGACTTCTGGGGTAGGCCGGCGCGATCATGAGGGTCGCTGGCCCACACATTTGTGGGCCCTGGGGGGGGCTGCCGGTGCGATGAGAGAGGAGAGGCAGCCGTGGAGATCCTCGTCGGGAGGGTAGGCCGAGCACACGGCATTCGTGGCGACGTGGTCATCGACGTACACACCGACGAGCCTGACCGTCGATTCGCGCCCGGCACAGGCTTTGCCACCCGACGTGGCCACCTCACCATAGCGGCGACGCATTGGCACGGAACGCGATTGCTTGCCAGCTTCGCTGGCGTGACCGATCGCGCGGCGGCGCAGATGTTAGGGGGAGTCGAGCTGCGCATCGACGTACCCCAGGACGAGCACCCCGACGACCCCGCCGAGTTCTATGATCATCAGCTCGTCGGGCTTAGCGCCGAAACCGTATCCGGCGAGCTGATCGGGCCGGTCACGGACATGCTTCACCTGCCGTCGCAGGACGTGTTGGTCGTCGACCATGAGGGACACGAAATATTGATTCCCTTCGTCACCGAGCTTGTCCCGACAGTCGACCTTCCCGGTGCGCGGGTGCTGGTCGTCGATCAGCCCGGTCTGTTGAGCGAACAGCCACCGGCCAGCTCCGCTGAGAGGCCGCTCCCAGGACGGCCCGAGTGTGCGGAGCCGACCTCTACCGAATCCCCGCTCGGCCGACGTAAAGCGGGCTGGTAGTGCGCATCGACGTGGTCACGATCTTTCCCGACTACCTCGCGCCACTGAGGCTGTCGCTGCTCGGCAAGGCTCGCGCGACCGGCCTCGTTGAGGTCCGCGTGCATGATCTCCGCGCCTGGACATCCGACCGGCACCACAGCGTCGACGACACACCGTACGGCGGTGGCGCTGGCATGGTGATGAAACCAGAGCCCTGGGGGGCGGCGCTTGACGCCATCATCGCCGGAACCGAGTCAGACATCGCCGAGACCGGGACCCCTGGCTCTGCCGTTGCCGGCGCTCGAGCGGGGGAGCCGGAGCGGGGGCCATGCTTGATTGTGCCCACCCCGGCCGGGTATCGCTTCACCCAGGCCACCGCTGAGCGTCTCGCGGCCGAGCCGTGGCTGGTGTTTGCGAGCGGGCGTTACGAAGGGATCGATCAACGCGTCGTCGACCACTACGCCGAGCGATTGGACGTCCGGGAAATCAGCATCGGGGACTACGTTGTCAACGGCGGTGACGTAGCCGCGATGGTCATCATCGAGGCGGTCGTTCGACTCGTCCCTGGCTTTGTCGGCAACTCAGCTTCGTTGGACGAGGAGTCCCACGGCACCGGTGCGGGCGGCCTATTGGAGTATCCCGTCTATACCAAGCCTGCGGTGTGGCGCGGCCGCGAGGTGCCGAGCGTCCTAGTCTCGGGTCACCATGCGGAAATCGGGCGGTGGCGTCGTGACGAGATGTTGCGTCGTACGGCGAGCAGACGCCCAGATCTGCTCGCCGGGACCAGTGACGGCCAGGGTTCGGAGACCGGGTAGCTCGGCCCTTCGTCAGACACCACAGCCCACGGTGGTCCAGGAGCGAGTCCCACGTTGGTCCAGGAGCGGCCTCCTCAACCATCGTGACTGCGGCGGGTCGGGACGGCGGCTTCACAGCGTCAGCCGAGGTACGCGATTTCTTCCACCGATTGTGCTGTGGCAAACTTGATCGTCGGTGTCACGCGCGAGCGCCCAAGGTCACTGCCAGCCATGGACTCATGGGCGGCAGCCAGGACAGTCAGCACAGACAAAGGCGCAGCGTTGGTTCTGCCGCAGGGGAGCCGAGTATTGACACTCATCGACATTGCCGGCAACACCTCACACCGCGTCGGTGACCTGTGGCACCACGCAGAGAGCGATCGACATGACCAACACCATTGACGGACTCGCGGCTGGCGTGACGCGAGGCGATATTCCAGACTTTCGGGCCGGTGACACGCTCAAGGTGCATGTGAAGGTCGTCGAAGGCAACCGGTCTCGTATCCAGCTCTTTCAAGGAGTCTGCATCCGGATCCAGGGATCCGGAGTCGGACGCACGTTCACCGTTCGCAAGGTCAGCTTCGGGGTGGGGGTCGAGCGGACGTTTCCGCTTCATACCCCGATCATCGACAAGATCGAGGTCGCCACGCGAGGTGACGTCCGGCGCGCCAAGCTGTACTACCTGCGCAACCTGCGCGGGAAGGCAGCGAAGATCAAGGAAAAGCGCGAGGCTCCCACTGCTCGCTGAGCCGGGCGCGTTAGGCTCACCCGGTGAACGCTGATTTTGGGCAGTCTTCGAGCGCCCAGCATCCGCGCACGTCGTCGACAGCTCGCGGTACGCCGAGCTTCCGCTGGTGACCAGAATCGAGAGTCGTGGTCGCCAGGTCAAAGCGCAGCAGCCCCTGTGGAAAGAGACTCTGCTTCTCCTGCTTACCGCGATCGTGTTGGCGCTCATCATCAAGACGTTCTTCGTCCAGGCGTTCTACATTCCCTCCGGCTCGATGGAGAACACGCTGAAGATCAACGACCGCATCTTGGTGGAGAAGGTGTCGTACTGGTTCGGAGACATCCAGCGCGGCGACGTCGTCGTGTTCGACGATCCCGGCAATTGGCTGGGTGCAGAAGGCGGCAGTCAACCCACGAACCCGTTCGTGAAGGCGCTGGCCGTGATCGGTCTATACCCCTCGGGTGGGCACCTGGTGAAACGCGTTATCGGCGTAGGCGGAGACAAGGTGGCCTGCGTGCACGGGGTGGTCCGCGTCAACGGCACGCCGCTGCGCGAATCCAGCTACGTGACGCTCGAGCAGCAGGCCTGCACTGATCCCTTCTCAGTGGTCGTCCCCAAGGATCACCTTTGGGTGATGGGCGACAACCGAGCGTTTTCGGCTGACTCGCGGGCACACCTGGGTGATCCCGGCGGTGGCTTCATCCCCGTCAACGATGTCGTCGGCAAGGTGTTCGTGGTGGTCTGGCCTCCGGATCGCTGGGGCATTGTGCAGCGACCGGCGACGTTCGACAATCCGGCGCTCAACAGCGCGGCCGTGCTGGCCAGGACGACGACCCCCATCGGATTGGCGGTGCTGGTGGCGCCGCCGCTGTATCGGCGCTGGTCGCGAACCGAGCGGACCTGATGATCGACCAGCCGACCGGCCACCATGAGAGAACAGTGGCCGCCACGGAGGAGCCAACCGGCCCTGCCGGTCCATCGCACCGGGACGACCCCGACGCCACCGATCCATCGGGTGGCGCTGGACCGGGGCAGCCGCCGTCTACCGCACGTCGAGCATTTCGCGCGACCCGTGAGCTGGTCGTCATCGTCGTCATTGCGTTGGTCGCGTCAGCGCTGCTGCGGGCGTTCGTTGTCCAGGCCTTCTTCGTGCCGAGTGGTTCGATGCTGCCGGAAATCCGGTTGGACGATCGGATCGTGGTGAGCCGGATCGGCGACATCGAGCGCGGCGAGGTTGTGGTGTTCCAAGATCCCGGTGGCTGGATTCCACCGAGTGAACAGGCGCAGCCCCCAGGCCCGCTGCAGTCGGCGCTGGAGTGGGTGGGGATCCTTCCGGCGTCGGGCCATGGTCACCTGGTCAAGCGGGTGATCGGATTGCCCGGAGACCACGTGCGATGCTGCAACGTGGCAGGCCGGCTGGTCATCAACGGCAACCCGGTCAACGAGTCGAGTTTCCTATTCCAGCGGGATCAACCGGCCGATAACGTGTCATTTGACGTGGTAGTTCCCCAGGGTCACATTTTCGTGTTGGGCGATCATCGCTACGTGTCGTATGACTCCTCACGACACCTCCAGGAAGGCAACGGCGAAGGCGCGTTCGTGCCAGAGAGCCTCGTGACCGGCAGAGCCTTCGCGGTAATCTGGCCGCTCGGACATGCCCATCTCATGCGTATTCCCGCCGCGTACGCCGATGTGCCGACGGGCACAACGCCGCCGGCCACGGGCATCATTCATGCGGATCGACCAGGAACGCGACACTAGTGTCGAACCCACACCATGACTCCACTTCCGCGGGGCAGCACCGTCCGGCGGGATGCCGGGCTATATGGCTACGAGCGGGCGCTTCGACGCGCCGGGCTCGCCCCAGTAGCCGGGGTCGACGAAGCCGGCAGAGGAGCGTGTGCCGGGCCGTTGGTCGCTGCCGCGGTGATCCTCCCATCCGGTGCGGCCGGCATCGTCCCAGAGTTGAACGACTCCAAGTTGCTCACCGCGAATGCCCGCGAGCGGTGCTATCAACAGATTGTGAGACGAGCCTTGACATGGTCGGTCGTGGTGGTCGAGTCCAGCGAATGCGACCAGCTGGGAATGCACGTGGCCAATGTCGAGGCCTTGCGTCGAGCCCTCGCGCGGCTCGATCTGCGGCCTACCTATGTGCTGACCGACGGCTTCCCAGTAGACGGGCTCGGCGTTCCTGGCCTGGCGGTGTGGAAGGGCGATCGGGTGGCGGCTTGCATTGCGGCCGCGTCGGTGGTCGCAAAGGTGACGCGTGACCACATCATGGTCAAGATGCACGAACGGTTCCCGGCGTACGACTTCGCCGTGCACAAGGGCTATGTGACGAAGGAGCATCAAGATGCGCTCCGAGCCCACGGGCCGTGCCCCGAACACCGGCGTCGATTCATCAACGTGCGGCGCTCCGCGGGCGCCCCCTGGCTGGTGAGCATTCGCGACAGTGACCGTGACCCCCAACGTGTGCGGAGAAGCCAAGATGAGTGCTGAGGACCTGGAGAAGTACGAGACGGAGATGGAACTTCATCTCTATCGCGAGTACCGCGACGTGGTCGGCATCTTCAAGTACGTTGTCGAGACGGATCGGCGCTTCTACCTGTGCAACGCCGTTGACCTCAAGGTGCGGACCGAGTCCAAAGACGCCTACTTCGAGGTCACCATGTCCGACGCATGGGTGTGGGACATGTACCGGCCGGCACGGTTTGCCAAGAACGTCAAAGTGGTCACATTCAAGGACGTCAACATCGAAGAGCTCTCCAAGAGCGATCTGGATCCACCCAAGCCATAGGGCAGCGCGGGCTCTTAGCCGAGCGGAAGGCCTCGGGTTTCGCGGCGCCGGCTGGTCGTACACAAATCGGTGTCGGCGTCAGCGGTGTCCACCGGCTGGCAGCAGCTCTGGTGACTGACGCCGGGAGCAGCGACGCTGGGATCTGGAGGTGGATCCGTGACGTCAACACACGCGCAACGCAAGGCCTTGGGTGACTATGGAGAGCGCCTAGCCAGCCGACATCTGCAGGCGGCCGGGCTCACGGTGCTCGACCGCAACTGGCGCTGCAATCGCGGCGAAATCGACATCGTGGCCGAAGATGGGTCGACGCTTGTCATCTGCGAGGTGAAGACCAGGCGCAGCGATAGGTTCGGCACACCGCTGGAGGCGATCACGTCGCAAAAGGCCGCCCGGCTGAGCCGCCTTGGCTGGCGGTGGGCTAGCGAGCATCAGCTGCGTTACGCCGGTCTGCGCGTGGACGTGGTGGCGATCATGGCACCACCGCGTGGCCGACCGGCCGTCGAGCATCTCATCGGAGTGGTGTGACATGGCGACCGGGAGGACGTATTCGGTGGCCCTGGACGGTGTCGTCGGTCGCATCGTCACCGTAGAGGCCGACATCAGCGACGGTGTCCCCGGTTGGGCGCTCAGCGGTCTCCCCGATGCCTGTGTGGCCGAGGCGCGAGACCGCTGCCGAGCCGCGCTGATCAACAGTCACCAACATTGGCCGGACCGGAAGATCACCGTGGCGATGTATCCGGCCGATGTGCGCAAGATGGGATCGCACTACGACCTCGCCATCGCGCTGGCGCTGCTGATGGCGCAAGGGGTCTTGACGTTGGAGGGCTTCGCCCCGGCGGTCGTCTTCGGGGAGCTGGGGCTGGACGGTCGGGTGCGGACAGTGCCCGGTGTGCTCCCCGCTGTGCTGGCGGCGGCCGAGTCAGGGGTAGCTCGCGTCATCGTGCCTGAGGCCAACGTTGCCGAAGCTCAGCTCGTCGACGGCGTTGAGGTGCTCGGAGTGCAATCCCTACGCGAATGCGTCGCAGTCCTGCTGGGCGAAGACCTGCCGGACGACCTGGAGCTGCCGCCGCTGCATGGTGAGTTGCAGCTGCCGACTCGTCAGCCGACGTTTCCTGAGGCTACCGACCTCGCGGACGTGCGTGGCCAGACTCAGGCCAGATGGTGTGTCGAGGTCGCAGCCGCCGGTGGTCATCACCTGTTCTTGGAGGGGCCGCCGGGGGCAGGCAAGACGATGTTGGCCGAGCGATTCCCGATGCTGCTGCCCGACCTGGGGCTGGCCCCGTCGATCGAGGTGAGCAAGATCCATTCGGTGGCGGGCTTGCTTTCTCGTGAGGAGCCACGGGTGATTCGGCCGCCGTTCTTGGCGCCCAACCACACCGATACCGTGCCGTCGGTCATCGGCGGCGGCAGCCGGCTCATCAAACCGGGCGCGATCAGCCTGGCTCACCATGGCGTGCTGTTCATGGACGAGGCGCCGGAGTTCAAGCCGACCGTCCACGACGCACTTCGGCAACCTTTGGAAAGCGGGGAGATCTCGATCCGCCGCGCCGACGGCAGCGCCAAGTTCCCGGCCAACTTCCAGCTCATCTTCGCCGCGAACCCCTGTCCATGCGGCTTTGGATTCCGCACGGGCAGACGCTGCGATTGTCCACCGATCAAGCGCAGGCGCTACCACGAGCGGATCAGCGGACCGGTCCGCGACCGCATCGACGTCTTGCACACGGTGTTGCCTGTCTCTCGCGTCGACATGCGCCGCGAGGTGGGCAGCACCGGCTCGACCGCGGCGGTCGCCGGTCGGGTCCTGGACGCGCGTGAGCGCCAACGGTTTCGGTTCGCCGACATGCCGTGGCTCACCAACGCCGGCGTTCCCGGTTACGAGTTTCGACGGCGCGGCCCGTTGTCGGCCGAGGCTGCGTTGCCTATCGAGGACGCCGTCGCCGACGGTCTCTTGACCCAGCGTGGCGCCGACCGGGTGGCGCGGTTGGCCTGGACCGTGGCGGACCTGGCGGGGCGCACCTGCCCGCTGCTGAACGACGTACATGAGGCGTTGCATCTGCGCACCGACGGCATCCTCGGTCATTCCTCCGGCATCAGGAGCGTGGCATGACCGAGCCGCTCGACGAGCACGAGCGGCGTGCGCGCATCGCCATGAGCCGGGTTGCCGAGCCGGGGGATGTCGACGCCTGCCGGCTAGTTCGGGAGCACTCCGCCGTCGTTCTGCTCGAGCGGTTGGGCGCTGGAGGACTCCCTGCGTCCAAGGCGCGAGACTGGGCCGAGCGGATCGATCAGGCCGAGCCTGACCAGTTCTTGAAGGTCGCCGAGCGGGTGGGTGCCCGATTCATCTGCCCGGGTGACGCGGAGTGGCCGGCCCAACTCGCTGATCTTCAGGCGTTGGAGGACGAGACCGGGGATCGCCGCGGCGGTGACCCGTTCGGGCTGTGGGTGCGTGGTGAGGTGAACCTGAGGGAAGCCGCCGCACGTTCGGTGTCGCTGGTCGGAGCCCGCGATGCGACGGCGTACGGCGAGCATGTCGCCGGTGATCTGGCCGCCCGGTGTGGCCGCCAGTCTCATGCGGTGATATCCGGAGCAGCGCACGGCATCGATGCCGCGGCGCACTGGGGCGCGCTGACCTCAACCGATCGGACCATCGCGGTCTTGGCCTGCGGAATCGATCGGAGCTATCCGGCGGCGAATCACAATCTGTTGCAGCGGATCGCCGTCGAGGGGCTGGTCGTCAGCGAGGCGGCGCCGGGTTGCGTGCCAAGCCGGTCGCGGTTCTTGGTTCGCAACCGGTTGATCGCCGCGTTGAGCCAGGGCACGGTTGTCGTCGAAGCTGCCCTGCGCAGTGGCTCACTCAATACCGCTCGCTGGGCGTGCGACCTCGGCCGAGCTGTGATGGGCGTGCCCGGCCCGGTGACCTCGATGGCCTCCGCCGGAGTGCACGAACTGCTGCGTCAGCCTGGCTCGCTGTTGGTGACAGATGCGGACGAAATCATCGAACACATCTCACCGGTCGGTGTCGGACTGGCGCCGGCCAAGACCGGCGCTGTGCTGCCACGCGACGGCCTCGATCCACGTTCCCGCCAGCTGCTGGACGCCGTACCGAAGTGTTCGCCGGCGTCTGCTGCGTCCATTGCCAAGGCGGCCGGGTTGCAAGTAGACGACGTCACCGTGAGATTGCGTCGCCTGGGCGATCTTGGACTCGTCACCGGTGAACGCGGCAGATGGCGGCTCGGCGGACTAGAGCCTGCGAGTCCGGCAACCCCTACTGGCACCGGCTCTAAACCTGCGCGGTAGGTGAGACACTGAGCGGGTGACGGGTGGTGAGCGCGAGATCGCGACCGAGTTCGTCGACGTCCTTGAAGACTACGAGCGTCATTTGATCTCTGAGCGGGATCTGACCTCTCATAGTGTGCGGGCCTATCTCGGTGACATCCGTAGCCTCTTCGCCCATCTCGGCCGGCTGCGCTGTGACAATTTGACAGACATCGATCTGGGGTCGTTGCGTAGCTGGCTTGCCAACCAACAGACGCTGGGCTTGTCGAGGACGACGTTGTCGCGCCGCGCCACAGCGGCGCGCGTCTTTGCCGCCTGGGCTCACCAAACCGGGCGCATCCCCACCGATCCAGGTGCGCTGCTGGCAAGTCCCAGGCCGCATCGCGGGTTGCCGCCGGTGCTGGACACCGGCGAGGCGAGGCGGATGCTGGACCGTGCCGCCGACCACGCAACCGACCACGGTGCGCTGGGCTTGCGTGACGTGGCCATTGCGGAGCTGCTGTACGCCACCGGAATCCGGGTAGGGGAGTTGACCGGCCTCGACATCGATGACCTGGACGGCGAACACCGGGTGGTCCGCGTGTTCGGCAAGGGTCGCAAGGAGCGCACCGTGCCGTATGGCGCTCCCGCCGGCAAAGCCCTGCAACGGTGGCTGGACCTTGGTCGCGGCGAACTGGCCCGGCCTGGCAGTGGCCCGGCCCTGTTCTTGGGAGCTCGCGGTGGCCGAATTGACCAACGAGCGGTGCGCACCATGGTGCATGCACGTCTCGCCGAGGTGCCAAACGCACCTGATGTGGGCCCCCACGGCCTACGACATACCGCGGCGACGCATCTTCTCGAAGGCGGTGCTGATCTCCGGTCGGTACAGGAAATCCTGGGGCACGCATCACTTGCCACCACCCAGATCTACACCCATGTGACCACTGACCGCCTCAAGGCGGCGTACCGGCAGGCTCATCCGCGGGCCTAAGAGCGCGCGCGATCCCTCCACTTGCTCAGATCGGGTCTGATGGTGAGTCCTCCGATCACCCCGGCAAGGAGGGCCGCTGCACCGCCCAGGCCGACGCGCCAGGTTATGGTCGACGAGGCATCAAGAGCCGCAGATCCCGACCGCGTCGAGCCCCGCCCAGCCGCCGCGTCGACCGGCATGCCGCGGGCATCCGGGCCTGCCAACGCCGACGGTGAGCCAACGCCTGAGACTGCGCCCTCTCCCACCGGCTTCAACCTGACGTCGCGCGGGCCCAGCAGACTGAGCGGGTCGAGATAGGTGGCACCGCGCTTCACCCCTAGGTGCAGGCAGATCCGCGGAGCGCAATGGGAGCGGACCGACCGCAAGGCACCGATCACGTCTCCTGCCGCCACCCGGCGACCCACCGGCAGGGTCGCGTCCACCGGCTCGTACGTCGAGCGCAGGTCGCCGTGGTCGACGACGACCACGCCTCGACCGGCCAACACGCCGGCATACGTCACCTTGCCCGCACCGATTGCCAGCACATGCTGACCCGGCGTTCCCAGCAGGTCGATGCCACGATGACCAGACCCCCACGGCTTGTCCGGCGGCTGAAAGGCGGCGACCACTTGCGGGCGCGGCTCAAGGGGCCATACCCACTCCTGCCCGGCTCCTGGTTGGCAGCGCAGGGCACCGGCCGCTGGCACGACCCACAACAGCGCGAGCGATATCAACGCGAAAGTAAGAGTGGCCTGGAACAATCTGCTTCTGCTCATGACTCAAGCTTGTGGCGGCGAACCGACCAAAAGCACGGTTGCCGATCCCGCTGTGGACGGCCTGCACTCCAGACGATCCCTGTGGAGGGAGGCTCTCGATTGTTGAGTTCGTCACCGCAGGCACCGTGGCCTACACTTGAGCCAGCGATTCACCTCGAAGTGAATCGACTTCGCACGTCCAGATCGCGGTTCTCCGCGGGCGTGTGCCTCGGTCTCGCTCAGCTGGCCCGGTTTGCGTCGGGTCTGCTGGCCGAGCGGCGCACGGGTTGGGCGTCAGGGTCTCGAATCAGAGACAGCTAACCGCAAACCGCGGTGCCACGGCGCCGCGCAGACGGCGCCCATGACACGGGTGCCAAGGGAGGTAACACACATGGCCGTCGTGACCATGCGACAGCTGCTCGAAAGCGGCGTCCACTTCGGGCACCAAACCCGTCGCTGGAACCCCAAGATGAAGCGATTCATCATGACCGAGCGCAACGGCATCTACATCATCGACTTGCAGCAGTCGCTGTCCTACATCGACCGCGGCTACGCGTTCGTCAAGAATGCGGTCGCCTCAGGCGGAGCCGTATTGTTCGTTGGCACGAAAAAGCAGGCCCAGGAGGCAATCTCCGAGCAGGCTAAGCGAGTCGGCATGCCCTTCGTCAACCAGCGTTGGCTCGGCGGGATGCTGACGAACTTCCAAACCGTGCATCAGCGCATCCAGCGGCTCAAGGAGCTCGAGGAGATCGACTTCGACGACGTCGCGGGCTCCAGCCGCACCAAAAAGGAGCTGCTGCAGATGCGACGGGAGAAGGAGAAGCTCGATCGCACCCTTGGCGGTATCCGGGACATGGGGCGGGTGCCGGCGGCCGTTTGGATCGTGGACACCAACAAGGAGCATCTTGCGGTCGACGAGGCCCGCAAACTGGGCATTCCGATCGTGGCGATCCTGGACAGCAACTGTGATCCCGACGTCGTCGACTTTCCTATCCCCGGCAACGACGACGCGATCCGTTCGGTCACCCTGCTGACCCGCGTCGTCGCCGATGCGGTGGCCGACGGCCTGATGGCCCGGGCCGGCGCTAAGAGCGGCAACGAAGCCCCGGGCGAAGAGCTCGGCGCTGAGGAGCCGATGGCCGAGTGGGAGCTCGAGGTGTTGGGCACGGATGCGGCCCAGGCTGCGGACTCCATCCCAGGCGTCGTCCCTACCACGACGGTCGCCGACGACAACCAGCTCGACGCGGCGGCCACCAGCGACGGCGCCGACATGGAGACGCAACCGGGTGGTGCCGATCCAGTTGAAGTCGGCGACCGTCCAGCTGCTACCGATGAGGCCGTGGAGACGGCGACTGAGGCGCTGGCCGCTGACAACCCGGCAGGGCCTGATGCTGCTGACGGCGAGACCCTGGCGGAAAGCTGAGATCGACCTAGCGGCCTGGGCGGCGACAAGGTTGCCGAGGCCGGCCGGATTTGACAACTCCTCACAAGAGAATGGAAAGACAACGGACATGGCTATTGCTGCCGCAGATGTCAAGAGACTGCGTGACGCCACCGGCGCCGGGATGCTGGACTGCAAGAAGGCACTCGAAGAAGCCGGCGGCGACTTCGACAAGGGGATCGAGATCTTGCGGGTGAAAGGTGCCGCCAAGGCCGCCAAACGTGGTGCTGAGCGTACGGCGTCGGCGGGCCTGGTGGCCGGGTCCGGGGGTGCGTTGGTGCAACTCAACTGCGAGACCGACTTCGTCGCGAAGTCCGACTCGTTCATCGAGCTGGCGGACGAGATCGTGAACGCTGCGGAGCAAGCGAGGGCGGATGAAGTCGACACGCTGAATGCGGCACCACTGGCCCGAGGCAGCAGCGTTGCGGAGGCCATCGAGGCGCTCGCGGCAGTGATTGGTGAGAAGCTCGAACTCGGCCGGGCCGCCTTTGTCGACGGGAAGACCACCACCTACCTGCATCGTCGGGCCAGCGACCTGCCGCCAGCGGTCGGCGTACTCGTCGGATTCGAAGGCGACGACGAGGAAGCCGCTCGCGCGGTGGCCATGCAGGTGGCGGCGATGCGTCCAACTTTCGTCTCGCGCGACGAGGTGCCGGCCGACCTGGTCGTCAAGGAGCGAGCCATCGCCGAGGCGACTGCTCGCGAGGAGGGCAAGCCGGAGCAGGCGCTGACCAGAATCGTGGAAGGTCGCCTCAACGGCTTCTACAAAGATGTCGTGCTGTTGGAGCAGCCGTCGGTGCAAGACGGCAAGCGGACGGTCAAGGCTGTTCTGGATGAGGCAGGTGTCACGGTCAACCGCTTTTCCCGCTTCGAGGTTGGTGCGTAACCCTGGCGTCGATGCACGAGTGCGATCGCAACGGCAGAGGTCGAGACGAGCCCGACTGCCATCATCTACAGACATGACCTGAATTCATTCGCCGAGGAGGCCGGCCGTGGAACTGCAGCAGGAAATCAGCGAGCCGGCGTTCCCGACGTACCGGCGGGTCTTGTTGAAGCTTTCCGGTGAGGTGCTGGGTGGCGGCCAAGTCGGTGTGGACCCCGACATCGTCCATGACATCGCAGGCGAGATCGCCGGGGTGGTGCGTTCCGGTGTGCAGGTCGCGATCGTGCTTGGCGGAGGGAACTTCTTCCGCGGTGAGCAGCTGCAACAGCGGGGAATGGACCGGGCTCGCGCCGACTACATGGGCATGCTCGGCATTGTGATGAATTGTCTTGCCCTGCAGGACTTCTTGGAGAAACAGGGCATCGAGACCCGCGTCCAGACCGCGATCACCATGGGCCAGGTGGCGGAGCCCTACATTCCGCGACGCGCCATCCGCCACCTCGAAAAGGGCCGAGTCGTGATCTTCGGCGCCGGCGCCGGGATGCCATTCTTCTCCACCGACACGGTGGCCGCTCAACGCGCCCTGGAAACCAAGTGCGACGTGGTCTTGATGGGCAAGAACGGCGTCGATGGCGTCTACACGGCTGATCCCCACAAGGATCCGACCGCAACCAAGCTGGACACGTTGACCTATGCGGAAGCGCTGCGCCGTGGGCTTCAGGTTGCTGACGCGACAGCGTTCGCCTTGTGCATGGAGAACAAGCTGCCGCTGATCGTCTTCGGCATGGCCGATGACGACGCGATTGCGCGGGTGGTCAGAGGTGAGAAGATCGGTACACACGTGGGCGCCGACTGATGTCGCGACCGCGAGTGATTCGTACGACGACGCGGCACCGGGGTGCGGCGTACAACGCAAGATGAGGAGTCCGGCGTGATCGAGGAAACCCTGCGCGATGCCGACCAGAAGATGACCAAGGCTGTAGAGGTCGCCAAGGACGACTTCGCCTCGATTCGCACCGGGCGCGCCCATCCGGCGATGTTCTCCAAACTGACCGCCGACTATTACGGCACGCCCACCCCCATTCAGCAGCTTGCCTCGTTCACCAATCCCGAGCCGCGGGTCGTGAACATCAACGCCTACGATCGTCAAGCCCTCGGTGCGATCGAGAAGGCGATCCGCGACTCCGATCTCGGCGTCAACCCGACAAACAACGGCGACCTGTTGCGAGTGACGATGCCCGAGCTCACCGAGGAGCGCCGCAAGGACTACATCAAGCTGGCCAGGACGAAGGCGGAGGATGGCCGGGTGTCCATCCGTAACATCAGGCGACACGCCAAACAGCAACTCGATCGGGGCCAAAAGGACGGGGATTTCAGTAAGGACGACGTGGCCACCGCGGAGAAGCGGCTCGACGGCGTGACGAAGAAGCATGTTGACCAGGTGGACGAGTTGCTCAAGCACAAGGAATCAGAGCTTCTCGAGGTCTGATCGGGTGATTCCTGACTTCGATGACCCGATCGAGAAGGCGAGCCGGGCTGGCCGTGATCTCCCTGCCGCGATAGCGGTGTCGGTGGGTCTAATCGCGGTCATTGTCGTCTCGCTGGCGTTCTACAAGGCATTGTTCCTCGTCGTCGTCAGCGTCGCGATCGTCGTTGCGTTGTGGGAGATTGCCACGGCACTAACCGACCATGGCGCCTGGCTACCGATGTTTCCGCTGGCCGTTGGAGCGGTGGCGATGATCGCCGGCGCCTACTACGGCGGTTCGGACGCGCTGGTCATGCTCCTCGCCGGCACGGTGTTGGCCTGCATCGTGTGGCGGATGCCACGTGGCTCGACAGGGTTCGTGCGCGATGTCACCGCGAGCGTATTCTGCCTCATCTACCTGCCGTTCCTGGCTGCCTTCGTCGCGCTGCTGCTGACACCGCACGATGGCGTCCGCCGGGTGCTGACATTCATCGCGGTCACGATCGCGTCAGATATCGGGGGCTACGCAGTCGGAGTAGCGTTCGGCAGACATCCGATGGCGCCCGGCATCAGCCCCAAGAAGACGTGGGAGGGATTCGCCGGCTCGGCGGTTGCCTGCGTTGGCGTTGGCGTTGTCTGCCTCGTTTTTCTCCTCCATGCAGAGTGGTGGTTGGGAGTCGCGCTTGGAGCGATCGCGGCGCTAGCTGCCACCCTTGGAGACCTGGCCGAGTCGCTCATCAAGCGCGACCTCGGCATCAAAGACATGGGCCACGTCTTGCCCGGCCATGGCGGGATCCTGGACCGTCTCGACTCGCTACTCGCCACCGTTCCGCTGGTGTGGCTGGTCCTGCATTTCCTGCTCCCCGCGGTATGACGGCGCCACACCGCCCCGTCTATCTCACCTGCTTCCCAAGCTCCCTACCACCTTGCCTGTCTCCCAGCCTGCCCCACCACGAACAGCGGGAACCAGGTGTTTCGAGACGGCCGCGAGGCGGCGTCCTCAACCACCGTCAATGCGGCCTGTCGAGACGAGGTCGACGTCGAACTGGTCAAGGGAGAGCCGCAAAGTAGCCGGATCCTCACTCGCCAATCCCTTGGCTACGCCGACCGGCATTGGCTGATCACCGGCCAGGCCCAAGGTGGTCGCCACGGCGAAGCGGTGCCACAGCACCGGCCGCTCCAGCATCGCGTGGTGGCCACCGGACAGCTCGAATCGTGCGACTGCACCGCCTGCCGCGCGTAGCCGTCGAGCATATCGCTCGCTCAACGGTGCCGACGTCATTGCGTCTCCGGTGCCGTGGGCGATCACGAACTGCTGACCGGCACCCACCGCAGGCGCCGGCTCGTTGTCGGGAAGCCACGGCGCCAGACCGACAACACCCTGCACCTGCGGGTGGTCGGCCACGGCGAAGGCGGTCCGGCCGCCCATCGAGTGCCCGAGCAAGACGACTGGCGCGCCGTTGTGTCGATCGGCGATCCGGTCCAGTGCCCACCGTGCATCTATCACTGGGTCCGGCTCGTGGCGGCTGGGATTCCAGCCTCGAACGCGATAACGCAGCAGGTAGACGGCGCAGTGTCGCGACCGGTGACGCAGGCCGGCGTACAAGTCGACCATCCGCAGATAAGACAGCTGGGTGGGGCTGGTGACCGAGAGCCCGTTCTCGCTGCCACCGTGCAGCACCAATGCGGCGGATTCGGCGTTGCGGCGGCCGCCGCGCAGGCGGGGAACGGCGTCGATCGTCACCGATCCATCATCGCGTACGCCGCGTGGCCGCCGCCTCGGAGGGCACCATTGCGGGCCACCGGTCCTGGTGACTAATGTCGCGGTCATGTCCTTACCTCGCGCCCTCATGATCGTGGCCGCCGCTGCCCTCGCCTCGAGCGCCGTCGCTGCCCCTGCCGTCGCCCAACGGGCCGTGTCGACGGGAGCCAACGCCTCGTCGTACAGCTGGCGGGTCACGGCCACCGGCAGCACCGACGAGTTCCGCGGGCTGGCGGCGGTGAGCCGCGACGTCGCGTGGGTGAGTGGCGAGCAGGGCACGGTGCTGCGTACGACGAATCGCGGCGCCACGTGGGAGAACGTCTCCCCGCCGGCCGCCGCCGGACGTGCCTTGCGCGACATCGAGGCGTTCAGCGCTAACGACGCGGTGACGCTCTCGATCGGCAAGGGCAGGCAGTCCCGGATCTTCTCCACGACCGACGGCGGGAGCACCTGGCAGGAGGTGTTCCGCAATGTCGACCCGGCGGCGTTCTACGACTGCATGGCCTTCACCAGGGACGGCACCGGCCTGGCGCTCAGCGATCCGGTCAATGGATACTTCCGGTTGGCTCGGAGCACGAACTTCGGCAAAACCTGGCGGGTCCAGTCGACGAAGGGCATGCCGCCGGCGTTGACCAACGAGTTCGCGTTCGCGGCATCCGGCACCTGTATTATCTCCGGCCCCGTGCATCGCTTCTGGTTCGCCACCGGAGGAACCCGTCCCCGGGTGTTCGCCTCGAGCGATGGCGGCCGCCACTGGACGGTCACTCGCACCCCGATTCGGGGCGGCGCGTCGGCCGGGATTTACTCGATCGACTTCCGTGACCCACGACACGGCGTGGTGGTCGGCGGCGACTACACCGATGAAACCAACGGTGCTCGCGCTGCCGCCCACACGGTCAACGCCGGGCGCACCTGGACACTCAGCCAGCGCCAAGTGGGCGGCTACCGCTCTGGCGTGTCCTACGTGCCCCGGGCTCCGCACACGGTGATCGCCGTCGGACCCACCGGCAGCGATGTCAGCTCCAACGGCGGCAAGACCTGGACCGGCTTTGACACTGCGAGGTACGACGGCGTCCAGTGCGCGTCTGACGGCGGCTGCTGGGCATCGGGCACCGACGGCAGAGTCGCCGTCCTCCTGCGCCCGCGTCCCTGACCGCCGACCCGTCAGGTTCTTCCCGCCGACCCGTCAGGTTCTTCCCGGCGACCGTCAGTCTGGCGTTGGCGGAGTGCCTCGTGGATCACGATCGCCGCGACCGCGTAGACGTTCAGCGAGTTGAGGTGTCCGAGCATCGGCAGTCTGGCCGACTGGTCAGCTCGCTGCAACCATTCGCCGCTCAGGCCGTCATGCTCGGCACCCACGATGATCGCGACGCCGCCGGTCAGGTCGACATCCGTGCAGGAAGTCACGGAAGGTTGACGACTCACTAGTGTCGCGCTAGGTAAGTAGCGTTACTTCGTGAAATCATGATGCATGGCGGCTCTTCCTACTTCAGGTGGGGGCTGGTGAGTCCGCCGCCGATGAGGAGCATGCGTAGGCGGTAGTTCTCGCGGTTGTGAAAGCCGCGTGCGATGCGGCGGTGCAGCTCAATGAGCCCGTTGATGGCTTCGGTGCCGCCGTTGTTGGAGCGGTTGGTGTCGAAGTAGGCCAAGAACGCTTGCCGCTACTGCTTCAGGGTCCGTCCCAGTCGCGCTATCTCGGGCACCGGGCAGGTCGGGAAGGTCTCGACGACAGTGACGGTGATCTTGCGGCCCTCGACTGGGTCGGGGTGCTGGTAGGCGGCGCGCAACTGTTGGCTGCATGACCAGGCCAGCCACACCTGCAGATGCGCCTCGTCGGCGGCAACCGCAGCGTCGAGGCGCGTCCATTGGCGTTCGGTGAGTTTCTCCGCGCCGGCGCGCAGTAGGTTGCGGATCCCGTAGAGCGGGTCGCCCTTGCGACCGCGGTGACCCAGGGTGTCTTGCTGGACCCGGCGCCGGCACTGGTCAACCGCGTCGTTGCCAAACTTCACGACATGAAAGGCGTCGAGCACCGCGACGGCGTCCTCGAGCTGGTCATCGATGGCGTTCTTGTACCCGTGGAACGGGTCCAAGGTGGCGACCTTGACGCGTTTGCGGAATGCCTCACCACGCTCGATCAGCCAGTCGGCGTACGCCTTCCCCGACCGGCCAGGCACCAGGTCCAGCAGCCGGGCGCGGACGCGTCCTGCCTGGTCACGGGTCAGATCCACCATCCCGGTCAGCTCTTTGGGGCCGCGGCCACCCTGGTCTGGTGGCTTGGTCGAGGTGTGGTGCCATACATGCTCATCGACACCGAGGTCGCTGACGCCGTCGAACCTGGAGTCGTCGTTGGCCATCACCTCCAGCAGCGGCCTGATCGAGCGCCACACCGTGTTCCAGGTCGTACCGAGCTGGCGGGCCAGGCCGGCCACGGAGGCGTGCTCGTAGCGCAACTGCCTAAGGGCCCACCAGCACGCCCGGGTGGTCAACAACGCCCGCGGTCGAGCAAGGTCGTCATCGCGTTCAGTCCACGACCGCGCCGGACAGGCCGGCTCGCGGCATCGCCAGGTCCGCTTGCGCCACACCAGCCGCGTGGGGCGCCCGAACCCGGGCACATCGACCAGCACGACGTCTCGCCGGCCGTGGCTGTCAGCGATGACCCGCAGACCCGGCAGCCGGTCTGCTCGGCGGCCGACTCGACCACCACCCGCACCCGAGCAGCCTCCTGGACAGCCTCGATCACATGGAAACGATCCAGGCCGACCAGCACGTCGCAGCGTCGGCAGTAGCAGCGATCAGAACACGAGCCCGCGCAGCGGCACGCCGTAGGCTCGCACATCGTCGAGGCCTTCCGATTGGGAGCTTGGTCGCTACCGATCCTGGAAGGCCTCGACCCCATTCCGGGTCAGCCACTCAGCGCGTGTCGCTCACGTCCCCACCGCAAGTAGGAAGAGCCTGTATGGCGTTGACTGTAGGCGTGGAGGCTCGGTCGCGCGATCGCGCGGAGTTGGAGGGCTGGCTGCGTTCGCCGTCGCTGCGGGCCGGTCTGGCCCAGCGTGCCCGGACCGTGCTGCTGGCCGCCGACGGTGTCGGCACCGGTGAGATCGTGCATCGGGTCGGGATCAGCAAGCCGGCGGTGATCCGCTGGAAGCGGCGGTACGCGGCTGAGGGTCTGGCCGGGTTGGACGACCGGGCGAAATCGGGGCGGCCGCCGAGGATCGACCCGGTCGGGATCGTACTGGCCACCTTGGAGCCGCCACCAAAACGGCTCGGGGTGACGCACTGGTCGAGCCGGCTGCTGGCCAAGAATCTGGGGGTCAGCGACTTCACGGTGTCCACCACGTGGAAGAAATGGGGCCTGCAGCCGTGGCGGTCCGAAACGTTCAAATTCTCCACCGACCCCGAGCTGGAAGCCAGGATCCGCGATGTCGTCGGGCTCTACCTGGATCCGCCGGAGAAGGCGATCGTGCTCTGCGTGGATGAGAAGTCCCAGGTGCAGGCGTTGGACCGCACCGCACCGATCCTACCGATCCGACCCGGCATCTCGGCCAAACAGACCCACGACTATGTCCGCGATGGCACCACCACGCTGTTTGCGGCGTTGGAGGTCGCCACCGGCAAGGTCACCGATGCCTGCTACCCGCGGCACCGCCACGACGAGTTCTTGAAGTTCCTCAAACAGGTCGCGCAGGCATACCCGCGCAAGCAGCTGCACCTCGTGGTCGACAACTACGCCACCCACAAGCTCCCCAAGGCGAGCGCCTGGCTGGCCAAGAATAAGCGGATCACACTGCACTTCACCCCGACGTCTGAGTCATGGCTGAACATGGTCGAAATCTTCTTCGGG
Organism: Nocardioidaceae bacterium; assembly: GCA_050998615.1. Classification (GTDB taxonomy): domain Bacteria; phylum Actinomycetota; class Actinomycetes; order Propionibacteriales; family Nocardioidaceae; genus JBPCQA01. The sequence goes on from JBPCQA010000019.1 coordinate 138,485, forward strand.
ATCATCACCTGCCAAGCCATCCGCCGCGGCACCTTCACCTCGGTCAAGGACCTCATCGCCACCATCGAAACCTTCATCGACGGCTGGAACGAGCGATGCGAACCCTTCGTCTGGACCAAGACCGCCGACCAGATCATCCCGCACGCAACCCGCAGTCACCAACTTCAATAGCGCGACACTAGCAACTCGGTGCGCCTTGCACTTCGAGGCAGTAAACGTACACCGTCGAATAGCCCTATGGAGCAAGCCGAACGGTCAGTCTGTCGTATCTTCGACCGTGCGACGAGCTCAGAACGTGTTGACGCCGGGCGGGCATTGCACGAACCCAACGCAATAGGCTGTGATAGTGCCAACTACCAGCCCGCCGGGAGTTCCACCCCTGGCCGTTCTGCTGCTCCGATCGGTGACGACGCGGACAGTCACATCGTACTCATGGCCCTGATACTCACCGATGATATCCGCCTGGTAGGTGTACCGAGTCCCGGAGATGTCGATGAGGTCGCTGTCACCCGCAATCGTTAGGTCAAAAAGTTTGTAATCGCAAAAGTTATGCTGGGTGCAGGCTTTGACGTAGGCGATAGTGTTGTCGCCACAACGCGTTGGGACATAGCGGCCCCCATGGTCATGTGTACTCGTTAGGATGTCCCAGTACTGGCAGTCACCGCCACCAGGTGGGTTGCTATCCGGCGAAGTGGACTGTTGGGCCCGCCGATAGTGTGCATCGTCAACGAAGGTGAGACTGTTGTTGCCATGATGACCCCACTGATAGTCAGCATTGCTCAGAAAGATCAGCTCGGGTCGCTGGTGGTTAAAAGGCTGTGTGCCAACGGCCGTAGCGCTTGCTACCATCATCAGGAGCCCAGCGACCAAGGTGCCCAGGAAGGCGACGCGTCAACGAAGACCAAGCATCATGTTCAGCTCCTTGGAGGCAACACACAGATGACGACCGGTTGTCTGTCTTGAGGTGTCTGCGGTGACTATAGTCTCCGTGCGCGTTCCTGGCTATATCATCGGTGACGGGGCTGTCGAGAATCCCATACCAGGTCACTTGATCAGTACCGGGTTGGGCATCATCGTGACGGACACGGAGGATCCTGTGCGCCATCCAGAAGCGCAAGAGCTCACCGGCGTACTGCGTCAGGCTGGGCACCTGTGCGCCCTGGACGGCCGGGTGACAGCCGTCATCATGTCGGAGACGCCCCTTCCAGAGGCGGCCGTGGATACCGAAATCACTCTGCATGGCCAGCTCCTGGTCGAGCCTTATCTCTGGGGCGTTGGGCCGCTGCGGGCACTCCTTCCCCACGGCTGGCGGACATGGCGCGTGTTGGCAACGGAAGCCATAGCCGCAAGCCCTCTCGGTGACCTCCTTGCTCGGCTGGATTCGGAAGGGTTAAGTCCGGATTCGTCACCCGAAGCTCACAGTTGGTCGGCACGTCAGCTCAGAGATCCAGGTCAGGCCTAGAACGGCTCAGGATTTGCCAGCATTGCGGTTCTGGCGTAAGCCGCTCCTGGTCGATCCGGTGGGTGACCGTGGCGTCATTCAGCCGAAGCGTTTCGTGATGCCGCCGAGCCGGCGTTGACGAAGTGCCTCGTAGATCACGATCGCCGCGGTCGCGGAGACGTTCAGCGAGTTGAGGTGTCCGAGCATCGGCAGTCTGGCCGACTGGTCGGCTCGCTGCAGCCACTCGCCGCTCACGCCGTCATGTTCGAACCCACGATGATCGCGACGCCGCCGGTCAGGTCGACACCCGTGACGAGCGTCGACGACGCGGGATGAGCCGCAATAGCCGCGATCTGGCGGGTCGCGAGCCAGTGCCCGACCTCCGTAGACGAGGCAGCCGCGATCGGTACGGCGAAGACGGCGCCCTTACTGGCCTGATCACGTTCGGGTTGCCCCAGTCGGTGACCGGGGAGGCGCGATCACGGCGTCGACACCTGCAGCCCTCGGCCGTACGCAAGATGGCCCCCCAAGTTGTCGGACTTCTCGGCCGACTCGCAGACGAGCACCAGCGGGGGCCGAGGCGAAGTCGGTCAAGCCGGCGCTCGGGAGCCGGAACCACCGCGAGCCAGCCGTCCGGAAACTCGCGATACGAAGCTCTCGCGAAGGCCACCGGCCCGAGTGACACGACCTCGACCCCACGTCCGGCCATGGCGGTCGGCAATCGAGAGCCGCGCTTGGTCACGGATCAGCGCGGACCAGTCGAAGAGGTAGTTCGGGACTACGCCGGCATTGGCGCCGCCACCTCGATCTCTTCGTAGCCTTCTACGATCGACACGCCATGGGCTTCGCTGGCACGTCGCTTCCGCAGGCCTTGCAACCACCTGACCCGCGGGTTGGCCGGGCTGGTGATCTGCGGCACCGGCCGCTCCGCGTGCGTTTTCACGCCCGCCACGATAGGGGTCGCTGCTCTTGGCGCGTGAGACACTGGTTCGGCCATGCCTGACTCCGCGCCCGCGACCGCGCTTCCCCTGGTTTTCGACGAGCCGCCCAGGGCCAAGAAACCACCTCGTCACCTCGCCGACCTGTCTCCAGCCGAACGCAAGGCGGCGGTCGAGTCGGCGGGGCTGCCGGGCTTTCGGGCCAACCAGGTGTCGCGCCACTACTTCACGCGGCTCGTCGACGAGGCCGCCGACATGACCGATCTGCCGGCCGCCCTGCGTGCCCCGTTGGCCGAAGCGCTGTTGCCGAGGCTTGTCACCCCGATCCGCACGCTTGAAGCCGACCATGGCGCCACTCGCAAGACGCTGTGGAGACTGCATGACGGTGCGCTAGTCGAGTCGGTGTTGATGCGATACCCGGGTCGCGTCACGGTCTGCATCTCGTCTCAGGCCGGCTGCGGCATGGCCTGTCCGTTTTGCGCCACCGGGCAAGGTGGCCTGCAACGCAACCTGAGCACTGCAGAGATCGTCGAGCAGGTCGTGTCCGCCGCTCGTACGCTGGCACCAGCCCGACCGGCTGGCGAAGTCGGACGGATCTCCAACGTCGTGTTCATGGGCATGGGCGAACCGATGGCCAACTACCGTGCGGTGATCGGATCGGTACGTCGGATGACCGAGCCCAAACCCGACGGACTCGGCATGTCGGCGCGCGGCATCACGATCTCGACCGTGGGTCTGGTGCCCCGCATGCTGCAGCTCGCCGACGAGGGCATTCCGGTGACGCTCGCGCTGTCGCTGCATGCGCCCGATGACGACCTCCGCAATCAGCTGGTGCCGATCAACAACCGCTGGAGTGTGGACGAGGCAGTGGCGGCGGCCTGGAATTACGCGCGGTTCACCAAGCGGCGGGTTTCGATCGAGTATGCGCTGATCAAGGACATCAACGACCAAGCCTGGCGGGCCGACCTGTTAGCCAGCCTGCTCCGATCGTACGGCGACTGGGGTTGGGTCCATGTCAACCTGATCCCGCTCAATCCCACGCCCGGCTCGAAGTGGACGGCGTCAAGACCCGAAGACGAGCGAGAATTCGTGCGACGGCTGGAAGCCGGGGGCGTGCCGACAACCGTTCGTGACACGCGGGGGCGCGAAATCGACGGTGCCTGCGGTCAGCTCGCCGCCTCCGACAGCGCGTAGGGGCGGACGACATGGCCGAGGCATGTGGCGGGCCGCCCTGGGAAAGGAAGCCTAGGCACGGTATTCGAAAGATTGGGGTCTGATGGCGACATTCTTGTTCGACGGTGAGTGCGGTTTTTGCACTGCGTCGGCGAATCTGCTGAAGCGCTGGGTGCCGACTTCTGCGGAGATCGTGCCGTGGCAGACCCAGCCTTTAGGTGGGTTGGGTGTGAGCATCGAGGCGGCTTCGGAATCGGTGCAGTGGATCGACGGTGACCGCCATGCCGAGGGCCCGGACGCCATCGCGGCGCTGCTGTGCACCAGTCATCAGGCCTGGAAGCTCGTCGGGCGCGCGCTGTTGACACCGCCGATTCGGGCGCTCGCGTGGCCGACGTACACCTGGGTTTCGCGACACCGTCATCAGCTACCCGGGGGGCGTCCGGTGTTTCCGGCGACCCCGCCAAAGCAAGGAGGCCAAGTGCGCCCGAGTGAGGAGCCGTCGGCAGCCGAGCCAGCGGCGTTGGTACGCCGACGCGCCCCCAAGGAGGTTCAGGGAACGGTGCGGTTGCTTTACGCGGTAAACGACTACGAGCCCTATCCCATCCCGTGGCCGGAGTCGCCGGAGGATTGGCTCGCGAACGACACCATCATCGATGCATGGGTGATCAAGCCGGAGGGCCGGGTGCTCGGTCACGTGGCGATGAGCGCCGTGGATCGCGAACCGTTCGAATCCCTGCGGTGGCGGGAGGTCACCGGCGACGACCCGTCCACGCTGGCAGCGGTGTCCCGCCTGTTCGTAGCACCAGAATCCCGTCATCAGGGGTTCGGGACTGCGTTGCTTGACGCGGCGGTGCGGGCGATCCGAGCCAAGGGGATGCGTCCGGTGGTGGAGGTGGCGACCGAGAGCCATTATGCCTTGGGCATGTATGAACGGTTGGGCTGGACCATGGTGGGGATGTATCCCTCGGCGGAGCCTGACATGGTCGAGCATGTCCGGTATTTCGCGGCTCCACACACCGCCGCCGATGGCACCCAGCGGATCCTCGACGACTCCCTTTGAGCCGTTCTCAGAGGTAGTTTAGAGCCCGGGCAGATGGGGAGGCGCCGGGCTGGCAGCGCCACGCATCCCGGCTGGCGGGCGTGGAGTATGCCGGCGTCGGCAACGAAATGCGACAAGAATCGCCCATAGCACTAGCGTTATCGGTTGCATGACGGTAGTTTGGCGTACGATTTAAGTCGGTCTCCGGTTGGTTACGAGGTGTGTGGATGGCTTTAGACAGGGCCGGATCACCGGCCGCGGATGATACGGCGGCGATCGAGCTCGTCGGTGTGGCAAAGGACTTCGAGTCGGGAGACGAGTCGGTGCGCGCGGTCGAGGGTGTCGACATGCAGATAGCGAGCGGTGAATTCTTCTCCCTGCTCGGCCCCTCCGGTTGCGGCAAGACGACCACGCTTCGGATGATCGCGGGCTTCGAGACACCCACTAGCGGTCAGATCCTGTTGTACGGCGAGGACGTGGTCCGGGTTCCACCGAATCATCGAGACGTCAACTTGGTGTTCCAGAGCTACGCACTTTTTCCCCACATGTCCGTGTTCGACAACGTGGCGTTCGGCCTACTTCGCAAGAAGCTGGACAAGCAGGAAATCAACCAGCGGGTGCACGACATGCTGGACATGGTCGAGCTCGAAGGACGGGAGAAGCGTCGCCCCCGCGAGCTCTCGGGTGGCCAACAGCAACGAGTCGCGCTGGCGCGAGCGCTGGTGAACCGACCAAGGGCACTGCTGCTGGACGAGCCCCTGGGCGCCCTTGATCTCAAGCTCCGTCAAGCGATGCAGCTTGAGCTAAAGCGCATACAGCGTGAAGTGGGGATCACCTTCGTTTATGTCACGCACGACCAAGGCGAGGCGCTGACGATGTCTGACCGCCTCGTCGTCATGAACGCCGGGCGGGTCGAACAGCTCGGCACTCCCCGAGAGGTGTACGAGCAGCCACACACGCGCTTCGTGGCAGGCTTCATCGGGACCTCGAACATTCTCTCCGGAAAGGTCAGCCGGATCGTCGACGGTGAGGGGATCGTCGAAGTCAGTGACCAGGAGCGCATCGTGGTCCCGTTGCGCGGCCGGAACAACGACGCCGAGCTCGTGATCACGGTGCGCCCGGAGAAGATCACCTTGGGTGCGAGCCCGACAGCCGACGAATGCCGCGTCAAGGGCATCGTGGACGAGGTCGTCTATCAAGGGACGTTCACCAGCTACGGCGTCACGACCACGACCGGCGACCGGGTCATCGTCCACCGGCAAAACTCGGCCGCCGTGGAGGAGACCATCGGACATGGCGACCCCGCCTGGCTTTCCTGGTCGCCCGCCCACTCGTATCTGCTGGACGAGTCGCCTCGCCCAGGCGTTCGCAATGAACGCGTCGAAGCCTCGGCACCACCAGCCCCCGCGGAACCCGTTCCCTCGAGAAGGAGTGCTTCATGACCGCCTTCGACGACCGCAGCCCCAGCCCACCCGACCCAGCCTTGCTGCGCGGGCTGACCCATCAACGCGTTGGAGGGCAGGCTCTTAGCCGTCGTGACGTGTTGCGGCTCTTCGGTGCCGCGGGTGGCGTCGCCGCGCTCAGCGCGTGTGGCATCGGGGCGCAAGGCAGCAAGACCAACACCAGCAAGACCGCAGTGGCAAACTACTGGACCAACAAGTCGCCGACCGGGACGCTGAACTGGGCCAACTGGCCGCTCTACCTCGACACGGTCGGCAAAAGTGACCACCCGACGTTGAACCTCTTCACGAAGCAGACCGGCACCAAGGTCAACTACTACGAGGCCATCCAGGACAACGGCCCGTTCTTCGCCAAAGTCCAACCCAGCTTGTCGTCTGGCCAATACACCGGCTACGACCTCGCGGTGATCAGCAGCGGGATCTACTTCAACAAGCTCCGCGATCTCGGCTTCTTGATCCCGCTGGACCAGTCTCGGCTCACCAATTTTCGCAAGTACGCCGGCGACCGCTACAAGTCCGAGGCGTTCGATCCTGGCAACGTGTTCTCGATCCCCTATCAGGCTGGGTTCACCGGCATCGGTTACGACCCGGCTGCGTGCGGACGCGACATCACCAGCTGGGAGGACCTCAACGACCCAAAGTTCACCGGAAAGATCGGGATGTTCGCCAACAACGAAGACCTGCCGAACTGTGCGCTGGTCGCGATCGGCGTCGACCCGTTGAAGTCGACGGAGAGTGACTGGCACAAGGCGGCTGCCTGGCTCGACAAGCAGAAGCCCCTGGTCCGTCAGTACTACTCGCAGAACTACATCGAGGCCCTCGCCACCGGTGATGTGTGGATCACGATGGCGTGGTCAGGTGACGTCTTCCAGCAGAATCTGTCCGGCTCCAACCTGAAGTTCGTGATCCCCAAGCAAGGTGGCTTGTTGTGGACCGACAATTTCTTGATTCTCAAGGAGGCGCAGAACCCGGTCGACGCGATGCTGTTGATGGACTTCTACTACAAACCCGACATCGCCGCGATGGTCACCGAGTATGTCAACTATGTCTCGCCGGTGCCTGCGGCCGAGCAGGTGGTGAGATCGGATGCCGCGAAGGCCACCAAGCCGTCCGACAAGACCTACCTGGAGCAGGTGGGCAGCAGCTTCGCCACGTTCCCGAAGCCCTCCGTCTACGCCAACACGACGATCGGCTATACGCCGAAGGAGGGGTCCGAGCTCGACACCTGGAACAGCATCTTCGAGCCCGTCTACCAATCTTGAGGAAACGTTGTGCGTAAGAGGCTGGCGCCGTACCTGCTCATCTTGCCCGGTGGCCTGTGGCTGGGTGTGTTCTTCGTTATCCCCATGGTGGCCATGGTCTCGGTGTCGCTGCAGACCGGGAGCCTGATCTCCGGCTTCCATCAGGCGCTCGCGTTCGGCAACTACCGCGACGTTATCACGGCCTACCACACCCAGCTGCTGAGGTCCCTGGTGTATGGCCTTGTCACGACGATTCTCACCATCGCGTTGGCCTACCCGATGGCGTACTGGATCGCGTTCCGGGGCGGCCGGCACAAGTCGACGTACCTGTTCTTGATCTTGCTGCCGTTCTTCGTCACGTTCGTTATTCGGACCATCTCCTGGCAGTTCTTGTTGGCAGACAACGGCATTCTGCTGGGGCCGTTGAAGTCGTGGGGGCTGCTGCCGCAGAACTTTCACGTCCTGGCGACCGGGGTGGCCGTGGTTGGTGGGCTCGTCTACAACTTCCTCCCGTTCATGGTGCTGCCGATCTACGTCGCCCTTGAGCGCATTGACCGGCAGCTCGTGGAGGCTGCCAGCGACCTGTTCGCCAACCGGACTCAGGCGTTCTTGCGGGTGATCTTGCCGCTGTCGCTGCCCGGTGTCTTCGCGGGGGTCATCTTGACCTTCGTCCCGGCTTGCTCGGACTACGTCAACGCGACGATTCTCGGCGGGACTGGTCAGGTCATGATCGGCAACATCATCGAGACGCTGTACCTCACGAACTCCCAGTATCCTCAGGCCGCAGCGCTCAGCTCTGTGTTGCTGGCCGCGCTGCTGCTCGGGATCTTCGCCTACGCCAAAGCGTTGGGGACCCGCGACGTCTTAGATGCGAGCGCCGGATGAGCGCACCGACCGCGGAGGAGCAGATCGCGCCGTCACCGCGGCCGAGTCCCGTGACCGCTGCTCGAAGGAGACGGGCGAGTCGACGCACCGGTGGATGGTTCTTGCGCTTGTACACCTGGGGGATCATCGGCTGGCTCTCGCTGCCGATCCTGGTCATGATCCTGTTCGGGTTCAACAACACGACAAGCAAGTTCAACTTCGTGTGGCAAGGCTTCACGCTGCATTGGTACAAGGATCTGTTCCAGATTCCCGATCTGACCGGCGCGCTGGTCAACTCGCTCACGATCGCTCTCATCACCACCTGCGCCGCCACGGTGCTCGGCACGATGATCGGGTTTGCCATGGGCAAGTATCGGTTCCGGGGCCGCGCGGCACTTGATCTCGTGCTGTTCGCGAATGTGGCAGCGCCGGAGATCGCCATGGGCACCGGTCTGCTCTCGCTGTTCCTCAGCCTCGGCATCCCACGCGACTACCTGACTATCGTCATCGCGCACATCATGTTCGACATCGTCTACGTGGCGATCACCGTCCGGGCCCGGATGGCGGCGTACGACGCCTCGCTGGAGGAAGCCAGCCAAGACCTTGGCGCCGGAGCGTTCACCACGTTCCGACTGGTGACGTTGCCGATCCTGTTGCCAGGCGTCATCGCGGGCGCCTTGCTGGCTTTCGCATTGTCGATCGATGACTTCATCATCACCGAATTCAACGCCGGCAAGACACTTACGTTTCCGCTGTGGGTCTACGGATCATCACGGGTTGGCACGCCACCTCAGGTCAACGTGATGGGCACCGTGGTTTTCGCCTTCGGTGTGGTGCTGGTGCTGGTCAACGTGCTGTGGATGCGTCGCATCAGACGCACCACCTCGCGGCCATGACCTCGTCGGGGACGAGCTCACGCGGCCGCCGCGTCGACGATTCCTGGCGTGATGCAAAGCAGGTTTCCTACTGGCTCGACAACCCCGACCGGCCAGCACAGCGGGCGACATTGTCCAGCGACATCCGTTGTGACCTGGCCGTCGTGGGCGGCGGCTTCTCCGGGCTGTGGACGGCGCTGTTGGCCAAGGAGCGCGACCCACAACGTGAAGTCGTCGTACTGGAAGGCGCACGGATCGGCGCCGCGGCAACTGGCCGCAACGGTGGTTTCTGCTCGGCCAGCATTACCCACGGCGAGGCGAACGGGCGAAGCCGGTGGCCTGCCGAGTACGAGACGTTGCACCGCCTCGGCTTGGAAAATCTGGACGGGATCGAGAAGACGGTGTCGACGTACCACATCGATTGCGGCTTCGAACGCACCGGCGAAATGGCGGTGGCCACCGAGGCATACCAGGTGGCCGACCTGGCCAGCGCGAGTGGGCAATTCCTCGATCAAGACGCCGTTCGTGAGCAACTGAACTCTCCCACCTATCTGGCCGGGAGTTGGGACCGGTGCGGAGCAGCGATGATCGATCCCGCCCGGCTGGCGTGGGGGCTGGCAGCGGTGTGCGAGTCTCTCGGGGTTCAGCTCGTCGAAGGCACGACGGTCAGTAGTCTCGATCGGCAGGGGAGCGGTTTGCGCTTGCAGACCCCATACGGCACGGTGGCTAGCCGGCAGGTTGCCCTGGCCACAAGTGCCTTCGCGCCACTCCTGCGTCGATTGCGGCTGTTTACCGTGCCGGTCTATGACTATGTGTTGACCACCGAGCCGCTGACCACAGACCAGCTTGCCTCGATCGGTTGGCGCAACCGGCAAGGCGTTGGGGACAGCGCCAACCAGTTTCACTACTACCGGCTCACCGCGGACAACCGCATCTTGTGGGGCGGCTACGACGCGATCTATCACTTCGGCCGTCACATCCGAGACTCCTACGACCAGCGGCCGACGACCTTCACCTTGCTCGCACGGCACTTCTTCGAGACGTTTCCGCAACTGGAAGGGATGGGTTTCAGCCATCGCTGGGGCGGTGCAATCGACACGTGCACTCGGTTTTGCGCCTTTTACGGCACCGCGATGAGCGGCCAGCTCTCCTATGCCCTGGGCTATACAGGGCTCGGGGTTGGCGCCAGCCGCTTCGGCGCCCAGGTGATGCTGGATCTGCTGGACGGCGCATCGACGGAGCGGACCGAGCTCGACATGGTGCGCAACAGACCGCTGCCGTTCCCTCCGGAGCCGCTTGCCTATGGCGCCATCGAAGTCACCCGGAGATCGCTGGCCCGCGCCGACCGACAACGAGGCAAGCGCAACCTGTGGTTGCGCATCCTGGATCGGCTCGGCCTCGGTTTCGACTCCTGAGTGGTCCGCCAAACGACCCGCGGGCTGCTACGCCATCGCCGCGGTTTTACCAGGCCTCGGCGAGCAGTTCGGCCAACAGCTCTTCGGCGTCGACGTGGTGCCCTCGAGAGGTGAACCAGGTGCACACGTTTCGGCAGTCCCGCAACAAGAAGTCGACCCCGTTGGGGTTTCCGACGATGTCGAGCAACTGCGGCAGATCGATGATCACGATGCGGTCACCTTGGGCCAAGATGTTGTACGGCGACAGGTCGCCATGTGCCAGGCCTCGTCTGGCCAACACCGCCATCGCGTCGCGAAGCTGACCGAAGTAGTCCGCGACGACATCGAGACTCGGCCGCAGCTGCGTCAGTCGAGGCGCGGCGGCGCCATCGACGTCGATGAACTCCATCAAGATCTCGGTGCCGTCGATCTGCACTGGATAGGGAACCGGCACCCCGGCCGACCACAGTGACTTAAGCGCCGCGAATTCATGGTGAGCCCACTGGGCGGAGGCGACCTCGCGACCGAACGACGTGCGTTTCGCGATCGCTCGGGCATCTCGGGTGATGCGAGTGCGGCGGCCTTCGACGTAGCCGGCGTCGCGGTGGAACTGGCGATGATCGGAGCTGCGATAGCGCTTCGCGGCGAGCAGGTTGGCGCGATCGGGCTGGTCTGGCATTGCCCGCTCGACCAAGAAGACGTCGGCCTCCTTGCCCGTCTTCAGCACGCCGAGCTCGGTGTCGACTGCACCGTCGTCGGTGATAACCCAGTCGGGAAAGGGTTCGGGGCCGTGCATGCCCTTCTCGACTGTGGACCACGTGGACCATCGTTGGTTGTCGTGCAGCTTGTCGACGGGGTGGAACGTGAAGTCATCGCTGAGCTTCCGGTGAAACGCCAGGCCGTCATGAGACAAGGGGTGGTGAGACATGGTGAGAGTGCTCCTCGAGCGATTGCGAGGCGCCTTCACCAGGTCAGGAAGCGGGCCACCTCGAGAATGCAGGGACGCGAACGGTCCCGCGGACAGCGGTTGGCATCTCGGCGCCTCCCTTCGCTGGCGGCAGCGGATCGCTGCCTGACTACGGCTGAGCTGAATGCTGGCAGCTCGTGGCGCGTCGTGCAATCCATTTACATGGCAATGGGGGAGAGTGGGCTGGTAGTGGCCAGCCCGGGCATTGGGGACGGGCAGGGTCTCTCAATGCCATCTGCATGGCGAGTTAGGTCAGCGCCCAAGGTGCCGGCGCGACAACGAGTTCACCCTGCCCGTCTCCGAAATACTGGCCGAGTTTCGCCGTGAGGTCAAGGGCAACAAGGGGGGATCGTCACGGTGGTTGAGGAGGCCGCCTGGGCGGCCGTCTCGATCCCATCGGTCCGGTGCTGCGGCCACCTCGACGAGCCGACTCTGAGCCTGGTCTTGTTGACATCTGACGGGTGTGTTCAGATGTGGCAATGAAGAAGCTCATCAACAGTCCGGCAGACGTGGTCGCGGACGCACTGCTCGGCATCGAAGCGGCGTACGGCGATCGGGTGCGGGTGGACCACGCAAACAAGATCGTCTATCGCAAGGAGGCGACCCGACAGGGCAAAGTGGGTCTGGTCTCCGGTGGCGGGTCGGGGCACGAACCCATGCATGGCGGATACGTCGGGCCCGGGATGCTCGATGCCGCCTGTGCCGGTGAGGTGTTCACCTCTCCGGTCCCCGACCAGATGATGGCAGCGACGAAAGAGGTCGACGCCGGCGCCGGCGTCCTCCACATCGTGAAGAACTACACCGGCGACGTGATGAACTTCGAGATGGCCGCGGAGATGGCGGCGGCTGAGTCGGGTGTCGACGTGGTGTCGGTCGTTACGGACGATGACGTCGCGGTCCAAGACAGCCTTTACACGGCGGGCCGCCGCGGCGTGGGAGTCACCGTGCTGCTCGAGAAGATCGTCGGTGCCGCTGCGGAGGAGGGACGCCCCTTGGCAGGGATCGCCGACCTGGCGCGCAGCATCAACGACCGTGGCCGCAGCATGGGTATGGCGCTCACCTCGTGCACGGTCCCCGCAGCAGGCAAACCGACCTTTGAGCTGGCCGAGAACGAGATCGAGCTGGGGATCGGCATCCACGGCGAGCCGGGACGCGAGCGTCGACCTTTGGTCTCCGCTCACGAGATCGCCGCCATGTTGGTGGATCCCATCCTTAAGGACCTTCCCTACCAGCAAGGTGACTCGGTGATCGCCATGCTTAATGGGATGGGCGGCACTCCGCTGATCGAGCTGTACGTCATGTATCACGAGGTGAAGGAGCTCCTCGACAAGGCGGGCATCACCGTTGCTCGGTGCTTAGTGGGCAACTACATCACCTCCCTGGAAATGGCTGGCTGCTCCATGACGCTGCTCAAGGCCGATGACGAGCTCGTCAAGCTGTGGGACGCGCCGGTCAACACACCCGGTCTTCGGTGGGGGTCTTGAGCCGATGAGCCAGTCGGTGAGCATGGCGGCCTTCACGGCGTGGCTTCGCGACTTCGCCACGGTCGTCAACGAGCAGGCCGGAGAGCTCACTGCGCTCGATGCAGCGATCGGCGACGCCGACCACGGCAGCAACCTCGACCGGGGCATGCAGGCCGTGCTCAAGATGCTCGAGTCCGACGAGTTCGACACGCCCGATGCGCTGTTCAAGAAAGTCGGCATGACCTTGGTCAGCACCGTCGGCGGTGCCAGCGGTCCGCTGTACGGCACGTTCTTTCTGCGCTTCGGCGCCGCCCTACACGACAAGGCAGATGTGTCGGCCGAGGAGCTCGGCGAGGCGTTGCGTGCCGGGGTAGGTGGCGTCGTGACACGCGGCAAGGCCACGCTCGGCGACAAGACGATGTACGACGTCTGGGCGCCGGCCGTCGACGCCTATGACCAAGCCGTCACCGATGGCCGCGACCTCGCGGAGGCGCTAAACACCGCCGTGGCAGCCGCCAGGGATGGCCGGGACGCCACCACGCCACTAGTCGCGCGCAAGGGGCGCGCCAGTTATCTCGGGGAACGCAGCGCCGGTCATCTGGACCCGGGAGCAGCGAGCACCACAATGCTCATCGAGTCCGCCGCCAAGACGCTCGGCTCCCAGTAATCGACGCCGAGCAACCGACCCAACATGATCGGCATCGTTGTCGTCTCGCACAGTCACGCGTTGGCAACCGCGGCCGTCGCGCTCGCCACCCAGATGGTCGACCAGGCCGAGTTGCCGAGGGTCAAGACGGCCGCGGGTCTTGACGAGTCCACGCTCGGCACGGATGCCGCCGCGGTGGCCGAGGCCATCATGGCCGCGGACAGTCCCGACGGCGTGCTCGTGCTTCTCGACCTTGGTAGCGCCGTGCTCAGCGCCGAAATGGCAACCGAACTCGTGGACACCGAGGTGGCGGCGCGGGTAAGGCTGTCCAGCGCGCCGCTCGTCGAGGGACTCGTCTCAGCCGTCGTGACGGCCGCCTCTGGTGCGTCCCTGAACGCGGTCGCAGAGGAAGCGGAGCGTGGGCTTGCCGCCAAGCGGAGCCATCTCAACGAAACCCCGCCTGACCAGGAGAAGGCCGACAAAGACGAGGCGACACCAGGTCCGCCACAACCCGATGCGGCGGCGGACATCGTGGTGTCCAGTGCACACGGGTTGCATGCCAGGCCCGCGGCCCGGCTTGTGCAACGTGTGAGCTCGTTTGACGCCGACGTGTCATTGACCAATCTCGACTCCGGCGGCGATCCGGTCGATGCCGGAAGCCTCAGCCGAGTAGCCACCATCGACGCCGGTCAGGGAACCAGGGTGAGAGTCGAGGCCCGCGGTGCCGACGCGGCAGCCGCCGTACGAGCGGTTGTCGAGCTTGCCGACCGGGCGTTCGGCGACAACGATAAAGATCCATCCGATCCGGGCGAGCCCGCACACCGCGACCTGCGGCCGCCGCCGGTCACCGCACTGGACATGGCGATGGGGCCGGTGATCGTCCCTCCGGCGCCCCCCGACCTGACCGGATACCAGCCTGGGGATGTCGAGGAGGAAGGGCGCCGGCTGGAGCAGGCGATCGGTGCCGGGGCAACAGACCTGGAGCAGCTGCAACGGCGCGCTGCGCAACAGCTGGGAGGTGGCGAGGCAGATATCTTCGCCGCGCAGTCGGCGTTGCTTCACGATGACAGCGTGACCGACCAGGCCCGCTCGGCCATCGGCGATGGCGCTGCCGCCACCCAGGCGTGGGCTAACGCGATGGATGAGTCGGCGAGCCGGTTCGAGAGTCTGGCCGACGCCTACCAGCGCGCGCGGGCCCAAGACGTGCGCAGTGTCCGCGACCGCGTGCTGCGGCGGTTGGCCGGCGTCCCCGTGCAGCAGTCGTTCGAGCACGGAGTGCTCGTGGTGCCAGAGCTTGACGCGGCGACTGCCGCGACCCTCGATCCAGAGCGCGTGCACGGTGTCGTGACCATGGCCGGTGGCGCCACCGGCCATGGCGTGATCGTGGCGAAGTCTCGCGGCATCCCGGTCATTACCGATGTCGGGACCTCAGCCGACGTCGCTCCCGGCGTCGTCGTCGCGTTCGACGCGTCGACCGGGGAGTTCCTCGCCGAGCCCGATGCCGATGAGCGCCGCCGCTTCGAGACGATGATCGAGGACCGGGTCCGGCGCCGTACCACCGCCATCGCGGCAGCTGAGCAGCCCGCGATCACCACGGACGGCTGTCGGATCGCGGTGCTGGCCAACATCGGTTCGGTGGAAGACGCCGCCGTTGCCGGGCGGCTCGGCGCCGACGGCGCGGGGTTGGTGCGCACGGAAGTGCTGTTCGGTGACCACACGGCCGCGCCCGACCGGCAGGCGCAGGCCGACGCATACCTGGCGATCGCAGCCGCATTGCCGGGCCGCCTGGTCACGATCCGCACCTGGGATGTCGGAGGCGACAAGCCACTGCCGTTTTTCCCGATGGCGACCGAGCGAAACCCGTTCTTGGGGGAGCGCGGGATCCGGGTATTCCGGCGTCGCCCCGACATGCTGGTCGAACAGCTGCAGGCGGTGTGGCTGGCGTCCAGACGCGCGACGGTGCGGGTGATGTTCCCAATGGTCTCGACGCTCGACGAGCTGACCTGGGCACGCGAACAGTTGCAAATCGCGGCTCAGAAGGTCACTCAATCGACGACGGGCCGCGAGCCTGGCCATTCCCTGTCTGCGCGGGCTCTTAAGGTGGGCGTGATGGTGGAAGTGCCAGCCGCCGCGCTGCGGATCGCTACCCTGGGGGAGTTCGTGGACTTCGTCAGCATCGGCACCAACGACCTCACCCAGTACGCGCTGGCCGCTGACCGTGGCAACGGCGCGGTGGCCGGGCTCGCCGACTCCCTCGACCCTGCGGTGTTGAGTCTGATTGATCGGGTCTGCTCCGATGCTCCCGCTGGAGTGGAGGTAGCGGTCTGCGGTGACGTCGCCAGCGATCCCCCGGCCGCAGTGTTGTTGGTTGGCCTGGGCGTGCGTGAGCTCAGCGTGACCGCTCCTTCGGTGCCGTTGGTCAAGCAGGCGGTGCGCGACACGAGCCTTGCGGCGGCGCAGCAACTCGCGCGGTCAGCGTTGCGGCAACGGTCCGCGGCCGACGTACGGCGTCTGCTGGCCACCAGCCAGGCGGTCAGTGACCACCCAGGAGTGGAGCCATCGCCTTGCTGATCAGGCTGGGGCGCCCGGTCGCCCGCTCCTCTTGATCAGCGACCGCCATGACACGTAGACCGGCATTGATGCCGAGCCACCGCAGCGGCTCCGGCTCCCAGCGGGGCGACCGATGCTCGACCCAGGGCAGTGTGGTCAGCTCGGTCGGGTTGCCGACGATGAGGTCGGCGAGCGTGCGACCCGCCAGGTTCGTGGTCGTCACACCGTCGCCGACGTACCCGCCGGCCCAGCCGATGCCGGTGCGCTGATCCAGGCCGACAGAAGGCGTCCAGTCACGGGGGACTCCTAGCGCGCCCCCCCATTCGTGGGTGAACGTCACGCCGGCAAGCACCGGGAACATGTCAGTCAACGTCTCCCGGAGGCTCGCAAAAACCCGCTGCTTGCGGTCATGGGCGGGGCTCGTCGAGGACGCGAAGTGATACGGCGCTCCTCGACCGCCGAACGCCAGCCGGTCGTCTTGCGTGCGCTGTCCGTAGATGATCAGGTGACGGTGATCGGAGAACGTCTGCCGGTGAGCAAGCCCGATGTGTTCCCATACGTCGGTCGGGAGCGGCTGGGTGGCCACCATCAACGAGTAGAGGGGCACTAGGTCGCGACGAAACCCGGCCAAGGTGTGGGTGTAGCCCTCGGTGGCCCGCACGACGTAGTCGGCCCGCACCGTGGCGACCTGTGTGGTGATGCTGCTGGGCGCGATGTCGATGACCGGAGTCTGTTCGTAGATCATCACTCCGCGCCGCTCGACCGCCCGCGCGAGACCACGCACCAGTCGGCCGGGGTGGATTCTCGCGCAGTGTGGCGTGAACGTGGCGCCGAGCAGCTCCGTGGCCAGGGCATGCTCGGCTGCTTCGCTAGCGGTCAGCAGCCGCAGGTCATCATCGTCGTCACCCCACGCACGGCTGGCGTCGACCTCCTTCCGAGCACGCACGAGCTGGCTCTGGCTTCGGGCAAAGACGAGCTGGCCACCCTTGTGAAAGTGAGCGTCGATGCCTTCCTCGACCGTGACCCGGCCGACCTCGTCGATGCCGTTGCGCATGGTTTTGGTCATGTGGTCGGCGAGGTCGCGCGAGGAGCCTGGCATCGCGGCGAGCCGTTCCCGTGAGGTGGGAAACAATGCCGAAAGCCAGCCACCGTTGCGTCCGGAGGCTCCGAAGCCGGCGATGTCGCGTTCGATGACGATCACCCGCAGGGACGGGTCCGCGAGCTTCAGGTAGTACGCCGTCCATAAGCCGGTAAAGCCGGCGCCAACGATCGCCACATCCGCGTCGGTCGATGAGATGAGGGGCGCGCGTGGGCAGAGATCCTCGCCGCACGTCTCATGCCACAACGAGAGGCCGCCGTAGTTCACCGCACTCCCCAAGAGTATGTCTGCTTGTGCAGCTTCAGGTACATGAACGATTCCGTCGATCGCACACCCTCGATGGCGCGAATGCGAGTGGACAGCAGGTCGAGCAGATGCTCATCGCTCTCACACACCACCTCGACCATTAGGTCGAAAGAGCCAGCCGTGATCACCACGTAGTCGACCTCGGACATGGTGGAAAGCGCCTCGGCGATCGGGGAAAGGTCGCCCTCGGCGTGGATGCCGATCATGGCCTGTCGCGCGAAGCCGAGCTGGAGGGGATCGGTGACCGCAACGATTTGCATTACGCCGGCGTCGAGGAGTCGCTGGACTCGCTGTCGCACCGCAGCCTCGGACAGGCCGACTGCCTTGCCGATGGCGGCGTACGGCATCCGACCATCGTGTTGGAGCTGCTCAATGATGCCCTTGGACGTCTCGTCCAGGGCACTCGGCGGGTGCGCGCTGCGGATGGCCACGGACCTCAGTGTGGTGACCGAATCCGCAGATTGCAAGCACTGTACGGCGGATTTCGTCGTCTTCACCGTTGATGCCGACGAAATGTCTCGCAGGCACTCGAGTCATCCCGAAGTTTGAGCAGGCCCAATGCCGCCTGGGCCACGCTTGGCCTATCCCTTCGTGACGCAAGCGGATGCCGTTGAACGACTCGTGGATCGCAGCGACCGCCGTTGGCACGCGGCTTCAGCCGTCGGGTTCGGCGAGCGTTGTCAGATTTTGGCGGCGGCTTCGGTGAGCACCGAGCGGAGGAGTTGCTCGATCTCGTCGAAGTGTTGCTGGTCGCAGATGAGCGGTGGTGACAGCTGGATGACCGGGTCGCCTCTGTCGTCTGCGCGGCAGTAGAGGCCGGCGTCGTACAAGGCCTTGGACAAGAAGCCGCGGAGCAGACGCTCGGATTCTTCGGCGTCGAACGTCTCTTTGGTAGACCGGTCCTTGACCAACTCGATGCCGTAGAAGAAGCCGTCACCGCGAATGTCGCCGACGATCGACAGATCGGAGAGCTTCTCGAGGGTGGCGCGGAACGCGTCTTGGTTGTCAAGCACGTGTTGGTTGATGCCCTCACGCTCGAACACGTCGAGGTTGGCCATGGCGACGGCGGTCGAAACCGGATGGCCACCGAACGTGTAGCCGTGGTAGAAGGTCGCGTCGCCATGGGCAAACGGCTCGAACAGCCGATCGGTCGCGATCATCGCGCCGAGCGGGGCATATCCGGACGTGATGCCCTTCGCGCAGGTGATCATGTCCGGAAGATAGCCGTAACGTTCGGATCCGAACATGTGACCGAGCCGTCCAAACGCGCAGATGACCTCATCGCTGACGAGCAGCACGTCGTACTCGTCGCAAATCTCGCGGACCCGCTGGAAGTAGCCGGGAGGCGGCGGGAAGCAGCCGCCGGCGTTCTGCACCGGCTCCAAGAACACGGCTGCCACGGTGTCGGCGCCTTCGTTCTCGATCGCGACGGCGATTTCGTTGGCCGCCCATTGACCGAACGCCTCGAGGTCGTCGCCATGCTGGGGAGCACGGTAGAAGTTGGTGTTGGGCACCCGGAACGTGCTCGGAACCAGCGGCTCGAACGGCGCCTTGAGATCCGGCAGGCCGGTGATCGACAGCGCCCCCTGGGTCGTGCCGTGGTAGGCGATCGCGCGGGAGATGACCTTGTGCTTGCCGGGCTTGCCGGTCAGCTTGAAGTACTGCTTGGCGAGCTTCCACGCCGACTCGACAGCTTCTCCGCCACCGCTGGTGAAGAAAACCCGGTTGAGATCGCCTGGCGCGTAGCTGGCCACTCGTTGGGCCAGCTCGATGGCATTCGGGTGGGCATACGACCACAGCGGCATGAACGCGAGCTGCTGCGCCTGCTTGGCCGCCGCCTCCGCGAGCTCGACGCGGCCATGACCGAGCTGACTCACGAACAGACCCGCCAGCGCATCGAGGTAGCGCTTGCCTTTGGCGTCGTAGATGTAGGCGCCCTCACCCCGGACGATGATCGGCACCTCGGCGTCGTCGTGCGACGACATCCGGGTGAAGTGCATCCACAGGTGGTCACGGGCAGACTGCTGCAGCGCGGCATAGTCGAGGTCAAGCGACGTGTCAATTGTCATGTCCATAGTCTGCCGAATCAAACCGGCGTTGGCAAGTGAATCCGTTGCCTAGATTGATCCAGTACGACGACCTGGCCTGCATACAGCCATGCTCTCGACGGAATCCGTATGTACTCGACCATGGGTCTCGGCACCACGGCCGTGACTTTGGAGCGGTCCGGATCTCCGCCCCGGGACGTCAGGGCTGCGCGGCTTGCACGTCCAAGCGGCGACCAAGTGGGCATTCCAGGCCCTGACCGCACGGCTTCGCCGTCCGCTGATGGCTTCCTCAACCACCGTTAGTCCGGCTCGTCCACCGTGGATGTGGCCTCCTCAACGAGCGGGTCCGGGCAGACAGAGCGATCGGCGTACGGCGGCCGCGACCGCGTCGCCGTCTGCGCCGCGAACCACGGCGGCGACGTGGGCGTCGGGACGCACGATCCACGCCTCACCAGGTAGCACACCTAGCGCGGCGCGAACGGCACCGGTCGAGTCGATCGCGTCGAGCCACATCACCTGAACCGGAGCGGCGAGGGAGCCGGCGGCTCGCTTGGCGATGGCCACGTCTGCTCTTTCGGCACACAGCACGGTGACGCCCCGACGGGCGATCTCGCGTAGTCTGACCTCTTCGCGGTCACCAAGCGGCACGTCAGGCACCAGCATGCCCGGCCCAGGTGCTGGCAGGTCACCGCGCGACGGGCGCCCACCATACGGGTGGTCCACCGACGCCGTGGTGAGCGGCGAGTCGACGTACCAGAACGGCTCGGCGAGCCGGCCGGAGTCGACGAGTGGGCGCGCAGCAGGGTCGGTGGCGGCACGCTCCAGCGTCGAGCGGCGGACGCGTCGTTGCTCGTCAGTGTGCGGCACCAGGAAGTCCATGGTGGCGGTGGTGATTGCCAGGTTCTCGACCGCGGCGGCGTGCCGCTCGTCGTGGTACGACGTCAGCAACTCCTGCGGTGCCCACTCGCGCAAGACGAATGCCAGCTTCCACGCGGCGTTCTCGGCGTCCTGCACCCCGGAGTTGAGGCCACGAGCCCCGAACGGCGCCATCAGATGCGCACAGTCGCCAGCCAGCAGCACCCGACCGGCAGCCATGGTGTTTGCCAGGCGCGACGAGAAGCGGTAGACCGACTTCCACACGATCTCGTACGCCCGGTCGCCGATGATCTGCCGGATACGCCGGTCCAGGTGACCCGTGTTCTCGTCGTGTGCCAAGTCGTAACTACTCGGCACCTGCCAGTCGATGCGGTACGTCGAGTCGGGGCACGGGTGGATCAGCACCTGGCGGCCGCGGTTCCACGGCGGGTCGAAGAAGAATCTCCGCTCGCGTGCCCAGTCGGGTAGGTCGGCGCGGATGTCGCAGATCAGGAACTTGTCCTCGAATGAGTGACCCTCGAATTTCACCCCAAGCGCGTCGTGAAGCTCACGACAGCGAGCACCCGAGCAGGCCACCACATAGCGTGCGTGCAGCTCGGTTTCGCCGTCCGGCGTGCGGCAGCGCAGGCACACGCCTTCGTCACCTTGCCGCAGGTCAACCACCTCGCAGGCCCAGCGAACGTCGATCAGTGACGAGGCGGCGATCCTTGCGTCGAGGATCTCCTCGGTGCGTGACTGAGAGATGTTCACGAACGGCGGGTACGCCGACCGGACGGTGTCGGTGAAGCCGTGCCGGAACACTTCCTGGTCGCGGTAGTAAGTGCGGGCGGTCGTCCAGGTGACCCCTTCCGCGGTGATCTGCTCCCCGGCGCCGACCGAGCCCCAAATGTCCAGGACATCTCGCTGCTGACAAATCGCCTTCGATCCGACGAGATCTCGGCGGGGTCGCAGGTCGGTGACGATCACCGGGATCCCCCACCGGGCCAGCAGCAAGGCAGTCGTCTGGCCGACCGGGCCGTTGCCGAGCACGACAACCGGCGCGATGTCGGGTGTGCAGGCCATGATGAGCCGGTTGCGGACTCGGCGCTCAGTCCTGCAACTGCGCCCAGATCTCGCGGTCGCGCTCGGCGGTCCAAATCGTTGGCCGCTCGGTGCCGGCCAGCTCCTCCCACAGCCGGGCCACGTCGAACGGCAGGCAATGCTCGAAGATCGGCCACCCGCCGTACTCGTCGACCAACGCGAGGTGCGCGTTCTCGAAGGCCTGCCGCAGGCTTCCCCCGGCTTGTTGTACGCCGCCGACCTCCCGGATCATCACGTCGAGGAAGTGGCGGGTCTGGGCGATGGCGTGGCGGACCTCGTCGGCGCCGCGCGCCACCATGCCGCGACCACCCACCAGCGTGTCGGCTCCGAACGCCTCCACCCGGTCGAGCGTCGTGCTGGACCAGTCCCAGTGGAAGGCGTCGCCGGTGTAGAGGGCGGCTTGTGACTCGACCAGGTCGCCAGCCAGCAAAATCCGCGTCTTCGGCAGCCACGCGACGATGTCGCCCTCAGTGTGGCCGCGACCGCAGTACTGCAGCACCAGGTCACCCTGCGAGGGCCCGAGGTCGATCGTCATCCGGTCGGTGAACGTGGCAGTGGGCCAGGTGAGGCCCGGGATCGACTCCGGCTCCTTGAACAGCCGTGGCATCCGGCCGAACTCCGACTCCCAGTCGTGCTGGCCCCGCTCGGCCACCAACGCCCTGGTGTTCTCGTGCGCGACGATCGCGCCGGCGTCGAACGCGCTCGCGCCCAGCACTCGCACGGCATGGTAGTGCGAGAGCACAAGATACTTCACGGGCTTGTCGGTGTGCCGCCTGAGCTTGGCCAGCCATTCCCGCGCCGCGACCGGCGTTGCGAGCGCTTCGAAGCAGACCAAGAAGTCCTCGGCCTCGATGGCCGACACGTTGGGGTCGCCCTCCGCCGTGAGGGCATACACACCATCCGCGAGCACCTCGAACTGCTGAGCCTTTTCGTCCAGGTCGGCGCTGGACGCAAACGGCTTTGCCATCATCGCTCCTCACGCTGGGGTCTGCTCCTCGACAGTCTAGAAGCCCTCGAATGCGCCGGAATGTTGCCCGCGGGCGCGTCGTAGGCAACGCTGGGAGAGCCGGGGTCCGGAAGGAGCATGACGTGCACGAGTTGTCGCTGTGCGGATCGATCTACGAGCTCGCCGAGCGAGCCGCGGATGGCCGCCCGGTTGCCGTCATCAACTTGCAAATCGGCCAGCTCCGTCAGGTTGTGCCAGATACACTGCGTTATTGCTGGACGCTGGTGAGCGACCAGACCGACCTTGGCGGATCGACACTGGAAATCGACTCAGTGCCGGTGACCTTGCGCTGCCACGAGTGTGACTCAGACACCGCACTCACCGACCACCTGCTGCTCATCTGCGGCGGCTGCGGCGGGACACAAGTGCAGGTAACCACCGGTGAGGAGTTCGTCCTCACGTCGCTTGAACTCGCGGAGGTCTAAACCATGGGCAGGTTTCACCGGCACGACGACGGCACAGTGCACGAGCACGACCACGATCGTGGCCACACCGACGACCACGGCCACACCGACGACCACGGCCACACCGAGGTTCACGGCCACACCGACGGTCAGGACCGCCAGGACAAGGACCTAGGCGACATGTCCGGTTACCGCACCGGCCCGGAGCGGATAGTCGTGCTGGAACGCATCTTCGACGAGAACGACCGCTGCGCGGAGGACAACCGCACCAGGCTGGACACCGCGGGCGTGGTGGCGGTGAACATGATGTCGTCCCCGGGGGCGGGCAAGACCGCGATCTTGCAGCAAACCCTCGCTCGGCTGCCCGACGCAAGCCGGGTCGGCATCATCGAGGGGGACATCGAAACCAGCCTCGACGCGGATCGGCTCGCCGGCTTCGGTGCTCAGGTTTCGTTGCTCAACACGAGCAACGGGTTCGGCGGGGAGTGCCATCTCGACGCCCCGATGATCGCCTCGGCGATGGGGCGCCTGGATCTGTCAAGTCTCGACCTCGTATTCGTCGAAAACGTCGGCAACCTGGTCTGTCCCGCCGAGTTCGACGTCGGCGCCCATCACCGGGTGATGGTCTACGCCATCACCGAGGGGGAAGAGAAGCCGCTCAAGTATCCCGTGATGTTTCGCTCCGTCGACCTCGTCTTGGTCAACAAGCTGGATCTGCTGCCCCATCTCGACTTCGACCTCGCGCTCTTCGAGGACAACCTGATGTCGGTCAACCCGACCGCTACGGTCTTGAAGGTGAGCGCTCGCACCGCCGAGGGACTGGAGTCGTGGTACGAGTGGCTGGCGGTGCACGCACCCCTCGGAAACCCCGAAATCCTTGACTTCCCCAAGGCCGAGGTATAGAAACAAAGAAACTTCACAACTGCAGGGCCAAGGGGCGGGTCCAGGCAATGACAGGGGTGCTGACCCACCTCGGAAAGTGTGGTTTGCATGCCCACAGCCGCAGCCGTCAAGGCTGAAGAGACCCTCATTCATGTGCTTTGGATCAACGCTGGTCTTAGTTGTGATGGTGACTCCGTCTCGCTTACTGCGGCGACCCAGCCGAGCATCGAAGAGATCGCGCTGGGAGCGCTGCCCGGCCTCCCCCAGATCGCGGTGCACTGGCCACTGATCGACTTCGAGTGCGGGCCCAACGGCGGCGCTGACGACTTCCTCGAATGGTTCTTCAAAGCCGATCGCGGCGAGCTCGAGCCCTTTGTCCTGGTCGTCGAGGGCTCGATCCCCAACGAGCAGTTGCATGACGAGGGCTACTGGTGCGGCTTCGGCAACAATCCGGCGACCGGGCAGCCGATGACCACCAGCGAATGGCTGGACCGGCTTGCCCCGAAGGCCACCGCGATCGTCGCGGTCGGCACCTGCGCGACGTACGGCGGGATCCACGCGATGGCCGGCAACCCGACCGGAGCCATGGGCGTGCCCGACTACCTCGGCTGGGACTGGAAGTCCAAGGCCGGCATCCCGATCGTCTGTGTGCCCGGGTGCCCGATTCAGCCCGACAACCTGTCGGAGACGCTCACCTACCTGCTCTACATGGCCACCGATCAGGCGCCGATGATTCCGCTGGACGACGCGCTGCGACCGACCTGGTTGTTCGGTGCGACCGTTCACGAGGGCTGCGACCGCGGCAGCTACTACGAGCAGGGCGACTTCGCCACCGAGTACGGCTCGCCGAAGTGCATCGTCAAGCTCGGCTGCTGGGGGCCTGTCGTCAAGTGCAATGTCCCCAAGCGGGGCTGGATGAACGGCATCGGAGGCTGCCCCAACGTCGGCGGCATCTGCATTGGTTGCACCATGCCCGGATTCCCCGACAAGTTCATGCCATTCATGGACGAACCCCCGGGCGGCAAGCTGTCCACGACCGCAATCGGCGTGTATGGCTCGGCGATCCGGTCGCTCCGGCACATCACCAGCCACACCGTCGACCAAGAGCCCAAGTGGCGCAAGCGCGGCAAGCAGCTCACCACCGGCGCGTCCCGCACCTGGTAGTCACGACTCCCCACACTCCGACAGAGAGGCGGCGTCATGACGTCGACGATCCCCAAGCCCAGCAGCAAGTCCCAAAGCTCCGACGGTCTGGTGGAGATGGCGTGGGATCCCATCACTCGGATTGTCGGCAGCCTCGGCATCTACACCAAGATCGACTTCAACCAGAAGGTCGTCGCCGAGTGCCACAGCACGAGCTCGATCTTCCGTGGCTACTCGATCTTCATGAAGGGCAAGGATCCCCGCGACGCACACTTCATCACCAGCCGGATCTGCGGTATCTGCGGAGATAACCACGCCACGTGTTCTTGCTACGCGCAGAACATGGCGTACGGCGTGAAGCCGCCGCACCTCGGCGAGTGGATCGTCAACCTGGGCGAGGCCGCGGAATACATGTTCGACCACAACATCTTCCAGGAGAACCTGGTCGGAGTCGACTACTGCGAGAAGATGGTCGCCGAGACGAATCCGGGCGTCCTCGAGCAGGCCAACCGGACCGACGCCCCGCACGCGGACGCCCATGGGTACAAAACCGTCGGTGACATCATGCGGTCCCTTAACCCGTTCACCGGCGAGTTTTACCGCGAGGCGTTGCAGGTGAGCCGGCTGACCCGCGAGATGTTCTGCCTGATGGAGGGCCGCCACGTCCACCCGTCGACGCTGTACCCGGGCGGCGTGGGCACGGTTGCCACCATCCAGCTGATGACCGACTACATCACCCGGCTGCAGCGCTACGTCGAGTTCATGAAGAAGGTCGTGCCGATGCACGACGACCTGTTCGACTTCTTCTACGAAGCGCTTCCGGGCTACGAGCAGGTTGGCGACCGCCGCATCCTGCTCGGCTGCTGGGGGTCCTTCCAAGATCCCGAGCACTGCAACTTCGAATACCGCGACATGACCAACTGGGGTCGCAAGATGTACGTGACCCCCGGTGTCGTCGTCGACGGCAAGCTGGTGACGACCGACCTGGTCGAGATCAACCTCGGCATCCGGATCCTGCTTGGCTCCTCCTACTACGACGACTGGGAGTCGCAGGAGATGTTCGTCACCCACGACCCGCTCGGCAACCCGGTCGACCGGCGCCACCCGTGGAACCAGCACACCAACCCACAACCGCAAAAGCGCAACCTCGACGACAAGTACAGCTGGGTGATGTCACCGCGCTGGTTCGACGGCAAGGACTATCTCGCGCTGGACACCGGCGGCGGCCCGTTGGCGCGGCTATGGGCCACGGCGCTGGCCGGCCTGGTCGACATCGGCTACGTCCAGTCCACTGGCAACTCGGTGAAGATCAACCTTCCCAAGACCGCGCTCAAGGGCCCGGTAGAGCTGGAGTGGAAGGTCCCGCAGTGGAGCAACACGATCGAGCGCAACCGGGCCCGCACCTACTTCCAGGCGTACGCCGCCGCGTGTGCGCTGCACTTCGCGGAGAAGGCACTGGTCGAGATCCGGGCCGGCCGGACCAAGACATGGGAGAAGTTCGAGGTGCCCGAGGAGGGCGTCGGCTGCGGCTTTACCGAGGCGGTCCGTGGTGTGTTGTCACACCATCTGGTGATTAGGGACGGCAAGATCGCGAACTACCACCCCTACCCACCGACACCGTGGAATGCCAGCCCCCGTGACTCCTACGGCACCCCGGGACCCTACGAAGACGCCGTCCAAGGGCAGCCGATCTTCGAGGAGAACGACCGGGAGCACTTCAAGGGCATCGACATCATGCGTACGGTCCGCAGCTTCGACCCATGTCTGCCGTGCGGTGTGCACATGTATCTCGGCGACGGGAAGAAACTCGAGATGCTGCACACGCCGACCCAGTCCATGACGGGGGAGTAGCAGCCACGATGGCTGATACCGAAGCAGAAGTCAGCAGGTCCGACCAGCTTCGGGCAGCCGGTGATCGCATCGACACCTTGCTGAACGCCAGTGCGTCCGGCGGCACGGTTGCCCGTGAGCGCGCCGAGGAGCTGGTCCGGTTGGTCGCCGATCTCTACGGCGCCGGGCTGGAGCGGGTGCTGACGATTGTCGACGACGCCGGTCGGCTTGACGACGACGTGCTGGCCGCGCTGGCGGCCGACGACCTGGTCGCCAGCCTGTTGCTGGTTCATGGGCTGCATCCGTACGACGTGATCACGCGGGTCGAGCAGGCGCTGGAGAGCGTGCGGCCCTACCTCGGGTCCCACGGTGGAGACGTCGAGTTGCTCGAGGTGAGCGAAGACGGCGCCGTACGCCTGCGGCTGCTCGGCAGTTGCGACGGCTGCCCATCCTCGTCGGTGACGCTCAAGCTCGCCGTCGAGGGAGCGATCGAGGCGGCGGCCCCCGAGATCACCGCCATCGAGGTTGAAACCCCCATCGAGGACACTCCTCCGGTTGCCGGTGGGCCGGTGATCTCCGTCGAGGCACTGCGGTCCCGGATCGGCGACAGCGCAGCCCAGGCGGAGCAGATCGGCTCTCATGGCTCGTCGTGGGAGTCGGTCCCCGAGCTGGCAGAGCTTGCCGCCGGTGGGGTGGCCGGTTTCTTGGTGGCGCAGACACCGATCGTGGTCTGCCGGATCGGCTCGGACCTCTTCGCCTTCCGTGACCACTGCGGGAGGTGCGAGGAGTCGCTGGCCGGGGCGAGCCTGGCGCGCCGGATGGGCGGCGCCGTCGGTGACGCGGTGCTCCGCTGCCCGACATGTCAGGCGCACTACGACGTACGACGGGCCGGCGCGTGCCTGGATGCGGCCGAGCTGCACCTTGACCCGCTGCCGCTGCTGGTCGACGGTGATGTGGTGTCGGTCGCCGTGCCCTCTGCGGTAGCGGTATGAGCAGCGCGACCGTCGCGGTGACGTGATGAGCTCCGCCCCACCACCCGGCGTCCGCAGTGGTCCACCGCTGTCAACATTGCGGCGCATCACCGAGAGCCGCCCGGCGCCGGTGGTCGGCGAGCGTTGCGAGATGTGCGCGGAGCCGATCGCGCAGAGCCACCCACACGTGGCGAACCTGCAGAGCCGCAGCCTGATGTGCACCTGTCGGGCCTGCTACCTGCTGTTCACCGACCAGCAGGCGCACCTGCACTACCGGGCGGTTCCGGACCGCTACCTGTCGTTTCCCGACTTCGAGCTCGACGGTCGCCTGTGGGACGAGCTGGAGATCCCGGTAGGGCTCGCGTTCTTGTTCCAGAACTCCGTGCAGGAGCGCACGATCGCGTGCTACCCCGGCCCCGCCGGCGCAACCGAATCCGAGCTGCCCCTGGAGGCGTGGGACCGCATCGTCGAAGCCAACCCGCAGCTGGGCGTGCTGCTGCGCGACGTCGAAGCGCTGCTGATCCGGGGGACCGGACGCAACGACTTCTCGTGCCACTTGGTGCCGATCGACGCCTGCTACGAGCTGGTCGGCCGAATGCGCACGTTGTGGCGCGGCTTCGACGGCGGCCGCGAGGCCCACGACGCGATGGATGCGTTCTTCGCCCAGGTGCAGGCCCGCAGCCGACCCGCCCCACCGGTCGGGGCACCATGAGCGGCTACCAGTTCTCCGTGTTGGACATCTGCGCCGAACAGTACGCCGTCGCGCCGCAGTTGACCGCCCGGTTGCGGATCGAGGAGACCACCGGCCAGGTCATTCACGCGATCGCGCTGCGCTGCCAGGTCCGCATCGAGCCGCAACGCCGGCACTACGACGAGCCCGAGCAGAGCGGCCTGCGCGGCCTGTTCGGTGAACGTGCCAGGTGGGTGGACACCTTGAAGCCGTTTTTGTGGATGCAATGCAACACGACGGTGCAGGGGTTCACCGGGGCGACCGAGGTCGAGCTCACGCTGCCGTGCACTTACGACTTCGACGTGATCGGCTCGCGTTACCTGCACGCGCTCGACACGGGCACGGTGCCGCTCAACCTGCTGTTCTCGGGCACCGTGTTCACGAAGGGCACTCACGGCTTCGGGGTGCAGCAAGTGCCCTGGGAGTGTGAGGCCAGATATCAGCTCCCGGTGTCGGTGTGGCAACAGATGATCGGGTGGTACTTCCCGAACACCGGGTGGATCCGGCTCGACCAAGATGTGCTCACCCTGCTCGCCGACTTCCGCGCGCGTCACGGGTTGATCACCTGGGAGGAGACCGTGCAGAGATTGCTGGCCGCGGAAGGCGAGGCGGTGTCATGAGCCTTGAGCTGGCGCGCACCGTCGCCGACGCCGTGTTGTACGAGGGCTATTTGCTGTACCCATACCGCGCGACCTCGAAGAAGAACCAGGCGCGCTGGCAGTTCGGCGTGCTCGGCCCGCCCGGGGCTGCGGCCGCGGGTCTGGGCGAGGAGTCGGGCATGGAGGCGCAGTGCCTGCTCAGAGCCTGCGGGCCCGGCGAATCCGTATCTGCGCGGGCTCTAAGTGGCTCCGGGGCCTCCGGTGCGGTTGGCGGCGAACCTGCCGTGACCGTGCACCTGAGATTCTTGCAACTGCAGGTGCGAGACCTGGAGCGCGTGGAGCCAGACGATCCGGCCGGCTATGTCCCGGTCGACGAGCTCGTCGTCGAAGGCGAGCGGCTGCTCAGCTGGGATGAGGCAGTCGAGCGCGAGTGCGTGTTCCCGTCGTACCAACTCTTCGACCTCCACGCCGGTGTAAGCGCCCCTGTCGAGATGCCCGGGGGCGACGACATCGAGCCGCTGTCGGCAGCCGACGGGACACCGGTGGGCCGGATTGTGCGTCGCCGGTGGCCGCTGGACGCGCAGATCACGGTGACCGCCACCGACGTCGACGGTTTCGTCCGGCTGTCGATCGACGTGGAAAACACCCGAGCGGAGCCGCCTCGTGACAAAGACGACGCGATCCGGACCTCGCTAATCGGAGCACACCTCATCATCTCGGCGCACGACACGGAGTTCATCTCGTTGCTCGAGCCGCCCGACAGCGCTGCGCAAGCGGCCGCGTCGTGTCAGCAGCGCCGGTGCTGGCCGGTTCTTGCCGGATCGCCCAGTGACACCGACGCGGTGCTTGCCTCGCCGATCATCCTCTACGACTATCCGGAGGTCGCCGCGGAGAGCGCGGGGGCGCTGTTCGACTCCACGGAGATCGACGAGATCCTCACCTTGCGGGTGATGACGTTGACCGATGAAGAAAAGGCGGAGGCTCGGGCGACCGATCCACGCGCCCGAGACATCATCGACCGCTGCGACGAGATGTCAGCGGAGACGTTACAACAGCTGCACGGAATCTTGCGCGACCCGCATGCGGGTGCGGCCGCGCTTGCGGCAGCCGACGACTTGATGCCCACGGGGTTGGGTGTGCCGCCGGACCTGCGGAATGCCGAAGGGCCATCGTTCGACACCGGCGACGCGCCGTGGTGGGATCCGGCCGCAGATGCGAGCGTGCAACCGGAGGTCGACGCCGTCGTGATCAACGGGGTGAGTGTCAGCAAGGGCAGCCTGGTGCGCGTGCATCCGTCCCGCCGGGCGGATGCGCAGGATCTGTTTTTCGCCGACGAGGTAGCCCGGGTGACCGCCGTGCTGTCTGACGTCGACGGCGACGTCCACGTGGCTGTGCTGCTGGTCGACGACCCGGCGGCCGACATGCATGACTGGTACGGCAGATATCTCTACTTTGCCCCAGAGGAACTCGAGCCGCTATCAACCGAAGTAGAGACAGATCACCGAGAGGAGAGCCGATCATGAAAACACTGGGAAGAATCACCACTGCACTGCTGACAACCGCGACAGTGGGTGCCGTCGTGCTCGGAGTGCGTTCGATCCCCGACATCCAGAGGTATCTCAAGATGCGCCAGATGTGAACGGCGCAGCAGACAAGGAGGAGACACGATGAGCGACACACCAGGTGAGCACCTCGACGAAGAGTCACAAGAGGAGCGCGGACCGACGGGCTCACGCGACACCGGCTCAGACGAGCCCGGTGGCGGCCCGGCAGACCGGCCGGAGGGCGGGTCCGACAAGGAGTCCGACACCTCGGTGCAACCGCAAGAGGCCCAACACCCCGAGTCACCGAATCTGCAGTCCGGTGGCGGTTAGAGCATAGTTACGACTCCGGTCGAGAAGGAGAATCAGATGAGCACTCCCACTCCATCCCCTGGCGGCGATGACCCCGACACCGCAGGAAGCGCCGTGCCGCCTTACGAAGGTCGCCGCGAGAGTGCCGATGTCGGCACTCAGCAGGAGTCCGAACGAGATGGCGCCAAGGTAGGTGGTGCGACGGGTCCGGTTGAAGACGACGAGATGAAGGCCGCCGAGCCGGCGGACACCGATCGCGGCGCGACCGGGTCGCCGGCCGACGAGCAGCCAGCTGCCGAGTCGCCGGAGACCGACCTCGACGACGACACGGTCGGTCCAGCTCATGTCGAGGGCACCCCGCGGGGTGAGGACGCGGGCGCCTGAACGTGACCGAAGAGGTGGCGCGCCGCATCCTGGTCGCCGGCGTAGGCAACATCTTTTTCGGCGACGACGGCTTTGGCCCGGAGGTCGTGCGAAGGATGGCGGCGCAGGCCCCGGGAATGCGCTCGGACGACGTTCGTCTTGTTGACTATGGCATCCGCGGCATGCACCTGGCCTATGACCTGCTCGACGGTTACCATGCGCTCGTGATCGTCGACGCACTGCCTGCCACCAGCGCGGCAGGCGACGGTTCGCCGCCGGGCAGCCTGACCGTGTTGAAGGTCGGTCCGGACGACCTGGGGTCGGGCGTGTTCGACGCTCACGGCATGGACCCGGTGGCGGTGCTCGCGAATCTCGGTCCGCTCGGCGGTGAGCTTCCGCCGACGTACGTCGTCGGCTGCCATCCGGCCAGTATCGAGGAGGGAATCGGGTTGTCCGATGCCGTCTCGCGCGTCGTCGATGAGGCGGTGGCCCTCACCCGTCACCTGGTCGACGATCTCCTCACATCAACGCAGGTTGGGACGAGGTGAGGACGGATGTGCCTAGGGATTCCCGGTAAGGTCATCGAGCTGCTGGAGGGTTATCACGGTCAGCTGGCCCTGGTGGATGTCGCCGGTGCCGAACGCAAGGTCAACATTGGGATGCTCGAAGACCAGGAGCTGAGCTCTGGTGATTGGGTCTTGATCCACATGGGATTCGCGGTCGACCGCGTCGACGACGAGGGCGCCGAGCAGGCGATGGCGGGCCTCGAGCTGATGGGTCAACCGCGGAGCGCTCCACGGCAGGCTCCAGAACAACAGTCGCCGACTGGCTCAGTTAGCAGTCACGGGTAGGCGTAGGGGGAGCTCAGATGAACGACCACCACGACGAGATGGCAGATTACGCCGCGAGCACGCCCGTCGACCGCAGCGGCGGATCGGTGCGGTCGCCACAGCGGCAGGTGTCCGGCCCGTTGCTCTTCGCCCGCTACGCCTTCCCACCCAACCATCACGGCTACTGCGGCCCGGCAGACAGCTTGGCATTCTTCGAAAATGGTGTGGTCGGGGAAGACGGCGCCGAACTTCGCGCCATGGCACGGGAATTCGCCGGGGCTTGGCCCTATCTTGAGTTGATCGCCGCAGCCACCGGGTTGTCCGACCCGCTGGATCGACGGGTGGTCGAGGCCTATTGGGTGGGCAGCCCACGACTCGACAACGTCGCGACCACCGCCATCGGCAACTCGATGGAAGACCGATTTCGCTTCATCAGTGGACCGCGCTTCTCCAGCCTCGCTGAGGGGGTCATCGCGGGTGGAGTTCCGCACCACAGCTTCGCGGTTTTCTGTATCTACCCGTGGTCCGGCCTGCTGCGAGATGGTCGACGAGGCGAGCAGGCGCTGACCGTGCTGGACCGCTGCAGGATACGGTGGGGCCGCGTGCTCGGCCTGAACGGTGACCAAGTCGTGGTCGAGTCGTCGCGGTTGACCTGGAACGGCCACTGTCTCGAGTACGGACCGCCGTCGACGGAGACTGCGGTGCGCTCCATCGACGGCGTCGGCATGATGACCGACCTGCGCCCAGGTGACTGGGTCTCGTTGCACTGGGAGTGGGTGTGCGATCGGCTGACATCACACCAGTTGGCTGCTCTGCGTCATTACACCGACCGTCACCTGGCGATCGTCAACGCCGCGCAAACTGAATCGGGACAGGGCCGATCCGCCGCGGCCCTGCTGATGAGCTGAGGAAGGGCGGCCGGTGAGCGTACGGCAGCACTACCACAAGTTCTAGCCGTCGCATCAGCGTCGCGGCTGTTTTTTGGCCTAAGGAGCCAAGTATGTCGCAAACCGAAGATCGTCAAACATCAACCAAGTCGGCAAGGCCACTGTGGCGCAAGCCATGGTTCATCGTGCTCGGCGTGATCGTTGTGATCTTGCTGGTAGCGGTCGCATTCACGTATGCGCCACCGCAGTTCACGGAACACAGAGGCAAGGCACATGTGGTTGGTATGCCTGGTGTGCAAGATGCTGCTTTCACTGCGCCTAGGCGCTTCCACTGAGTTACACGCACGATTCTACTGCAACATATGGCCGCGAGGTGCCGTCTTGTGTGGCGGTCACTGAGCCTGATTTGTCGTGTGTAGCCTGGCATGACGTAGAAGCACAGCAGAACGAGCGATCCGCTTGGAGTCCCAAGCGGATCGCTCGTGCATCATCGTTCTGCACTGTCTGGGGCTATCAAGCAGGGAGGCTACGGAGTGACATCTCGGCCGGTCCCAGCTGACGGTGCCCGCCCACCGCTCGAGCTGTCGCGGCGGTCATTGCTCAAGGGAGCCGCCGCGATCGGTGGCGCCACGTTGCTCGCTGCCTGCGGCCAGGCTGGTGGGCAGTCGACAACCGCCGCGGGCCAGATCACGGTCACCGATCAACGAGGCAAGACGATCGTCTTCGACGGCCCGGTCAAACGCGTCGTGACACTGCCGATGCCGGCGGCGGCCATGCTGATCTCCGTCGACAAGACATCGAAGCACCTCGTCGGAATGCACGACGCGTCGTGGGTGGCCATGCAGGAGGGGATCATGGGCACCATGTTCCCGGCCGCGCTCAAGATCCCGCACGACGTCGCCGACGAGAGTTTCAGCCCGAACGTGGAGAGTATCCTCGCGTTGAATCCCGACATCGTGGTGCAGTGGGCCGACCAGGGCGCCGGGATCATCGCGCCGATGGAGAACGCGGGCCTGAAGGTGGTCGGGATGACCTACGGGAGCCAGCGAGACCTCGACGTCTGGATCAACCTGTTCGCGACCATGCTCGGCAAACCGGCCCGCGGCCACGACATGGTGTCGAAGATCGGGTCGCAGCTCAAGAGCGCACGGTCGGCCGGTGCGAGCCGCCCGACACCGGGCCCCAGCATCTTGTACTTCTTCCAACTGTCCGGCGGGCTGCAGGTCGCCGGCGGCAACACCTACAACGACTACTACATCAACTTGGTGGGCGCTCACAATCCAGCATCTGGCGACCAGGGCGCCCAGGGCACCGGCACGCTCGGAGTCGACATCGAACAGGTCCTGGCTTGGGATCCCGACATCGTCTTGATCGGCAACTTCGACGAGGCCTTGCCCGACCAGATCTACTCCGACAAGGTGTGGCAGAGCGTGTCGGCAGTAAAGTCCCGGCGGGTCTACAAGGTGCCGCTTGGCGGCTACCGCTGGGACCCGCCCGGGCAGGAGTCGCCGCTGATGTGGCAGTGGCTTTCCAAGATCGCCTTCCCGGGTGCGCAAAGCGGTCTGCGCAACCAGATCGTCAGCTACTACGACTACCTGTACGGCTACCGGCCGACGAACGCCCAGATGGACCAGATCCTCTGGACCAAGGCCAACAGCCACTCCGCCAACTACCAGCAGTTCGATGCTGCGTGAGATCGAGGCGTCGACCACGCCGAGGAAGACCACCTCCAGGTTCGTCGCCCGCTCCCTGCTCCCGGTCTCGACCATGGCGGTCGTGCTCGTCGGTGTCGGCGTCCTCGCGTTGGCGGTCGGCCGCTTCGGTGTCCCCTTCGGACACGTCGTCGAGATCCTCCTCTCCCGGGTGTCGCCACTCTCGAGCAACTCCAGCGACGCCGAGCAGAACGTCGTCTTACTGGTCAGACTGCCGAGAATCCTGCTGGCCCTGCTGGTTGGCGGCGGCCTGGCCATAGCCGGGGCAGCGTTGCAGGCGACGTTCCGCAACCCGCTTGTCAGTCCCGAGATCATCGGGGTCTCCTCGGGTGCGTCGTTCGGTGGTGCCCTGGCGCTGTTGTTGGGGCTGGGGTCATTGTTCTTGGTGGGCGGTGCCTTCGTCTTCGGTCTGGTTGCGCTCGGCGTCTTGTTCACGGTGACCATCGGTCGTGCCGGCACGCCCATGCTGATGCTCGTGCTCGGCGGGGTCGTCACCGGATCGTTTTTCTCTGCGCTGGTAGCACTTCTCACGTACCTCGCGAATCCCTACACCACGCTGCCCGCGATCGTCTTCTGGCTGCTGGGTAGTGTCGCGACCGCGACGTACAGCAGTGTTTTGGTGGCGCTGGGTCCGGTGCTGGTCGGCACCGTCTTGTTGATCTTGCTGCGGTGGCGGATCAATGTGCTGTCGCTTGGCGACGAAGATGCAGCTGCCCTGGGACTACGACCTGCTCGGATGCGCTGGGTGGTGCTGGTGTCGGCAGCCCTGATCGTCGCCGGGTCGGTGGCCGTCAGTGGAGTCATCAGCTGGGTCGGTCTGGTGATCCCGCACCTCGCGAGAATGTGGGTGGGCCCCGACCATCGGGTGCTGTTGCCGGTCTCCTTCTTGATGGGTGGGGCCTTTCTGATTGGGATCGACACGTTGGCGCGCACGCTGACCGCGGGGGAGATCCCGCTGGGAGTCTTGACTGCGCTGATCGGCGCGCCGGCGTTCTTCGTCCTGCTGCGACGTCACCGGGACAGGATCTGGGACCGTGCTTGAGCTGGACGGTGTCGGGTTTCGCTATGACCGACTTGGCTGGGTCTTTCGGGGAGTGAGCTTTCAGGTCCCTCCGGGGTCTGTGACCGCCGTGTTGGGCCCTAACGGCCGCGGCAAGACCACACTGGTCCGTTGCGCTGCCGGGTTGCTGACGCCGCAAGAGGGTGTGGTCAGCCGGACGGATTCCGTCGGGTTCGTGCCACAGGCACACGGTGGCGCGTTCGCCTACAGTGTCCTCGACATGGTGCTGATGGGCCGGGTGCGGCAGGTGGGCGTCTTCGCGGCGCCGTCGCGAACCGACCAGATCGCCGCGTTCGAGGCCATCGAAAGAGTCGGTATCAGCGACCTGCGGGACCGGCAGTTTCCGATGCTCAGTGGGGGCGAGCAACAACTCGTGCTGATCGCACGCGCTATCGCCGCCGAGTGTCCCATCCTCGCTCTCGATGAGCCCTCAGCCGGACTCGACCTGCACAACCAGGCCCAGGTGCTCTCGCTGCTCCGCAAACTGGTCGCCGACGGGATGGCGGTGCTGCTGACTACCCACCATCCTGACCATGCGCTGTATCTCGCCGATTCGGTGGTGCTGATGATGGCGCGCGATGATGTCCGAACCGGCGACCCACGTGACCTGCTCACCGATGACACCCTCTCCGCGTTGTACGGCATCGAGGTAAGCACGGTTTGCTACCAGCAGGGCGGTATCGAGCGTCACGCAATCGTCACCCGGTACGACGGGCCGTCGGCGGACCAGCAGAACTCAATGACCCGAGCTCGTCCGGAGCCGGCTGAGGATCCGGAGGCGCTGAGATGACGGGGGGTTCGGGCGGTTCCCGGGCGCGGAGGCGGTTCGACATCGGCGGCCTCGTCCAAGGGGTGGGCTTCCGCCCGTTCGTCTACGTCACTGCGGTCGACCTTGCGTTGTCCGGCTCAGTCGTCAACGATGCGACCGGGGTCATCGCCGAGATCGAAGGGCCACCTGCTGCCATCGACGAGTTCGCCGAACGGTTGCGGACCCAAGCGCCACCGCTCGCGATGATCGAGGCAATCAGCGTCACCGAGCTCGCCGCCACCGGCGAGACGGGTTTCGTCATCGACGACTCCCAGCGCGGTGCGGGCCGGCGTACCCTCGCCAGCCCCGACGTGGCCACCTGCGACGACTGCCTGCGCGAGCTTGCTGAGCCAACCGACCGGCGATTCCGTCACCCGTTCATCACCTGCACGAACTGTGGCCCGCGATTCACCATCATCACCGACTTGCCCTACGACCGACCGACGACGACCATGGTCGACTTCGCGATGTGTGAGCGGTGCCGGGCCGAGTACGTCGACCCCACTGACCGCCGCTTCCACGCGCAACCGATCGCGTGTCCCGAATGTGGCCCGCATTGTGAGTTCGTGGACGCCAACGGATGCGTCCACGGGGACACGGACAGCCTGGCGATGGCTCGCTACCGGCTGTCGAGCGGCGCGATCCTCGCGGTGAAGGGGATCGGCGGCTACCATCTCGTCTGCGATGCCGAGAACGAGGCAGCGGTCAGCGAGCTACGGCGACGCAAGCAGCGCGGCAACAAGCCGTTCGCGGTCATGGTGGCTGACCTGGCGGCGGCCCGAGACATTGTCGCGATGGACGACGCCGAGGAACGCCTGGTCACCGACTCGCGCCGGCCGATCGTGCTGCTCGAGCGCAAGCTGGAGCCCTCCGTGGTGGTCGCCGAGAGCGTCGCTCCGGACACCCGTGAGCTCGGCGTCCTGCTGCCCTACAGTCCGCTCCACGTGCTCCTGCTAGGCCTGGCCGGTGACGCGCCGGGCGCGCGAGTCCTAGTGATGACCTCAGGCAACCGTGGCGGCGAGCCAATCGTCACCGACGACGAGGACGCGCTCGTCCGGCTGGCGCCGTTGGTTGACGGATGGCTGCGTCACAGCCGCCGCATCCACGTGCCGTGTGACGACTCGGTTGCTCGGATCGTCGACGGCGAGGAGCTCCCGATCAGGCGCTCGCGGGGTTATGCGCCGATGCCGATCGCGCTGCCCTTCGACGTACCCCCAACACTTGGCGTCGGCGCCGACCTCAAGAACACGTGCGCGGTCGCGGAGGGACGGCATGCCTGGCTCAGCCAGCACATCGGCGACATGGACGACGTCGCCACGGTCGACGCGTTCGAAGCCGCGGAGCGGCATCTCGAGCTGCTTACCGGTGTCCGACCAGTGGTGATCGTGTCCGATGCGCACCCCGGCTACCGGTCCACCCGGTGGGCAGCCGCCCACCATGCCGGGCGCCCGGTCCTCGCCGTACAACATCATCACGCACATGTTGCCGCGGTGATGGGCGAGCACGGGCTGGACGGCAACACACCCGTGATCGGCTTTGCGTTCGACGGCACCGGCTACGGGCCGGATGGCGCGATCTGGGGTGGTGAGGTGCTCGTCGCGGACTACCAGGGCTTTCGGCGTTTCGCTCATCTCGGGTACGTCCCGCTGGCCGGCGGTGACGCCAGTGTCGAGCGGCCGTACC
Organism: Nocardioidaceae bacterium; assembly: GCA_050998615.1. Lineage (GTDB taxonomy): Bacteria > Actinomycetota > Actinomycetes > Propionibacteriales > Nocardioidaceae > JBPCQA01. Next base: position 176,706 of record JBPCQA010000019.1, read on the forward strand.
GGATGGCCTTGTCCCATCTGCGCTCCGCCGGTGTGGAGTGGTCACCTGACCTGCCGCCGGTTGTCGCCTGCCCTGCCGGGGAGCGAACGGTGTTGGCCCATCAGCTCGCCACGGGTTTTGGCTGCGTCCACACGTCCAGCATGGGGCGGTTGTTCGACGCGGTCGCGTCGCTGGTGGGGGTCCGCCACGTCTGCGACTACGAAGCCGAGGCAGCCATGGTCTTGGAGGCGGTCGCCGACGGTGACGCCGGTGCGGGTGGCTACGGTTTCAGCATTCGCGACTCCTCGCAGGGTGACGTAGCGATCGACCCAGCACCGGTGATCGCCGGCATCGTCGAGGACCTACGTGCCGGGACACCGGTCGGGCGGATCTCCTCGCAGTTCCACTCGGCGGTGTCCGACGTCGTCGTGGCCACCGCCGTGCTCGCTCGCGATGCCAAGCTGGACGGTGTCGAGCTGACCACTGTGGCACTCGGCGGAGGCGTTTTCCAAAATGCCCGGCTCCTCGCGGAATGTTCGCGTGGGCTTCGCACACACGGCTTCGAGGTCCTCGTCCCGAGGCGTCTTCCACCGAACGACGGCGGCATCGCGCTCGGCCAGATATTGCTGGGAAGCGTTGGGCAGCCGAAGCCGCGACGAGGCTCGAGGCATGACGTCACCGCGGGCCTTACAAGTTCTGCTTCACAGGCGTATAACTGAAGGACAGCGAAAGGAGCCGCTCCATGTGCTTGGCAGTGCCCGGACGAGTTATCAGCATCGAAGAGCGCGATCAGACCCCCATGGCCGAGGTCGACTTCGGAGGCGTCAAGAAGGACGTGTGCCTCCAGTACATCCCAGACATTCAGATCGGCGAGTACGTCATGGTGCACGTTGGGTTCGCGATTCAGAGAATGGACGAGGAAGCCGCCAACGAGACGCTGGCGAACTTCGAGAAGCTCGGGATCTTGGAGGAAGAGTTCGGTGACGGGTTCGCGTTGGCCGCCAGACAGGCCGGCGAACCCTACGTCGCCTCGGCGGGAGAGCCTCGATGAAATATCTCAGCGAGTTCAGCAACCCAGACCTGGCCAAGAAGCTCCTCGACCAGATACATGAGGTGACCACTCAGCCATGGGCGATGATGGAGGTGTGTGGCGGGCAGACCCACTCGATCATCAGACACGGCATCGACCAGCTGCTGCCGCAAGAGATCGAGATGATCCACGGTCCGGGGTGCCCAGTGTGCGTAACCCCCTTGCAGATCATCGACAAGGCGCTGGCGATCGCCTCCCAGCCCGGAGTGATCTTTTGCTCGTTCGGTGACATGCTCCGCGTCCCCGGCAGCTCCGACGACCTGTTCCGGATCAAGAGCGCCGGCGGAGACGTGCGTGTCGTCTACTCACCGCTCGACGCGCTCAACCTGGCTCGCGACAACCCCGACCGCGAGGTGGTGTTCTTCGGCATCGGCTTCGAGACGACCGCGCCGGCGAACGCGATGACCGTCTACCAAGCCCAGCGGCTCGGGATCAAGAACTTCTCGTTGCTCGTTTCCCACGTGCTCGTGCCGCCGGCTGTCGCGGCGATCATGGAGTCGCCGACCTGCCGGGTGCAGGGATTCCTTGCCGCCGGTCACGTGTGCAGCGTGATGGGCACGCAAGAATACCCGCCGTTGGCCGATAAGTACGAGGTGCCGATCGTGGTGACCGGCTTTGAGCCCCTGGACATCCTCGAGGGCATCCGCAAGACGGTCGTCCAACTCGAGGAGGGTCGCCACGAGCTCGAAAACGCCTACCCCAGAGCGGTGCCTGCCGACGGGAACAAGATAGCCAAGGACATGCTCAACGACGTCTTCGAGGTCACCGACCGCACCTGGCGCGGCATCGGCATGATCCCGCAAAGCGGCTGGAAGCTCTCGGACAAGTACCGCGAGTTCGACGCTGAGCAACGATTCCGCGTGAGCGACATCCACACCGAAGAGTCGGCATTGTGTCGCTCTGGTGAAGTCCTGCAAGGGCTCATCAAACCCCACGAGTGCGCGGCGTTCGGCAAGGAATGCACGCCACGCAACCCGCTCGGGGCGACGATGGTGTCGTCGGAGGGTGCCTGCGCCGCGTATTACCTCTACCGCCGCCTCGACCTGGTCGAGAGCTGACGATGGCGCAAGCCGCCAGCGAGACGAACGACCTCGACTTCACCGCGTGGGTGTGCCCCGCGCCGCTGCGTGACTCACCGGCCATCGTGATGGGTCATGGTGGCGGCGGCGCGTTGTCCGCCGAGTTGATCGAGCATCTGTTCCTGCCGGCGTACGGCGATGCGGCCGACGCGAAGCTCGGCGACTCCGCGGTTGTCGAGGTCGGTGGTGTCAGGCTTGCGTTCTCGACCGACTCCTACGTCGTCAAGCCGCTGTTCTTCCCGGGTGGGTCGATCGGGGACCTCGCGGTCAATGGCACGATCAACGACCTCGCGATGTCCGGAGCGACCCCGCTCGTGCTCTCGACCGCGTTCATCCTCGAGGAAGGCACCGAGCTCGGCGAGCTCGGCCGGGTGGCCGAGGCGCTTGGCGCCGCCGCGCGCCAGGCCGGTGTCAAGCTGGTGACCGGCGACACCAAGGTTGTCGACAGCGGCAACGGCGACGGGGTGTTCGTCAACACGGCGGGGATCGGGGTGCTTGCCGACGGCGTCGACATCAGGCCCGACCGGGCCAGCCTGGGGGACGTCGTCATCGTCAGCGGTGAGATCGGCGTACACGGTGTGGCCGTGATGAGCTGTCGGGAGGGACTCGAGTTCGGCACCACCGTCCGCAGTGACTCCGCGCCCCTGCACGGACTGGTGGCCGACATGATCGCGACCGGAGCCGACATCCACGCGCTGCGCGATCCGACCCGTGGCGGTGTCGCGGCCACGCTCAACGAGATCGCGAAGGCCTCCAAGGTCGGGGTGACGCTCGTCGAACGCGATCTGCCGATCCCGCAGACCGTCAACGACGCCTGCGGGCTGCTCGGCCTCGATCCGCTGTACGTCGCCAACGAGGGCAAGCTGCTCGCGATCGTGCCCGCGGCCGATGTCGACCGGGTCCTGGAGGCGATGCACGCACACGAGTACGGACGGGACGCGTGCGTGATCGGCCGCTGCGTCGAAGCACATCCCGGCATGGTGGTCGCCCAGACCGGCCTCGGTGGCACCCGGGTCGTCGACCTTCCGCTCGGCGAACAGCTGCCCCGGATCTGTTGATCGCCCGATGACCGAGCCCCGAGACCCGGCAACGGGTGCGGAGCTGTTCGCGCGTTACGCCTACCCGCCCAACGAGCTCGGCTACTGCGGGCCGGGTGACTCCCGTGGGCTCTTGGTCCGGGGTACGCCGCAGGCTGCCGCCGAGATCGCCCGCAGAGCCAGGGAGTTCGAGGGCGCGTGGGTCTATCTGGAGTTGATCGCCGCGTCTGCCGGGATCGCCGATCCGCTCGACCCGCGTGTGGTCGAGGCGTACTGGCTCGGCAGCGAGCTGCTCGACTCGATCGACAGCGGCTGGTTTCTCGACGCGCTACGCGGTCGTTTCCAAGGACAGACCGGTGGTCAGTGGACCGGCGGCATCCCCGACCTGGAGGCATCGGTGCTGCCGCACCATGCATTTCACGTCTTCGCGATCTATCCCTGGGTCGGGCTGCTGCGCGGGGACAACGACGTACCCCGATCGATTCTCGACCAATGCCGGATCCGTACCGGTGTTGTCGAGTCGGTGCGCGGCGAAGGCGCGACCGTACGCACGCAGCCGTTGACATGGGACGGTCGGCGGCTGGCCGTCGGCGGCAACGTCTTGATCGAGACGCGGTGGAGTGACGATGGCCGCGCGTTCCTGGACGGCGTACAGGAAGGGGACGTCGTCTCGGTGCACTGGGACTGGATCTGCGACCTTCTCACTGCCGCCCAAGCGCAAGCGATCCAGGCATACGAAGCGCGCCAGCTTGCGGTGACGAACCGGGTGCTTGCCCAGGCAACCTGAGTTCTTACGGCAAAGGTGTCATCGGAACGCGGACTCGCCGGTAAGTGCCTGCCCGATGATTAGTTGGTGCACCTCCGAGGTGCCTTCGTAGGTGAGCACCGACTCGAGGTTGTTGGCGTGCCGGATCACCGGATACTCCAGCGTCACGCCGTTGGCGGCCAGGATCGTCCGGCATTCTCGGGCAATCGCGAGGGCCTCGCGGACGTTGTTGAGCTTGCCGAGGCTGACCTGCTCCGGCCGGATCTTGCCGGAGTCCTTGAGCCGCCCCAGATGCAGGGCGAGCAGCATGCCCTTGCCGAGCTCGAGCGTCATGTCGGCGAGCTTTTGCTGGGTCAGCTGATATGCCCCCAGTGGCTTGTCGAAGACACGTCGGGTCGACGCGTAGGAGATCGCGGTCTCCAGACAGTCGCGGGCCGCACCAAGGGCCCCGAACACGATCCCGAAGCGGGCTTCGGACAGGCACGACAGGGGACCGGCCAGCCCCAGCGCGTCGGGCAACATCGCCGTGCCAGGCAACGAGACATTGTCGAGAACGAGCTCACTGGTGACCGAGGCGCGCAGCGACATCTTCTTGGTGATCTCCGGTGCGGAAAAGCCGTCGGCGTCGGTCGGCACGACGAAGCCACGGATGCCGTCGTCGGTGCGCGCCCACACAATCGCCACATCGGCGATCGAACCATTGGTGATCCACATCTTGGTGCCGCTCAGCACCCAGCCGCCGCCTTGCCGCCCGGCCCGGGTCCGCATGCCGGCGGGATCAGATCCGAAGTCGGCCTCGGTGAGGCCGAAGCAGCCGATTGCCTCACCGGCAGCCATCGCCGGCAGCCACCGGTTCTTCTGCTCCTCGCTGCCGAACCGGTGAATCGCGAACATCGCCAGGGACCCCTGAACCGACACCAGGCTGCGGATCCCGGAGTCGGCGGCCTCCAGCTCCGCACAGGCGAGCCCGTAAGACGTCGCGGTGGTGCCCGCGCATCCGTAGCCGTGCAGGTGCATGCCGAGCAGGCCGAGCGAGCCGAGCTCCTTGGCGAGCTCACGGGCCGGGATCGCCGCGTTCTCGAACCAGTCGGCGATATGCGGGCGGATTTTGTCATCGCAGTAGCGCCGCACAGTGTCGCGAATCGCCCGCTCTTCGTCGTCGAGGAGCCCGTCGATCCCGAACAGATCCAACGGCGCGGTGACACCGGGCTGAGACTTCGACACGAGCAGCTCCTGAGGTGAGGGACGCGTGGTTCATGCTAGTCCGCTTCGCCATCGACGACGCACGGCAACGAAATGCGCACCACATTCCGGTGAGCACTGGCGATATCGGCTGTGAAACAGTAGGTTATCTGTCGGTTGACGGTCGTCTCGTCGAAATCACCCAGGGGCCACCATGAGCAGCAGCAACACCGTGCGGAATCTGATCAACGCTGAGCTCGTCGACAGTGTCGACGGGCGAACGTCTGTGCTGGTCAACCCCTCGACCGGCGAAGAGTACGCAACGGCGGCAGTGGCTGGCCGCGAAGACGTGGACCGCGCCGTTCGAGCCGCTGCGGCGGCGTTCGAGACGTGGCGCGACGTCACGCCGGCGCAGCGCCAACGTGCCCTGTTGAAGCTGGCTGACGCCATGGAGGCACGAGCCGACGAGTTGGTCCGGGTCGAGAGCGAAAACACCGGCAAACCACTCGGTCTGACCCGCGAGGAGGAGATCCCGCCAGCGGTCGATCAGGTGCGCTTCTTCGCCGGCGCGGCGCGGGTGCTCGAGGGGCGGTCGGCCGGGGAGTACCTGGCCGGCCACACGTCGTACGTGCGTCGAGAGCCGATTGGGGTCGTCGGGCAGGTTACGCCGTGGAACTACCCGCTGATGATGGCGATCTGGAAGATCGCCCCGGCTCTCGCCGCCGGCAACACGGTGGTGATCAAGCCATCAGACACCACTCCCGCGTCCACCGTGCTGCTCGGCGAGCTGTGCCAGGAGTTCTTCCCGGCGGGTGTGGTCAACGTCATCACCGGTGACCGGGACACCGGGCGGGCACTTGTCGAACATTCGATCCCTCAGATGGTGTCGATCACCGGGTCGGTTCGCGCTGGCATGGAGGTTGCGGCGTCGGCCGCCAAGGATCTGAAGAGGGCCCACCTCGAGCTCGGCGGCAAGGCGCCGGTCGTGGTCTTCGACGACGCCGACCTCGAAGCCGCGGCGCAGGGGATTGCGATGGCGGGTTATTTCAACGCCGGGCAAGACTGTACGGCGGCCACCCGCGTGCTCGCCGGCCCCCGTATCCACGACGACTTCGTAGCCGCCCTCTCCGAGCAGGCAAGGGGCACCAAGACCGGACAACCAGACGACGAGGACGTCCTCTACGGGCCGGTCAACAACGCTTCTCAGCTCGACCGGGTGACGGGTTTCGTCGACCGGCTGCCCGACCACGCCGCGTTGCAGATCGGCGGCTCCCGCGTCGGGGACCGCGGCTACTTCTTCGCACCGACGGTGGTGTCCGGGCTGCGACAAGATGACGAGGCGATCCAGCAGGAGATCTTCGGGCCGGTGATCACCGTCCAGCAGTTCAGCGACGAAGACGAGGCGATTCGTTGGGCGAACGGCGTCGAGTACGGACTGGCCAGCAGCGTCTGGACGAAAGATCATGGCCGCGCAATGCGGATGGCCAGGCGTCTGGACTTCGGCTGTGTCTGGATCAACACCCACATCCCGATCGTCGCTGAGATGCCGCACGGTGGGTTCAAGCATTCGGGCTACGGCAAGGACCTGTCGATGTACAGCCTCGAGGACTACACGCGGGTCAAGCACGTGATGACGAACATCGAGGTCTAAGAGCCTGGGCGTTCAATCGATTTCGAGCAGATCTTCGGGATCACCGAGCAAGATGCCGAGCCCGGTGGCCATGGCCGCGCTGAACATCAAGGTGTCGATCGGGGAGCTGTTCGCGATGGTGGCACCGGCGAAGCTGGTGATGCCTCGAATACCGTCCCACGTGCAGTCCACAAAGACTGCGCCGCCAAGCCTGGCCTGGGAAAACTCGGCTCCCGTGAGGTCACACCGGCGAAAGGTGGCGCCGCGCAGATCGGCCGACGCAAAGTCTGATTGTCGAAGGCTGCACTCGTCGAACTCAATGGCGACGCTGATGTCGAACCGGAAAGAGCTGAAATCGGCGGTGCAATCCCGGAACACGACATGGCGAAGGGCTGCCGCGGCCGCGACAAATCCGGTGAGCCGGCAGCCCAAGACTTCGACTCGAGTGAATGAGCCGTGGTCGAGTCTGAGGTTCGCAAGGTCGCAGCCGGTCAGCTCGGTGTCGACGATGCTCAACTTCTCCAGATCACCTCCGCTGAACGTGCAGCGGATGAACCGGCAACTCTCGAAGTCGACGAGCCGGGCCCGAGCGCCGCTGAGATCAACGGCGACGAGATGCCGGTGGTTGATGACCGCGTCGTCCACAACCTCGTCTCGCGAGAGCGCATCCTCGCTGAGCGTTGAATCGAGGCGCGGCCGGATGCGGCGGACTCGCTTAGCTTGCGGATTGCTCATCGCGGCAAGCCTCTCATCCTCGGTGGAGAGGAAGGTAGTTTCGAGACGCTTGCTGCGCTCGCTCCTCAACCACCATGGCTCCCGCTATTCGCGGTAGTGGAACGCTGGCTGCCGCGACAGGCGAAGAGGCGTGAAAGACTGAGGCAGTGAGCAACGTCCGTGACATTGTGCTGCTCGGGTCGACCGGGTCGATCGGCACCCAGGCCTTGGACGTGATGCGCCGCAACCTCGAGCGGTTTCGCGTCACCGGGCTCGCCGCGGCAGGCTCGAACCCCAAGCTGCTCGCCGCACAGGCGCTGGAGTTCGGCGTCGCGGTGGTGGCGATCGCGCGGGGCACCATGGCCCAGGACCTCCAACTGGCGTTGTACGCCGAGGCGCAGCGCCGCGGCTACCACCACGGCGACTTCGCGCTGCCCAAGATCCTGGTTGGCACCGAGGCAGCCGAGCAACTGGCGACCCACCCCTGCGACATCGTGCTCAACGGCATCACCGGAGCGGTGGGTCTGAAACCCACGCTCGCCGCCCTGGCCGCCGGCTCGACCCTGGCGCTGGCCAACAAGGAGTCGCTGATCATCGGCGGCGAGGTGGTGATGGACGCCGCCAAGCCCGGCCAGTTGGTGCCCGTCGACTCCGAGCATTCGGCGCTGGCGCAGTGCCTGCGGGGTGGCCGGCAGACAGAGGTACGCCGACTCGTGATCACCGCCAGCGGCGGCCCCTTCCGGGGCAAGAGCCGAGACGAGCTGGGCCAAGTCACGCCCGATCAGGCGATGGCGCATCCCACCTGGGACATGGGCCGGATGGTCACCACCAACTCCTCCACGCTGGTCAACAAGGGCCTGGAGGTCATCGAGGCGCATCTGCTGTTCGACATCGGCTTCGACCGGATCGAGGTGGTCGTGCATCCGCAGTCCCTGGTCCACTCGATGGTCGAGTTCTACGACGGCTCCACGCTGGCGCAAGTGTCGCCACCCGATATGCGGCTGCCGATCAGCCTTGCGCTCGGCTGGCCGGAACGCGTCGCCGATGCCGCGGGTGCGATGGATTGGGGCGTGGCCCACCAGCTGGAGTTCGAGCCGGTCGATCATGACGCGTTCCCGCTGCTGGGGATGGCCATCGCCGCCGGTCGGCGCGGGGGCGTCGTACCGGCTATCTACAACGCGTCCAACGAAGTCGCGGTCCAGGCGTTCTGGGAGGGCCGGCTGCCGTATCTGGGCATTGCCGACACGGTGGCCGGTGTGCTGGGGCACGACGACGTACCCTTGAGGTCTAGCAGGCTCACCGTCGACGACGTGCTTGCCGCAGATGGATGGGCCCGCGAACGCGCGGCCGAGGCCGTGCAGGCCCAGCCCGCGACAGGAGGACACCAGCAGCCATGACCGCACTGGTCTACGCACTCGGCGTGGTGCTGTTCTTTCTCGGCGTGATGGTGTCCATCGCGCTGCACGAAGTCGGGCACATGGTGCCGGCCAAGAAGTTCGGAGTCAAGGTCACCCACTATTTCGTCGGCTTCGGCAAGACGATCTGGTCGGTCAAGCGTGGCGACACCGAGTACGGGTTCAAGATGTTCCCGCTCGGCGGCTTTATCAAGATGATCGGCATGCTGCCGCCGGAGCAGCGTGACGCGAACGGGCGCGCCAAGGGCTTTCAGAAGGGAACGTTCGGTCGGCTGATTCGCGATGCCCGTACACTCGAGTACGAGAAGGTCACCGACGCCGATCAAGACCGATTGTTCTACCGCAAGCCGTGGTGGAAGAAGGTCATCGTGATGGCCGGGGGTCCGTCGGTCAACGTGGCGTTGGCGATCTTGCTGCTTGGTGGCGTCTTCATCGGCATCGGAATCAAGACGCCGACACTGCGAGTCAATCAGGTCGACGACTGCGTGATCCCCGCAAGCCAGCCGGTGCAGAAATGCACCGGCTCGAGCCCGGCGTCCCCGGCGGTTAAGGCGCAGTTCAAGGCCGGCGACAAAATCCTCGCCGTCAACGGTGTCGCCATGCATGGCTGGGACCAGTTCTCCCAGACCACGCGGGCAGCGGCCGACTCGACTTTGCACATCCTGGTCGACCGCAGCGGCAACCACGTGATGCTCACCGCGCACCCGATCTCCAACCAGGTTTCATCGCTGACCAAGCCCGGAGCTTACGTGAGGGCCGGCTTCCTGGGCATCTCACCGAGCGAGGTGCGGCAGCGCCAAAGCATAGGTTACGTGGTTTCGACGATGTGGGACTACACCGCGCGCACCGGCGAGGCGTTGGTCCAGCTTCCGCAACGCATGGTTGGGGTGGCGAAAGCCGCGGTAGGCGCGCAACAGCGCGACCCGCAAAGCCCGATGAGCGTGGTGGGCGCCAGCCGGGTTGCCGGTGAGGTCGCCTCGGACAACCAGATCGACTTGAGCGATCGCCTCGCCTTGTTGCTGATGTTGCTGGGCGTGGTCAACCTGTTCGTTGCCTTGTTCAATTTCATTCCGCTGTTGCCGCTCGACGGGGGCCACATCGCCGGCGCGCTCTACGAGGCGCTGCGCCGCGCGGTCGCCCGGTTGCGGCGACGGCCCGATCCCGGGTACGCCGATGTGGCGCAGATGCTGCCGATCGCCTACGCCATCGCCAGCGTGCTGATCGTGATGGGGGTCGTGCTCATCTGGGCCGACATCGTGAGCCCGATCCGGTTGACCGGGTGAGCGTCGTACCGCCTTTTGGCCGCTGCCTGGACGCGGCACCGTTTGGGTACGACACCTGGGGACCGCAGTTGACGATGAAAGGGAGGATGCGATGACGAGCGTCGAGCTCGGAATGCCGGCACCGCCGCCGCCGGTGCTTGCGCCGCGTCGCAAGAGCCGCCAGATCAAGGTGGGCAACGTGCTCGTCGGCGGCGACGCGCCCGTCTCCGTGCAGTCGATGACCACCACGCTGACCGCCGACGTGAACGCCACGTTGCAGCAGATCGCCGAGCTCACCGCGACCGGTTGCGACATCGTGCGGGTAGCCTGCCCGAGCCAAGACGACGCGGAAGCGCTGCCGCAGATCGCCCGGCATTCGCAGATCCCGGTGATCGCCGACATCCACTTCCAGCCCAAGTACGTGTTCGCGGCGATCGAGGCCGGCTGCGCCGCCGTACGCGTCAATCCCGGGAACATCCGCAAGTTCGATGACCAGGTCAAGCAGATCGCGGCGACGGCAAAGGAGCATGGCACCTCGATCCGGATCGGCGTCAACGCCGGGTCGCTCGACCCTCGGCTGCTCGAGAAGTACGGCAAGGCGACGTCTGAGGCGTTGGTCGAGTCGGCCGTGTGGGAGGCGTCGCTGTTCGAGGAACATGACTTCCACGACTTCAAGATCTCGGTAAAACACAACGACCCGGTGGTCATGGTCAAGGCGTATGAGCTGCTGGCCGAGCGGGGCGACTGGCCCCTGCATCTCGGCGTCACCGAGGCCGGGCCGGCCTTCCAGGGCACGATCAAGTCGGCGACCGCCTTCGGCGCGCTGTTGTCCCGGGGCATCGGAGACACCATCCGGGTCTCGCTGTCCGCGCCGCCGGTCGAGGAAGTCAAGGTCGGGATCCAGATCCTCGAGTCGCTGAACCTGCGTCCTAGGGGGCTGGAGATCGTGTCCTGTCCATCGTGCGGGCGCGCCCAGGTCGACGTCTACACACTCGCCGAGCAGGTGACGGCGGGGCTGGAAGGTCTGGACGTCCCGCTGCGGGTAGCCGTGATGGGCTGTGTCGTCAACGGCCCAGGAGAGGCCCGCGAGGCCGACCTCGGGGTGGCGTCGGGCAACGGCAAGGGACAGATCTTCGTCAAGGGCGAGGTGATCAAGACGGTGCCGGAGTCGCAGATCGTCGAGACGCTGATCGAGGAAGCGATGCGCCTCGCCGACGGGATGGGCCAGCCCGTCGACGCGGAGGCAGGTGCTCCTTCCGTCACCGTGTCGTAGCGTCGGTCAGTTTGTTGGCTGGAGCGGCCGCCAAGCCGCTTCGGTACGCGCTTGCCCCTCGCTTGTCAGCCGCATAGCCAGAACTACCGGCATCCGCCCGCAGGAATGGACGGCCTCGGTCCTGACTACGCGGTGAAGTCATTCAATCCTTGGTAAGCGTCGAAATGAGATGCTAGTGGTCTGTAGCTCGGGGAGGTCATGTTCTACAGTGGCTTGCAGTACGGCGTGGGACGTGTCGAAGTAGCGGTGCGAGAGCCGATCGCGCATACCCGCCATCTCGTCCCAAGGGATCGCGAGCTCGCGGCCGAGGAGCTGTGCTGGCAGCGACTTGACGGCCTCGCCTATTTCGATGAGACGCACCCGGATCGCATCAAACACCAGGCCGTCTGTGAGATCGCCTCGTTTGAGGTGCTGGTGGATGGCTTCGATGGCCGAAGTGATGTCGTTGAGGCGCCCCTGGTCACGGCGAGTCAAAGGGTGACCGGCTCGGCCAACGCCGTGACAGCGACGTCCGGCTTGAGATCAGCAGCCGGGACGAGGTCGACCGACGCACCGAGCAGCGATTCGAGCTGATGCTCGCCTCGCGCGAGCCCGAACAGCCCGACGCCAGGTGCCAAATCGACCAGCAGATCGATGTCGCTGTCGGGACCGTTCTCACTGCGGGCAACGCTTCCGAAGACCCGCACGTTCGACAACCCATGGTCGGTCAGGATCTGCCGCACCTGCGCGCGGTGCCTCCTCAGCCGCATTCCCAACGGCCCCGTCAGCCGCGCCGATCGTGAAGGAGTCGAACGTACGCGCACCTCAAGCTCCAGCCCGGTGGCTCCAACGAGCCGTATGAGGATCGGCAGCGAGGGCTGGCGTGCTCCCGACTCGTATGCGCTTATTACGCTTTTGCGCGACATGGGCTCGGTCAGCAAGTGCCGTCTGGGTGAGCCCTGCGTCCTCACGTGCTTGGCATAGCAGCGAAGTCGCCGAGGCGTGTCTGTGGATCGATCACGGTCAACGGGTCATCACTGTTTCGAGACGCTCGCTGCGCTCGCTCCTCACCCGCCGGGTGGCTGGCTGCTCAACGGCCACATATTGACGCCGATTGACCTAGGTTGCTAGCATCCTAACATGAAAGTGTCAGGCGACAACAACCGCAACAAGGCCGATAAGGCCCAGTTCAACGTCTATCTTCCCACCGACTTGGTACGCCGGGTCAAACACAAGTCCATCGACGAGGGCGCCAGCCTTTCGGCGCTCGTCGAGCGCGCCCTGGACGAATACCTAGACAAGCACGGAGAGGCACGAGGATGACAGACACAAGCAAGATCGTGGTGCGGCCGGTGCGCTTCACCGACAACCTCCAACCGATGCAGGCATTCCTGGAAATCCTCGGCCTGCGGCCGCGAGTCGAGGCAGAGGCCGGCGGCTGGGTCGACATGGTTGCCGGCGCCGGCATGGTGGCCCTGCACTCGGCGGCCGACTCCGACAGCGGCGGCCTGCCGGGTCAGACCCGGCTCAGCTTCGAGGCCGATGATGTGCACGCGCTCGCCAAGTCACTCGAAGAAGCCGGCGTCGAAGAGGTGACCGTCTACGACGAGTCCTACGGCCAGATCCTCACCTGCCGCGACCCGCTCGGCGACCAGGTCCACATCGACGGACACAGCCACGACCTCTACGGCTACCGGCTGCATCCGTTGCACGTCGACATCCCGCTCACGGTGCTGCCGGTCCGTTTCACCGATCCGCGCGGCAGATACGGCGACTTCTTGCGGGCCCTTGGTCTGCGCCTGCGCGGCGAAGCGGACGAGCATTACACGGCGTATGCAGCCGAGAACGGCGACCACGGGCTCGTCGGTCTGCACTTCGTCTACACCGAGCAGCTGCCGATCGTGCCCGGCCCGGGCGCCGCACATCTGACCTTCGAGACAACCGAACCGATCTTCGAGGTAGCCAACCGCCTTAGCGGTAAGGGCTTTGCGGCGCAGGTGACGCAGGAGGACTTCGGCTCAATGCTGAGCGCCACCGACCCGGACGGCCAGGAGATTCAGGTGCACCAAGCGCCGGAAAAACCCGCGTGATCGGGCTTCGCGTCGACGACGACATCACGCTAGCCCTCCGCGAGCCGCCACTGGACGCAGCGGGCTTCCGAGTCGTCGAGCGCAACCGTGAGCGGCTGGCGCGAGTCGCCGCGTGGGCGCCGCACGCCGGCTCACCGGAGCGGACCGATGCTTTCAGTGCATTGTCACTGAAGCAGTACGCCGACGGGGAGGCGATCGTGGCCTGGATCGTTGAACACGGGCGCATCGTCGGGGACGTCGACGCGAGCATCTCCGGTGACACCGCCGAGATGGGCTACTGGTTGGACACCGGCGCGGAGCATCGTGGGCTCGCATCCCGTTCGGCGGCCCGGTTGATCGATCACCTGGTGTTGCGCCGCGGTGTCCGTCGGGTGGTGATGCGCATCCCTCCGTGGAACGCCGCCAGCCGCGCTCTCGCCAAGCGCCTAGGGCTCCGTCGCGAAGGGCTGTTGAAAGCCGCCCACTCGCTCGGGGACAGGCGAGAAGACGTGGAGTTGTGGGGCATTCTGGCCGCAGCCTGGCGCCGTGGCCGGGACGTGCTCGCCGGCGGCGGCCCGGACTTCGCGCTCCCTATTGATGACGAGCTCGAGCTGGTGCTGCCGCATGCCTGGTTCACGGAGGCGGCCGTCGAGCTGATCGAGCACAACCGCGACCGGCTCCGCCGTTGGGAGGCGTGGGCCCACGAGGAGTCCTCGGCCGGCTCAGGCAGCTGGTATGACGCACGCCTGCGGGCCTTTGGGCGGCGTGAATCATTGCCGGGTTTGGTACGCCGCCGCGGCAGCGACGCCGACCTGCTCGGCTCGATCGGTGGCACCGTCACCGAAGAAGGTGCCGCGTCGGTGGGCTACTGGGTTGACGGCTCGGTGGAGGGAATGGGCGTAGCAACCCGGGCGGTGACCGCGCTGATCGACGAGCTGACCGGCTCGTGGGGAATGCAGCGCTTGTGGCTGTCCACCGCCGTACACAATCAGCGCAGCCGCCGACTGGCGGAGAAACTCGGCTTCACCGCGGAGGCGACCTGCGCCGAATACCAGCTTGTGGGAGGGGTGCCGCACGACTGCGTCATCTACGGCCAGACGACCTCCGCACCGGCGCCGGCTTAACGGGCCGAGGTCTAGGCTCGCGATGGTGGAACCAACCGGCCGGCTTCGAGACGACGCCGACTTTCGGCACTACTGGTGGGCTCGGGTGCTGTCCACCAGCGGGTCGGTGATCACGCTTATCGCGTTGCCGGTGCTGGTCTATCGAATGAGCAATTCGGCGTTGCTCACCGCTGTCGCGTCGGCGCTGGAGGCCGCGCCGTACCTATTCTTCGGTCTTTTCGCCGGAGCACTCGCGGATCGCATGGACCGGCGGCGGTTGATGATCGGCGCAGACTTCGCCAAGCGAACGCCGTTGTCTTCGGCGCATCTACCGCGGTCGAGATGGTGTTGCCGTCACTGGTCGGAGTGAGCCTGGCGGTCGTGCACCCGGCCACGCTGATGGCGGTGGACGCGCTGAGCTTCGTGGCATCTGCACTGTTCATCCGCGCGATCCGCCGGATGCTGCAGGACCCACGTCGTCAGCTGTACCAGGTCTCGGCCATGGCGATGCGCGCCGACATCAAAGAGGGGCTGAGTTTCCTGCTACGCCACGGTGGCGTGCGGACCATGACGATTGTGGGCGCCGCTCAGTGTCTCGCCGGCGGGGGTTTTGTGGCGCTGCTGGTCGTCTGGTGTGACCGGGTGCTAGGGGTAGGCACGTCTGGCTGGCGGTTCGGACTTGTCTACTCGGCGTGGTCGGTGGGCGCGCTGCTGGCGTCGATCACGCTGCCGCGGATCTTGCGTTATGCAAGCCCGGCAACCGTGGCGTTGCGAGTTATCCCGTTCTCGGCTGTGCTGGGGGTGGTGACCACGTTCGCCGGTCGATGGGAGCTTGCGGCGATCGGCATGTTCTGCTGGAGCATCGTTTACACGCTGGTCGTCGTCAACACGATCTCCTATCGCCAGCAGGTGAGCCCCGAACACCTGCTCGGACGGGTCAACACCGCTGGGCGGATGCTGTCATGGGGGATGCGCTGGACACTCGGCGCGCTTGCTGGCGGAGCGCTCGGCAGCGCGGTCGGCGTACGACCCGCAATGACCACCATGGCCGCGCTCGGCCTGGTCGCGGTAGCAGTTGCCTGGACGTCCCCGCTGCGCGGGAGCGGGTGGGACGCCGATGTCTCAACTCGACCCGACGGAGCTCCCGGAGCCGAATCAACATCTTGACGTGACACTACAACGATGTCACTATGATGTCGTGATGAACCGTAGCGACACCGACCGGCGGGGTTGAAATGCGGCTGGTATGGCGGCTGCTTCGCGAGCAGCGCGACTTCCGGTTTGTGCTCGGCGCCGGGTTGGTGTCACTGACCGGTGACTGGATCCTGCGAGTGGGGCTTGCGTACTACGTCTACGCGCTCACCGGTTCGACGCTGATCTCGGCCGCCCTTCTCCTGGCGTCCTTTCTGCCGCAGGTGTTGCTCGGCTCGCTAGCTGGGGTGTTCGTGGATCGGTGGGACCGGAAACGGACCATGATCACCACCAACCTGCTGCTCGGCGCCGGTCTCCTTCCGCTTCTCCTGGTCACCAGCGCCGGTCAGGTCTGGGTGATCACGGTCGTGATGGCGTGGGAAGGCTGCGTCCAGCAGTTCTTCCTTCCGGCCGAGCAATCGCTGCTTCCTCGGCTGATCCCCGACGAGCGGCTGCTGACCGCCAATGCGCTCAACGGGCAAAACCGTGACCTCTCGCGCCTGATCGGCTCCGCTCTGGGAGGCGTAGTCACAGCGGTCGGCGGCATTGCCGCCCTTGCCCTGGTCGATGTCGCCAGCTTTGTCCTTTCGGCCGGATTGATCACGCTGGTGCGCACAGCTGGTCGGGTCGCGATCTCCGTGGCCAAGGAGGGCGTCGCGCAGTCACTCGGCCAACGGGTCACGGCGTTGCGCGACGAGTGGTTCGACGGCCTCCGGCTGTGCGTGCGCGGTCGGATCCTGCGTGCGCTGCTGCTCTTCGTCTTCGTCACCAGCACCGGAGAAGGCATCATGGGCACGCTGTTCGCACCGTTTGTGCGCCAGGTCTTGCACGGGAGCAGCACGGCGTACGGCGTGATCGTTTCCGTGCAGGCGATTGGGGGCATCGTCGGCGGTCTTGTCGCGGCCTCGCTCGGATCCAAGGCCTCGGCCGTTCATCTGTTCGGTTGGGGATCGGTCTGTTTCGGCGCGATCGACTTGGCGATGTTCCTCTATCCGCTGTGGTGGGCGACCGCCTGGCCGGCGGGTGTGTGCATGGTCGTGGTGGGAGTGCCGGGAGCGTTGACCGTCGCAGGCCTAATGACCCTGTTTCAACGCAACACCGCCGACCCGCATCGTGGCAGGGTGTTCGGTGCGATCGGTGGGGTTGAAGGAGTCGCGGTGGTTGTGGGCACAGTGTCAGCAGGCTTGCTCGGCCAGGCCGTTGGGATCATCCCGGTGCTGGCGTTTCAAGGCGGCGGGTACGTCGTCGCCGGGCTCGCGATGCTGGTGTTGTTGAGAGCCGGCTCTGGCGAGCTTGACGAGCCTGCGCGTTCGCTGTCGTCGCCCCGGTCCGCGGGAGACATCGACGTACCAACGGCGAATCGGTGATCGGCGGCACGCACCGGCGGCTGGCCCGATCAGAACAGGATGGTCGCGAAGCGATCGAGCTCGAAGAAACCCACCCGAGCGTAGGCGCGCCGGGCGGCAACGTTGTGCTCATTGACATACAGCGAAACCACCGGGGCCATCTCGCGCATCGCCGTGGCACACACGGCGGCCATCCCGGACGCCGCCAGCCCCTGGCCGCGGTATCGCGGGTTGGTCCACACCCCCTGAATCTGGGTCGCCACCGGCGTGGCTGCGCCCACCTCCGCCTTGAAGACGACCTCTCCACGTTCGATGTGCGCGAACGCCAGCCCTCTAGCGATGAGCCGAGCCACTCGAGCCCGGTAGAGCTTGACCCCATCACCTAGCTCGGGGGAGATGCCGACCTCTTCGGTGAACATGGCCACGCAAGCTGGGTAGAGCACGTCGAGCTCGTCTGCTCGCACCCGTCGCACCTGTGTTGACGGCTCGACCGCCGGTGGCTTGTCCAGCGCCAAGAACGGCTGCCGCAGCCGAATTGAGCGCGCCGGCCCCCAACGCGGCTCTACCCGTCGCCACAGGTCGGCTACCTCATCGTCGGGCCCCAGGATCGCCGAGCAGTGACGGCCCTTCGACAATGCCCGGCTCGCGAAAGCCCGCCGAGCCCCTGCCGTGCTCTGCACCGGGACAAGATTCGCCGCCACATGACACATCGAGACGAGCTCGCCGCCCTCGTCGTACCCCCACATCTCACCGCCGAGCCGGCGCGGATCGAGCCGGGTCAGACGTACCCGGTGATCGACGAAGACGTGTCTGACCGGGTCACGGTCGAGCAGACGGCGTACGGCGGCAAGGTCGGCTGGGCCAAGCACTCGCACCTGGGGACGCGTCCTCAGCACACTGCCACCTCCTCGCGATGTGAGCCTACGCGGCTCGGCGGGAAGGACATGACGGGTCGGCGGGAAGGACATGACGGGTCGGCAGGAAGAAGCTGACGGCTCGGCAGGAGTGCAAACTGTGGTGAAGGTTCGCGGGGCACCGGATATCCTCGACTCCTGCCGGACCAGATCTCGAGGAGTCACCGTGGCATTGCGGATGTCGTCGCTGTTCGTGCGAACCCTGCGCGAGGATCCGGTCGACGCCGAGGTGCCGAGTCATCGGCTCCTGGTCCGGGCCGGCTTCATCCGCCGGGCAGCCCCTGGCATCTACTCGTGGCTTCCGCTCGGTCACCGCGTGCTGCGCAACGTGGAGCGCATCGTGCGAGAGGAGATGGACGCGATGGGTGCGCAGGAGGTCCACTTCCCGGCGCTGCTGCCTCGCGAGCCGTTCGACGCGACTCACCGCTGGACGGAGTACGGCGACAGCATCTTCCGGCTCCAGGACCGCAAGGGCGGAGATTACCTGCTCGGCCCTACCCACGAAGAGATGTTCACGCTGCTGGTCAAGGATCTGTATTCGTCGTACAAGGACCTGCCGCTGTCGCTTTACCAGATCCAGACCAAGTATCGCGACGAGCCGCGCCCCCGCGCCGGGATCCTGCGCGGTCGCGAGTTCGTGATGAAGGACTCCTACTCCTTCGACGTCAGCGACGACGCCTTTTTGGCGTCGTACCACGCGCATCGCGAGGCGTACATCAAGATCTTCGACCGCCTCGAGCTCGACTACGTGATCGTTGCCGCAATGTCGGGGGCGATGGGCGGCTCGGCGAGCGAGGAGTTCCTGGCCAACGCCGTCAACGGCGAGGACACCTACGTGCGGTGCACGCAGTGCGATTACGCCGCGAATGTCGAGGCGGTTCGAGTGCCCGCCCCGCAACCACTGGCGTACGACGATGTGCCGGCGGCGCACGCCGAGGACACCCCCGACACTCCGACCATCGAGACGCTGGTGGACCATCTGAACGCGAAGTTCCCGCGCGAGGACCGCGCCTGGGTCGCCGGTGACACGTTGAAGAACGTGATCGTGATCGTCGCGCATCCCGACGGCACTCGCGAGCCAATCGCGATCGGAGTGCCGGGTGATCGCGACATCGACCTGAAACGCCTCGGCGCCCAGGTCGAGCCCGCCGAGATCGAGGCCTTCGCCGAAGAAGACTTCGCCAAGCACCCCACGCTGGTGAAGGGCTACGTCGGCCCCGGCGCCCTCGGCAAGCAGGGCACCAGCGGGATCCGCTACCTGCTCGACCCACGCGTGGTCACCGGCACTCGCTGGGTGACCGGCGCCAACCAGCCGGGCAGCCACGTCATCGACCTGGTGGCCGGCCGCGACTTCGAGGCAGACGGCGTGATCGAGGCGGCCGAGGTCTGGGACGGTGATCCGTGCCCCATCTGCGGCAACGCGCTGGAGTTGGCCCGCGGCATCGAAATGGGTCACATCTTCCAGCTCGGACGGTTGTACGCCGACGCGCTGGGCCTGCAGGTGCTCGACGAGCACGGCAAGCTGATCACGGTCATCATGGGGTGCTACGGCATCGGTGTCTCCCGAGCCGTAGCGGCGATCATCGAGGGCTCGCACGACGAGGCCGGCATGATCTGGCCGCGCGAGGTGGCGCCGGCCGACGTACACATTGTCGCCACCGGCGGCGGCAAGGATCCGGCCGTCTTCGATGTTGCCGAGCAGCTCACTGCGGAGCTCGAAGCGGCGGGTCTGACCGTGCTGTACGACGATCGCCCGAAGGCGTCCCCCGGCGTGAAGTTCAAGGACGCCGAGCTGATAGGCGTGCCCACGATAGTCGTCGTCGGCAAGGGGCTCGCCGACGGCGTCATCGAGGTCAGGGACCGGGCAACCGGCGAGCGGGTGAACGTCGACATCGCCGTTGCCGCAAACCACATCATCGGGCTCGTCCATGGCGGTTGACGCTGTGATCTTCGACTGGGGTGGCACGCTCACCCCATGGCACCGGATCGACCCGGTGCGCGAATGGGCGCGGGGGACCGGCTGTACCACAGGTGAGCCGGACGCTGTCATTGATCGGCTCTGCGATCTCCCGGAGGCAATCGCGCCCTGGCGTTGACCCCAGTGATCAGCCCAGTGATCAGCCGTCTGGGTAGATCCTTTTTGAATGAGTGCGGTTAGAGCCCGGGCGCGAAGCGACCCGCTGCATATCAGACGCCCCTATCCACGCGGGCTATGAGAGCCCGCGGGCTCTACTCGTGTTCTTCGATGTACTTCTGCGGGTCTTTGTCGACCGGCTTGACACCCTTGAAATTTTTGGCTTCGAAGGCGGCGAAGGACACAGCCAGGTCGTGGCGCAACTGGAGCCCGGCGTTCTGGCGGAAGTCCGTGAGGCCTTCTCGCTCCTCCTCGGCCATGTGGTCGCCGTTAGCCTCGTTGGCGGCCGCGACTGCGGCGTACCAGCTGTCGCTTCCGACCTCGTGACGTCCGGCTTCGGCAACCGCGTCGCGTATCTCGTTGTGGTCGTGGATGGCGTCCTCGGTCTCGTCCTCGGGCGTGTCCTTGCCGCCGGCGCCCTTGCCCAAGTGCAGCAGCTCCGGGTAGAAGAGCTGTTCTTCCGCCTCGGCATGCACATCGAGGAATGCGGCCAGCCTGGCCCAAATTGCGCTGAGGGTGTCGGTGTCGTTGCGGTCGACCTGCTCGATGATTGCAAAGAGCCGGCGCTGCTCGTCGTGGTCGTCAAGGATCAGCTGGGTGATGTCCATCAATTCTCCTGTCGCGGACGGCGGACGCCATCCCCTCGACAGTCTGCCCAGTTATGGCCCGGCAGGGAAGGCTCGCCCCGAATCCCGGTCGCGTTCGACTCCGCCAACTGTGCGTCGCGCCAAGATCAGGCGCTGAGCCGGTCCTGGCAGGCTGAGCGTCGAAACCTGTAGACAGGGTGGTGAGCGGACAGCGGGTGGAGCTTGGCACTTGACTTGAAGTTGACTTGAGGTTGCAGGGTTGAGTACGTCGAACCGACCGAACAGTTCACAACCCAAGGAGTCCTCAATGTCTGTTGCTCTCATCACCGGAGCATCCCGTGGTCTCGGCAGAGTCACGGCACTTGCCTTGGCTCGACGCCACTGGCGACTGGTCATAGATGCCCGCACCAGAACCGATTTGGCACGTATCGCAGGCGAGCTGCACGACGCGGGCGCAGCGGATGTCCTGGCGCTCAGCGGCAGCGTCGCCGAGCACAGCCACCGAGTCGAGTTGGAAGACGTCATCGAGGAGCTGGGCTCGCTGGACGTGCTTGTCAACAACGCGAGTCTGCTCGGACCGAGCCCCCAACCACGGTTGGCAGATTATCCGCTCGACGTGTTGGAGCGGGTGTACGCCGTAAACGTGATGGCGCCACTCGCACTCACCCAGTCGCTGCTTCCCGCGCTACGCGAGCGAAGCGGTCGGGTCGTCAACGTCACCTCCGACGCCGCGGTCGAGCCCTATGAGGGCTGGGGAGGCTACGGCTCGTCGAAGGCGGCGCTGGAGCAGTGGACTGCGATCCTCGGTGCCGAGGAGCCAGCGGTGCGCGTGTTCGCGTTCGACCCTGGTGACATGCGCACGGCCATGCATCAAGAGGCCTTTCCGGGCGACGACATCTCGGATCGACCCGAGCCCGATACTGTCGTGCCGGCGCTGTTGCGACTGATCGAGGATGACCTGCCGAGTGGTCGTTACCGCGCGGCGTTTTTGCTCCAAGAGGCAGTCGTCGCATGAGTTCGCTGGCGAAGGCTCTCACCGCACCGTTGACTCGTTTCGTTTTGCCAACGGGAAGTGAGGCGACCGCACCAGCGGAGCGGCGTGGACTGGCGCGCGACGAGGTGCGCCTGCTGGTGTCCTCGCGCAGCGGAATCAAGCACGCTGTCTTCAAGGACTTGGCCGACGCGCTGGCTCCAGGCGACATGCTCGTGGTCAACACTTCCGCCACACTGCCTGCCGCGGTTCAAGGTGACCGCGGCGACGGCACGCGGCTGCCCGTGCATGTGGCGTCCGGCCTCGATGACGGGTCGTGGGTCGTTGAGGTGCGTGAACCTGATAACAGTGGCCCGTACACCGACCTAGCGCCGCATGACGTCATCGTGTTGAGTGGTGGCCTTGCCGCGAAAGTAGAAGCGCCCTACCCGGAGCCAGTGCGTGGCGCAAGCCGGCTCTGGCGCGTTCGAATTCAGCCGCCGACAGATCGAGTCGGCTACCTACGGCGCCACGGGCGCCCGATCCGTTACGGCTACCTCAACGGGCAGTGGCCGCTCAGTGACCTGCAGACGGTGTACGCCGACGAGCCTGGCAGCGCCGAGATGCCCAGCGCCGGTAGGCCGTTCTCTGCCGACCTGCTCACCCGGCTGATGGCCAGGGGGATTGTGATCGCACCCCTCGTCCTGCACACGGGCGTATCGAGCCCGGAGAAACACGAGCCGCCGATGCCCGAGCGTTTTCGCGTGCCGGTGGCCACCGCCCGACTCGTCAACGTCACCCGTGAGGCGGGTGGCCGAGTCGTGGCGGTGGGTACCACCGTCGTGCGCGCGCTGGAGAGCTCGGCCGACGCAGACGGTCGGGTGCTTGCCGGTGAAGGGTGGACCGATCTGGTGCTCGGCCCGGCACGGAAGGTGCGGGTCGTCAATGGCCTGATCTCCGGCCTGCACGAGCCGGAGGCCAGCCATCTGCTGCTCCTCGAAGCTGTCGCGGGCGACGGTCTGGTGCGACAGGCGTACGACGCCGCGGTGACCGAACATTATCTGTGGCACGAGTTCGGTGACTCGATGCTCTTCCTGCCCTGAGGCCGCATTGCCGGTGGGAGGAGGCCGCTTTGCGGCCGTCTCGAAGCCGTGACTAGCGGGTCACGGCTGGTTGATGCCGGGGAAGGCTTCCGGGATGGCTCCCCAGGTCACCTCGCGTGTCGCGCAATCGGCCAAGGCTTCAGCGGTGAACCGGCGCATCGCAGCCGTCGTCGAGGCCACTGCCATGCTGTAGGTCGCGGCCGTTGAGTGCTCGATTTCTCGGGCGAGCCTGCGAGCCCCATTGTGGTCGACCACTTCAAACGGCATGGCGTAGCCGGGTTCGGCCGCGACGGGCTCCGCGCCGAGTGCGGCGACGAGTTGAGTGAGATCGTCGCGTCTGCGGCGATGGACGTCGTACGACGCCTGAGCGAGCGCCACGTCCGGTGACGCCTTGGCCGTGACCGCCAAGGCACCTCCCACGACGCCGTAGCCGTAGATCGCGGCGTGCTCGCCGGCGAGGCACGACTGGAGTGCAGCCACTGTGGTCATGGCAGCGCGTGTTTTGGCGCCGACCGGGCTCATGGCCGACCCTGGATCGACTCGACGGTCACGGCATGGGATGCGGCGACTGAGGCAAACAACCTCGCGAGCAAACCCGTCTGCGCTGACATGCAATCGGTGAACCGTCGCAGTCGGCGCGCCGACACCAGCTGTGTCAAGACGTCGACGACAGTTGCGGGGTGAGCGGGAATTTCGACCATCGCCGTCGAGCGCTTGGGTGGGCTGCCTCGCAGCGCCTTACGTAGGCCGGTGACATGACTGCGCTGCCGCAGTTGGATCGGAACGAGCAGGTCACGCAGTCCGCGCTGCTGACGAATGGCCGCGCCGCAGTAGTTGAGCAGCGCCTCTTCGTCCGCGATCGCGGTGGTGAGCAGATCGATGTCGTGCGCGGCGGCGGGTTGCCCCCCGGATGGAATCGGTTGAACCGGGACGTGTGAAAAGGTCACAGTGCAGCCGGTCAGCGCGGTCACCCCCCAGGCGGCCCCGCTGATCGCACCAAGTTGCAGGATTGACCGGCGACTCGGTGGCGGTTGGAGGCTGCTCACGCACGCGACCGTACCCGACGTACGCATGCGGAGGGGACAATCTTCGAGGCCGAGAGCCTGGCTCCGTCCGCTGGCTTTGGCAGCCTTCAGAGCCCGCGCAGACAGGGAGTCGCCGGGCTCGCGGGCCCTCGCATCCCGGCTGGCCGCGTTTTCGTCGATCAGCGCACTCTCCAGTGCGCTTCCTCCTCGGCCTTGCCATCCAGGCGCGAATGACCCGCTCCCTATTCGACGCCCCTGTCTGCGCGGGCTCTAAGCTTGGTCTCGGCACGACAACACAACATGGAGAGGACTGCCCGTGACCGGTCAACAGCCCGCAGCGGAGCTCCGCGAGATGTTGCAACCGCCACTAGCGGCCAGTGGTCTGGACCTGGAGGACGTCGAGGTCTCCATCGCCGGGCGGCGCCGGCTGATCAGAGTGCTGGTCGACAAGGACGGTGGGGTGACGCTTGATGACGTTGCCGACGCCACCACCGTGGTCAGCGAGCAGCTCGATCATAATGCCGACCTCGATGACCGTCCCTACACGCTTGAAGTGACCTCACCGGGGGTCGACCGACCATTGACAACGCCGCGCCACTGGCGGCGCAACGCCGACCGGCTGGTGAAGATTCGACTGGCTTCCGGAGACGACATTGTCGGTCGCATCATCGAGGTTACCGACACGGGCGCCACCATCGCAGTCGACGACACGCGCCGCTTCGTCGCCTACGCCGACGTGGCCACCGCCCGTGTCGAAATCGAGTTCAACCGCCCGCGCTCGGGCAAAGACCCGCGGACAAGCCAAGGTCCGCGGACGATCGAGGGGCCGCCGGCGGCCGAGGGAGAGTGAGTCATGGATATTGATATGGCGGTGCTGCGTTCACTCGTGCAAGAACGCGAAATCTCCTTCGAGGTGCTAGTCGATGCCATCGAGCAGGCCCTGCTCGTGGCCTACCATCGCACTCCTGGCGCGATCGAAGACGCGCGGACCGCGCTTGAGCGCAAGTCCGGACATGTCACCGTCTGGGCACGAGAGCGCGATGACTCTGGTGAGGTGACGCGTGAGTGGGATGACACGCCGGCTGGTTTCGGTCGGATCGCGGCGACGACCGCGAAGCAGGTGATTCTTCAACGTCTCCGTGACGCCGAGGACGACATGCGGTTCGGGGAGTTCTCCGGCAAGGAGGGAGACGTGGTGTCCGGCGTCGTCCAGCAGGGCCGGGATCCGGCAATGGTGTTCGTCGATCTCGGCAAGATCGAGGCAGTGCTGCCGGCTGCCGAGCGGGTTGCGGGGGAGCGCTACGACCACGGTCAGCGCATTCGCTGTCTGGTGATCAATGTGCGCAAGGGGCCGAAGGGACCTCAGGTCATGGTCTCGCGCTCACATCCGAACCTGGTGAAGAAGCTCTTCGCCCTCGAAGTTCCCGAGATCGCGGATGGGACAGTCGAGATCTGTGGTATCGCGAGAGAGGCAGGGCATCGCACCAAGATCGCCGTGCGTACGACGGTCGACGGGGTGAACCCCAAGGGGGCCTGTATCGGACCGATGGGTCAGCGTGTTCGCAACGTGATGACCGAACTGCATGGCGAGAAAATCGACATCGTCGACTGGTCAGAGGATCCGGCGGAGATGATCGGCCACGCGTTGTCACCCGCCCAGGTGTCATCGGTGGAGATTGTCGACGAGGCGGCTCGGTCGGCGCGCGTCGTCGTACCGGATTTTCAATTGTCACTTGCTATCGGCAAGGAGGGCCAAAACGCGCGGTTGGCGGCGCGCATGACGGGGTGGCGAATCGATATCCACTCCGACGAGGCGCCCGCCACCCAGCCGCGGCCAGTCGACGAGTCACCGGCTCAGTGACGGTGCGGGCGGATTGAGCCGGCGTCGAAGACGTCGCGCCTACGCGGCTAACGAGCGAGCCTGCACCGGATGGGTGCTGTGCCGGACGGGCGGGGGTAGACTTGTCGCCGATGAGTCGCGTGTTTCCGGTCCGCACGTGTGTGGGTTGCAGGGAGCGAGCGGCGAAATCGGATTTGCTGCGCGTGGTCGCGGTCTGCGAGGCTGGCACCAGTCATCTCGTTCCCGACCAGGCGAGCAGATTGCCAGGACGTGGGGCGCACTTGCACCCCACCCTAGAGTGTTTCGAGCTAGCCGAGCGTCGACGGGCGTTCCCCCGGGCCTTGCGCCTGGACGGACCGCTTGAGGCACTCGGTTTGCGCGCTTGGATCGAGGCACACCGTTTCGCCTCAACCGAGGCAGACGTCGACAGCGGACGGCTGGGTTGACCAGCGAGTGCTGAGTTGGCCAGCGAAGAAGGGGAGCAGCGGCTCATGACATCTCGATGAACATCATGCGATGAGCACGCCCATCAACTAACGGTCCGCAAACTCTGAGGGTTCGGACCGCTACGAAGGAGAACAGTGGCTAAGGTCCGAGTCCATGAACTCGCCAAAGAGTTCGGAGTGCAGAGCAAGCAAGTCCTTGCGGCACTTTCTGATATGGGGGAGTTCGTTAAATCGGCCTCCTCAACCGTCGAAGCGCCAGTCGCTCGACGCCTCGCCGAAGAACATGGGGGGGAATGGAAGGCAGCGGCGGCAGCGAAAGCCGCGAAGAAGGCCGCGAAAAAGACTGCGGGAAAGCCAGCAGCTGAGCCGGCGACGGCCGACGCGAACACCGTGACGGCACCCGAGCTGGAGCCGCAGGCCGCAACGCCAGCGTCCGAGCGCGTGCTGGAGCCCGCCATGGCCCAAGGCGTTGCCGTCGACACCGCGACCGGGCAGGCGGCACCGGCTGCCCAGCCAGTAGCCCCACCAACAGCCGCACCGGCCGCCCCGTCGGGGGAGACAGACGGCATGGCAGCCGCTGCGGCTGCCATTGCGCCGCCATCCCCGAGACCCAGACCGACACCACGACCGGCGCCAAAACCAGCGGGTCCGCGTCCAGGCAATAACCCGTTTTCCACGACCCAAGGCATGGGCCGACGCCCCAGCCCCGCCCAGCCGGCCCCTCGTGCCAGTGAGCGGCCTGAGCTGGACGATCGCCCAGGCGGTCCTCGTCCGCCCCGAGTAGGTGGCGTGCCAGGCGCCCCGAGGCCGAACCCGGCCATGATGCCCAAGCAGTCGACCGGATTGCCGGGCCCAGGCGGACCCAGTGTCCGTGGCCGGGCGGCGGCAAGTGGCCGAACCGGCGGAGCCCCCGGCGGCCGCGCCGGCGCGCCGGCCCGCGGTGGTGACCGCGGTGGTTTCGGTGGTAGGCCAGGCGGCGGCCTGCCGACGACCGGCGGGCGTCCCTCCGGTGGACGCAGCAGCCGCGGCACGACCCAAGGCGCCTTCGGACGTCCCGGCGGGCCGTCCCGGCGTGGCCGCAAGTCCAAGCGCGCTCGTCGTCAGGAGTTCGAGCAGATGCAGGCGCCCGCCGTCGGTGGTGTGCGTGTGCGTAAGGGCGACGGTGAGACCGTCCGCCTGTCGCGCGGGGCGTCGCTTACGGATTTCGCGGACAAGGTAGGCGTCGACGCTGCCTCGTTGGTGCAAATGCTCTTCCACCTTGGCGAGATGGTCACCGCGACCCAGTCGGTCAACGACGAGACACTGCAGATCCTTGGTGACGAGCTCAACTACAAGATCGAGGTCGTCTCGCCAGAAGAGGAGGACAAGGAGTTGCTCGACTCCTTCAACCTCGAGTTCGGTGAAGACGAGGGCGGTGAAGAAGCCCTCGTGATCCGGCCACCGGTGGTGACCGTGATGGGTCACGTCGACCACGGGAAGACCAAGCTCCTGGACGCCATCCGAGACGCCAATGTGGTGTCCAAGGAGGCAGGTGGCATCACCCAGCACATCGGTGCCTACCAGGTGTCCACCGAAGTCGACGGCACCGAGCGTGCGCTCACGTTCATCGACACCCCAGGTCACGAGGCCTTTACCGCTATGCGGATGCGCGGCGCACAGGCAACCGACATCGCGATCTTGGTGGTGGCCGCCGATGATGGCGTGATGCCGCAGACGATCGAGGCACTCAACCACGCCAAGGCCGCCGACGTACCGATCGTCGTAGCGGTCAACAAGGTCGACAGGCCGGACGCCGATCCCGCCAAGGTCCGCGGTCAACTGACCGAGTACGGCCTCGTCCCCGAGGAGTACGGCGGCGACACCATGTTCGTCGACGTGTCGGCCAAGGCACATACCAACATCGACGGGTTGCTCGAGGCGATCGTGTTGACCGCCGATGCGGCACTCGACCTGCGTGCCAATCCCGATCAGGACGCCCAGGGGTTGGTCATCGAGGCGCACCTCGACCGCGGTCGCGGTCCGGTTGCCACAGTGTTGGTCCAGCGCGGCACGCTGAGCGTTGGTGATTCGTTGGTGGCCGGGCCGGCGTACGGACGCGTGCGCGCCATGCTCGACGAGCATGGCGACACGGTCAACCAAGCGCTGCCGAGCCGGCCCGTCATGGTGTTGGGCCTGACGGCGGTTCCGGGAGCAGGAGACAACTTCTTGGTTGTCGCCGACGACCGGGTCGCGCGTCAGATCGCCGAGAAGCGCGACGCGCGTGAGCGCGCTGCAATGTTGGCGAGGAGCACCGGCCGCCGTACGCTCGAGGACTTCATGTCGAGCATGGAGAAGGGCGCCACAGAGGAGCTGTTGTTGATCCTCAAGGGGGATGTGTCGGGCTCTGTGGAGGCGCTCGAGGATGCCTTGTCGAGGATCGACGTGGGCAAGGATGTCAACCTGCGAGTGATCGACCGTGGTGTCGGAGCGATCACCGAGACCAACGTGATGCTGGCGGCCGCGTCGAACGCTGTGATCATCGGCTTCAACGTGCGAGCTCAGGGCAAGGCCACCGAGGTGGCCGACCGCGAAGGCGTCGACATCCGCTACTACACGGTGATCTACCAAGCGATCGACGAGATCGAAGCCGCCCTGAAGGGGATGCTCAAGCCGGAGTATGAGGAAGCGAGCCTGGGGACCGCGGAGATCCGCGAGATCTTCCGGTCATCGCGAATCGGCAACATCGCTGGCTGTCTAGTCACAGCTGGCACCATCCGGCGCAACAGCAAGGCCCGGTTGGTGCGCGATGGCGCGGTAGTTGCCGACAACCTCGACATCTCGTCGCTGAAACGGATGAAGGACGACGCAACCGAGGTGCGAGAGGGTTACGAGTGTGGCCTCACGCTGGCCGGCTACAACAACATCGCGATCGGAGACGTTGTCGAGACATTCGAGATGCGGGAAATTCCGCGCGCTTGACCCCTCTCCTGGCTTGACTGGTCCTGGCTTAACTCCGCGTCCTGGTTGAGGAAGGAAGATCCACGATGAGTGCCGCACGTGCGCGCAAGGTGGCTGACCGGATCCAGGTGATCGTGGCGGAGATGCTCGAGGTGCGGATCAAGGATGCCCGGCTGGGCTTCGTCACGGTGACTGATGTGCGGGTCACCGGCGACACCCAGCACGCATCGATCTTCTACACGGTGCTTGGTGATGACGAGCAGCGATCGGCTACCGGTGCCGCTCTCGAAAGCGCCAAGGGCATGATCCGCTCAGAGGTCGGCAAACAACTCGGCATGCGTCACACCCCGACGCTGGAGTTCATCCTCGACGCGCTGCCGGAGTCGGCCGCGCGCATCGAGGATCTGCTCGTTCGGGCGCGTAGCAGCGACGCCGAGGTGGCCAAGGCGGCGGTAGGGGCGTCGTACGCCGGAGAGGTCGACCCCTACAAGCACCCCGAGGACGCTGAGCAGACCGGCTCTGGGCCAACCGCCACCGAGCTGGCAGCTGGGCCAACCGGAGCTGGCTCGGCCGAGCAGGCGCCGAAACCCTTAGCGCAGCCGGACGACCAGACTCGACCCGATGCCGGCGCTTGACGGACTGCTGATCGTCGACAAGCCGCCCGGTTGGACGTCACACGACGTCGTCGGTCGGTGTCGCCGGCTGGCCCACACCCGCAAGGTCGGCCACGCCGGCACGCTCGACCCGATGGCCACCGGCGTGCTGGTGGTCGGCGTCGCGAGGGCGACCAGGCTGCTCGGGCATCTCGCATTGTCGGACAAGGCGTACGACGCCACGATTCGCTTCGGGCAGTCGACCGTGACAGACGACGCGCAAGGTGAGGTGCTGACCGAGCACGACGCCTCCGGGATCGACCATGACGCACTGACGGGTGTGTTGTCGGGGCTGACCGGCGACATCGAGCAGGTCCCGGCGGCGGTTTCGGCGATCAAGATCGGCGGGCAGCGGGCCTACCGCCGGGTCCGAGCAGGGGAGGACGTGGCGCTAGCGCCTCGCCGGGTCACCGTGTGGGAGCTCTCGCTGGTGTCGGTACGTCGCATTGGCCCGCTGCTCGACGCCGACGTGCACGCCGAATGCTCGACCGGCACGTATGTGCGTGCCCTCGCCCGCGACGCGGGTCGGGCCCTGGGCGTCGGCGGCCATCTCACGATGCTGCGGCGCACCCGGGTCGGGCCGTACGGCGTCCAGGCGGCACGCACCCTGGACCAGCTCGAGCACCAGCTCGCCGTCGTAACTCTTGAGGAGGCGGTCGCCGACAACTTCGCCACTTATACCGTTGCGGCAGATCAGGTCCTGGCGGTGAGCAACGGCCGGGCGCTCGATGTGACCCTCGGCGTCGCTGGGCCGGTGGCTGTGCTGGCACCTAGCGGTGAGTTCCTGGCCTTGTATCAACAATCTGGCACCGTGGCCAAGGCGGTCGCCGTCTTCAGCCCGGCCGTATCGACGAGCCGCGTCGACGGAGACCACATTGACGGTGTTTGAGCCGCATTCACGATGGTTTGAGGAGGCCGCTTCCCGGCCGTCTCGAAACCAGACTTACCGGGCGGTCGTTTCGAGACGCTCGCTGCGCTCGCTCGTCAATCACCGTGAGAGATGCCCGCGCCGATCGCCGTTCCACCACCGGACTGAGGCGTGCAGCGTGCGCGTTGGCCCGCGTGCCGTCCTTGGGTTCTCGCGGTGATCGCAACACCTGACTGAGTGGAGGTGTTGGTCATCCGGTTCGCTAATCACATGATCACGGAGAACGTGCAGGTGTTCTGGAGCGAGTTGCAACGCGGTGAGTTCATCAGCGATGCAGCCGTAGCGGCGGGCACTTACCGCAAGCAGGGCACTCGATGGGTCGTTGCGAACGGTGGTGTGCGTCCTCGTCGCGGACGTGGCCTGAAGGGTCGGTGTCTATCGTTCGTCGAGCGAGAACAGATCGCGATGTCACATGCTGCCGGCATCTCGGTGCGGGCGATCGCCGCGCGCCTGGCTCGGAGCCCGTCCACGATCAGTCGGGAGTTGCGGCGCAACCGGGAGGCCGGCGGCGGGTACCGGGCCAGCTCGGCGCACGCCATGGCCTACCACCGGGCTTCGCGGCCCAAGCCCGCGAAGTTGGCGGTGAACTTGGCACTGCGCGAGAAGGTCGAGCAGGATCTGGAGAAGAGGTACTCCCCGGAGCAGATCACCGGCCGCCTTCGCCTGGAGTTCCCCGACGATCCGGAGATGTGGGTGTCCCCAGAGACCATCTACCAGTCGATCTACGTGCAGTCGCGCGGTGCTCTGCGCCGTGATCTGGCGGTGTGTCTGCGCTCCGGGCGGGCGCTGCGGCGCCCGAGCCGCAAGGTCGGGCAGCGCAAGAACCGCATCCCGAACATGATCAACATCGCCGAGCGGCCCGCTGAGGTCGAGGACCGAGCGGTGCCAGGGAACTGGGAGGGAGACCTGATCATCGGCAAGCAGAACCAGACCGCGATCGGCACCCTGGTCGAACGGCAAACCGGCTACGCGATGCTGCTGCACCTGCCCGATGGCTACAAGCCCGAGCAGGTCCGCGACGCACTCGCGGCGAAGATCCAGACCCTGCCCGACTCGCTGCGCCTATCGCTGACCTGGGACCAAGGACCCGAGATGCGCGACTGGAAACACGTCTCGATCGACGCCGGCATCGACATCTACTTCTGCAACCCTCACTCACCCTGGCAGCGCGGCACGAACGAAAACCTCAACGGCCTGCTACGTCAGTACTTCCCAAAGGGCACCCACCTCAGCGTGCACAGCAGCGAGGACCTGGACTGGGTCGCCCAGCAACTCAACGACCGACCCCGCAAACGACTAGCGTTCAAGAAGCCGATCGAACTCATCGGCGACCTGCTGTTGCGATAACCGCCAGAATCCGCCGATCCGCATGCGGGACGCC
>JBPCQA010000023.1:0-24777 GCA_050998615.1 Nocardioidaceae bacterium
GGGCTGGCGGACCTGCTGCCGTCGTTGACCGAGACGGTCTGGGTGGGGCTCAGCGCCGGCAGCATGGTGATGACCCCGCGGGTCGGGAACGACTTCATCCAGTGGCGACCCCCGAACGGCGACGATGACACCGACTACGCCTTGGCGCTCCTGCATGCTGGACACGCTGTTCGATCCACGGTCCTCCCTGGCACCGGGCCGAACAACGGCAGACACGACCAGCACACAGACGAAGTAGTGCCTCACCGACACGCTCACCGAGTGGCTCACCGCTGCGGAGGGTGCCTCACATCACTCTCGAGCCCTCTGGATAACGCGCCCCCGAGCGACTTTCGGGGGCAGCGTTTGCGGACACGGTGCGGACATGGAGCCCGATTAACGATCAGCGACCGCCTTCCGGATCTCTCCGAAAACGGCCCTTGACCTGCGGTTTTGACTTGTAGCGGGGGCAGGATTTGAACCTGCGACCTCTGGGTTATGAGCCCAGCGAGCTACCGAACTGCTCCACCCCGCGATGGCTTGATGCGGAGTGCAACATTACGTTGCGCACCGACCCGAATCAAGTCGAGGCGGCGCGGCCGGCCGGTCCCAGCCATCAGGGTTGTCAGGGTGGTGAAGCACCATTGGTCGACGTCGGTGGAATCGAGCCAGGTGTCCCACCTGAGGTATTCGGTGTCCCTGAGGGAGTCGGCGTCCCACCCGAGGGAGAAGGCGTCGATCCGGCCGGTGGCGTCGTAGCGGATGAGTTTCGCAGCGCGATGGCGCGATCCAGCCAGGCCAGACCGTCCTTGTTTGCTTGCTGATACGCACCCAGATCGCCACGCGACAACGCAGCCTGGGCGTCGGCGAACGACGCGCGAGCATTCGCCAAGTACTTGGAGACTAGCTGGGCATCCGTGGACCCATTATTCCCAGTCCCCGTCCCTGGGCTCCCACCGCCGCCGGGCTGCTGGTTGCCGGTGGACGGTGGCGGGGCCGCCTGCGTCGAGCTTAACCCGAGTGCCCGGTTCAACGCGTCGTCGAAACTGCGCCCGATGCCAACCTTCTCACCGATCGAGACCAGCACGTACTGCAAGATCGGGTAGGAGCCGGGGCCCCTTCGGAACGTGTAGACCGGCTGCGCGTACAGCATCTCGTTGCCGACCGGCAAGGTCAGCAGGTTGCCCTTCAAGACCTCGGCCTCTTGCCGGGTGAACGGCAGCAGGTCACGCGTCACCACCGGGTCGTTACTGAGCTTGTTCGCCATCTGGCTGGGTCCGGATACCGTGCTGTCACTCGGCAGCTCCAACAAGGTAAGCTTGCCGTAGCCGGAGCTCGTCGGGTTGGAGTCAACCGACAGGAAGCTTGCCAGGTTGTCACGGCTTTGCGGGACATACACACTGCTGAGCGCGAAGTTGGACTGCCCCCCGGGCAGCTTGACCGTCAGGTAGAACGGCGGCTGGGCGATGACGGACGACGTGACGGTCGGGTCCTGCGGCACCCGCCAGTTCTCCGAGCCGCCGTAGAACGTCTTCGGATTGGTGATGTGGTACGTCGACAGCATCTCCCGCTGCACCTTGAACAGGTCCTCGGGGTAGCGCAGATGGGCCAGCAACTGCGAGGAGATCGCCGATCTCGGCTGCACCGAGCCAGGAAACGCGTGCATCCACGCCTTGAGGATCGGGTCTTGGGTGTCCCACTGATACAAGGTCACGGTGCCGTTGTAGGCGTCGACGGTCGCCTTCACCGAGTTGCGGATGTAGTTGATGTTATCGGTCTGGTGACCGGCGACTGCCTTGGTGCGTGCGGTCAGCGAGTCGTTGGTGGCCTGGCTGAGATCGACAATGTTGGACATCGGGTAGTCCGGCGTCGTGGTGTAGCCGTCGAGCACCCACAGCAGCCGTCCATTGACGACAGCCGGATAAGCATCCCCGTCCACGGTCAACCACGGAGCCACCTTCTCGACCATCTGCCGTGGGTCGCGATCGTAGATGATCCGCGAGTCACTGTTGACCCGGCCGGACAAGAAGATCGAGGAGTCCCAGAACTTCGCCGCATACAGCAGGCGGTCAAACGTCGAGCCGATGCGGACCCCGCCGGTGCCCTGGTACGTCGAGTTCTGGTCCTGCCCCGACTGGCTGTTTGTCTCGGGAATGTTGAGTTCGAACGGCGGGGTCCCCGGTGGCGCGCCGACGATCGAGTACGGCGGCTCGTTCTCGCCGAAGTAAATGCCTTGCTGGAAGTTGCCCAGCGCCCCGACCGACGGCAGGTTGCGTTCCGCCCACACCGGCTCGCCGACCGGGCTCCGCTGGTCGCCGTACGCAGCGACCACGCCATAGCCGTGGGTGTAGACGGTGTGGTCGTTGTTCCAGTTGCGTTGGTCTGGTCGCAGCCCGTTGAGGTTGAGCTCGCGGGCCGCGATGACCACGTCGCGGGGAGGCTGCTGGCCACCGAACGCGTAGCGATCTACATCGAGCACGTCCGGCATGGTGTAGAAGCCGCGTTGTTGCTGCAACTGTTCGAACGCCGGCGCCACCAGCTTGGGGTCGATCAGCCGCACACCCGGAAGCGCGTCCGCCGCCTGCTTGATCTGCTGGGGCGTTTCGGTGGTCACCCCGGGATAATGCACGGTTGTGATGTCGTTGATGCCGAAGGCATCGCGAGTCGCGGCGATGTTGCGGGCGATGTATGCCGACTCCTTGTCCGGCTCTGACGGCTTTACCTGGAAGCGCTCCACGATCGCCGGCCAAATCCCGCCGATCAAGATCGCGGACAGCACGAGCAACCCGAAACCCAGCAGGGGCAACATCCAGCCCGGCCGGATCACGTTGCCGAAGAACAACAGGGCGCAGATCAGCGCGATGATCGCCAGGATGTTCTTCGATGGCAGCACCGCATGCGCATCGGCGTAGTTGACGCCGGTGAACAGGCTCCCCTGGTGCACCGCCAGCCCATACCGGTCCAACCAGTAGGCGACCGCCTTCATCAGCATGAAGAAGCCGATCAGCACCGACAGCTGCACTTGGGCTCCCGGCGTCACCTTGCCGCGCTTGGCCTGCAGCCGGATCCCGCCGTACAGATAATGGGTCACCGCGGTCGCGATCAACGCGATAATCAGCGCCGTGAACGCAAAGCTGACCAAGAAGCGATACCAGGGATAGCCGAAGACGTAGAACCCGATGTCACGATGGAAGTACACGTCAGTTTGGCCGAACGGCACGCCGTTGCGCCACAGCAGGTACGTCGGCCACCGACCCGAGGCGCTGGCGCCCGCGAATAGGAACAAGATCGCGGCGAACGCGCCGATCACCCAGCGCCGAATCGGGTCCAGGGTGTCTTGATAGCGCTCCACCGTCGGGTTGCGATAGCCGTCGCTGATCAGGATGGGGCGCATTCGGTACGCCAACGCGACGTTGCCGGCGACGATCCCCGCGAAGGCGACCCCGAACACGATGAACAGCCCGATCCGGGTCACCAGCACCTTGGTGAACACGCCACCGAAGCCGAGCGAGCTGAACCAAAGCTTGCTGGTCCAGATCTCGACGAAGATCGAGATGAAGACAACGAGCAAGACCACAATCGCCAGAGTCGGCCACAACGCCCGTGGTCGCTTCGACGGGATCCGGCTGCGGCGGCGGGCCGGGCGTGCCGTCTCATCGCCGTCATCAAAGATGCCGCTCACCGAACTCCTTCGGACGCTGCTCGGTCAATTCAGTATGGCCAGTACGGCCAGTATGGCTTGCGGGGAAGGGAAGGAAGAGAGCCCTACTCGTGCTCAAGCGTCTCACGCAGCGCCTCGATCAAGCCGGGCACCACATCGGACCCGTGCAGCAATTCATCAACTGAGTCGTGCGCACGCATCCGCACGACGCAATGCGACTCCCCCGACCGCAACACACCCACGGCGATACGCACATCCTCTCGGTCCTGGTGCCGGGCGGCGAAGTCTGTTGCCGCCACCGGATCATCGGGCATCTGGTCTTCGGCCTCCGGAGGGAGTACGACGCGTTCGACTACCGCCAGGGCTCCCTCCACGGCCTCGGGCCAGGTGATGCGACCCAGCAACTGCTCCAACGAGCCACCCGGCTCGGCGAGTTCCTGCTCGACTGGGGTGAACAACTCGGCATGACCACCCACTCCTAACTCGGCGGCCAGCTCCGGCTCGGCGATGGCCAACTCATCGGTGCGCACCAGCGCGAACAACCGAGCAGGCTGATCCCAGCCTGTTTCACTCGCGTAACTCTCGACCTCGACAACCGCAATACGCAGCCCCAGCGCCTCAGATGTCAGCTCGCTAGTCATCCCATCAGCCTGTCACGCCATCAGCTTGTGACATCAGCGTCACTGACAGTTGGTGATCGCGTTGGGATGGCCGGAGTCCAACGTTTTGAGCGCGCGCACCGAATCGTTGAGAGTGCTCACCTTGATCAGCTCGACCTGTCCGGCGTGCGACGAGCCGGTCGCCTCCGCGCAATCAGCCGCCGGCACCAAGAAGTATCGTGCCCCGTTGGCGTAGGCGCCGGCGATCTTTTGCTGGATCCCGCCGATCGGCCCGACCTGACCGGTGGGCGTGATCGTGCCAGTCCCGGCGATGTAACGGCCGCCGGTGAGGTCGCCGGGCGTGAGCTTGTCGTAGATCGCCAGGGAGAACATCATGCCCGCACTGGGTCCGCCGATGTCTTGGCCGAGCGAGATGTCTACCTTGAATGGCGGCGGCACGTAGGCGTTGGTCAGCGTCACACCGATGCGCGACTGCGACGGGTTGCCGGGATAGGGCACGGTAGTGAGGTGGACGGTGACCGGGTGGCCGTTGCGCAGCAGGCTTAGCTGGACCGCGCCGCCTGGATGCACCCGCTTGATGATGTGGGCCACCTGCACCAGGTCGGTCGCCTTCGTGCCGTCCACCGCCACGATCTCGTCGCCCTTGTGCACCTGTCCGGCCGCGGGCTCCCCCGGCGTGACGCTGGTGACCTTGACCGCCAGGGCGTCAATGCCGGCTTCGGCGAGCCCGGCGATCACCGCACTTTGTTGAGAGTCCACCATCTCGGTCTGGCTTTGATGCTCCACCTGACTGATCGACTGCTGCGGAGGGTAGATCACGTCGCGAGGCAACACGGCGTCGTCGGAGCTCCACCAGGCGCTCAAAATGTCGGGCAGCCTTGGATGGTATTGCGGCGAGGTAACCGACACCGTGGTGAGATCGAGGTGACCGGCGGTCGGGTACGTCTTGTGTCCGCTGATCACGATCACCGGGTTCCCATCGAAAGCGCCGATCGTGTTTTCGGTAACGCCGGGCGACATCACGACGTAGGGCATCGGCGCGATGAAAGCCACACAAACTAACGTGATGAGGGCGATCGATGCCACCGTCAACGATGCCGTACGGCGGCTCATCCGACCGATGTCTTCACCGGGCCGATTCTCGTGGCGGCGTGTGATGGCGACGCGACACCCGCAGCGCCACTCCATGGCTCTTTTCGATCGGCGTCGAGGCAACCGGGCTGCCGGCATGCGGGGTAGGACGCGTCAACGCCTGCTGCATGCGCCGCAACGCCTCGGCGGAGTCGTCTCGTCTGACCTCGTCACGGTCCCGGCCGGCCCAGCTCACCCACAGCATCGCCACGCAGGTGGCAGCCAGCGGGGGGACCAACCACCACAACACCTGCATTGCTCACCCTCCGCCTCGACATTGCCCGCTGGGTGTTCTCCGTCGGCGGACCGCCAACTGATTCCACCGGTGACTCCAGAAGTCAACCTCAGGGTACGTCGTCGCGAGCATGGCCTCGTGCACCGACTACGGTGTGCCCACCCATTCTTCGGTGCCGTCCTCGAACACCTGGTGCTTCCAGATCGGCACCCGCGACTTCACCTTGTCGATGAGCTCACGACAGACCACGAACGCCTCCCCTCGGTGCGCACACGCCACCGCGGTCACGACCGCCTCGTCGCCTATCGCCAGGTTGCCGACCCGATGAACCACGGCCATCGCCAGCACTTCATGGTCCGCGTCGACCTCTGCCAGCACGCCACGAAGGACGCCGACAGCGCCGGGGTGAGCGGTGTATCCGAGACTGCGCACTGATCGACCCGAGTCGTGATCACGCACGGTGCCGACGAACAGCGCGATCCCCCCGGCGCTCGCGGAACGCACGGCGTCGTACACCTCACCGACGTCAAGCGGCGTCTCCTGGATCCGCACCAAGCTCATAACATCACCCACCCGACGACCCTAACCCGTGCACGCAGGTTTCGAGACGCTCCCTTCGCTCGCTCCTCACCACCGTAAGAAGACGCTCGCGCTCTGTACGGTGGTTGGGGAAACGCTCGCCGGGTTTCGCGGCCTTGAGCCTCGCACGTAAGTTGGGATCATGCCAGATCTTCCCGGTCGTCCCGACGACGACGAGCCAGCAGAGCCTTCGCCTCAGAACCCGTTCGCGGGCACCCCGTTCGAGCAGATGTTCGCCAGCCTTGCCAGCGGCGACATGTCGGGCATGCAAGCGATGTTCGGCCAATTGCAGCGGATGTTCGCACCGCATGAAGGCGCGGTCAACTGGGACTTCGTGCGCGACCTCGCCCGCCAAGTCGTTGCCCAGCACGCCGACCGGTCTCCCGACTCCGGAGATCGCGCCCGGCTCCAAGACGTGGCTCAACTGGCCGAGCACTGGCTCGATGGCGCCACCGACTTCCCGGCGACCACCAGCGCGATAGCGGCCTGGAGCCGGGCCGAGTGGGTCGAGGCCAGCATGCCGGTCTGGCGGCGGCTCGTCGAGCCGGTCGCCGAAAGTGTGGTCGGGGTGATGGGCAAGGCGCTGCCCGAGCAGGCCCAGGCGATGGCCGGCCCCATGTTGGGCATGCTCACCCAGATCGGTGGCGCGATGTTCAGCCAGCAGATCGGTCAGGCCGTCGGTGGCTTGTCTCAGGAGGTGGTCTCCGCCACCGATGTCGGGATCCCAATGGGCGAGGTGGGCCATCCCGCAATCGTGCTGACCAATGCGTTCGAGTTCGCCACCGGGCTCGCGGTCGATGAGTCTGACGTGCTGCTCCATCTGGTGTTACGCGAATGCGCCTATCAGCGCCTGTATGCCCACGCGCCGTGGTTGCGCGAATACCTCTTCTCGCTGATCGAGGAGTACGGCAAGGGCATCACAATCAACACCTCCCACATCCAAGAGCAGCTGGGGAGCCTCGACCCAAGCAACATGGAGGGAATCCAAGAGGCACTGTCGGGAGGCCTTTTCGACCTCGAGCAAACGCCTCGGCAGCAAGCCGCCCTTAGCCGGCTGGAGACGGTGCTGGCGTTGCTCGAGGGCTGGGTCGACGAAGTGGTCGGGCAGGCAGCTGATCAGGCGATGCCGCAGGCTGCCGCGCTGCGCGAGGCGGTACGTCGCCGGCGCGCGACTGGCGGCCCCGCCGAGGCGACGTTCACCGCGCTCGTCGGCCTGGAATTGCGGCCTCGCCGGCTGCGTGACGCCGCTGCCTTGTGGGGTGCGCTACGCGCCGCCGAGGGGCCCGCGGCACGCGACGCCGTCTGGGCGCATCGAGACCTGCTGCCGACCGCTGCCGACCTCGACGACCCACTGGCGTACGCGCAGCGCACCAAGGAGGCAGACGAGCTCGACACCGAGTCGCCCGAGTTCGACGCCGCACTTGCCGCTTTGCTCGACGAGTCCAAGCCCAGCGAGACCGGAGCCGCAGACGCCGAGCCGTCAACCGACCAGCCGGTGGGCGACGCCCAGCCGGAGGTCGGGTCAACCGACGACGAGTCCGCAACCGACGAGGCGGACGAAAACCGGCCGACCGAGCCCAACACGACCGCTGACGACGAACGCTCCGATGGGTCGGATGGGACTGATGGGCCCACCGGCTCAACCCGGTGACTTCGCGCGCACATGCCCTGCAGGGGCTGGCCCAATGGCACCCCTACGACGACGCGCAGCGTGCGCTGCAGACGTCGTACGTCGCTTCGGAGGGCACATCGAGTCGAGCGACAAGACGTTGCAGGATCCCCCAACAGCAGGCAGGCAACGAGGCCCCCGGCGCCTGGAATCCGCTCGCCTTCCCCTTGCGAACGCCTCCACGGCCCCGAGGGCCCCATCGATGACCAGACGCTAGTTGTCTGCCGGGCGGCTCGTCAATGGCGACTGGTCGACGGCTGTGGACGATGGTGTGGGCAACGTGTGGGCCGCACCCCATGGGCTGGGGAATACCGGTGAATGGATGGCGCCATCCGGTGCGAAGTAGGCGTTCTGGTGCCAGCGTTGGCCGGCTGACCTCGGCTATCACCGTCCACAGGCTGTGGACGGAAGAAAGTCCACGCCCAGGTAAGAACCCGCGGGCCCTATCGACCACAAGGCACAGCCGCGTTTTACAGCAGTTACGTTGAGGGGTGTGGAGGAATCCGTTTCACCAGCATCTGCAATCGAGGTGCGCCGCTCTCGTCGTCGTACACGCACCGTGTCGGCCTATCGCGACGGCGGCACCATCGTGGTCATGATCCCGGCCCGGATGAGTCACGCCGAGGAGCAGGAGTGGGTCACGACCATGGTGGACCGCGTCACCAAGGCCGAAGGCCGGCGGCGGCCGAGCGACAAGGCGCTCGTGGACCGCGCCACCGTGCTGTCACACCGCTACCTCGACGGCCTGGCCGATCCCAGCTCCGTGCGATGGGTGACCAACCAGAACGCCAGGTGGGGCTCGTGTACGCCGACCGATCGCACGATCCGGTTGTCGACTCGACTGCACGGCATGCCAGCGTACGTCGTCGACTACGTCTTGCTGCACGAGCTCGCCCACCTGATCGTGCACGGGCACGGTGATGCGTTCTGGTCGTGGGTCAACCGTTATGAGCTCACCGAGCGGGCGCGAGGATTCCTGGAAGGGGTATCAGCGACCGCCCACCTTGAGCTGTCCGACGACTGCGCCTGAGCGTGGACGGGCCGACTTCGATGAGCGGCACGTGGCCCACTTTGCCCTGGTATGTCCGCTGCGCTGAGCGTGAAATGCTGAGAACCGGGCAAAAACCACGGCGGCGGATAGGTTCCGACGCGTG
Organism: Nocardioidaceae bacterium; assembly: GCA_050998615.1. Classification (GTDB taxonomy): domain Bacteria; phylum Actinomycetota; class Actinomycetes; order Propionibacteriales; family Nocardioidaceae; genus JBPCQA01. Next base: position 9,029 of record JBPCQA010000023.1, read on the forward strand.
CCTGACGTAATGTGTCGCGAGGTCGGCGCCCGCCGGCCCCGGCGGGCACGCTCTGCGGATCCCCGTCGCGACGACCGGTATCGAGGGCCGGCACCCCCCGCCCTCGCCCGTACCACCACGAAGGAGGCCGTCATGGCGGAGACCTGGAGCGGCGAGTTTTATTGCGTGAAGTGCAAGGCAAAGCGTGAGGCGAGCGGTGAGGTGCGCGTCAACGACAAGGGCACCCGGATGGCCAAGGCCAAGTGCCCGGTGTGCAGCACCAACCTGAACCGGATCCTCGGCAAGGCCTGACACAGCCCCAACCCGCGGCCGTGTGGCCGGGCTGTGGATGAGTACGGCGCCGGGGCGGCGAAGTTTGGCAGGCTAAGTGCGTCACCTGCCGATCCCGCCGACCCTAGGAGCCGCGTCGTGCGACCCATCCTGCGCCCCGGATTGCAGATCCTGCGCCGAGATGTGCGCTCTCTCCAGCTCGGCCTGGATTGGCCGGGCGTCGAAGCCGTCTGGGAAACACCGGGTTTGCGTGCCGTGCTGGCCAGTGTCGATGGGTTTCGAGACGTCGAGGGCGTGTTGTTGGCGGCGCGCGAGCAGGGCGTCTCGTGGGCCGAGGCCGAGGCCGGCCTTGATGTGCTGCTGGACCGTGGCGCGCTGGTGGACCGCAGCGCCACCCGGCGTACCGGCGTCGATGAGTCGACCTGGGCAGCGTGGTGGCTGCTCGCGGGCCCCGGCCGCTGCGCCGACGAGCTGCTAGCTGAGCAGCGCGAGCGCCGGATCTGCGTTCAGGGCTCCGGACGCGTCGCCGACGTTGTGCGTTCACTGTTGCGCGCGTCACCGACCGGCTGGTGCAACGAACGCGACGAGGCCGACCTGCTGGTGATAGCCACCGACACCGAGCCTGCCCGGGCGTGGGCTGATGAGGCGATGCACACCGGCATCCCTCACGTGTGGGTGTTCGTGCGAGACACTGTGGGCGTCGTTGGTCCCTTCGTCGACCCGGGCAAGACCGCGTGCCTGCGTTGTGTCGACGCCTCTCGGGCTGCCTTGGACCCGGCGTGGCCGACCCTGCTGGCGTCATCGTTTGCCGCTCCGCTGGCGGCGCCGGCCTGCGACCCGATCCTGGCGACCCTGATCGGTGCCTGGGTGGCCCAAGACGCGTTGCTCTGGTCGGCCGGGTTGCGCCCACACACATGGGGTGCGGTGATCGAAATCCCACAGGGCTGCGGCGCGGTCCAAACCGCGACATTCAGCCCACATCCGCATTGCGGCTGTGGATGGCCGGTCTGGCAAGAGACAATGGAGTCATGACCGACCTGCCCAAGAAGACCGTCGCCCGGACCGCTCGGCTGGCCTCGCTTCCGTTGAGCTACGCGGGGCGCGCCACTCTCGGCTTCGGTCGGCGGCTTGGGGGGGCGCCCGCGGAGGCGGTGACCGAGCAGGTGCAGCAGCGCACAGCAGAGCAGTTGTTCAAGGTGCTGGGGCAGCTCAAGGGCGGGGCGATGAAGTTCGGCCAGGCGCTGTCGATCTTCGAGTCCGCACTTCCGGAGTCGCTGGTGGCGCCGTACCGGGCCACGCTGACGCAGTTGCAAGATGCCGCACCTCCGATGCCGGCGTCGATGGTGCATGCGGTGATGGCTCGAGAGTTCGGGGTCGGCTGGCGCAGCAAGTTCACGTCGTTCGAGGACGACCCGGCCGCGGCCGCGTCGATCGGCCAGGTGCATCGGGCGGTCTGGGCGGATGGCCAGCAGGTTGCTGTCAAGGTGCAGTATCCAGGCGCCGATTCGGCGATGCGGAGCGACTTGAAGCAGATCAGCCGAGCCGCCCGATTGGTGGCCGGGCTGATCCCCGGCATCGACATCATGCCGCTCGTCGAAGAGTTGCAGAACCGAGTTGGTGAAGAGCTCGACTACTCGTTGGAGGCCGACGCCCAAAGCCGCTTTGCCAAGGCGTTCGCCGGTGACCCGCAGATCGACGTACCCGACGTGGTGACCCACACCGACACTGTGCTGGTGACCCAGTGGCTCGACTCGAAGCGATCCCTCGCGAGGCTGATCGCCGACGGCGACAAGACCGATCGCGATCACTACGGCGAGCTCTACGTTCGCTTTCTCTTTTCTGGGCCGGCCCGCGCCGGGCTGCTGCATGCCGACCCTCATCCGGGAAACTTCCGACTGATGCCCGACGGGCGGCTCGGTGTCGTCGACTATGGCGCGGTCGCGCGGCTGCCCGACGGTGGACTGCCATTGGTCATCGGCTCGCTGCTGCGTCATGCCGTCGACAACGACTACGAAGCCGTCCTGGCCGGGTTGCGCCAGCACGGGTTTGTCAAGGACTCTGTGTCTATCTCCGTCGAGGAGTTGCGAGACTATCTGGTCCCATTCGTGGCGCCCGCCATGGTCGAGAAGTTCACGTTTTCACGGGCGTGGATGCGTGGAGAGTTCGCCCGGATCAACGATCCCCGTCAACCGGGCTACACGTCGATGCTGAAGATCAACCTGCCGCCGGAGTTCTTGTTGATCCACCGGGTCTGGCTCGGCGGCATCGGCGTGCTGTCCCAGCTGAACGCGGAGGCACCGTTCGCCCAGATTCTCGAGGAGTCGATGCCGGGCTTCGCCCGCCCCCGCTGAGTGCCCGGCGTCCGACTCCCCGCGGTCTGGGACCCCGGGGAGTCGGACCACTTGGCTTAGAGCGATCGCGCCAACAGCAGTCCGGCCTGCTTGCTGGCACGCTCGGCGCGGCGAGCCAACCGCTGTATGCGGCTCATCTGATGGCTGCGTCGCAGCTCGCGCGCCTGCTCAAGGCGCGCCTCGATATGGGCGCGCGCTAGATCTTCATGGATGAGATTCATCTGTTTTCTCCTGTGTGGTAAGTCGATTCGGGTCGTCATGGTCACTTTCTTGCTCATCGGTCGGCAGCCGTCAGCTGCTTCGCTGTCGGAAACGGTCGAGGTGCGGCGTTCAGGCCGCGGCTTCACATTTGCGAGGCCTACCCCTCGGCCGTTTTCGGGCGACGACTGTCCCCGAAACGAGCAGCTCGCCACCCCACACGCCCCAGGGTTCATGGCGCTCGAGTGCCCCAGCGAGGCATTCGGCACGAACGGGGCACGCTCGGCAGAGCGATTTCGCTAGCTCGACATCGGCGGGAGACTCGGCGAAGAACAGCTCGGGGTCGTTGGACCGGCATGGCAAACCCTCCACAGCCGTCTCCTCACTCGCAATGAGCGCGTCGAGGATGCTGATTGTCATGTATGTCACCTCCTTTGTGGCCTTCGTCGACTGGACGGGGAAACGAAAAAGCCGCGGATCCCGGTGTGGGAGTCCGCGGCTTGGAGGTGGCCGGTCTAGTCATGGCGCTAGACGGGAGGGCTCCAAGCACGGACGCCCGGGACGGCGTCCTTACCGAATGCGGGCACACTGGTGCCGCAGACGGCCGCGGTGACGCCGGCCGGCGTACGACGACCCACGACACCTGGGACCACCGGCGGCTCCACGGGGAGCGCGAACGTGGCCATACGTGTCGCGGTGAGCGTCGTGTAGTTCGGAATCTTCATCGTCAGCGCCTCCTTTCGTGGGAGCGTCTCGCCTTGTCTTGAGGCCGCCAGAGAGCGATCTCCAGCGGTCACTGAAGCGTACGCGCCAGACAAACCAGCGCGCAAACCATTTACCGTCAACGACGCAGATTCGTTATCTAGAGCCCGCGCAGAGCGCGAGGATGTCGGCGCCGTACTTGTCGAGCTTGGCCTGGCCGATGCCCGGCACCTGGACCAGCTCCGTCGCGTCGGTCGGCTTCGTCTCCGCCAAGGCGGTCATCGTGGCATCGGTGAACACGCAGTACGCCGGCAGCCTTTCCCGCGTCGCTCGATCGTGCCGCCAGGCCCGCAACGCGTCGTACAGCCCCTCGTCGTAGGCGCTCACACAGTCGACGCAGCGTCGGAGCTTGCGCTCACGCGGATCGGTGAGGGGTCGCGAGCAAACCCGGCAAACCGTCATCCTCGCTCTGCTGCCCTTGCCACGGCGAGCACCCGTTGCTGGGCGCGCCGCCGCGTGCAGCTGCCGATCGTCCACCAATCCGGTTAAGAACCGGCTCGTTGAACGTTGGGATCTTCCGCCGGGGCTTCGGGCGGCGGCCCACGAGAGATGCAGGCTGTCCCTGGCACGGGTCAGGCCGACGTACAGCAGTCGACGTTCCTCGTCGATCGCAGCCGGGGTGTCGGCATGCACGATCGGCATGGTGCCTTCATGCAGACCGACCAGGAACACGATCGGCCACTCCAGCCCCTTGGCGGCGTGCAGCGTGGCGAGCGTCACGCCAGCGGCGACCGGAGCATGTTGAACGTCGACCCGCCGCTGCAGCTCGGCGACGAAACCCGGCAGGTCAAGGTCGGGGTGCGCCGTCGCCAGCTCGGCTGCGAGCGCGACGAGGGCTTGCAAAGACTCCCACCGGTCTCGGACCGTGCCGCGTCCACTAGGAGGAGTCGGTGACCAGCCCATGGCGGTGAGTGCGTCGGTGACGTCGCGCAACAACTCCCCCGTCTTAGCCGACTCCCTGCGTGCCGCTCCGCGCAGCAGGGTGACCGCCTGCCGGACCTCGGGTCGGTCGAAGAAGCGCTCGGCGCCGCGAACCACGAAGGGGACCGACCGCTCGGCGAGAGCCTCCTCGAAGCTCTGCGACTGTGCATTGATTCGAAAGAGTACGGCGATGTGGCTGGGGTCGGCGCCGGCGGCCATCTTGTCGGCGATCGCCGCCGCTACGCTCGCTGCCTCAGCGACCTCGTCACCGTGCCCGGCGAAGGAGACCGGCGCCCCGTCGCCGCGGACGGCGCGCAACTCGACGGCAGTGGTGCCGAGTTGGTTGGCCATCACAGTGTTGGCGGCGGAGACCACCTGCGGGGTGGACCGGTAGTTACGCATCAGCGTGACCGACGTGGTGCCGGGGAACTTTCTCCCGAAGCCGAGCAAGTGGCTAGCCGACGCACCGGCGAAGGAGTAGATCGTCTGGGCCGGGTCTCCCACCACACAGAGCTCGTCACGACCACCTAGCCACAGGTCCAGCAGGGTTGCCTGGATGGGGCTGACGTCTTGGAACTCGTCAACGACGAACCAGTGATACTGGCGCCGCACCGCCGCGGCGACGCGCTCATCGTCTGACAGCACCGCCGCCGCACACAGGAGCACGTCTTCCATGTCGATGCGCTGGCGTGACCTCTTGACCTCCTCGTACGCCGCGTAGACCTGGGCGACGGTGCTCACGTCGTAGCCGTCGACGACCCGGCCCGATTGGGGGGCGAGCCGGGGATAGTCGTCGGGTCGAACATTGGAGACCTTGGCCCACTCGATCTCGCTGGCCAGGTCACGCAAGTCTGCCGGGCCGGACTTGAGGCGGCAGCGGCCTGCCGCCTCACCGAGCAGCCCGAGTTTTGATGACATCAATGCGGGCAGCTCCGCGCCGTACACCTGCGGCCAGAAGTAGCGGGCCTGACGCAGCGCGGCAGAGTGAAACGTGCGTGCCTGGACACCGACTGCGCCGAGTCGCGCCAACCGGGCCCGCAGCTCACCGGCGCCCCGGGTGGTGAACGTGACCGCGAGCACCTCGGTCGGGACCATGGTGGATGTGGCCACTCCGTAGGCGACTCGGTGGGTGATCGCCCGGGTCTTGCCGGTGCCGGCGCCGGCAAGCACCCTGACTGGCCCCTCGAGCGTGGTGACGACCTCGCGTTGCTCGGGGTCGAGCCCCTCGAGCAGGAGTTCGGCGTCGACCACTGGGACACTCCTCACATTGGGACGCGGAGGGGAAGCAAGCGCGGCCGCAGAGCGTTGGCAAGAATGTCAGTTTAGAGCGGGGTCTCAAAAGCCCGCCGCAGACAGCGTGCGGGTGTTCCGTTTGCTCATCGTCTTAGAAGGCGAGTCTCAATGTCAGCGAAGTTTACCGTCTACTCGACGCCGTGGTGTGGTTACTGTCACCGCCTCAAGAGCCAGCTCAGCCGCGATGGTCTGGAGTTCGATGAGGTTGACATCGAACAACAACCGGAGGCCGCCGCGATCGTCGAGCGGGCCAACAACGGCAGCCAGACGGTGCCGACACTCATCTTCACTGACGGCAGCGCCCTCACGAACCCCAGCGTCGCGCAGGTCAAGGCCAAACTCGCCTCCTGACCGCGCCGGTCCGGCTCTCAGGTACGGACTTGGCGCTACCTGGGCGTCGTCAAGACGGTGCGGGGCAGCTCTTCGCCGTACCACGCCGCCACGAGCGCATAGGCAATCGAGATAGGCGTCGGCAGGCCAACCTCGCCGCGTTCGACAACCGCTTTCAGTTCGGCGCGGCTGAACCATCGCGCCGCGGTGATCTCGTCGCCGTCTACGGTGATTTCTGTTCCGGTGGCGCGGGCGAAGAAGCCCAGCATCAGGCTGGCAGGAAACGGCCACGGTTGAGCGCCGGCGTACCTTACCTCGTCGACGTCGATGTCGGTCTCTTCCTTGAGCTCTCGCACGACAGCTGCCTCGGGCGACTCCCCGGGCTCGACGAATCCTGCCAGCGTGGAGAACCAGCCGGCTGCCCGCGCCGCGTTGTGACCAAGCAGGCACCTGTCCTCTTCGTCGATGGCGAGCATGATGACGGCCGGGTCGGTGCGGGGGAAGTGCACGGTCCCGCAGCTCGGACAGCGCCGGGACGCACCCGACTCGACCGGCGCGGTCTCCGCGCCGCAGACCGAACACTTGGGATGCCGCAAATGCCAGCCAGTCAGCGAGGCTGCGTGCACCGCCAGCGACGCCTCTACGGCGTCGAGCTTGGTCGCGATCGTGCGCAATGGGGCATGGTGCGACGTCAACGAATCAGCCGCGGGTTTGCTAGACACCCGCAGCTCGTCGTACTCCTCCCAGGTTTCACCCGCGGTGGGCAAAGCGGGGTCCACGAGCACTGCGAAGTGCACCACCGTGTTGGCGCGCCCCAACAGCATGCGCGCACCGGGCGGTGCTTGGCGTGGGGACACCCAGCGCAGCGAGTCCCGAGCCGCGTTCGTCGCCAACTCGGAGCCCCGCACCTCCAATACCCGGGTCGACTGGTCGGCCCAGGCTGCCGCCAGGAACGCGGCATCTGGCCGCTTGTACGCGAGGCGGTCGTGCGCCGGCGTACTAAACGGGAAGGGCGCCAACGACGTAGGGAGCACGTCGTCAGAGGTTACCGGCACCAACGAAACCGCCCAGCCACCTTCGCCGAGCCGTCAGGTTCTTCCGTAGACGAATTCCGGGGTGGGAAATAGCTGGGCGGCTCGGCGGGATAAAGCTGGCGGGCGGGCGGGAAAAACCTGACGGCTCGGCGGTCTGGCAAGATCACCAGCATGAGCACCCACATCAGCGCCGCGCCGCGCCAGATCGCTCCTCGTGTCCTGCTGCCCGGAGATCCGCTTCGAGCGACCTGGATCGCGGAGACGTTCTTCCAAGACGCGCACTGCTATTCGACGGTGCGCGGCATGTTCGGCTACACCGGCACCTACCACGGGCAGCCGGTGTCGGTGCAGGGCACCGGGATGGGAATGCCGTCGATCTCGATCTACGTCAATGAGCTGATTCGGGAGTATGACGCCCAGCAGTTCGTACGGGTGGGATCTTGCGGGGCCGTCTCGGAGTCGCTGGGGCTTCGCGACCTCGTGATCGCCAGCAGCGCTGCCACCGATTCGGCGATGAACCGGGTGCGCTTCGAGGGCCTCGACTACGCCGCGACCGCGGACTTCGGGCTGCTGCGGGCGGCGTACGACGCCGCGGAGCGGGCCAGTCAGCCGGTCACCGTGGCTCAGATCTTCTCCTCGGACTCGTTCTACGCCGATCGCCCCGAGCTCCTGCAGCGGATGGCCGGCTACGGTGTGGTTGCTGTCGAGATGGAATGCAACGCGCTTTACACCCTGGCCGCCCAGCACTCGCGACGGGCGCTGACGATCTGCACAGTCTCTGACCACATCGTCACCGGCGAGCAGACGAGCGCCGAAGAGCGAGAACGCACGTTCGGGGCGATGGTTACGATCGCTCTCGACGCGCTGCTGGCCACGCCGTTGCCCTAGAGCCCGCGGTTGGTCGCGAGCCAGCGAGTCATCAGCTGCGTCCGGAGACCAGCCGCTCGATGTCGAGGCGTGACGGCAAGTCGTCGAAGCTGACCACGTCCGCGGTGCGGACGTAGTAGAACGCGGCGTCCACCTGCTCGGCGTCGATGCCCTGCAGCTCGGCCCAGGCCAGCTTGTAGATGGCCAATTGCAGCGGGTCGGCCGTTTGCTGCTGGTTGGTCTTCCAGTCGACGACCTGATAACCGGTTGCGGTCTGGTAGACCGCGTCGATGCGGCCACGGATGACCCGACCTGCGAGCACGAGGGCAAATGGTGCCTCCACCACGTACGGCGCCCGGTCGGCGTAGGGACCTGCCTTGAACGCCTCGATCAGCTCACGCAGCTCCGCGTCGCCATTGATGCCGGAATCGGCCCGGCCGGGAAGGTCGTCGGGCTCGATCAGCTGTTGCTGGCCGAGGTGGGTCTCGACCCAGGCGTGGAAACGCGTGCCGAAGCGGGCCGACGGCGACGGTTTGCGCGGCATCGGCCGGGCCAGCTCCCTCGCCAGGCGCTCGGGGTCTTCGGACAGGCGCAGGACGCTGGTGGCGGACAAGGTGGCGGGCAAGGGCACCACGATCTCCTCGGCCCGGCCCGCCCGCGCTTCCGCGACAAGTCGCTGAAGCTCACCATCCCACTGGGCGACCAACGCCTGCTCGTCGAGCATCAGATCTGCGGCCGCCTCCGCGACGGCATCGGCGGCGGCGCGCTCGGTCGCCGCTCGAACGAGTGCGGCGGCCTCTTGTCGACGGGTAACCTCCTCGGTGGAAGCCTCCACCGGCCATCGGAACGGGTGCTCGTGACGGTTCGTGGGATTGCTGGCGTTAGGGTCGGGCTCCTCGACATTGACCTCCGGGGCCTGCCCCCACGTCGCCATCGTGTTGACGATCGTTTCCATGAACGTCGAAGGCCCACGTCGCCGTTTCTGTTGGGGCCCCCACCAATGGCTCGACACCACAAGCTGATGGCGCGCCCGGGTGACGGCGACGTACACGAGCCGGCGTTCCTCCAGCAATTCACCGGCCTGAGCATCCTTCTTGTACGCCGCAAGACCCTTGTTGCTCGCCTCGGGGATCTTGGGCAGATCGGCGTAATCGCCGCGTAACGGCCCCGGCAGCTCAGACGACGTCGTCGGCCAGCGCGGCCTCCCCTGTGAGGACGGGAAAACCTTGTCGCACATCCCCGGGAGAAACACGACATCCCATTCCAGCCCCTTGGCTCGGTGGACGGTCAGCAGCTTGACCGAGTTGGATTCGGTCGGGACGGCCAGCGAGAGCCCGCGGGCGTACTCGTCCTCCGCCGCGAGATAGGCCAAGAACCCGGGCAGTGAGGCGTCGCCATCGATCCCGGCGAAGGTGGACACCGCATCGAGGAACATCGAGAGATTGTCGCGGCGCGCTGCGGCCACCACTGAAGTGGAGGCGGCGAGCTCGACATCGATGCCGGTCACGTCGATGACTCGGCGTACGAGGTCGAGCAACGGCTCACCGACGTATCGGCGCAGCGTCCACAACTCTTGGGACAGCAGCCGGAAACGCGCTCTGGCCTGCGCAGAGTAGGGATAGCCGCCGGGGTCGTCCAGCGCCTCGAGCAGGCTAACGATGTCGGCCGGATCGACTCCTGAAACCGCCTGCCCCAACTGGTCGGCAATGTCACGGGGCCGGTCGCCTGCCGTGGCGTCAGGGCCCCCGGCTGCGTTGGTGTTCGGCTGTGAGGCCAGCCAACGCGCCCGGCGACCCAGCAACGCCAGGTCGCGGGTCCCGATCGCCCATCGAACTCCGGTCAGCAAGGTGAGCAGCGACGCGTTGGCGGTGACATCATGAATGAGCTCCAGGGTCGCCACCACCTGTGCTATCTCAGGCATTCTCAACAGCCCGTCCAGGCCGACCACCTCGACCGGCGCACCGGCCATGGTCAAGGCGTCGTGCACATCTGCCGCAGTGGCGTTGTCACGCACTAACACCCCGATCTCGCTCCACTGCGGCCGCCGCATCGCGTGGTGGGCCCGCGGAACCTCGGCCGCCAGAAAGTCGAGCTCGTCTTGGTACGTCGCCACCACGGCTGAGCGCACCACACCGTCTCTCGCGCCCGGCTTGGGGGAGAGTGGCTCGGCGCCATGGTGGGTGGCGTAGAGATCAGCGGCAAGGTGGTTGGCCACCTGGAGGATGCGGGCCTGTGACCTGCGGTTGACGCTCAGCGCGAACCTCGTCACCTCCCCTGCTGGCGCTGCACCGGTTGTTCCCGTCGATGCCAACACGTCGGAATGTGTCGCGGGCGTCGACCCGTTGACTGGCGCAGGAGTCGGCGAAGCCGGCGGGAAGTCTGCACCGAACTGCTCGATGTTGCTGACCGAGGCACCTCGCCAGCCATAGATCGCCTGGCACGGGTCGCCGACGGCGGTGACGGGATGGCCGCGCCCAGCTGAGTCGCCAGCACCGGAGAACAGACCCTTCAACAATCTGGCCTGGGCAACCGAGGTGTCTTGGTATTCGTCGAGCAGGACCACCTTGAACTGGTCACGCTCGGCGTCACTCACCTCGGGGCAGGTCTGCGCCAAGACCGCGCCTCTGGCCATCTGGTCGGAAAAATCCATCACGCCCAGGTCGGCCTTGAGCTTGCGGTAATCCTCGACGAGGTCGAGTAGCTCTGCCCGGCATTGGAACGTCGCGAGGACCGTGCGCACGTCTCCGGTCGACTTGGCGGCTGCCCAGCGGGGAACCTCGCCGGCCTGAAATCGGCGTACGTCGTCGGCACTGACCAGGTGCTCGCAAAGCTGAGCGTCCAGGGCAAGCAGCCCGCGCACGATCCCCGGCAGCCAGGTGTTGAGGTGGTTGATCGGCTCTCGGTGGGCGCGGATAGCGCGGGCGGCGAGTTGAAAGCGCGAGGCGTCCGCGATCAGCCGGGTGTCGGGCTCGTGACCGATCCGAAGCCCATGCTCCGCCAGCAGTCGAGCGGCATAGGCGTGGTAGGTCAGCACGGTGGGATCCGCGACTTCGTCCTCATCGCCGGAGATCGGCGTCCCAGGCTGGCGGACCAGCCCGGCGGTCACCAGCGCATCGCGGATTCGATGCGACAACTCGGCGGCTGCCTTGTTGGTGAATGTCAGGCCGAGCACTTGATCAGCGCGTACGACGCCGGAGCCGACGAGCCAGACCACCCTGGCCGCCATCACCGTGGTCTTGCCAGAACCCGCGCCGGCGACGATGACGCCAGGCCGCATCGGGGCGGTGATAGCCGTGACCTGTTGCGCACTGAAGTCCACCCCCATCAACCGGCGCAGGTCGGCCGGACTCTCAATGGCCTCGGCACGACATAGCGCACGCTGCGGTGTCATAGCAGCGCTCCGGACCGCTGTTGCGCCGGGCACATGGCCGCGAAGCCACACCGGTGGCAATACGAGTTGATGGTGGCATCGAACTGCTCTGCTCGCACGATCCGGGCGGCATTGACGAGCTGCACCTCGATCGGTTTGCGACCCTCCTCGTCAGGCAGTTGGGGTGGTTGCGACTGGACCTTCGGGAGGCCGTCGACGTCGACGCGTAGCTGCACGAGCTCGGCGCCGCCGGACTCCGCCCCGGCTCCACACAGCGTCGCCAAGCCCCCGGCGTCGACTACCTGCTGGTAAAGACCGAGCTGTGGGTTGTGTGGAAGCGAGACACCAGTCGGAGGGTTCTTGCTCGTCTTGAAGTCGACGACGACGATGCGGCCTTGAGGATCCCGCTCGACCCTGTCGACTCGCCCGCTCAACGTCACGGTTTCGCCATCGCCAAGTGGCACATCGATCCGAAACTCTTGCTCGGAGCCTACGTAGGCGCGGTCAAGGCGCCCATCATGCCAACGCACGAACCGTTTGATGGCGTCTTCTGCCTCGACTTTTTCGCGTTGGGCAATCCATGGGCTGTCGAACTGGACCTGATCCCACACCGAGTCGAGCAGCTTCAGCAGCTGTGCCTCGTCAACTCGGTCGTCCGTGCCCATCTCCTTGGCCATGTGGTCGGCGAGTGCGTGGATGAGGCTCCCGAACCCTACGGACGCCGATTTCGCGCCCTCTCCGGCCGCCTCTCTGGTCAAAAACCACCTGAGCGGGCAATCGAGGAGCTCGCCAAGCGCACTCGCCGACATGCGTAACGGCTCGTCGACCGGACGCACCGGCGCCTCGGCATGGGTGCGGGCTCGCAACCCCCACCACCGGTCAGGATCAGCGGAAGGCACGAGAGGCTCGCCGCTTCGGTCTTCGGCTGCCAGGATCGCGAGCCTCGCGGCGGCGGCCTTGCGTAGCGCGTCGCCATGACTCGGATCGGACGCTACCCGGCGCAGCTCAGAAACCAACCCCGGAAGTGACATCGGACGTGGTGGTCGGCCCGGAATGTGAACGGCCCGCAGCGCCAACTCGTCGACGAGTCGCGACGGCTGATCGCCGTCGGCCTCGGGCGCAGCTACCGCGGTGACCACGAGTCGCTGCCGGGCGCGGGTGACCGCGACGTAGAAGAGCCGGCGCTCCTCCGCAAGCATCGCCGTCGTCGTGCGCGGCTCGGCCAGGCCGTCGACACCGAGTCGATCGGCCTGGAGCAGCGAGCCGCGTCGACGCAGGTCGGGCCACACCCCCTCTTGCACACCAGCGACCACCACGAGCCTCCACTCCAGCCCTTTGGCGCGGTGCGCCGTGAGCAATCGAACAGCAGCGCCCCGCACCCCCCGGTCAGCCAGCGTGTCGGCAGGGATCTGCTGCGCCTCGACCTCATCGAGGAACACCGATGCGCCGGTGTGATCTCGCTTCTCCTCCGCTCTGGCGGCCACCTCGAACAGCGCGCAGATGGCATCGAGGTCGCGATGGGCGGCTCGCGCCGCGGCACCTCCTCTCTCGACCGCCGATTGCAACCGTTTGGGCCATGGTGTGCCGCTCCACAACGTCCACAACGCTTGCTCGGCCGAACCGCCGTCCGCCAGCAGCTGATGGGCCTTGGCCAGCAACCGCGCGAACCTGACCGGCTTGTCGACCAATGGGTCGTGAACTTCGGTGAGGACGAGCGGGTCGACAAGCGCATCGCGTAGCAAGTCACCCGAGGGCCTCGGCATCCGCTCACCTACATGCGCATCCCGGTCGGCCCGACGAAGGAGACGCCCGAGTTTGCGTAGCTGGGCCGCCTCGTGATCCACCAACGGCGAGAGCATCAGCAGCTCGGCCGTCTGCGCGGTCATCGCTTGCGGATCGACGGCAGCCCGCAGCCCGATCAGCAGCGGTTGGACCGCGGGCTCGAACCGCAACGGAACCTCGTCTCCCGCGACCTCGACCGGCACACCGGAGCCGACCAGCGCGCGTCGTAGCCCCGGGATAGTCGTCACGCCGGAACGCACGAGCACCGCCATGTCGTACCAGGCAATCCCGTCTTCGAGGTGGGCGCGCCGCAAGATGTTGGCAATGTGGTCGGTCTCTGCGCCACTTGATCCGAACGTGAACACGGTGGCGAGACCGGGGCCGAAGTCTGGCTCCACCGCCACCGGGTGGCGGAACCGCTGGAACGTGTCTCGCTCGATCGACCCGCGGACGCCGATGCCGGCTGCTATCCGCCTTGAGCATGTCAACAGTCGCTCGCCGAAACGTCGAGTGGTGTCAAGGGCCACCACCTGCGCGGGCTGGCCGTCACGGCGTCTGAACTCGACGGGAAAGTCCAAGATGCCTCGCACCTCGGCGCCGCGGAAGGCATAGACGCTCTGGTCGGGATCACCGACAACAACGAGGTCACGCCCATCGCCGGCGATGGCTTGGAGCAGCCGGACCTGGCTCGGGTCGGTGTCTTGGTATTCGTCCACGAAGACGGCCTTGAAGCGGGCTCGCAACTCCTGCTGCACGTCGGGTGTCTCGCTCAACAACACCGCGCGATGAATTAGCTCGGAATAGTCCACCGCGCCCTCGAAGTCGAGCACCGTGAGGTATTCGTCCATGAACGCGCCAACCGCCTCCCATTCCGGGCGCCGCGTATCGCGACCGACGCGGACCAGGTCGGCCGGCTCGAGCCCCTTCTCTCGGGCTCGAGAGAGCACTGCGTGGATCTCTCTGGCGAAGCCGCGGGTGCGCAGCGCCTGGCCCAGGGCTGGTGGCCAGGCCGCCCGTCCACTGTCTTGGGAGTGGACCATCAACTCTCGCAGCTTGACGTCTTGCTCGGGTGCACTCAGCAGCCGTGTCGGGGTCGAATACAGGTCTGCCGGCTGCCAGCGGCGCAGTAAGCCGTAACAGAACGAGTGGAAAGTAGAGCTCACCAGCGTGGAGCAGGTGCGCCCCAGCCTCGCGGTGATGCGGTTGCGCAGGTCCTCGGCCGCCTTGCGTCCGAACGTCAACACCAGCACCTGCTCCGGGCTTAGCCCGTCGGTCTCGACGCGGTCTACCACTGCCTCGATCAGCGTGGTGGTCTTGCCGGTGCCAGGCCCGGCGAGCACGAGCAGCGGGCCACCGCGATGATCGACCACCGAGCGCTGGGCGGGGTCCAGCGTTGGTGCGGTGTCGACCCGACGCGTGGCTCGCTCGAGTCGGTAGGTGACGGGCATGAAGCCATTCCACCAGACCCCGCCGACAATGCCGGTCGAACGCAACAGAGCCGGTGCAGAAGGTGTCGCGGAAGATGGCGCGGCTCTTAACCAGCGGGATACCAACCAGCAGTGGTCAGATCCACCCGCAACGTGGCCGCGTCGGTGAGCGACCCGCGGAGCGGGGTCCCCTCCTCTCGGTAGTGCGACAGCGCCTGCCGCTGGTGACAGTCCGGCAATTTGCCATCGGCGCGGACGACTCGCCACCACGGCACCGGGCCGCCGTACATCGCCATCGTGCGACCCACCTGCCGCGGGCCACCGTGACCGATGGCGTCGGCAATCGCGCCGTACGTCGTCGCGCGCCCAGACGGTACTGCCTCGACGATGCGTAGCACCGCCTCGACGTACGCCTCCTGGTCTGCGCGTCTCGCCGCCACACCGGTAGTCTCCCCCAAGCGGCGTGCGGCGGCCGATAGGAGCCCGCGCTAAGCGGCGTACTTCCTGCGCAAGCATCCGCCGCTGAGTCGGCTTGGACGGGACCGGGCTCGGTTAGGAGTTGGTTGGCTCGAGCACGAAGACCGGGATCTGCCGGCTCGTCTTGCGTTGATAGTCGGCGTAGTCGGGGAAAGCCTCGACGGCGCGCTGCCACCAGACCGCCTTCTCGTCGCCGGTGACCTCACGTGCCGTCATGTCACGCTTCATGGGGCCGTCCTGCAGCTCTACTTGCGGATGGGCGACCACGTTGTGATACCAGACGGGGTGCTTAGGCGCGCCGCCAAGGGAGGCCACGACGGCGTACACCCCGTCATGCTCGACTCGCATCAGCGGTGTCTTGCGCAGCTTGCCCGACTTGGCTCCCACGGTGGTCAAGATGATCACCGGCATGCCGCGCATGTCGTTGCCCTCGGTGCCGCCGGAGCTTTCGTACTGCTCGACCTGATTGCGAACCCACGATTCCGGGCTCGGCGCGTATTCACCTGTCAATGCCATGCCCATAGTCAACACCGGTCCGATCAGGAATCAACCGACAAGAGTCAGCGCCTGGCGGCCCCTTCGGCCGGTGCGGCACTCCGCCGTATCGGCGAGCGCGGGGGGGGCAAGGGGCAGCAAAAAAAAAATGCCGCCCAAACCCAACCCACGG
>JBPCQA010000042.1:0-52679 GCA_050998615.1 Nocardioidaceae bacterium
GTCATATGCTTCGTCGGCGGCATATATTTCAACGGCGCCTCGGGGAAAATTTGTCGCGCCAGCTGCGCCTGCGCTATCTGAAACAAAAAGCCGTCCTCCAGATCGGGGTCGATCTCGTACGCATCTCCGAGGCCGATCTGTGAATCGGGCATCCCCGCGCTGTGTGCGAACGCTTCGTTGATAAACTGTGAAGCCAAAACTGCAGGCGCCTGCTCTATCGCATCCGCTGTCGTGAGGTAGTTATCTTCGCCAGTGTTGATAATAATGCCAGAATAAGCGTTGAGCATGCGGCTAAAATGCTGATCCACAAACGTGCGCTTCATGTTGATGTCGCGAAACAAGATGCCGTACATCGAATCGTTGAGCATCATGTCCAGCCGCTGCAGACCCGCCAACGCCGCGATTTCGGGCATGCACAGACCCGACGCGTAGTTGGTGAGGCGGACGTAGCGGCCGAGCTCCTTGCTCGTGTCGTCGAGAGCCGCACGCATCAACCTGAAGTTCTCCTGGGTCGCGTAGGTCCCGGCGAATCCTTCTCGGGTGGCACCCTCGGGGACGTAGTCGAGCAGGGATTGGCCGGTGGACCTGATCACCGCGATGATGTCGGCGCCCTCACGTGCGGCGGCTTGGGCCTGCGGCATGTCCTCATAGATGTCGCCGGTCGCCACGATGAGGTAGATCCAAGGCTTCTGCTTGGGGTCGCCCCACCGCTTGACCAGCCGTTCCCGCTCGCGCCGACGGGCATCCACGCGATGTACGCCGGCAGCGACCGACGTGCGGGCGGCTGTTCGGGCCCGGGTCGCATCCTTGCCTTCGGGGATGCGGAACCTGACCTGGCCCACGGCGGCCCGTTGCGCCAGCGTCGCCAAGTCGGGCGAGTCACCGCGCAACAGCGCATCCCACACCGGCAGACAGGCGCCGTGCTCAAGTCCGACGTCACCACGCGCGGCGTCCAGGAGCCGGTTGACCCAGGGAGTGCCGTCGGGGTCGGCGCCGGACAGCCCGGCCAGCCGAAGGGTGGCTCGCTCGACCGACACCGTGGTGTGCTGCCTGGCAAGCCGCACGATCGGACGCCCTGCCTTGCGGGCCAACCCCTTTGCCTTGCGCACCGTGGCGGGATCAAGGTCGAGTTTAGGCTGCGAACGCGGGCTCACAGGGCATCCTCCGTGGCGAAGACGACGGCCCCGGATGCCACGGCGTGAACACAGCGCGGGAGCGGCAGGTCGGGGTGCAGCTGGGGTAGTCGGGTGGCTTCGCCGGGCACGCGGCCGGCCCCTCGGGCGTCGGGGGCAACGTCCCAGACGGCGTACGACGCTTCGGCACCTACCTCTAGCACGCCACCAGCGTCGTCTCGCCGGGCACGATGTCCGCCGCGGGTGTGAGCGTCGAAGGCCGCCTCGACCGTGAGCCGCTCGTCGACGTTGTGGTGAAAGACCGCAGCGCGCATCGCCGCCCACGGATCGAGCGTCGTCACGGGGCTGTCGGAGCCGAAGGCGAGGGTCACGCCGGCACGCCGCATCGAGGCGAACGGATTCATGGGGTAGGCGCGGGCGAGACCGAGCCGCTGCTCGTAGAGCTGGCCGCTGGCACCCCAGGCCGCGTCGAACGCCGGCTGGACACTGGCCACGACGCCGAGCCGAGCCAGCGCGGCAATCTGCTCGGGGTCGATCATCTCGGCGTGTTCGAGCCGGTGCCGACTGCGGATCAGGGCGGTATCGCCGACTATCTCGGCGGCCGCGGTGAGGCCGGCGACCACGGTGTGCATACCCAGGTCGCCGATGACATGGAAGCCCGCCTGAGTGTTTCGCTGGGAGCAGAACACCACATGGTCTCGCACCTGGTCTGCGCTGAGGTAGAGGTGCCCACAGGTGTCGGCGTCGGCGTACGGCGCATGCAGACTCGCGGTGCGCGATCCGATGGAGCCGTCGACGCACAGGTCGCCGGCGAAGCCGAACGTGGCCGCGTCGGCGGGGATGCCTTCGCCGAAGGCTGAGCCCCAGTACGGGACAACCTCGGGGATGGCGGTCGCAGCGGCCATGTCCCGCAGCAGGGCGAAATCGCCTACCGGTGAGATGTGCGGGGCGTTGACCTCGTGCAGCGACGTGATACCGCTGGCGGCAGCCCGCGCCAGCGCCACCTGGAGGGCGTGACGGCGGTCGGCGGCCGACCGCAATCGGGCGGTGACGTCCCGCACGGCGTGGTGGGCGTCGCGCTCGACCACACCGTCGCCGTGCCAGCCGTCACAGTCGACCACGTCGGGTTGCTGCCGCACGAGCGCAGACGACACGACTCCGGAGTGTGCGTCGACCCGGCCAAGGTAGGCGGCCTGGTCGCCCACGGCTGCGTCGACCTCGATGATCGTCATCGCACGACCCTCGGGCCACCGGCTTTCGTCCCAGCCGTGCCCGAAAAGCACCGCGCCGACGTGACCGCGGGCGAACGTCGCGAGTTGTGCGAGCGCGTCGGCCAGGCTCAACGATGCCGACAGGTCGAGCGCCTGCAGGGCGAAGCCGGTCTGCGCCAGATGCACGTGAGCGTCGACGAAACCGGGGGTGACCAACTTGCCGTCCAGCTCGACCACGAGGTCGGCCGTGTCGGCGTACGTCGATGCCGTGTCGTCGTCGCCCAGCCACACAATCTGCGAGTCAACCGTGAACATCGCGGTGGCAGCCGGCACTGACGGTGCGCAAATGATGCCACCGCGCAGCAGCACGCGTGGGACGACGACCCGACCGGTTGCTTGGGTCCGAAGGGTGGTCTCGGCCCGGCCATGAGCTTCTGTCAGGACGGCGTGTGGTTTCGGCATTGTGTCTATTGTGCCGTCTCGTGGTGGAGCCGAGATTCGAACAGCGACCGCACCCCGGAGTGGTCGCGCACCAAGTCGACGGCATAGTCGGCGTGCCCCGGAAGGTAGCCGTTGCCGATCAACATCGTCACGTCAGCCGCGAGCCCCTCAGCGCCTAAGGCGGCGGCGGAAAACGACGTGGCCATCGAGAAGAAAATCACGGTCCCGCCTGGTGCGGTTGACAAGATCGCGCCGCCCTCACATCCCGGCACGTCGACGCAGACCACAGTGACGTCGGCCGGCCCGCCCGCATCGGCGACAGCCCGCGACAAGGCGACCGGGTCACGTGCGTCCGCGAGCACTATTTCGTCGGCCAGCGCCTTGCCGGAGAGCAACTCGACCTCGCGCTGGATCGGGGCCACCGCGATCGTGCTCGCGGCGCCGGCTTCTGCCGCGGCTGCCAGCGCCAGTGCGCCACTCTTGCCGGCACCGCCGATCACGCAGACCGTGGGGGGGAGACCGCGGTCGACGTACCGGCTGACGACCCGAGCGGTGAGCGCCGGGGCCCCGCACACGTCCATGACGGCCAAGGCCAGCGAGGTGGGGAGGTCGTCGGGCAGCACTGCCGCGATCGAGCGCCCGAACAAGATGGCCTGACCGGCGCATGGCACCTGCTCGCTGGTGCCGTCCCAGTCGGACAGGTCGTCGGTGATGACCAGCGGGGTCAGCGTGAGAGAAACCAGCGTGGCGATTCGATCACCGACATGCAGGCCCAGCGAAGAGTCCGGCCCGACCGCGTCGACGGTGCCGGTCAGCATGCCGCCTGACCCGGTGACAGGATTGTGCATCTTGCCGCGGGAACCGACGATCTCGAGCACCTCGGCGCGTACGGCGGCACCGTTCCCGTGATGCTTGTCGGACAGCTGGCGAAACGACGCGGCGTCTAAGTTGAGCCGCTCGACCTGGACTCGAACCTCGTCGGCACCGATGTCCATCGTCGTGTCGAGGCGCTGTGCCGCCTGCGG
This sequence comes from Nocardioidaceae bacterium, assembly GCA_050998615.1. GTDB lineage: Bacteria > Actinomycetota > Actinomycetes > Propionibacteriales > Nocardioidaceae > JBPCQA01. The sequence continues at coordinate 3,811 of JBPCQA010000042.1, forward strand.
CAACGCACCGGCTGGCTCGAGCACCCGGTGCAGACCGATCGGGTCGCTGGACACCCCATGGGCCACGTGAACCTCCGAACAGATGCGGCTAGTGTCGGGGAGGGAAAACAACTCCCGATCCCCGACACTAGCGCCGTAAGACTTGCGGCATGGCGTTGGATTCGCCGTACATTCTCCCGTACTCTGGCATGAGATAGCCGTTTCACACAAACACTCGCCTGACTTGTGCGCGCCTGGAGGACACCAAACATGGTTGAGCAGCGAACCAGCTTGGAACAGCCATACCCCTACCAGCGGGTTGAGCTGGTAGAACCGGACTGGACTCGCTTCCCCGGCTGGCAGGACGTCACCGCGCAGGACTGGTCGTCGGTCCAATGGCAGCGTGCACACTGTGTCAAGAACATCAAGCAGCTCCGCGCCCTGCTCGGCGACACCATTGACGAGCGGTTTTATGCCGATCTGGAACGCGACCAGGCCGAACGGGCCACGATGTCGATGCTGGTGCCGCCCCAGATGATGAACACCATGGTGCCCGGCCAGGTCCCGACCACCGACGGTCTGTACGCCGATCCGATCCGCCGCTACATGCTGCCCGTCTTCTCTGACCGCCGCACCGACTGGGCGAGCCATCCCCACGCCACTCGCGACAGCCTGCACGAGCACGACATGTGGGTAGCGGAGGGATTGACGCACCGCTACCCCACCAAGGTGCTGGCCGAGATCTTGCCGACCTGTCCGCAATACTGTGGCCACTGCACCCGGATGGACCTGGTCGGCAACTCGACGCCGGTCATCGACAAGCTGAAGTTCAACCTCAAGCCGGTTGACCGCCTCGACGCCATGCTCGACTACCTGCTCCACAACCCGGGGGTGCGCGACGTGGTGGTGTCGGGTGGTGACGTGGCGAACATGCCGTTCGCCAAGCTGGAAGCCTTCGTGGACGCGCTCCTCGACATCGACAACATCCGCGACATCCGGCTGGCCACCAAGGCGCTGATGGGCTTGCCGCAGCATTGGCTGCAAGACGATGTGCGGGCGGGCATGGAGCGGCTGGCCACCAAGGCGCGGCAGCGTGGCGCGTCGATCGCGATCCACACCCATGTTAACCACGCAAACTCCGTGACCCCGATGGTGGCGAAGGCGACTCGCGCGATGCTGGACACCGGCATCCGCGACGTACGCAACCAAGGCGTGCTGATGGGTGGCATCAACGACGATGCACACACGCTGCTCGACTTGTGCTTCAATCTGCTCGACGGAGCGCAAATCATGCCCTACTACTTCTACATGTGCGACATGATCCCGTTCAGCGAGCACTGGCGGGTGTCGGTGGCGCGGGCGCAGGAGCTGCAGCACGCCATCATGGGATACCTTCCCGGCTTCGCGACCCCGCGGATCGTGTGCGATGTGCCGTTCGTCGGCAAGCGTTGGGTCCACCAGCTGGAGTCGTACGACCGTGACCACGGCATCTCCTACTGGACCAAGAACTACCGTACGTCGATCGAGAGTGCGGACCCCGAAGCGTTGACCCGCACCTACGAGTACTACGACCCGATCCATACCTTGCCTAAGCTCGGTCAGGACTGGTGGCGTGAACACGCAGGTGACCACCCGGACGCCGCCGAAAGAGCCGCCAAGGCATCTCGAGAAGCGGCCGAGGCACAGAAGTCCCTAGCCTTCAGCTGACGTAGCGACGGGCGCGCGAGTTCGCCTGGGCATCGTCGAGGACGGCCAACCGATCCTCGACGTGTGGTGGCAGGGGTCGTCGCTCCGCCAGCACCCAAAGCGAGCCGCGAAGCGCGTCCACGACGGCTAGCGCCGTAACCATGTCACGCGGCACTGTCCGCATCAGGTGCGCGGTGCGACGCAGTGCGGGACGGGCCGGTCGCCGTAGCCAGGTGAACCACAAGGTGTTGCGCAGACCGAGGCGGCGCCGATAGTGCGGGTCGCGAAGCTTGGAGGCTTCATGGTGAACGGTCAGCTCGTCGAGGTAGCAGAGCTCCCAGCCGGCGACGGCTAGGTCGACCGCGAGGAGCTCCTCTTCCCCGCCAAGCCACAGTCGCGCGTGGAACCCGCCGCACGCAAGGAACGCTTCGGTCCGTAGCACGGAAGCGCCAGCCAGGAAGCTCCCGACCGCCGGACCGGGCAGCCAGTCGGGTCCGCGAACTGGCGAGTCTCGCAGCTCCGCGACGATCGGATCCTCGTGACCTCCCGGTTCCACCAGGATCCGTGCAGTCAGCACCGCGATCGACGGGTGGACGTCGAGTACATGCGCTGCCCGCCGCAGCGCGCCCGGCTCCCACCAGGTGTCGTCGTCACAGAACGCGACGTACGGCGTGCTCAACCGCCGCACGCCAATGTTGCGCCCGATCGCTCCCATGTTGTCGGGCAAGGCCACCATCGTGGCTTGCGGATGCGCGGCGCGGACAGCCTCCGGCGTACCGTCACTCGATCCGTTGTCGACCACGACGACCCGCGGCCGCTCCGGCAGGTCAAGCAGCCGACCCACTGAGGCGACAGCCTCACGTCGGCGGTTGTGGGTGATCATCACCACGCCGACGCGCCCGTCCGCCGGCGAACCATTCGCCGAAGAAGTGGCCGTGTCGGATGTCGTCACAACCGTTTGTGCCCGGGCTGTCAAGCCTTGAAACGTCTAGTGGTGTGTCTCGGTTCAGTTGCGGTGGTGCAGTGCGGCGTCGACCACGGCAGACAACCGGTGTGCGTGCGCGCCTCGCCAATAGACGCGGCAGCACGCCGCACACTGGGTGAACTGCTCGTACGACCGTGCGGTGCCCGGCGCGATTAGCTCGGCGATGTCGGCCTTAGCGACCTGCTGGAGCAGCCCGTTGCACGCCGGACATCGGGTGTACGGCGCCAGCGGCGGCTCGAAGCGTTGCAGCACGTCGGCCAGCTGGTCATCAGCGCGGTCGCCTCGCACGTACGCCGCCGTGTGCCGCAACGCTCGGCGGCGAAGCAATCCGTGGTCCTTGGTCACCAGCATGCGGGCCTCGGAAGCGCGATCCGGACCAATTCGTCATCGTCGGCGTCGGTCGCGTACCGCGTGTCGAGACCGAGCAGGCGCAGCCGCCTCGCCAACGATCCCAGATGCACATCGAGCACGAGGGTGAGCGGCCCAGCCCAGTGTTGGGGCCGAGGCGCCGGGCGCACGCGGACCAGGTCGCCGCGCTGCGGCTGGTGCGATGCCGCGACCACGACCCTGGCGACGAGCAGGGCGCCGACCTCAGTCAGCGGCACCCCGATCGATTGCACCAGGTGCCCGAGCGACGATGTGCCGTCGAGGTCGGCCGTGAAGTCCCCGCCGCGGTGCTGTGGCGCCAAGAACATCCGCAGTGGCTGGTCGACCAGGAACCGGATCGAAGCCATCTCATCGCCTGATCAGCTTCGCTGCACCTGTAGCTGCGGTGCCAGCTCAGAAAGCACCTCAAAGTCGTCGTCTTGCGTCCAAACGCTGAGCCCGTGAGCCAGTGCAGTCGCCGCGATGATCGCGTCCATCGCGCCAGCTCGTTGGCGATGCAACCGTGCGGCAGCGAGCAGTTCGGCAAGTCGCTCGGCGACGGGCTCGTCGTACGACAATGAGACGAAGCGCCGGGCCCGAGCCAAGGTCGTCTCGCGCAAAGTGCGCAACGGATCGCTGGCTGCGCGATGCACTCCAACGGCTAACTCGGTGATGGTTGCGACGGAGATCCTGCCGTCTCCGGTGGGGGGTTCACCGATCGGTCGTCTCTGTTCAGCGGCGATGAAGATGCTCGTGTCTACGAGATAGCCGCTCACGGGAGCATGTCTTCGGTGGTGAGGCCAACGTCGAAGTCCGCGGCCGGTGAACTCACGTCAAGCCGCTGCGCCAAAGCTCGGATCTCGGCCAGATCCGCGAGCAGCTGATCACTCGGCCGGCGTTCGCTGCGAGTGCGGCGGGGCACGATATCGGCGACTGGGCGACCGTGCACGGTGAGCACCACGGGCTCGCCGCTTTCGATAGCTGCGATCACCCGGCCAGTGTGATTGCGCAGATCGCGCACCGACACGTCCACGTGGCACAGCGTAGCAAACATCCGCGCTGGGACCGGGACCGTCCTAAGCCCCGCGCGGCGCTTAGGACAAGATGAGCTTATGCAGATTCGCGTTTTCACCGAACCGCAGCAAGGCGCCACGTACGACGACATACTTCGGGTCGCGCAGGCCACCGAAGACCTCGGCTTCGATGCGTTCTTTCGGTCAGACCACTACTTACATATGGGCGGTGACGGGTTGCCCGGGCCGACCGATGCCTGGGTGACGTTGGCGGCTCTGGCCCGGGAGACCTCGCGGATCCGGCTGGGCACGCTGATGTCGTCGGCGACGTTTCGGCTGCCGGGCCCGTTGGCGATCGCGGTGGCGCAGGTCGACCAGATGAGCGGCGGACGGGTCGAGCTCGGCATCGGCGCCGGCTGGTTCGAGCAGGAGCACCAGGCGTATGGGATCCCGTTCCCCTCCGTCGCCGAGCGCTTCGACCGGTTCGAGGAGCAGGTCGCGATCGTCGCTGGACTGTGGGAAACTCCACTCGGCAAGACGTTCAGCTACGACGGGCAGCACTACCAGTTACACGACTCGCCGGCCTTGCCCGAAACGGTTCAGAAACCCCGACCACCGATAATCATCGGCGGTGCCGGCAAACGCCGCACTCCGGCATTGGCTGCGCGTTACGCCGACGAGTTCAACGTCCCGTTCGCCGACGTGGAGCCGACCCGGTTGGCTTTCCAGCGCGTCCGCGCTGCCTGCGGCGAGCGGGGACGCGCAGCCGACTCACTGGCTTTGTCAGCAGCGCAGGTGTTGTGTCTCGGGAACGACGAGGGGCAGGTACGCCGGCGCGCCGACGCCATCGGTCGAGATGTGGACGATCTGCGCGCAAAGGGGCTCGCGGGCACCCCCGCCGAGGTGGTGGAGAAGATTGGCGTGTTCGCGGATATCGGCGTCAGCCGGCTGTACGCGCAAGTGCTCGACCTGTCCGACCTGGACCACCTTTCGGCGCTCGCCGACGTCGCCGCCCAGAGCGGCTAGCGCGTTGAGCCTCCGGGACGCCGGCGCCAAGATCGGGCGCTGAGCTTGCCCTGGCCCGCTGTACGTCGTAGCTTTCCGCCGCACCGCGGGCTAGAAGCGGGGCGCTCGCTGCTCGTAGGGGGTGGAGAGCACGATCGTGGTGCGCGTCGCCACGTTGGCGCTGGTCCTGATCCGGGCCAGCAGCTCTTCGAGATCGCTGGGCTCGGCCACCCGCACCTTGAGGATGTAGGACTCGTCGCCGGCCACCGAGTAGCACGACTCGATCTCGGGGATGTCGGCGAGCCGGTCCGGCGAGTCGTCTGGTTGTGAGGCGTCGAGCGGCCTGATCGAGATGAACGCCGTCAGCGGCAGGCCGACCTCGCGAAAGTCGATGTTGGCGACGTAGCCGCGGATCACGCCCCGCTGCTCCAGCCGCCTGACTCGCTGGTGCACTGCCGAAGTGGACAGGCCGGTCTCCTTGCCGAGGGCGGTGAACGACATCCGGCCGTTGGCGGCCAACAGCTGGCAAATCCGCCGGTCGAGCTCTTCCATCACCCCTCCAGCAAGGCGAGCTCGCGACTTGTCGTGTTGAGTCTCTCGACACCCTCCGCGGTGACGACGACGATGTCCTCGATACGCGCCCCATGTCGGCCCGCAAGGTAGATGCCCGGCTCGATCGAGAACGCCATTCCCGGCTCCAGCCTGAGCGTATTGCCCTCCACTATGTAAGGCTCCTCGTGGGTCTCCAGGCCGATCCCGTGACCGGTTCGATGCAGAAAGTTCTCACCGAAACCACCCTCGGAGATCACTTGCCGTCCGATCCGGTCCACCGACTCCGCCGTGACTCCAGGCTTGGCGTAGTCACACTGGGTCAGCTGAGCCCGCAACAGCACGTCGTAGCACTCGACGACTTCCGGCGCCGGCTCAGCACCGACGGCGTACGTGCGGGTGCAGTCCGAACAGTAGCCGTCCGCAACCGTGCCGCCGATGTCGACGACGACGCTGTCGCCTGCCTCGACAACCCGATCGGACACCGAGTGGTGTGGCGAGGCGCCATTGGGGCCCGAACCCACGATGACGAAGTCGACCCGGACATGCCCCTCGGCGATGATCGCGTCGGCTATGGCGGCTGCGGCGCTGCGCTCGGTGCGTCCGACCGTCAAGAACTCTCCCATCCGCGCGTGCACCCGGTCGATGGCCGCGCCGGCCAGCCTGAGTGCGGCCACTTCGTCCGGTTCCTTGCGCATGCGCAGGTCGGACAGCGCCGCACCGGCTGTGGAGAAGAGGGCACCCGGCAGCGCCGCCTGCAGAGCCAACAGCCGCTTCGCCCACAGGTGGTCGTCGACCGCGACTCGTCCGGCGCCGGTGAGTATGGCGCGCACGACGTGATAGGGGTCTTCGGTTTCCTCGTGTGTGACCAGCTGCATGCCGGCGAGTGCCGCCGCTGACCGCTGCGCCTCGGCCAGCTCGAGGCGGGGTACGACGAGCGCCGGGTCCGCATCGGCTGGCAGCACCAGCGCGGTCAGGCGTTCAAGCGGGATCGCGTCGTAACCGGTCAGATACCGCAGGTCGGAGCCGGCACCCACCACCAGCCCGTCCAGACCGGCCGCGTCCATCGCTGCCTGAGTGCGCCGGACTCGCGAAGCCACGTCTGCGGTCATGCAGGAACTCTAACCAAGGGGGCAGGACCTCTAACGAAGGTGATGGCGTCGTTGGCTCATGGCATCATCGGGGCGGTGAAACCACGTCTGATGCTGCTGGACACGGCCTCCCTCTATTTCCGGGCGTTTTACGGTGTTCCCGACACGATCCGAGCTCCGGACGGGACACCGGTCAACGCCGTGCGTGGGTTGCTGGACTTCATCACACACCTTGTCTCCACCTACCGTCCCACCGCGTTGGTGGCCTGTTGGGACGACGACTGGCGGCCCGCCTGGCGGGTTGATTTGATCCCGACGTACAAGGCACATCGCGTCGCGACGATCACTGCCGGGGTCGCTGTCGAGCTGACGCCGGACGCGCTCGACGTGCAGATACCGGTCATTCGTGAGGTGCTCGCCACCTTGGGCATGTGCGTCGTCGGCGCCCCCGACTGTGAGGCCGACGACATCATCGGAACGCTTGTCGCCAGGGCGGGGCAGCCGGTCGACGTGGTGACCGGTGATCGCGATCTGTTCCAGCTAGTCACCGACGAGCGCGACGTGCGCGTGCTCTACACGGCTCGCGGGGTCGGCAAGCTGGAGATCGTCACCGACACAACGGTGGTCGCCAAGTACGGCGTCTTGCCGGAGCAGTACGCCGAGTTCGCGGTGCTGCGAGGCGACCCTTCGGACGGCCTGCCGGGAGTCAAGGGCGTGGGTGACAAGACAGCTGCGAGCCTGCTGCGCGAGTACGGCGACCTGGCGAGCGTGATCGGCGCCGCCGAGGATCGCGCCTCCGGGCTGTCCTCGTCCGTTCGCGCCCGGCTACTCGCCGCCACCGACTACCTGGCGGTGGCACCAAGAGTCGTCGCGGTCTCCACGGATGCGGTGCTTGCCCCGTTCGAGGCGACTCTGCGCGCACCGGACGACGAGAGTGCGGTCCGAGCGCATGCGCTGGCGAAGCGTTGGGGCCTCGGCGGTTCGATCACCCGGCTGCTCGCGGCGCTCGCCTCGAGGTATGGCTGAACGCACATCACTCCCGAAGTGCGCCAACCTTCAGCCGTTGCGAAAGGCGACCACTAGGTGTCGACTTCGGAGGAGTAGGCGACCACTCCTCGGCGCATGCTTCGGACCGCTTCGCGCGCCGTACGCCGAAGTGCAACGTCGCGGGTCGCGTCCGCCACCTGCTCGGTGAGGTCGAGGAGTTGTTTGACCCAGCGCACGAAATCACCCGGGGCCAAGTCGACGTCGGTCAGCACGTCTTCGAGACTGCCGCCCCCGGCCCAACGGTAGGCGGCCCAGGCAAAGCCAAGGTCGGGTTCCCGCAGGAAGTGCAGGCCGTGGCTACGTTCGATCCGATCCAGCTCGGCCCAGATGTGCACCGTCTCCCCCAGCACCCGGCGTACCGCTCCACCGGGCACGCGAGGCGGTCCAGCCTCGTCCGGATTGCGCGACTCGAAGACCAGCGCCGACAGGGCGGCCGCGAGTGCGGGTGGCTCGAGGGCGGCCCAGGTGTCTTTGCGCAAACACTCCGCGGCAACCAGGTCGAGCTCGTTGTAGACGCGCGACAGAGACGCCCCAGCGTCGGTGACCACGTCGCCGTGCAGATAGTTCAGTTCTTCGAGAACGTCACACACTCGATCGAACTGGCGCGCAATCGTGTTCGTACGCTGCTCGATGCGCCGTCGCAGTGTGTCCGTCTCGCGCTGGAGCTTGAGATACCGCTCGGCCCAACGGGCATGATCTTCACGCTCGTCGCACGCGTGGCACGGGTGACGCCGCAGGGCTTCGTGGAGACGGTCTATTTCGGCGTCACCTACGGCGGAGCCCGAGGCTGGCCTCGGCTGGGTGGGCCGTCGCAGATCCCGAGCCCGATCTCGAAGAAGCGCCGCCAGATCTCGGCGTTGCTGTGGGTTCCGGGCGTTGAACTTCTTCGCGATTCGCATCCGCAGCAACGGCTCCACCGGGGTCGGAAAGTCCACCAGGGACAGCCGCTTCGCCTGACGTTCCGCGGTAACCACGAGGGGTCTCGGACCCTCCCGGTTCGACGCGACGCCTGGATCGATGACTACCGCCACCCCTGCCCAGCGTCCGGCCGGCACGTCGATCACGTCACCGATGTGCAACCGCTCGAGAGAGTCCAGCGCCGCCTCGCGGCGGTCGTTACGTCGGCGCCGAGACTGCGAGGCCTCCCGGTCCGACAATTCCCGACGCAGCCCGGCGTACTCCATGAAATCGCCCTTGTCGCACCTGATCGCGTCGGCATAGCCGGCCAACGCCTCTTCGGCCTTGCGCACCGGACGCGCCAAACCGACGACAGCGCGGTCGGCCTGGAACTGTGCGAACGACGACTCCAGCAGCTCCCGGGCGGCTTCCTTGCCGACCTGCCGGACCAGGTTGACCGCCATGTTGTACGACGGCCGGAACGAGGAGCGAAGCGGATAGGTACGGGTGGAGGCCAGACCCGCGACCGCCAACGGGTCGAAACCCGTAGCCCACACGACCACGGCATGTCCTTCGACGTCGATCCCGCGACGTCCCGCTCGGCCGGTCAGCTGGGTGTACTCGCCGGGCGTGACGTCAGCGTGTGTCTCACCGTTCCACTTCGACAATTTGTCGATAACGACTGACCGGGCCGGCATGTTGATGCCGAGCGCCAACGTCTCGGTGGCAAAAACGATCTTGATCAGCCCGCGAGCAAACAACTCTTCGACGCATTCCTTGAAGACCGGCAACATGCCTGCATGGTGAAATGACATGCCGCGCGCCAATGCTTCCAACCAGTCGGCGTAGCCGAGCACCTCCAGGTCGGAGTCGGCCAGCACCGAGGTCTTTGCCTCCGCAACGCGTCGGATCTCGCGGCGTTCGGACTCGGTGGTCAACCTCACGTTGGCGGACAGGCATTGTTGCACCGCCGCGTCGCAGCCAGCCCGGCTGAAGATGAACATGATGGCCGGCAGCAGGCCATCGGCGTCCAGACAATCCACCACGTCGGTCCGGGTGGGGATCAGTGCTCGGCCACCGAGACGCCGATCCGCGATCCGTCGGCTCCGCTGATCACGGCTCCAGGAGTTGCGCCAGTCGTCACGGGCGAGCCGGCTCAGCTGCGGGTTCACCGCCGGCTCGACCTGCTTGCCCCGGCCAGGCTCCGCCCGGCCGCCATCGGAATCGGCACTGTCGAAATCGGCGCTGCCGGAGCGACCGCTGTCGGCGAACAGGTCGTAGAGGCGGTCTCGGACCATCACGTGTTGGAAAAGCGGCACCGGACGGTGTTCTTCGACGATGGTGTCGTTCTCACCTCTGACTGTGCCGAGCCATTCACCGAACTCTTCGGCATTGGAGACAGTCGCCGACAACGACACCACCGACACCGAGTCGGGCAGCTGGATGATGACCTCTTCCCAAACGGCGCCGCGAGACCGGTCAGCCAGGTAGTGCACCTCGTCCATCACCGCGAACTGCAGGCCGGCAAGCGTCGACGAGCCGGCATACAGCATGTTGCGCAACACCTCGGTCGTCATCACCACAATCGGGGCCTCACCGTTGATTGTGTTGTCACCGGTGAGCAGGCCAACCTGGTCGGGTCCGTAGCGTAGCGTCAGGTCCGCGAACTTCTGGTTGGACAACGCCTTGATCGGGGTTGTGTAGAAGCACTTGCCGCCACGATGCAAAGCCAAGTGGACGGCGAACTCTCCCACCAGCGTCTTGCCAGCACCCGTCGGGGCCGCGACAAGCACCCCCCTGCCCTGCTCGAGGGACTCACAAGCGCGGCGTTGGAAATCGTCGAGCCTGAACTCGTACAGGGTCTGGAACTGCGCGAAAACGCTCATCTGGGCGCGAACACGTTGAGCGCAGCCGGGGCAACGTCGACGGTGATCGGCAGCGGACCCACTGGCTCCCCGTCGGCGTACGCGATGGTGTCGGGGGCGCTGATGCTGACCCGCTTCACCCGATGGTGCTGATAGGCCGGGTGTGTCACGTGGGTGCCGGTGAACAACCTGGGATAGACCTTGACGAGCTCGGCCCGGGTGATCGGTTTGATGATCACCACGTCAAGATAGCCGTCGTCGGGGTGCGCGCCTTCGCACATGCGCAAACCACCGCCGTACGTCGGCCCGTTCCCGACCGCTACCAACATGGCCTCAAGCTCACGAGTTTCACCGTCAAGCTCCAGCAGGTAGCGCAACGGTCGGAAGGTGCCGAGCTCGGCCACGGTCGCCAGCGTGTAACGCAACCGACCGGTAGCCCACCGCATCTTGTTGGCTCGCTGGTTGACGGAGCTGTCGAAGCCGGCTGCCAACACGGTGGCATAGAAACGGTTGCCAGCCCGGCCGAGGTCGACAGTGCGAGTCGTCCCAGAGTTGATGGCCTCGGCGGCAGCCAGCGGCTCACCGACCGGCAGCCCCAACAATCGAGCGACGTCATTGCCGACCTCGGTCGCGATCACCCCGAGCGTGGTGGAGGAGTACGCGACCGACTGGAGGGCACAATGCACGATCCCGTCGCCTCCGATGACGACGAGCACACCGAACCCATCGACGACTGCCTGTTTGGCGAGGCCTGCCGACTCCGCGGCGCTGGCACCCTCCAGCACCGTTACGTCGTATCCGCAGGATCGCAGAAAGGCCGAGACGGCCTGGGTCACGGCCTGGTGCCTGCCCCTCCCGGCCCTCGGGTTGACGAGGACGGCGAGTCGGTCGGTCACTTTGGTGACAATACTGCCGCAGCCCTGCGGGGTGCAGCACTCAGAGCGTGATCGACACAGTGAAGTTGCCCACCGGCGCGCCAACCGCCTTGGCCACCCTGCGAATGGCTTCGCACGCCAAGTCGGTATCGAAGCTGGTGCCAGGGACCGCGCAGCCAATCCGGCCGTCGTCCTCCACGAGCAGCACCTGGCCGAACTGCCAAGCCTGATGCGCAAGCTGTCGCTCATGTTCGGGGCACAGGACCAGCGGATAGGCGGCATCCACCGCCACCAGGTCGAGCTGTTGCACTGCGGCCGGCCCCCGGCCGACCACCCGCAGATTGCCCTGCACGGTTGTGGTGTCGGTCAACGTCGCAGTGGACGCCCAGGTCACCGGTTCTGTTCCGAGCCACTCAGGTAGGTCGAACGCGTCTACGACGTGCATGGTGGCGAGTCCTTGCTTGTGCTGATATGCAGTGTGCCGATGAGCAGACGTCGATGAGCCGGTTGAGCTCACGATCGATCCCTGTCAGCTGGTCAGATTGGCGAGGCTTGATCGTCGTCGTAGTCAGCGTAGTCGGGGCCAGCGCGCTCACGTCGGCGCCGGTCGACAAGCCGGGCGACCAACTCGGAGATCAAGAACAAAACCACCATGGGGATCGCCAGCAACAGCATCGTGATCGGGTCGGTCGACGGCGTGGCCACCGCCGCGAACACAAACGTGCCGAAGATAATCCACGAACGCCACCGCGCGAGCTGACGCGCCTTCACGATGCCGGCCAGGTTGAGCAGCACTACGAACAGCGGGATCTCGAAGGCGATCCCGAAGACAAGCAAGATGCGCAACACGAAGCTTAGATAACCGTTGAGCTCCACCAGGTTGGTCACCTGTTGTGGGGTGAAACTGAGCAGCACCTGCAGACCCTTGGGCAACACGATGTAGCCGAGCACGACGCCAGCAAGAAACAGTGGCCCGGCGACCGCCACGAATGCCAGCGTCCACTTTTTCTCGTTGCGATGCAGCCCGGGCAAGATGAAGGCCCACATTTCGTAGAGCCATACCGGGCTGGCCAGCACCAGCCCCGCCACCAGCGCTATCTTCGTCTGCAACAAGAAAGCGCTCGACACACCGGTGACCACCGGCTCGGCCTTGAGGCCTTGCGTCTCGTGGAGCTGCTTGACCACTTTCAGGTAAGGGTCGAGCAGCAGATTGTTCAGCCGGTTCTTGAAGAGCCAGGCGATCACGAAGCCGACGACGATCGCGGCCATCGAGATGAACAGGCGGTTGCGCAACTCTCGAAGGTGATCCCGGAGGGACATCCGGGCGTCGTACTCAGAAGCGGACTCGCCCCCTCCCCTCCGCGGCCGCGCAGAGATTGTCACTCAAGGCGCCCCGGCAACTAGTGCTGAGCGTCGGTGGGCGAAGGCTGTTCGGGTACCACGGAGTCGGCCGGGTATCCGGCGTCGACTGGGTTGGAGTCAACCGGCATGGGTGGGGCCACCGGCTGTGCTGGGGCGATGGGTTGGGTCGTCTCGACCGGCTGAACCGGAACGGCCGCCTGTGCCGGGGCCGCTGATGCGGGCGATGCTTGCGCTGGAGTCACCTCGGCCTGAGTGATCTGCGCCTGTGATGACACGGTCGGCTTTGAGCCACTCTTGGTGTCGTCATCATCATCATCCATCAAGCCCTTCGTCTCGGCCTTGAAGATTCGCAGGGCGCGCCCGGTGCCGCGAGCCATCTCCGGCAGTTTCTTGCCGCCGAAGAGCAGCAGAACTACCAGCACAATGATGATGAGTTCGGGCCAGCCAAGGCCTGCCACGAAAGGTGCCGCGAGAACCATAAGTGCCTCTTCACTGTCGGTTTGGTGCATGCGGGCTCGTTCGTGCTCGCATCTTCATGGTACGCCGAGGCGCGCGATCTCAGCGACGTACCGAGAAAATCAGGCCGGATAGTTCGCGAGGGCAGCCTTGGCGCGCTTGCGCACCCGCTCGGCCAACTCGGCCGGTTCCAGGATCGTGGCAGCACCGCCGAGTCGGAGCACGAGCCTGACAAGCCATTGTTCGTCACGGTAGCGCAACCGGATCTCCAGGCTGCCGTCGCCGAGCTCCTGCTCGTCCTCGATCGGATAGTGGTCCGCCACCCAGCGGGCGGTCGGGGCCAGCTGCAGCGCGGCCACCGGGTCGGCCGGATCGGGGCGGAAGAGACCCCTGGACAGATCGGGCCGATCCGACTCAGTGGGGGGTTCGGCCGGTGCCTCCAACACGCTCGCGGCCATGATCCGGTCCAGTCGGAAGAGCCGCACCCCCTGGGCCCGGTGACACCACGCTTCGAGATAGCCGCTGCCTTCGGCAAAGACGAGGCGAAACGGATCGACGTCTCGTTCGGTGGTTTCGTCTCGCGCCGGCACGTAATAGCGCAGGTGCAACCGACGCCGGTCATGTAAGGCCTCGTCGACCGCGGCCCTGATCGCCGGCTCGATGTGGTCGAACCGGACGTCCACGGCAGCAGCCCGGCCACTGGCGTCCGTCGCGGGATAGAGCTTGGCGAGGGCACGGTCCACCGCGTCTTTCTCCCGCTCACCGGCCGCCTCGCGCAACGTTCGTAACGCCACGATCATGGCCAGCGCCTCATGCGGCGCCAGCCGAAGCGGTCGGGTGAGATAGTCGGCATTCGCCAGCTTCACCACGCCTTCGCCGTCGAGGGCCTCCATGTCGATGTCGATCATGTCGCCGGTCACGGAGTTGGGCAGGCCACAAAACCACAACACCTTGAGATCCTTGACGATTTGTGCCGGAGCCACTGCGAAGTCGCCGGCCACCTCGTCGACGGAGATGCCCTCACGGGCTCGCAGATACGGCACCAGCTCGAGCATCCTGGCCACCTGCGTCTTCGCGTTCGCAGTCACGTCAAGTCCTTCCGGCGAGGGCGGTCAGCCGACGTATGACCGCCTCCCGGACCTCCGGCGGCCCGTCTGCGGTCACGTCCGGGCCGAGCGAGACCAGCTCGTCGGCGAGCGATGACCCGCTGGCGTAGGGGATCTCCAGCTCAGTCCACTCTTCGTCGACCGTGCGTGTTCGCGACGCACGCGAGCGCAGCGCGTCGCCGGCTCCAGCGCGGACGCGCACCGTCGCGAAGCTGTGTGGGTGCGCCGGCCCAAGTGACGACGCGAGCGCGCGCAGGTCGAGGTCTGCCGGTAACGCGTAGTTTCCTGATGCTCCGACGATGACCACGTCGCCGCTGATGCGCGACACCCGGAACATCCGCGGCGCGTCCTTGTCGCGGTCGCGGCCGACGACGTACCAATGTCCGTGCCACGACACGATCCCCCAGGGGTCCAGGTGCCGTTCGGCTGACGTCATGGTCCCGGAGGCGCGGTAGGGAAAACTGATGGGCGTTTGGGTGACGACCGCGTTGAACACCGCGTCGAACGCCGGCTCGTCGGTTGCCAGCTGCGGCTCGAGGATGGCCAGCGCTGACTCGTCGACGTCGACCCCCCCGGCTCGCAGCTTTCGCAGACCCTGGCTGGTGTCGGACGCGAGGCTCGCGTGCTGCCACACCCGCGCCGCGAGGCCGACGACAGCCGCCTCGTCGGCCGTCAGGCTGATCTCGGGCAGCTCGAACCTGTCCCGTCGGATCCGGTATCCGACCTCGTCTTCGAATGCCTTCTCCACCGGGCCGACGTCGATCGGCACGCCGAGGTCTCGAAGCTCTTCCTTGTCCCGGTCGAACATCCTGTCGAACGCGTCGTCGGTGAGGTCTCGGTAACCGTCGACCGCAACCCTGATCCGGTCCTTGGGGATGAACGTGCGCGCCACGAGCAGACAGATGGTGAGATTCATCAGGCGCTCGGACTTCCTCGGCGTCACAGATTCCTCCCGCTCCAGACCGGTGTCGAGCCTACCGGGCTTGGGCTGTGCCCACTATTGGGCCTGCAAGATGTCGATCGCAAAGATCAAATTGGCACCCGGCGGGATCAACGGCTTTCGACCCTGCGGCCCGTAGGCCAGCGCCGAAGGGATTACCAAGATCACCCGAGACCCGACCCGCTGACCGACCAGGCCTTGATCCCAGCCGGCGATCACCCGGCCCACGCCGATCGGGAAGCTGGCGGGCTGCTTGGACCACGACTCATCGAACACCTTGCCGTCGGGGTAAAGCTGACCGACGTACTCCACGGTGATGGTCTGGCCCTTTTGGACCTTCGGACCGGTGCCTTGCACGACCGTGTACACCTCAAGCCGGGTCGGGACCTTGACGGTTTGCGGGGTGGCGGTGAACTTCACCGGCTGGTGCTGCGCGTTGTAGGTCAGCACCGGGACAGTGGGCGGCGCCTTGACCGACTTGCCGGTGGCGATGGCCAGCGGTTGGGTGACCTTGCGTACGTCGACCACGAAGATCAGGCTGTCGCCCTTCCGGATCGTCGTGCCGTTTCCGGTGGGGTCGTAGCCGTCCTTGGACGCCACGTCGATCAGCACGCGGTCGCCGGCGTGTGCTCCGAGCAGACCTGTGGTGAAGCCAGGGATGACGCTCCCGAGCGAAAACGTTGCCGGTGAGCCACGCTTCCAGCTGCTGTCGAACTCCGCGCCGTCGCTGGCGTTGATGCCGACATAGTCGACCGTCACCGTCGACGTCTTCGTGACGGCGGGGCCGCTGCCCGGACCCTTGTCGACCGTCTTGCTCATCGTGGTGGCGAAGTGCAGTGGTGCCTTGAAGTTGATCGTCGGCTTGGCGGACGTGGGTCCGGTCACTGTCACGCTGGCGGCGGTGCCGGTCTGCACCTTGGCGGTGGGCTGGCTGCTGCTGCCGCACGCCGCGGTGAGCAGCATAAGGGGCACAACGATTCCAGCAACAAGACGACGCACGTAGAACACCTCACGGATCGAGTACAAGGGTGGGGAACCGCCAGCCTAGCGGCACTTAGAGCCCGCGCGGATAGGGAGTCGCCGGGCTCTCCGGCTTACATTGACTCGATGAGGCGCTCGACGCGTTCGTCGTGGGACCTGAACGGATCCTTGCAGAGCACGGTTCGCTGGGCTTGGTCATTGAGCTTGAGATGCACCCAGTCGACGGTGAAGTCGCGCCGACGTTCTTGGGCCTTGCGGATGAATTCACCACGCAGTCGGGCTCTGGTCGTTTGTGGTGGCACCGATTTGGCCTCGAAGATCGCGAGGTCGCTGGTGACGCGAGTAACGGCGTCTCGTGCCTCGAGCAGGTAGTAGAGCCCGCGGCCGCGGTGGATGTCGTGGTAGGCGAGGTCCAGTTGAGCGACACGGGCGGAGGTCATGCCGAGGTTGTGTTGGGCCCGGTAGCGCTCGATCAGCCGGTACTTGATCACCCAGTCGATCTCACGCTCGACCAGGCTGAGGTCGTCGGACTCGATCGCCTTGAGGCTGCGCTCCCACAGGTCGAGTGCGGTGTCGACGAGCGGGGTGCGAAGTTCGCGTCGGTCGACGAAATCGCGCGCCTTGGACAGGTATTCGGCCTGAATCTCCAGCGCTGACGCATCTCGTCCGTTGGCCAGCCGAACCTTCTTGCGGCCCGTCATGTCGTGGGAGATCTCGCGGATAGCCCGAATCGGATTCTCCATCGTCATGTCCCGCATTACCACGCCGGCTTCGATCATCCGCAACACCAGGTCGGTGCTGGCGACCTTGAGCATCGTGGTGGTTTCGCTCATGTTGGAGTCGCCCACGATGACGTGCAACCGGCGGAACCGTTCGGCGTCGGCATGCGGCTCGTCGCGGGTGTTGATGATCGGCCGAGACCGGGTGGTGGCGCTGGACACTCCCTCCCAGATGTGCTCGGCCCGCTGACTCAGCGAGTAGATCGCGCCGCGCGGCGTTTGGAGCACCTTGCCCGCGCCGCAGATGATCTGCCGGCTCACCAGGAACGGGATCAGCACGTCGGCGAGGCGGGCGAACTCCCCATGGCGACCGACCAGGTAGTTCTCGTGGCAACCGTAGGAGTTGCCGGCCGAGTCGGTGTTGTTCTTGAACAAGTAGACGTCGCCGGCGATCCCCTCCTCTCGCAGCCGCCGCTCGGCGTCGACGAGCAACCCCTCCAAGACCCGCTCCCCCGCCTTGTCATGTGTCACCAAGTCGATGATCGAATCGCACTCCGGGGTGGCGTATTCAGGGTGACTTCCTACGTCGAGGTAGAGCCGAGCCCCGTTGCGGAGGAACACGTTGCTCGATCGGCCCCAGGAAACCACGCGGCGAAACAGGTAGCGGGCGACTTCGTCCGGCGACAGGCGCCGTGCTCCCCGAAACGTGCAGGTTACGCCGTACTCGTTCTCGATCCCGAAGATCCGTCGGTCCACGCAATCAGCCTATGTCACCGAGCCAAGATCGAGAGGCCGTTGGGTGAGAGGCGCGAGCACTAGGAACAGCTGCGGCGCGATTAGAGCAGGCCGGCGTGATCGAATCCGAAGTAGACGAGCTCGCTGCCGGTCATCCGGCCCGCCTTGAGCTCGGCACGCACGGTGGCTACATCGAGCACGACGGGCTCACAGTCCTCGTAGTCGTCGAGATCTTGCGCTCCGGTTGGCGTGCAGTCGCGAGCAATGACCACATGGCGGCGTCCCACCGAGGCGGCGCTCATCGATGTCACCACGAGCTCGAGCCGGTCACTGACAAAGCCGGTCTCCTCGGTCAGCTCACGCACCGCTGCCTCCAGTGGTGACTCGTCGGCGTCTACAAAGCCACCCGGAATGTTGAGTACGACGCGGTCTGGGCCGGGCCTGAACTGACGCACGCATACGACCCGCTGTTCTGGAGTCAACGCCAGCACGCCCACCATCTGCCCACCGCCGAACATGTCCCACTCCGCGATGCGTCCATCGGGCAGCCGGTAAGTGCGTTTGCTGACTCGGACCCAATCGTCGTACACGACGACGTCTTCACCAACCGGCTGCCACAGTCGCGCCTGGTCGGGATCACCCTCACTCATCGGCAGCTGTGGATGACGAGGTCACCGGGTGATCTCCTTCGGTCACGTCGTCGACCGGGGTGCCCGCACCCGCCGGGTCGGCCGTCGACTGGCCGAACAAGCTCGTGAGCCGATCGCCCACGATGCGACGGAACTTGCGTGGCTGGCTGCGGGTGCGGTCGAGGATCGCCACTTCGAGTTTGTCTCCGGTGATCTCTCGGACCTGCGGGCCGTCGTGGGCCAGCGCGTCCACGGCGATCTGCAACGCGCCCTCCAGATCGAGCTGGTCGGAGTAGTTCTCCTTGAGATGTTCGCTGACCTGCTCCGCCGAGCCACCCATCACCGCGAAGCCATGTTCGTCAGCGACCGAGCCGTCATAGGTCAGCCGGTAAATCTGGTCGTCTTCGAGCCGGTCCGCGACCTCGGCGACGAACAGCTCGACCTCATACGGCTTCTCACCACCGGAGGAGAAGATCGCGCCAAGCGTCTGCGCGTAGGCGTTGGCGAGGCCCCGCCCGGTGACGTCGCGACGGTCGTAGGAGTATCCCCGCATGTCGGCCAGCCGGACGCCGGCGATCCGTAAATTCTCGAACTCGTTGTAGCGGCCGACGGCCGCGAACGCGAGCCGGTCGTAGAGCTCGGAGATCTTGTGCAGTGCCTCCGACGGGTTCTCGGCCACGAACAGCACCCCGTCGGCGTACTGCACAACGACGACCGAACGACCTCGGGCGATCCCCTTGCGCGCGAAGTCGGCGCGGTCCTTCATCTGCTGCTCGGGTGAGACGTAGAACGGCATCGACATATGGGGTCCTCGGGGTGCTCAGGTGCTGGTCATCAATGCGGGCGAAGTCGGCGCGCGGGCCGGGTCGGTTAAGTCAACGGGGCGCCGGGGCCGTCGGGACGAGTCATCCGGGCGTCGACTACCTGGTCGACGATGGCGGCGACCTCGTCGGTCCGCATCCGGGACACGCCGTCCTCGGTGACCACGGTGACCACGGGGAAGATTCGTCGTTGCATGTCGGGCCCCCCGGTGGCCGAGTCGTCGTCGGCCGCGTCGTACAACGCCTGCACGGTGGCGGTCACGCACTCCGGGGCGTCGAGGTTGTCGCGGTAGAGCTTCTTGAGCGAGCCACGGGCGAACACCGAACCGGACCCGACGGAGTGAAATGCCTGTTCTTCGTAACGGCCGCCGGCAACGTCGTAGGAGAAGATGCGTCCGACTCCGGCATTGACGTCGAAACCACCGAACAGCGGGACGACGGCGAGGCCCTGCAAGGCCATTCCGAGGTTGCCGCGGATAAGTGCGGCCAGCCGATTGGCCTTCCCGTCCAGTGACAGCGTGGTGCCCTCGATCTTTTCGTAGTGCTCGAGCTCGACCTGAAAGAGCCGGACCAGCTCCACGGCGAGACCCGCGGCGCCGGCGATCCCGATGCAGGAGTACTCGTCTGCCGGGAAGACCTTCTCCATGTCACGTTGGGCGATGACGTTGCCTGTGGTGGCTCGCCGGTCCCCTGCCATCACCACGCCACCGCTGAACGTGGCTGCGACGATCGTGGTGCCGTGGGGAACATCGAGGGTTACCGCTGACGGCGGGAGGGTAAGCCGGCCCGGCAACAGGTCGGGTGCCTGCTCTGACAGGAAGTCGGCGAACGAGGAGCTTCCGGGCGTCATAAAGGCCGGGGACAGCCGCGAGCCCGGCAGCGCGCTCACTCGCCACCCTTCTGCACGAATCCGCGCACGAACTCTTCCGCGTTGGACTCCAAGACCTCGTCGATGTCGCCCAAGATCGCGTCGACGTCGTCGTCGAGCTTCTCCTTGCGTTCGGTGGCTTCGTCGGTGGGCGCGGTCTCGGCGGCTTCGTCCTGCTCCGCCGACTTGCGCGTGGTCTTGTGTTGCTGGCCGCCCTCGCGAGCCATCTGACACCTCCTGCATCCGGATGGTTCCTCGTTTAGACCCTACCTGTTGTGGGCCCGTCAAACTTAGAGCCCGCGGCCGGTTGTGCGTCGATTCACGTGGTGATCGCGGCGATCAGCTCTTCGGCGGTCTGGCAGCGGTCAAGCAGCGGCCCCACATGCAGCGCCGTGCCACGGGCGGGTTCCATGGTAGGAATGCGTTGCAGGGAGTCGCGGCCGGGGAGGTCGAAGATCACCGAATCCCAGGAGGCCGCGGCGATCCGATCGGGGTACTGGGCGAGGCAACGACCACGGAAATAGGCGCGGGTGTCGCGTGGCGGGTCGACCACGGCGCGCAGCACTTCGTCGTCGGTCAACAGCCGGTCGATCGAACCGCGCGCCACCAGTCGCGCGTAAAGCCCCTTGTCGGGCCGCAGGTCGGCGTACTGCAGGTCGATGAGATGAAGTTTCGGATTGTCCCAATCCAGTCGGTCGCGGTCACGGTAGGACTCCAACAACGCCAGCTTGGCCACCCAGTCGAGTTCGCGACGACACTCCATCGGGTCGCGGCGCAACCTGATCAGCACCGACTCCCATCGGTCGAGCACGTCGCTCGTTTGGGCGTCGAGATCGTGACCATAGCGGTCCTCGACGTACGTGCGGGCCTGTTCGAGGAATGCCTCCTGCAGATCGATTGCGCTCATGCTGCGACCGTCCTTGAGCGTGACAAGGTGCTTGAGCGCGGGGTCGTGTGACACGTCGTGCAGCGCACCGACCGGGCCGTCGATGGACAGATCCACCGACAGCGCCCGGTCCTCGATCATCGCGAGCACCAGCGCCGTCGTACCCACCTTGAGGTACGTCGAGACTTCCGCGAGGTTGGCATCTCCGATGATGACGTGAAGTCGGCGGTACTTTTCCGGGTCGGCGTGTGGCTCGTCACGAGTGTTGACGATCGGGCGTTTGAGGGTTGTCTCCAACCCGACCTCGACCTCGAAGTAGTCGGCTCGCTGACTGATCTGGAAGCCGTGATCACGGCCGTCTTGACCAAGCCCAACCCGACCGGCGCCGCACACCACTTGGCGGCTCACGAAGAACGGGATGATGTGGCGGACGATGTCGGGGAACGGGGTGGCCCGCTTCATCAGGTAGTTCTCGTGCGCACCGTAAGACGCACCCTTGTTGTCGGTGTTGTTCTTGTACAACACGATGGGGTTCTGGCCGGGGATGTCGACAGCCCTCGCCGCGGTGGTGATGACGTGCTCCCCTGCCTTGTCCCACAACACCACGTCGCGCGGGTTAGTGCATTCCGGGCTGGAGTATTCAGGGTGGGCGTGATCGACGTACAGGCGCGCCCCGTTGGTCAAGATGAGGTTGGCGAGACCAATTTCCTCGTCGGTCAGCTGGCTCGGGTCGGCTGCCTTGCGACTAAGGTCGAAGCCACGGGCATCGCGCAACGGGTTCTCCTCCTCGAAGTCCCACCGAGCGCGGCGGGATCGAGAGCCTCCGGCGGCATAGGCGTTCACGACCTGTGACGATGTGAGCATCGGGTTTGCCGACGGCGTCCCCAGCACGGAGATGCCGAATTCCGTCTCAGTGCCCATAATGCGACGCACGGTCATGCGGACGAGCCTACGCGTCGGCGCGGTTGGCCTCGGACTAGTCAGGTCGCCGGATCCGCAGGCAAAGCGGTACCGCGGCGATTGCCGCTGCCGCCAGGACCCAAAAGCCGGCCGCAAAGCTCGAGAACGCCGCCACACCCCCGACCAGCACCGCGCCAACGCCGGTGCCAGCGTCGAAGCCGATGTTCCACACCGCGCTGGCGGTGCCGTAATCACGTTGCGTCACCTGACTGAGCGTCACGACAAGGGTCAGGTTCTGCAGGGCGCCGTATCCGAGCCCGACCAGGGCAATACCTGTCAGGAGAACCCAGACGGCGTGGGCCTGTTCCAGGTCCAGCGCGATGAGGGCCAGCCCGATCGCGGTGATGGCTAGCAACGGCACGAGGAACCGCTGTGAGCCATGCTGATCGGCCACCCGGCCGATCAGCCAGCGGGCCAGCGTGGCGACCACGCCGAGGATCAGCAGGCCGAGCACCGACTGGATGCTGGTCGCGCTTATCTGCGGCAGAAATGTGGTCAGGGCACCCCCCGCCAAGGTCACGGCGAACAACATCAAGGCGGGGCGGATCACACGCCGTAACACTGGTTGTTGGAGCGCTGGCTGTTGGAGTGCTGGCGGCTGCCCGGGCACGCTGGAATTACTTGGACCGGGGTCGGGCGCGGTCGACGCTGGCGTGGTGACCGCCGCACGGGTGGACGAAGCGTGTCGGCCTTGCAGAGTGCGGCCGAGTCGCAACGCAGCGGGGACTCCCAGCACTGGTACAACTCCGACAGCGAAGACCCACCAAAATCCGAAGCGGTTCGCGATCTCCACTGTTGCGGGTAACACGGCCAGGTTCGGCAACGCTACTGCCAGACCATAGATCCCGACCGCCTCACCACGACGAGACGGTGGCACCAACTCGGCGATGACTGCGCTCCCGGTGACCGTCAGGATGCCGAAGCCGGCGCCGCGGACGGCCGAGATAGCCAGCACCAGCAGCAGCTGATCCGACAGGCCGTAGCCGAGTGACGGTAGCCCGAGCGCCACCAGCCCGGCGGCGAGCACGACGCCGTACCCGAATCGTGTTAACAGTGCGGGCACCGCGGTCTGCATCATGATGGTGAACAGCAGCAGGACGCCGGTGACCAAGCCGGACCCCACCGAGCCGACGCCGCCACGCACTACCCAAAGCGGAGCCACGGACAGCAATGCCGCGAATCCGCCGAAGCCGGTGACGGAGACCACGACGAGAGCCGTGATCCCCGGCAACCGCCAAACAGACCCGGCCCGACTCGAGGCGGGGTGCGAAGCGGTCAGAGGTATTGACCGGTGTTGGCGACGTTGTCGATCGAGCGGCCAGGCTCGGTGCCCTGCTTGCCCGAGATCAGGGTGCGGATGAACACGATGCGTTCACCCTTCTTACCGGAGATACGCGCCCAGTCGTCGGGGTTGGTGGTGTTCGGAAGGTCTTCGTTCTCCTTGAACTCGTCGACGCACGCCTGCAGCAGATGCTGCACGCGCAGACCACGCTGGTTGTTGTCGAGCAGGTCCTTGATCGCCATCTTCTTGGCCCGGTCGACGATGTTTTGGATCATCGCACCGGAGTTGAAGTCCTTGAAGTAGAGGATCTCCTTGTCGCCGTTGGCGTAGGTGACCTCCAAGAAGCGGTTCTCTTCGGTTTCGGTGTACATGCGCTCCACGGTGCGCTGGATCATCGCCGCCACACACTCCTGCGCGCTGTTGCCGAACTCGGTGAGGTCGTCGGCATGCAGCGGCAGGTCGGACACGAGGTACTTCGAGAAGATGTCGCGCGCCGACTCCGCGTCCGGACGTTCGATTTTGATCTTGACGTCCAGCCGACCCGGCCGCAAGATCGCCGGGTCGATCATGTCCTCGCGGTTTGACGCGCCGATCACAATGACGTTCTCCAGGCCCTCCACGCCGTCGATCTCGCTCAACAGCTGCGGGACTATGGTGTTCTCGACGTCGGAGGAGACACCTGACCCGCGGGTGCGGAACAGCGAATCCATCTCGTCAAAGAACACGATGACAGGGGTGCCCTCACTCGCCTTCTCGCGAGCCCGTTGGAAGACCAACCTGATGTGGCGCTCGGTCTCTCCGACGTACTTGTTGAGCAGCTCTGGGCCCTTGATGTTGAGGAAGAACGACTTGCCTTCCTCCCCTGTCTTGTTGGCGACCTGCTTGGCCAGGGAGTTCGCGACGGCCTTGGCGATCAGCGTCTTCCCGCACCCGGGCGGCCCGTACAGGAGCACACCCTTCGGCGGCTTGAGCTGGTGCTCCAAGAACAGCTCGGGATGGAGGTAGGGCAGCTCGATCGCGTCCCGGATCTGCTCGATCTGCCGCATCAGCCCGCCGATATTGGCATAGTCGATATCGGGGACCTCCTCGAGGACCAGCTCCTCGACCTCGCTCTTGGGAATGCGCTCGTAGATGTAGTTGGCTCGCGGGTCCAGCAGCACCGAATCACCAGCCCGGATGGGTTGATGGCGCAGCGAGGCAGCGATGCGGACGATGCGTTCCTCGTCGGCGTTGGCGATCACCAGCGCGCGGTCACCGTCGGCCAGCACCTCCTTGAGCATCACGACCTCGCCAACCTGCTCGAAGTCAAGAGCCGCGACCACGTTGAGCGCCTCGTTGAGCATGACCTCCTGGCCGCGTTTCAAATCTTCAGCGCTCACGCTGGGGCTTACATTCACCCGCAACTTGCGGCCGCCGGTGAAAACGTCGATCGTGCCGTCCTCGTTGCGACCGATGAACGTGCCGAAACCAGTTGGTGGCTGCGCGAGCCGATCCACCTCTTCCTTCAGCGTCATGATCTGGTCGCGTGCCTCACGCAGCGTGGTCGACAGGCGGTCGTTTTGCGCCGTAAGAGCAGCCAGTGACGACTGGGTCTCAGAAAGACGCTGCTCGAGATACCGGTTGGCTTGTGGCGAATCGGACAGCCGGCGGCGTAAGTCGTTGACTTCGGCCTCGAGAAAGCCCACGTGGCTTCGCAACTCGTCTTCCGACAGCGAGCGCCTTCGTTGCGCGTCATCGTGTGCTGGCACCATACCCACCTCCGCTGGAAGGCCCCTTACGTTTCGACCCTACCTGGCTGTGGCTCCAACTCGGACCAGTCTTCCCCTGTGTCGGTGTCAGAACCCGCGGCTCTCAGTTCGTGACCTGGCCGCTCGTCGGCTTAGTCGTCGGGCGAGGTCTCGCGGACCTGCGCCGGCCGCGGACCGGTGTATTCCGGACCGTAGGAGCCCGGGGAGGGGCGGCGGCTCCGGCGCGGCGTGCGTACCCCAGGCGCCAGTCGTCGTGCCGTGATCAAGAACCCGGTGTGTCCGGTCATCCGGTGCTCCGGCCGCACGGCGAGGCCCTCGACATGCCAGTCGCGCACGATCGACTCCCAGGCTTGTGGCTCGGTGAACCCATCGTGTGCCCGCACAGTCTCCACGAACCGGCTGAGCTGGGTGGTCGTCGCGACGTAAGTGCACACCACGCCGCCAGGGGCCAGCGCCTCGGCGACCGCCGCGACGCATTCCCACGGAGCGAGCATGTCCAGGATGACTCGGTCAACGTGGCGCTCGGCGAGGGCCAGGCTCAGGTCACCGACGTGCAATCGCCACGCGGGATGGTCACCACCGAAGAAGGTGGACACGTTCTGCCGCGCGATGTCGGCGAACTCGGCCCTCTTCTCATACGACGTCACTCGGCCCGCGACCCCTACCGCACGAAGCAGCGTGCAGGTGAGGGCGCCGGACCCGACGCCGGCCTCGACCACGTGAGCACCTGGAAAGATGTCGGCCATGACGGTGATTTGGGCGGCATCTTTGGGGTAGACCACGGCCGCGCCACGCGGCATCGAGACCACGAACTCAGCGAGCAGCGGCCGCAACGCGAGATAGTCGACCCCGCCCGAGGACGTCACCACGGTGCCGTCGGGTCTCCCGATCAGCTCGTCGTGGTCGATTGCGCCCTTGTGAGTGAAGAAGGTGCTGCCGGCCTCCAGCAGCACGCTGTGCCGGCGGCCTTTCGGGTCCGTGAGCCGAACGCGCTCGCCGGCGCGCAGCGGCCCTCGTCGTACTCCCGACCAGCGAGGGTCGAGATCAGCGCCGTCGAGATGCGGCTCGGGAGCCGAGGGGTCGGGCCATCCCGGGTTGATAGGCACCGGATCGGGAGGCACCGGATCGGGAGGCACCGGATCGGGAGGCAAGGTGGACATCGCTGCCAAGACTATCGAGCAGGTTAGTCCCCTTCCGGCATCAAGCTCCGACGCTGAGCCAGTCCAGGCCAGCTGTCCTGACCGCCTCAGCGCCGGATCCTTGGGCACGCCTCTCCCAGGCCTTGCGCACGCCGCGCGTCATAGTCAGGCGAACCGGAACGCGTTGTCGACGTCCTTGGTGACCAGCACGCCGTAGATCGATCCGTTTGGCTCCAGCAGCACGTATTCGGTGGCTGGAGTGTGGTTCATGGCGCGCAAGAGCTGCTCCCCCACCAGATCGGCCGACAACAGCAGGCCGCTCTCGATTCGGCGAGCCAGGTCTCCGCTGGCCATCCAGGGGCGTCGTTCCTGCGGCGTGGATGCCACCGCGTCCTCGTTGACGATGCCGGCGGGCTTGCCGTCACCGGTGATGACAACCACGGAACCGGCATGAGCCTCCTGGGCGCGGCGAATCGCCTCGGCCAGTGGGAGATCGGCCGGCACTCCGATGGCCGGACGCGCCAGCCGACGGGCAGACAAACTCGGCAACTTGTCGCGCACTTTCGCCATCGCGAGCGACTGGGTCGCGCCGGTCCACAAGAATGACGCGATCATGAACGCGATGAGATAGTCGATGATCTCGGCTCGGGCGCCAAACATGGGAAGCACAAAGGGATAGCCAAGCGCGGCTACCGCGGCGACTCGTCCTCCCCACGACGCGATAGTGATGCCCAGCGCCCGCTTCTTCGTCAGTCCCCAGACCACCGCTTGCAGTACGCGTCCGCCATCTAATGGCAGGCCAGGCACCAGATTCAGTGCGCCGACCACCAGGTTGGCCCCCGCGAGTGCGGCCACCGCAAAACGAGGCAACCCCTGGGGCCCGAACGCGCCTAGTGACCAGAACGCCAGACCCCCGATCGCGAGTGACGTCAAGGGCCCGACCACCGCGATCGCGAATTCACGCCAGGGCGTCGTCGCCTCCCCGTCAATCTCCGTAGCCCCACCGAGGAAGTGCAGGTTGATGGAATTGACCGGCATCTGGAACGCCCGGGCCGCCAGTGCATGAGAGATTTCATGCAGCAACACCGACAGGTATAGGAGCACGGCGAATCCGATCCCGGCGAGATACGCCAGTGCTCCAAGCCGCGGCTCGACCAGCTGTAGCCGGGGCGCGATCAACACCGCGATCAACCCCACAATCAAGAACCAGGAGTGCGCGACCGTGATCTGGATGCCGGCGACGGTGCCAAGCCGAATCGTCCCCGGCCGCGGCGTACGCCGGGAGGCTTGATCGTCATCAGCTGAGGGGGCCACAACCTCAACGCTAGCCTGAATTGTCGGTAGGGTGGCTTAGCCTTGCGCACATGGCACCAGCTAGCGAGTCAGACACAGTATCGGCGGCGCTACGCGCGACGCCGTCGACCACGGCAACATCGCGGCTCGACGATACGCCGGCCGAGGAGTCACCCGGCTGTCTTGCAGGTCGTCAGTTGCCGGTCGAGGCAAAGGTCAGCTCTGAGCCGGTCGACCTGTTCGCGGGTCTATCTCGCGTCAACTCGCTTTCCCCAAGCAGGGCCAGCGACTTCATGACGTGCCCGCTGCTTTACCGCTTCAGGGTTATCGACAAGCTGCCGGAGGCGCCCAGTATCGATGCCGTGCGCGGCTCGGTTGTGCACAAGGTCTTGGAGACCTTGTACGACCTCCCGACTGGCGCGCGCACACATGATCAGGCAAACCTGCTGTTGGCCCCAGTGTGGGAGCGCCTGTTGGCCGAAGAGCCCGAGCTTGCCGAGATGTTCGGCGCCTCCACCCTCGACCTGGCCACGTGGCTTGAGCAGTGCCGGGTGCTGCTTGGGCGTTACTTCACCTTGGAAAACCCGCAGTGTCTGGAGCCAGCCGAGCGTGAGGTGCACGTCGGTGCCCAGCTAGAGTCCGGGCTCGTCATTCACGGCTACATCGACCGCGTCGACATTGCGCCGACCGGGGAGATGCGCATCGTTGACTACAAGACCGGGAAGTCCCCGACCGAAGTGTTTGAGGCCAAGGCCCTCTTTCAGATGAAGTTTTATGCGCTGGTGGTTTGGCGCACCCGTGGTGTTATCCCACGAATGCTGCAGCTCATCTACCTCGGCAACGGAGAGATGCTGCGTTATGTGCCTGAGGAGCGCGACCTGCTCGCCACCGAGCGGAAGGTGGAGGCGTTGTGGCGCGCGATCCTGCGCGCCACGGAGGCCGGTGACTGGCGACCCCATAAGTCGGTGCTTTGCGGATGGTGCGACCACCAGGCAATTTGCCCGGCGTGGGGAGGCACTCCCCCTCCGCTGCCGCCCCAGGACGCCGTTTGAGGAGCGAGCGCAGTGAGCGTCTCGAAATGGCATCAGCGGTTCGTGCCGCAAGGCCTTGAGTCAGTAGAGGTGGCAGGCGACTTCGACGTCGCCGATACGACGCAGGGGTGGGTCTTGCCCATCGTGGAAGGCTACCGTCACGCCTTCGGGAGTCTGCTCGATACCGGCGACACCCTCCCAGAAGCGGGCGTCGGGGTCCTCGACCCGGACGTCGTCGAGCAACCCCATCAGATCAGTGGGGCTGGCGTCGCTGGACGGCTTTAGCAGCGCCGCGCCACCATCCTGCTCGGTCAACTGATCGAGGTTCGCGATCTTGGCGCGCTCCTCGTCGTACGTCGCCGGGCTCGTCTTCAACCAGTGGGCCTCCAGGCTGCTCACCAGGTCGCGGGGCTCCCATCCGCACCTGTCGAACGCAACCGGGCACCGGGTGTGAAACGAGCAGCCGCGCGGTGGCCGAGCCGCGTCCGGGATCTCACCTTTGAGCAGGTCGGCCGTCCTCGATCTGCTGGGGTCGGGGTTGGGAATCGCCGCCAGCAGCGCCTTGGTGTAGGGGTGCTTGGGGTCGGCGAAG
Organism: Nocardioidaceae bacterium; assembly: GCA_050998615.1. GTDB lineage: Bacteria > Actinomycetota > Actinomycetes > Propionibacteriales > Nocardioidaceae > JBPCQA01. The sequence continues at coordinate 32,717 of JBPCQA010000042.1, forward strand.
ATGTCCTCGGTTTCCCCAATCTCGACGATGCGGCCGAGATACATGATTGCGATCCGGTTGCAGAAGAACTTTGCGCTGGCCAGATCATGGGTGATGTAGATGTAGGTCAGGTCGAGCTGCGCTTTGAGGTCGAGCATCAGCGTGAGGATTTTGGCCCGCACGCTCATGTCCAACATGGAGATCGGCTCGTCAGCGACCAGCACTTGCGGGTCCAAGATGATGGACCGGGCGATCACGACCCGCTGCTTTTGGCCGCCAGACAGGTCGCGGGGATATTTGGTGAGGAACAGCTCGACGGGCGACAGGCCCACTCGCTCCAGCGCGTCGACGACGCGGGGTCGACGCTGCGAAGCCGACCTGACGCCGTGGATGCGGAGCGGATCGCCTACCGCCTGCTCGACGGTCATGGCCGGGTTCAGGGCCGCGTTCGGGTCCTGAAAGATCATCTGTACGTCGCGACGGATTTCCCGCAGTCGGCGCTTGGACAATCCCGCGACGTCGACTTCCTTGAACAAGATGGCGCCCTTGGTCACTGGTGCCAACCCGAGCAGGGCTCGCCCGAGCGTCGACTTGCCACTGCCGCTCTCCCCCACCAGCCCGACCACCTCGCCCTTGGCCAGCGTCAGGTTGACGCCATCGACGGCTTTGACGGTCCCGGTATCGCGGCCCAACAGGCGCGCAATCGTGCTGCCACCGAGCGCGAAATGGACAGACAAGTCGCGGATGTCGACGACATCTTCGGTCCTCGTGCTCGGCTCAGGCTTCGTCTGCGACACCGATCTCCTCTTTCTCCAGCCGGTCGGTTCCCCCGGCGGGAATCTGTTCCTTCGGCCCGGACAGCCAACACTCGACGGTGCCACCGCCCTTGCGTTCCACCTCGATGGGGTCTTGCTCGGCGCAGACCCGCATCGCGTCCGGGCAGCGGGGGTGGAATCGACAGCCCACCGGCGGGTCCACCAGGTCGGGCGGAGATCCAGGGATGAAGTTCAGTCCGGTGGTGGACAGGCTGATCGTCGAGCGCAACAGCTCACGGGTGTAAGGATGTTGCGGGTCACCGAACACCGACAACACCGTCCCCTGCTCGACGATTCGGCCGGCGTACATCACGGCAACCCGGTCACATGCCTCCGCGACGATGCCCAGGTTATGGGTGATGAGCAGCAGGGCGGTGTCGAAGTTGCGACGTAGGTCGTTGAGGATCGCGATGATCTGGGCCTCGACGAGCACGTCGAGCGCCGTCGACGGCTCGTCGGCGACCACGAACGCCGGACGCAAGACCAACGCCAACGCGATCATCAGCCGCTGGCGCATGCCGCCGGAGAACTCATGCGGGTAGGAACGGTAGCGGGTCGGTGGAATGCCCATCAACCGCAGCACATCCAGCGACCGTTCGCGAATCTCCGCCTTCGTCAGCTCGGGCTCATGCTGCTTGATGGTCTCTTCGAAATGCTCGGACACTCGCATCAGCGGGTTGAGTCGCGTGAGCGGCTCCTGGAAAATCATCCCCACACTTGCGCCGCGCAGCGCATACGCTTCCTTGTCGCTCATTCTCAAGATGTCGCGGCCCTTGAAGAGCACCTCGCCATCGCGTTTCGCGCCTTGCGGCAGCAGGCCCATCAGGCCGCGACCCAACGTCGACTTGCCGCAGCCGGATTCCCCCACCAAACCCAGGGTTTCACCCGGCGACAGCTCTACGCTCACCCCATCAACTGCACGGATCGCACCTCGGGTAGTGCCGTACCAGACACGCAAATCCCGCACATCCATGATCGGGCCAACAAACCGGGGCGCGCGATCGACCCGCTCGATGGCCTCGGTCATGCCTGTTCCTCTCTGACCTGCTCGCGCGTCGGAATCACGGTGCCCTGCTGTTCGCGCGGAGGCAGCACCACCGGCAATAGGCGTCGCCGCCGCAGGACCGGGTTTACTGTCTCGTTCAGGCCTTCGCCCACTAGGGTCAGGCCGGTGATCAACAAAACGATCGCGACCCCAGGGTAGACGCCGGTCCACCAGATGCCAGACGACGCATCGGCGATCGCCCGCTGGAGGTCGAACCCCCATTCAGCGGCCTGGGTGGGCTGGATGCCCAATCCGAGGAAGCCTAGGCCGGCGAGGGTGCCGATTGCATCGGCGGCGTTGAGGGTGCCGATCACCGGAACGCTTTGGATGACGTTGCCGAACAGATAGCGGCGCATGATCACTCCGTCGGGCGCGCCGATGGCTCGGGCAGCCTCGACGTACGACGCCTCCTTCGCGCTGATTGTCGTGTTGCGCACGACCCGGAAGTATTGCGGCACATAGATGACGGTCAGGGACATCGCCGCAGAGATCACCCCGCCACCGCCGAGCAGACCGGTCAGCAAGAAGGCGAACACGATGGCCAACAACAGCGACGGGAAGGCATAGATGGCGTCCATGATCAGCGTGAGCACTCGATCCAGCCAGCTGCCGTAATAGCCGGAGATCAGACCCAACGGGACGCCGACGGCCAACGACGCCACGACCGCCAAGATCACGACCTCGACGGCGGTCCGAGCCCCCCACATGACGCGTGACAACACGTCGAACTGCAGGCTGTCGGTTCCGAATGGGTGACCGTTGCCCGGCGGTGCCAGCTTCGGGAACTGGTGTCCGTTCGCGGACGACTGGGCAAATCCGTACGGCGCCAGCCACGGGTCGAAGATCGCCATGATGAGAAACGCTGCGGTGATCACCACTCCCACAACGAGCATCCAGCGAGCCAGCCCGGACGTCTTGGTGAACGGGCTGATCAGCGCCCTCAGCATCGACCTCATCAGTACCTCACCCTCGGGTCGATCAAGGCGTTCACGACATCGACTAGCATGCTGACCACGATCACGACCACTGCGAAGAGCGTGATGATGCCCTGCACCGCGCCGTAGTCACGCGCCTCGATATAGCGCACCAGTTTTTGACCCAACCCCGGCCAGTTGAACGTCGACTCGGTGAGCACTGCCCCAGACAACAGCAGCGCTACCTGCAAGCCGATCACGGTGATGACCGGAATCAGTGCATTGCGAAATGCGTGGTTGCGCATCACCTTTCCGCGCGCGATGCCGCGCGCCTGAGCTGCCTCGACGTAGTCGCTTTGCATGGTTTGCAAGATGTTGACGCGCACCAGCCGGATGAACACGCCACAGATCAGCAGGCCGAGAGTGACGGCCGGCAAGATCAGGTGCTTGACCACGTCGATGATCGACGCGGAGTCGCCACTCAAGAACGCGTCGATCAACAGAATGTGGGTGCGCGTCGGGATGTTGAAGGCGGTGATCGCGCTGGCGTCACCAGACGTGTAGAGACCGACATGCGGGGCGACGTACAGCTGGATGAGCAGGCCGGTGAAGAACACCGGCGCCGCATAGGTGACGATGCCGAACAGCCTGGCGCCGACGTCGAAAGGTGTGTCGCGGAGCCGGCCGGCGAGCAATCCCAGTGGAATCCCGATGCCCAGCGCGACGATGAAAGCGGCCACCGTCAACGTCAGTGTCGCACCGCCGTTGTCACGCACCACGTCGATGATCGACTGGTTGTCGGTGAAACTTGTGCCGAAGTTCAGTCGCACCACGGAGCTCAGGTAGTCCCAATACTGGGTGAGCAGTGGCCGGTCCAGTCCCAGTTGATGGCGCCTGGCGTCCAGCGCGGACTGGGACAGCTTGCCGCCGAGGGCAGCGGAGACCGGATCACCAGGGGCTACCCGCAACAACACGAACACCAGCGTCAACGTGATCCACATCATCGGGATGATCAGGAGAACGCGCTGGGCGATGAAGCGGGGCAGCGAGCCTGCGGACTTGGCCATAAGGCTACTTTCATAACCGACTGTGGGGAGAAGCCGCCAGGCCTCTCCCCACAGTTCTTAGTCGTGCACTGATGAGCGCCGAGAAGTGCTTCGCTTGGTGTCCTAGGCGCCCTTGCTGATCTTCCAGAAGCGGAAGATGAACGACGGGTCAAGCGTGCCCTCGACGCCCTTCACGCCGGGCCCGTAGACGGCCGTGTTCTTGCCAACCCAGCTCGGGATGAACGGCACGTCACGAGCGGCGATCTTCTGCAGCTGTTCGAAGTCCGACTGCCGCCTGGCCGCGTTGGACGTGCCCTCTTCGTCGGCCACCAGCTTGTTGGCCTGGGCGTTCGTGTAACCGTTGGCATAGAAGCCGCCGTCGACCAGGAACGGTGCCAGGTAGTTGTCGGCGTCGAGGAAGTCAGGGAACCAGCCCAGGATGTACATGTCGTAGGCGTTCTGCTTGTACAGCGTCTGGTACTGGGTCCATTCGGCGCTTTTGATCTGGACGTTGAAAAGGCCACTGCTGTTGAGCTGGCGCTGAACCTGGGTCGCCTCGTCGACCGCGTTGGGCCCGTAGTGCGATGGCGTGTAGCCAATCGTCAGCTGGACAGGCGTCTTGATGCCCGCCGCCTTGAGCACCTGCGCCGCCTTCGTCTTGTTGGGTGTCGCGCCGTAAATCGCCTTGAACGCGTCGGTCTGCCCCGGGAAGCCGGGGGGCACGATCGAGTAGAGCGGCACGACGGTGCCGTCGTACGCCGTCTTGGCGATCTCGTCGCGGTTGATGAGGTAGGCGGCGGCTTGTCGCACCGCGAGGTTCTTGCCGACCGGCCCGTCGACCTTCCACACCCAGTAGCGAATCTCGGAGCCGGCGCCTTGCGCCACCGTCACCTTCGAGTCGCTCTTGAGGTTGTTGACGTCTTGTGGGCTCAGGCTGCGCCACGCGATGTCGACTTCACCGTTTTGCACGGCCAGCTTCAACGCGGACGACTCCTGGTAGTACTGCACCAGGAACTGCGGGGCCTGCGCCTTGTTGGCGCCGGTGTAGTTGGGGTTGGGGACGAACGACGCCTGTTGGCCAGCCTGGTATTTGCTGAGCTCGTAGGGGCCAGAGCCGACGACCGTGGTGCCCGACATCTTCTTGTCGAACGGGTAGACCTTGTGGTCAACGATGTCGGAGGCCGGAGTCGTCAGCACGAACTGGAACGTCGTGTCGGGGTGGCTCAGGTGGAACACCACGGTGGTGGGATTCGGGGTGTCAATGGCCTTGGGGTTGACCGTCAGGTTGCCTTGGCTGTCCTTGTTCGCGATGCTGGCGAGCAGTCCGGAAGCGCCGTTGGGGTCGGCGATCTTGATGTTGCGCTCGAGGCTCCATTTGACATCTTTCGATGTCAGTGGGTCACCGTTGGAAAACTTCAGCCCGGGCTTCAGTGTGCAGGTGAATGTCTTTGGGTCCTGGTAGCTGCAGGACTTCGCCGCGTCGCCTTGGGGGGTGTTTTGGCCGGCGGGGATCGTCAGCAGCGTCTGAAACATGCTGTATTGCAGCGTCCAGGAGCCCAGGTCGTATGATCCGGCTGGATCCAGTGACGTGACGGTTTCGGTGGTTCCCAACACCACCGGCTGCCCCTTGACGTCGGCGGTGCCCGGCCCGGAGCCGGTGCTTGAGGTACTTGATCCGCAGGCGGCGAGGGACGCGATCACTGCGGCGGCCCCTCCGATCGCCAGCACTTTGTGTTTGTTGCCCAACATGATGCTCCCGTCGGCTGCTCTGTGGTCAGGACCTGCCTGGACCTTAGTCAAGTTTGACATCAACTGCCACCGCATCCAGGTCACGACACGGTTACCGTTGGCTCATCCAGCGACGAAGATCTCGCACTGTCACGCCTTTCAGGGTGGCCAATTCGCGTCGATCGGGTGCGGCAGGGACCGGCACCTGGTGGGGTACGACGACCACCAGGCAGCCGGCCGCTTGCGCCGCGGCCGCACCGGTTGCCGAGTCCTCGATCGCGACACACGCTGCTGGGTCGGCGGAGAGCAGTGCCGCGGCCGTCAGGTAGGCGTCCGGCGCCGGTTTGCCTCGCGTCACCTCGTCGCCGGTCACGACCGCATCGAACCTGCCTACCGGCATCGCCGCCACGATCGCCTTGGCAAACCGCGCATACGACATGGTGACCAACGCGATCGGCATCCCAAAGTTCCCGCAGTCGCTGACCAGGTCGAGGGCTCCCGGACGCCATTGCACCCCCTCGCGCCGGACCGCCTCGCAGACCCCGTCGATCATCTCATCCACGATCTGCTCGGGGGTGAGGCTAAGACCCATGCGCTGCTTGACATAGCGACCGGAGGCGATCAGATCATTGCCGACGAGGGCGAGCCCATCTTCGCGGGTCCATCGCGCGCCGTACCTCTCGGCGATCGCGAACTCCGAGGCGATCCACGCCGGCTCGGTATCGCACAGTGTGCCGTCCATGTCGAGCAAGACGGCCTCCAGCGCAGTCACCTGGAGTTGACGCGCCCTGCCTGAAGGACGTGCTCTGTCTGGAGATGCTGCGTTTCCGGCGCGTCGGTTAACCGCAAGGCTCAGTCCTCCCAGCTGCAGGACGTGTTCGTGCTCGATCGTTCCGTGCAGCAACTCGACGACCAGCCGGCCGTCGCCACGGTTTGCCGCGCCGCGCAGCTGGGATCTTCACTGGCTGGTGTTCATCGCACGCACTGGTGTTCATCGCGCCATTCTGCCTTCAGCTACCAGTGGCCGCCGGTGCGGTTACCGCGGGTTGCCGGCAAGCACTGCCAAGATGAGACGCTCAATCGGTCCGCGCAAGCTCAGCGTCGGAACTTGCCACCACCCTAGGCGCCAAGATCAGACGCTCAGCCGGTTCTGGTGAGCCGCTTCTGGTGAGCTGGGCGTGGGATGTTGTGAGTGTAGGCGCCACGATCAGGCCCGGAGGTGGCAGGTCGAGCCGCAGACACGGTGGGTGCACCCAGACCGTGGGCCGGTGCGAAAGCGGACCGCCTGGTGGCCGGGCACCGTTAGGCTTGGTGGCGTGATCAAAGTCGAGGCCGATAGGCAGCTCAAAGACGCGATCGTGATCGCCGCGTTCGAAGGCTGGAACGATGCTGGTGAGGCGGCCACCGACGCGGTGACGCATCTGCTGGTGGCCTGGAAGGCGAAGCTGCTCGCGACGATCGATCCGGAGGACTATTACGACTTTCAGGTCAACCGACCCCACGTGGGAGTCGACGCCGACGGGAAGCGAGAGATCTCGTGGCGCAGCACCGTGTTGTGGCACTGCGAGGCTGGTCCCGAGGATCGTGACATCATCCTGATTACCGGGATCGAGCCGAATCTGCGGTGGCGCTCATTCTGCGACGAGCTTCTCGACTTCGTTGCCTCGGTCGGCGCCACGATGTTTGTCACTCTCGGCGCCTTGCTGGCCGACGTGCCACACACCCGCCCGGTTCCGATCAGCGGCACCTCGTCCGATCCCGATTTGACCCGACGTTATGGGTTCGAGCCATCGCAGTACACCGGACCAACTGGCATCGTTGGAGTGATCACCGAAGTCGCCCATCGGCGTGGCATGTCAACCATGTCGTATTGGGCAGCCGTCCCCCACTACGTTGCGCAGCCGCCCGCCCCGAAGGCCACTATGGCGCTGCTCGGACAGCTCGAAGACCTGATCGGGGCGCCCATCGACTTGCTCAACTTGCCCGAGGAAGCCAAGGCGTGGGAGCGCGGCGTGGATGAGCTCGCCGACGACGACTCCGATGTGGCTGATTATGTGCGCTCACTTGAGGAAGAACGCGACACGACCGACCTGCCCGAGGCGTCTGGCGACGCGATCGCCCGTGAGTTCGAGCGCTACCTCAAGCGGCGCAACGACGAAAGTTAGCCGTTGAGTCCGCGGACTCTAAAGCAGGCTCTTGCGCGCCGATGGGGCGCTAATCCAACGTCACACCCAACGAGGACTCGACCACCGCGGCCATCAGCTCACCGGAGCCGTCCACGGCCGGCCCGGGGGCGGCAACCCAGTCATCGACCGTCCTGAGGGCTGCCGGTGCGTCCAAGTCCTCTGCCATCGCCGCTCGTACGGCGTTCGCGGGCTCCGTTGCGTCCGGTCCCCCGGCGCTGACCGCCGCCCTCCAACGGGCCAGCCTTCGCCGGCTGGCGACAAGCGGATCGTCGCGCCAATCCCAATCGCTGCGATAGTGCTGGCTCAGCAGGGCAAGCCGGATGGCTCGCGGATCGATGCCGTCGGCGCGCAGTGTCGACACCTTGACCAGGTTGCCCCGAGACTTCGACATCTTGTGCCCCTGAAAACCGACCATCCCGGCATGTACGTAGGCCTTGGCGAACACCTCACCCGGTTTCGCCACCTGCATCTGACCCGCCGACATCTCGTGGTGCGGGAAGATGAGATCAGAGCCGCCGCCTTGGATGTCGAAATCTGCGCCCAGGTAATCCAACGCAATCGCCGAGCATTCGCTGTGCCAGCCCGGGCGGCCGGTGCCCAGTTCGGTGCTCCAGCCAGGCTCGCCCGCCCGCTGTCGTTGCCACACCAACGCGTCGAGTGGATCATGCTTGCCCGGACGATCAGGGTCGCCGCCGCGCTCCGCAAACAGCGTCAGCATCTCCGCCCGATCGAGCCCAGAAACCGCACCGAACATCGGGTCATTTGTGACCGAGTAGTACAGATCACCGTCCACGTCGTAGACAGCATCTCGAGCCTGCAGCTCTTGCACCAACCGCACGATCAGCGGAATCGACTCAACCGCTCCCACATAGGCGTCTGGCGGCAGCATTGACAGCGCCGTCATGTCCTCGCGGAACAGGCCTATCTCACGCGTCGCCAACTCGTCCCAGGCGATGCCGGTCGACTTCGCCCGCTCCAGGAGTGGGTCGTCGATGTCAGTTACGTTCTGTACGTAGCGAACGCGGTGGCCGGCCTGTCGCCAGGCCCGGACGACGAGATCAAATGCCAGATAGGTCGCCGCGTGACCGAGATGCGTCGCGTCGTACGGCGTAATGCCGCACACGTAAAGTCTGGCCAGATCGCCAGGGTCCGTCTTCTCGACGCGGCCAGTGCGCGCGTCGAACAAGCTGAGCTCCGGCGCGTCGCCGAGCCGATCGCTGGCGTGCGCGGAGACGCTCGGGGGCGGCCAGGCATCCATCGCGGCAGCCTAGCGGGCTTGAGAGCCCGCAAGGACAGCCGCACGTCCCGCGCGCACTAGAACGGCGGCCACGGGATCGCGGGCCAGGTCGCGCCAGGCTCCGGCATCCGACGTTCAGCAAGCAGCGTGTCGACTCGCTTCCGCATGGCGGAAAGCTCGTCCTCGGTCAGCCATTGGGCCAGCTCCACGTGCAGGTCACCAACCAGCAAGCTATTGAGCCGTCGAAGCGCGCTGACGTCCTCTTCGCGCAGCACGTCGTCAGCCCAGCCCCACAACACGGTGCGCAACTTGGCCTCGTCATGAAAGCAGACTCCGTGGTCGCAGCCCCAAACCGCTCCGTCCTCGTCGACAAGCACATGGCCGCCTTTGCGGTCGGCATTGTTGATGACCACGTCCAACACGGCCATTGATCGCAGCTTGGGGGCGTCGGCATGCACCAAGAGAACCGGACGATCAGCGGTGTCCACCGCTTCCAAAACGGCCAACCAACCGGTCTCGGCGAAGTCGGCGGACACCACGTCTACCAGCGCGTGTTGATCGGTTACCTCGATCCAGCGCTGGCACATGCCGGGGCCGAATCTGCCGTCACGCAACACCGTTGGAGGTACGACGCTCCAGCCGCCCGCCTCGGACACCACCCTGGCGGCACGCTCCCGGCCGGCGAGCGTTCCCGCCGGAAAATCCCACAGTGGCCTTTCACCGGCAACGGGTTTGTAGATGCAACCGATCGCTACCCCGTCGAGCTCGACTTGTCCCACGAACGACGCGTTCGACGCGGACACAAGTCGCCCCTCAAGCTCGAGAGTGCCGGTCCGCAAGACGGCTTCAACGGTGACATCATCTAGTGGTGTGGGCGCCTCACTCGGCAATGCGCTTGAACCCGTTCGCTCGTGGACACAGATGACCCTCCGGGTCGATGGGCCCACCACAGAATTGGCAGGGCGGACGCCCCGCCGAGACGACCGACTGCGCTCGCCGCACAAACGCCCGAGCGTACGCCGGCTCGAGCTTGACGATCAGCACTTCGCTTGCCTCCACCTCGATCTCCATCTCCGGACCTTGATCCTCGACGAAGTCGTCCTCATTGCCGTCATCGTCTCCGTCGTCATCGGTCAACGTCTGCGTGACGACGGTCTCGTCAGAGACCGGGAAGAATTCGATGACGACAAGTCCCGCGTCGTCCTCCCAGCTTAGGGTTATGGTGCCGACCCGGAACTCTTCTTCGATGGGTTGCTCTAGCGGGTCGCCGTCCTCGAGCCCGGCCGGTGCGACCGCAGGAATGCTCGCGTCGCCGCCGCTGCGGCGTAGCGCCTCGTCGAGCAGCAGGTCCATTCTCTCCGCGAGAATCGCCACCTGCTGCTTTTCCAGTGCGACACTCGTGATTCGCGCGCCCGCGCGAGCCTGCAGAAAAAAGACACGCTGACCGGGTTGCCCCACCGTTCCGGCGACGAAACGCTCAGGCTGTTCGTAGTTGTGGACGACCATCGACATACGAAAAGCCTAGCGAGCCGCCATCGTCACAGTGTCGAGTGGCACTACGTTGTGGAGGCGGTGGGAGTGGTCGGGCCGGTCGACTTGGGGGGCGTCGATTTGGTTGCACTCGGCGCGGAATAGGGCTTCATCGAGACCTGCACCTTGCGTTTGCCGATGCCCTTGCTGAGCTTGATCTTCAAAGCGTGCTGAACAGTGGATCCCCCGGGCACGCCACACTTGGGCCCGGTAAGGGAAAGCTTCACCAGCTTCTTGGTCTCCTTGACGTTGACTTCGCTCGGCTTGTCACCGAGGTGGCCTACGCATTTGGGTCCCAGCCACAACAACCGGACGAAACGGGTCTTGGCGCTGAGGACGACAGGCTTGCGCAACGTAGGAGACTTGACCTTCTTCGTCGACTTCTTGCCGGTCGTCGCGGTCGAAGTCGGAGGGGTCGGGAGGGGAATCGTGACCACTGTCTTGACGCTGGGGTGGGGTGTGGTCTTCGATGAGCTGCCGCTCGCGCTGGGGGCCGAGCCTCCGCCACAACCACTGAGAGTCAGAGCGGCCACCGAAAGTACGGCGACAGAGAACCAGCGCCGCCTCGATGCGCGGCGACGTAGGGCGCCTCCGGAAAACGGCGCCACGAAATGGGGAATGTGTTTCAACATGGTGGCAACCATAGCTCCGCACTTCGCCACATCAGCCACTGACTCGCGGGTCTTCATCGTGACCCGTGTCGCACCAACCGGACTTCGCGGCCTGCGCAGGCTCAGGCTCCGGCTCCACCGCCGACCGCCGCGTCACTTGTCGTCCGTGTACGGCGCCGGCTCTTTCGTCTCGGCGTAAGCCCCGCCAAGTCACCGTGCTCGTTGACCCGCAGGACGAAAGGTCGCAAGGGGGTGTAGGAGATCACCGAAACCGAGGCCGGGTCGACCACCAGGCGCTGGAAGTGGTCAAGATGCGTGCCGACCGCATCGGCCAGGATGGCCTTGATCACATCCCCGTGGCTTACCGCGATCCACAGGGCATCCACACCCTTGGCTAGCGTGACCTGAGCATCGATGTCACGGATCGCGTCCACTGCCCTGCCCTGCATTTCACGCAACGACTCCCCAGACGGGAACGTGGCGGCGCTCGGATGCGCTTGGACGATTTTCCACAGCGGCTCCTTGGCAAGCTTCTTCAACGCCTGGCCGGTCCAATCACCGTACCCGCATTCGGTAAGTCGCCCATCGGTAAGCAGGTCGACGGGCTTTTTCAGGGCTGCCACGATGGCCTCCCCCGTCAGCTGGCAGCGCTCGAGCGGACTCGACACCACTGACGCGATGGGCAGCTCGGCGAGCCGCGCCGCCAGCCCCGCGGCCTGCTGTCGTCCGACCTCATCGAGCAACACCCCGGGCGTTCGACCGGCGAGCAAGCCATCGTGGTTGGCAGAAGATCGGCCATGCCGGACAAGCAATACCGTCGCCACGCGTTCACGATAGACGCCAACGATCGCCAACCGAGGGACAATGGAGCGTGATCGTCGATTGCGCCGTCTACCACGATGGCCACCGGATGCCCCGGATCGCAGATGAGCAGCCGGACGCCGGGTTGAATCTGACCGCCGCACTCGAAGCCGTGCACGGGGAGCATGATTTTGTCTGGGTCGGTTTGCACGAGCCGACCGACGACGAGATGAACCTGGTGGCGAAGGTGTTCCACCTGCACCCCCTCGCGGTCGAAGACGCCGTGCAAGCACACCAGCGTCCCAAGCTTGAGCGCTACAAGGGAGAACACCTCTTCATGGTGTTGAAGACGCTGTGGTACGTCGACGAGCAAGACGCGGTCGAAACCGGTGAGATCGCCATTTTTATCAGCAAGTCCTACATCGTCACGGTCCGCCATGGCGCCGGCGCCGAGCTCGGGGTGACCCGGCGCGAGCTCGAGGAGCATCGTGAGAAGCTGGGCCACGGCCCGTTCGCCGTCCTCTACTCGATCTGTGACCGGGTGGTCGACGCCTACGCCGATGTCGCCGATTCGTTGGAGGTCGACGTCGACGAGGTCGAGCTGTCAGTGTTTTCCGACATTCGCAACAGCGATGCCAAACGGATCTACACGCTGAAGCGGGAAGTCGCGGAGTTCCGGCGCGCGGTGATGCCGCTCCGCGAGCCGCTGACACGCCTCGCGCTCGGTCAGGTCATCGGCATCCCGGAGTCGGCGGCGGCGTTCTTCCGCGACGTCGCTGACCACGCGACCCGTGTGAACGAACAAGTCGAATCGTTGGACAATCTGTTGTCAAGCGCTCACGACGCGCATATGGCCCGCATCTCGGTGCAACAAAACGATGACATGCGCAAGATCTCCGCATGGGTGGCGATGGCGGCTATCCCGACCATGCTGGCCGGCATCTACGGAATGAACTTCACCCACATGCCGGAGCTCGGCTGGACATTTGGCTACCCGGCCGTGGTCTTGGTGATGCTCTCGGCCTGCCTGCTGCTCTACCGCCTCTTCAAGAAAGCCAAATGGCTATAGAGCCCGGCCCGAGAGGAAGCCAGGGCACAGTCAGGTTGCCACCCCCGCGGCCTCCACGGCCTGCGACACCTGACGTAGCGTGTGAACCCTGGCTGACAGTTCCGACTCGAAGATGGCGACCGTCAACGTCGTGACACCGGCTTCGGCGAATGCCTGCAGTCGCTCGACAACGCGCTCTTTGGATCCCAGCAGCGATGTCTGGTCAATCAGGTCATGCGGTACGGCGGCCTGCGCCGCTCGATGCTTCCCGGCCAAGAACAGGTCCTGGATTTGGCGCGCCCCGGCTTCGAAACCCATCCGGCTCGCCAGCTGGTTGTAGAAGTTCTGGGTGCGGCTGCCCATCCCGCCGACGTACAACGCCGTGTACGCACGGATAGCGTCCGCGCAAGCCTCAACGTCGTCCCCGATCGAGACCGGCACGGTCGCCGAGATGTCAAAGGCTTGCTCTTCTTGGCCGCGGCGTCTTCGGCCCAGATTGATGCTGGTCATTGCCTGAGCGGCGTGCTCCGGTGAGAAGAAGATCGCCAGCCAGCCATCCGCGATCGCACCGGCCAGCTCAAGGCTTTTCGGCCCCACCGCGGCGAGGTAGAGCGGGACGCGAGCGCGGGCCGGCCGGATGGTGAGCTTGAGCGCCTTGCCCGGCCCGTCAGGAAGCGGCAGCGTAAAGAACTCTCCCCGATAACGGACCGTGTCTCCGGCCAACGCCTGGCGGACGACGTCGACGTACTCCCGGGTCCGCGCCAGCGGCTTGTCGAACCTGACACCATGCCAGCCTTCGGAGACTTGGGGGCCCGACACGCCGAGCCCGAGCCGGAAGCGGCCCCCACTCAACAGATCGAGGGTCGCGGCGGTCATCGCGGTCATCGCCGGCGTGCGGGCGGGAATCTGCATGATCGCTGACCCGATGTGGATGCGATTCGTCTTGGCGGCAAGGTAGCTCAACACGGTGGGTGAGTCCGAGCCATAGGCCTCGGACGCCCAGGCCACGCTGTAGCCGAGCCGGTCTGCCTCTTGAGCCAGCGCAACGTAGTCGTGCACGTTGTCACCGAGGACGTATCCCATGCTCAGGCCCAGTCTCATCCCACGACCCTAGTGTCGTGTATGGAACGTGCAGCAGGCGTGACCGAAACGGCGGGCTCCCGACGATCCAGGAAACCCGCCGTCAATCAGCGCGGACTGTTTGCTGGTCAGCTTTGGTCGCGGGGCACATGTGGCATCACCGCGTCGGCCGGCACCACACCGAGTCGCCCAGCCTGGTAATCCTCAAGAGTCTGGCGCAACTGCTCGTTGGTGTTCATCACGAACGGTCCGTAATGCGCCATCGGTTCACGGATCGGTTCGCCGCCCAACAAGATGACCTCCAGCGAGCTCGTCCGGCTGTCCTGCACACCGTCGGCGCCGATCGTGATGCGGTCGCCCGGTCCGAACACGGCAAGCTGTCCGGCGTGTATCGGCGCGGACGCGGGGCCTACCGTCCCGGATCCCGCCATCACGTAGGCGAGGGAGTTGTAGGTCGGCTTCCACGGCATCGACAGCCGCGCACCCGCTGTGATCGAGGCGTGCAGCAACGTGATCGGCGTGTGCGTCGCACCTGGACCCACGTGACCGTCGATGTCACCAGCGATCACCCGGAGCAGGGAGCCTGCGTCCGCGCTGCTCAGCAGCAACACCTGGGAAGCCTCGAGCGGCTGGTACTTGGGGACCAGGAACTTGTCCTTCGCGGGCAGGTTTACCCAGAGCTGGAAGCCGTGGAACAGGCCACCGGACTCGACGAGGGATTCCGGCGGTGTCTCAATATGCAACAGACCCGACCCGGCCGTCATCCATTGGGTCGCACCCTCGGTGATGACGCCACCGCCGCCATGGCTGTCTTGGTGGATGAACTGGCCTTCGACCAGATAGGTGACCGTCTCGAAGCCACGGTGAGGGTGCCAGTTGGTGCCTTTGGGCTCGCCCGCGGCGTAATCGACCTCGCCCATGTGGTCCATCATGATGAAGGGGTCGAGATAGCGATACGCAATGCCGGCCATGGTCCGGCGTACCGGGAAGCCCTCCCCCTCGTAACCGCTCGGTGCCGTGGAAATCGCCACCACCGGCCGCTCGACATCTCCCAGCCCGGCCGTCTTTACTCTGGGCAGAGTCAGTGTGTCTGCCGTAACCGCAGCCATCCTCGGTGCCTCCTTGATGGAAGTTGAATATTCAACCATATGCTATAACGCTACGTGCGGCGCAGTATTCCCCTTAAGAGCCCGCTCAAGCGATCCTTGGTCGCTAGGGTCTGACGCATGTTGCGTCGCTACCTCGGCACCTCAGGCTTGCAGGTGTCCCGACTTGCTCTGGGCACTATGACGTGGGGCACCGACACCGCAGCGTACGAGGCACAGGCGCAGTTGCGTGCGTTCGTGGATGCGGGAGGCACGTTGCTCGACACGGCGGCGGCGTACGGCCACGGTGCCAGCGAGTCGCTCATCGGCAAACTGATCGCCACCGTCGTCGACCGTGACGATCTCGTGCTGGCCACGAAGGCCGGGACTGCGACCCGGGACGGCCGACGAGTCGTCGACGTCTCGCGCGTCGCGCTCTTGCGCACGCTTGACGCATCACTTGCTCGCCTGGGTGTGGACCACGTCGACCTTTGGCAGCTGCAGGGATGGTCCGACGATGTGCCGCTTGAGGAGACCATGACCGCACTCGACGCCGCGCAGACGTCCGGCCGAGCCCGGTACGTCGGCGTCTCCAACTACGCCGGCTGGCAGACCGCCCGCGCAGCCACCCATCAGCTCTCGCTGCCCGGACGCGCGCGACTGGTGTCCACCCAGGTGGAATATTCGTTGCTGCAAAGAGGAATCGAGCGGGAGGTGGCCCCGGCTGTCGAGGCCCTGAGGATGGGGATCCTGCCCTGGGCTCCGCTCGGCCGCGGCGTGCTGACAGGCAAATATCGCAACGCGGTCCCTGCGCATTCGCGCGCCGCGGCACCCACGTTCGAGAAGTACGTGGGTGTGCACCTCACGCCAGTCGCCAGTCGGGTTGTCGAGGCGGTCTGTCGGGCCGCAGAGGGCCTCGACCTCACCCCGGGTCAAGTTGCGCTCGCCTGGGTCCGAGACCAGCCGGATGTCGTCGCGCCGATCGTGGGAGCCCGAACCGTCGCACAGCTTCAGGAGTCGCTGGCCGCCGAAAATGTCACTCTTCCCGATGAAATCGCGGCCGCGCTCGACGACGTGTCGGCCCCGGAGCTCGGGTATCCCGAGGTTTGAGCCCGCTGGTGTTCAGGTCAGCGACGCTTGGCTTTCGCCGTACTCCAACGCGATCGCTGCTCGAGTGAGCGCGAGGTGTGAGAACGCTTGCGGGAAGTTGCCGACCATCCGA
Organism: Nocardioidaceae bacterium; assembly: GCA_050998615.1. GTDB lineage: Bacteria > Actinomycetota > Actinomycetes > Propionibacteriales > Nocardioidaceae > JBPCQA01. The sequence goes on from JBPCQA010000042.1 coordinate 49,044, forward strand.
TTGTGAACCGGGTCGTACTCCTCCGACAGCAGCCCGACGTCGTTGACCAGCCCCAGCAGTCGGCGCATCAACGCGTGGGCGTCGTCTTGCCTGTCGGCCAACGAGTAGGCGATCACCAGCCAGAACGAGCAGGCGAGGAAGGGATGCTCGTCGCCCGGCAGGCCGTCGATCCCGGAGCCGGTGCGATAGCGCAACACCAGTCCGTCCCGGATCAGGTCTTGCTCGATGGCCCGGATCGTGCCGAGCACCCTAGGGTCGTCACCGGGCAGGAAGCCGACCGCCGGGATCAAGAGCAGTGCCGCGTCTACTTCGGTGGTGTCGTAGTGCTGGACGAAGCTGCCTCTCTGCTTGTCGTATCCATGGTCGAGGATCTCCGCCCTGACCTTCTCGCGAATCTGACGCCAGCGTTCAACATCGCCTGACAGGCCGTGCAGTTCTACCCCAGCAATCGCCCGATCGAACGCTGCCCAAACCATGACGCGCGAGTGGGTGAAGTGCCGTAGCGGTCCGCGGATCTCCCAGATGCCGTTGTCGGGCTCGTCCCAGTGGGCGGCCAGGTCGTTGATCAGGGTGCGCTGCAGGGACCACGAGTCCTCGGTGTCATCGACTCCCAATTGCCGAGCATGCTCGAAGGCGGACATCACCTCGCCGAGCACATCCGTCTGTTTCTGGTTCACCGCGCCGTTGCCCACGCGCACCGGCTTCGAGCCCGCGTAACCGGGCAAGTGTGGCAGCTCCCGCTCGGGGATGTCACGCGCACCGTCGACGGCGTACATGATCTGCAGATCTGTCGGATCACCCGCAATCGCGCGCAGCAACCAATTGCGCCACAGCACTGTCTCGTCGTCGTAACCGGCAAGCAGCAGCGCTTCGAGCGTGAGCGAGGCGTCGCGCAGCCAGCAGAAGCGATAGTCCCAGTTGCGCGGGCCACCGAACGACTCGGGCAGCGAGGTGGTCGGGGCGGCGGCGATCCCGCCGGTGCCACTGTGTGTCAACAGCCGGAGCACGAGCAGCGAGCGCACCACGGCCTCACGGTAGGGGCCGTGGTAATTGCATCGGTTGGCCCACTCGTGAGTGCGCTTGACCGTGTCCTTGATCCGGTCGTCTACGTCGTTCATGCCGGGGATGGGGTGATGAGACTTAAACCAGGTGGTGGTGAACGTCAGCGAATGACCCTCGGTGATGTCGAACTCGTCGACATGCATGCCGTCTTCTGCGTGGGGTAGTCGCGAGCCGCGCAACACGAGCATGTCGGGCCCAGCGATCGCGGAGATCACCTCGGCACCGTCACTGTCTTCGCGTCGGCGTATCCACGGCCGGATGTCGCCGTACCCGAACCGGACGATCCACTCGTGGCGCATCCGAACCGTTCCGGAGACGCCCTCGATGCGGCGTACGAGGTCGGCTCGATCGTCGCCGAGCGGCATCACGTCCGTCACCCGGACCACCCCAGAGGAGGTCTCGTGGGTGGTTTCGAGCATGAACGTGTCGCCGGCGTACTGCCATGTCGTCTTCGCCTGGTCGGCGGGCCCGATCAGCCAGCGACCGTGCTCCGGGCCGCCCAACAAGGCAGCGAAACATGCCTTCGAGTCGAAGCGGGGAAGGCACAGCCAATCAACGGAACCGTCGCGACCTACCAACGCTGCCGTGCCGGTGTCGCCGAGCACGGCATAGTCCTCGATGCGCAAAGCCATAGCAGGGAGGATAGGGCCTGGCGGCTCGAAGCCGCGGCAGCGCTCGCAACGCGGCCAGACATGGCACGATAGTGCCTGGCAGACATGGCAGCATGGAGATGGCATGGAGTACGAATTTCAGCGCTTCCGGTTGCCGCGGACCCTGTCCCGGTCGGCGGTTAGGCGTTTGCTGACCGATCGGGCGGAGTACGGCGGCTGGGAGCTCGCGCGGTTGCGGCTTTACCCCGATGGCAGCCGCCGGGTCGAACTTCGCCGCCATATCATCCGAGCCCGCTCGACGTTGGGTCCGGACTCTCGCCCAATGGCCTGAGGCGGTTTACCTCGGCTATGACAAGCGGCGTCCCGGTGGCGGCGTTGTCAAGCCCTATCGAGGAAGTCATCGAAGACGCGTGCGCTGAACTCCAGCGCGTCGACCGGCACGCGTTCGTCGACTCCGTGGAACAGGCCGGTGAAGTCCAGGTCTTCGGGCAGCCGCAACGGTGAGAAGCCGAAGCAGCGGATCCCAAGTTTGCTCCACGCCTTGCCGTCGGTGCCTCCGGACATTAGGAACGGCAAGACTGTCGCGTCGGGATCTTCGGCCACGATTGACGCCTTCATCGCTTCCACGAGCGGGCCTTCGAAGGGTGTCTCGAGTGCCTTTTCGTGTACCAAGATCTCGTAGCTGACGTTGTCGGGCAGCAGGCTCCGCAACGTTTCGAAGAACTCGTCCTCGTAGCCCGGCAAAAACCGCCCGTCGATGTTGGCGGTCGCTTCCCCTGGGATGACGTTGTGCTTGTAACCACCGTCGAGCATCGTGGGGTTTGCGGTGTTGCGCACGACCGCCGCGAGCATCCGGGCGGCTGGTCCGAACTGCTCGACAAGCGCATCGACCTGATCTTCCACTGGCCCACGCCCCGTGAGCCGCGCCACCTGCTCGAGCAACGCGCCCATGGTCGGCGTAATGCGGACCGGCCACTCGTGTCGCCCGATCGCCGCTACCGCCTCAGATATCGCCGTGACCGCGTTGTCGGAGTTGCGCATCGACCCATGACCGGCAGTGCCGTGCGCCCGCAACCGCAGCCAGGCAATGCCCTTCTCCGCGTTCTCGACCAGGTAGATGCGTCGTCCGTCGATTGTCGTGGAAAAGCCGCCGACCTCCCCCACCGCTTCGGTGCAGCCCTCGAAGAGGTCGGGTCGGGAGTCCACCAAGAAGTGCCCGCCTTGCTGACTGCCCGCCTCCTCGTCGGCGGTGAACGCGAAGGTGATGGCTCGCGACGGTATCGCTTCGGCCTTCGCGCGGGCACGGACAACCGATAAGATCGCCGCGTCGAAGTCCTTCATGTCGACCGCGCCGCGCCCCCAGACGTAGCCGTCCATGACTTCCGCCGAGAAGGGATCGACCTTCCAGTCCGCCTTCGCGGCAGGTACGACGTCCAGGTGGCCGTGGACGAGCAGCCTGTCGGTTGCATTCGGGTCTCCCCAGTGCGCTACGACCGACGTACGGCCTGGTGATGCCTCGTAGACCTCCGCCTCGATTCCGACATCGCTGAGCAGCATGCCAACGTGTTCCGCGGCAACACGTTCGCCTGGTCCGGAGTCATCGCCGTAGTTGGTGGTGTCCATCCGGATCAGATCGCGGCAGATTTGGGTGACCTCAGCCTCGGGATGATATCTCTTCTCCATGTCCCCATTCTGTAACACGGTCGCCCAGGGTGGTGAGGAGCGCGCGAAGCGAGCGTCTCACCCACGGTGGTGGAGGACGAGCGAAGCGAGCGTCTCGAAGCAGTGACGCATCCCCAGCCACGCGTGGGGTTGGAGCGTTCAGGCCCGGCTTTGCTAGAGTGAGCACGCTCATCGCGCAGCCGGTGGAACCCACGTCCGGGTGGCGGAATAGGTAGACGCGCTAGCTTGAGGTGCTAGTGCCCGTATTAGGGCATGGGGGTTCAAGTCCCCCCTCGGACAC
>JBPCQA010000018.1:0-9696 GCA_050998615.1 Nocardioidaceae bacterium
CCGGGCAGAACGCCGCCAACATCGCCCTGGGCATGGGCGCCGACGTCACCCTGCTGGACAACGACCTGGACAAGCTGCGGATGTCGTTCTGGCGCTACCACAACCGGGTGCACGGCCTGGCGTCCTCAGCGCTGGCGATCCGGCGGCAGGTGCTCGAGGCCGACCTGGTCATCGGTGCCGTGCTGATTCCGGGGGCGAAGGCACCGAAGCTCGTGAGCAACGCGTTGGTCGCGGAGATGAAGCCGGGGTCGGTGCTGGTGGACATCGCGGTCGACCAGGGTGGCTGCTTCGAGGACACCCGGGCGACCACGCACGCCGACCCGACGTACCGGGTGCACAACAGCGTTTTCTACTGCGTGGCCAACATGCCTGGTGCGGTGCCGCATACCTCCACCTACGCCTTGACCAACGTCACGCTCCCGTACGCCGTCGCGCTGGCCGACAAGGGTTGGCAGCAGGCCCTGCGTGACGACCAGTCCCTCGCGCTTGGTCTCAACACCTACGCCGGTGAGTTGACCTACGCGCCGGTGGCCACCGCACATAGCCTTGAGCACATCAGCCTTGGCGAGGTGCTGGCCTGAGCCAGGCCGACCTGGTCCGCGCGGTCCACACCTACCTCGATCACCTCAACGTCGAGCGCGGTCTGGCGCCGAACACGCTGTCGTCGTACCGGCGGGATTTGCGGCGGTACGTCGACTTCCTCGGGGGCCGCGGCATCACCGACGTCACGTCGGTTTCGGGGGCCGACGTCACCGAGTTCTTGATGCTGCTGCGCGAGGGTGACTCCGCACACGGGCGGCCTCTAAGCGCGGCCAGCGCAGGTCGGACCGTGGTCGCCGTCCGCGGCTTTCACCGGTTCGTGGTGAGAGAAGGTCTTCGCGTAGATGACCCGGCCGCGAGGGTCAAACCGCCTTCGGCGGCCAAGCGGTTGCCGAAGGCGTTACCGCTAACAGATGTCGAGGCGATCATCGACGCCGCGGGCTCGGCCGCGACCAGCCTGGCGATGCGCGACAAGGCGTTGGTGGAGTTCTTGTACGGCAGTGGCGCCCGGATTTCGGAGGCGGTCGGGCTCGACTTGGACGACCTGGACCTCGACGAAGGCGTCGTCAGGCTCGTCGGCAAGGGCAGCAAGGAGCGCATGGTTCCGCTGGGCTCGTACGCGGTCGAGTCACTGAATCACTACCTGGTGCGTTCGCGGCCAGGGCTGATCGCTTCGGGCGCCGGACGATCGGCCGTGTTCCTCAACGCCCGTGGTGGCCGGCTTTCGAGGCAGTCGGCGTGGACCGTGCTAGCCAAGGCCGCCGAGCGGGCCGGGGTCACCACCGTGGTGTCTCCGCACACGCTGCGACATTCCTTTGCCACCCATTTGTTGGACGGCGGCGCCGACGTGCGCGTCGTACAGGAACTGCTCGGCCATGCCTCGGTGACCACCACCCAGATCTACACGCTGGTGACCGTGGAGAGGCTGCGTGAGGTCTACGCGACGGCACATCCGCGGGCCCTCGGCTAGTCGTGCGAAGGATAGGGACCTTCGCGTTGTGGCTGAAGGTCAGCCGCCTTTCACCCGAGACGCCTTCAGCCATAACGGGAGAGGAAGACGCAGGCGGTCGCCCGGGCCGGCAAACGCCGAATCAACAGCATTGTCCCCAGGCTGGGGGAGGCTTGTGCACACCAGGCGCGGGCGCATGCACAGATTTGCCGCGGAGCTTGTTTCCCGGTTCTCCGAACGCTTAGAGTCGCGGCGCGGTGATATGCCGATCTGTAGACAAAGCCATGAAAGGGTGAGACGTGAGCGAGCCGACCTTCGAACCGCCCCCCAAAGTCAACGTCACCGCCGCGACGCATGGCAGCGCAGATCCCGGCACGTCGGCGACGCAACCGCTGCAGCTTCACGAGCTGGTGCTTGGGCCGACCGGCCGCCCGATACCCGACCTCCCGACGCCGACCGCGATGAGCGCGAATGGGACCGCCACCGTGATCACGATGTGCAACCAAAAGGGCGGCGTCGGAAAGACGACAACGGCGATCAACCTGGGCGCAGCGCTGGCCGAGCTCGGTCGCACGGTGCTCCTTGTCGACTTCGATCCGCAGGCCTCGCTGACGGTCGGGATGGGCCTGAACCCCAACGAGATGGACCCGACGATCTACCACCTGATGATGGAGCACCACGTCCCGATCGATGACGTGATAGTCGAGACGTCGGTTGCCGGAGTGGACCTGGTTCCTTCCAACATCGACTTCGCCGGCGCTGAAATGCAGCTCATCAACGAGGTGGCTCGCGAACAGGTGCTGGCGCGCGCAATCGCGCCGGTACTGAATCGCTACGACGTAATCTTGATCGACTGCCAGCCAGCCCTGGGGCTTCTGACGGTCAATGCCTTGGCTGCTTCGGACGGCGTCATCGTGCCGCTGGAGTGCGAGTACTTCGCGCTGCGGGGAGTCGCGCTATTGAAGGGCACGATCGACAAGGTACAAGACCGGCTCAACCCAAAGCTGAAGATCGTCGGGCTGCTCGGCACCATGTACGACGGTCGCACGCTGCACAGCCGGGAGGTGCTCCAGACGTTGGTAGACGGTTGGGGCGATGCCGTCTTTCACACGGTGATCAGACGTACCGTGAAGTTCTCGGAGGCCACCGTGGCGGGTGAGCCGCTCACCGCCTACGCCACCACGTCTGCGGGTGCGGACGCTTACCGACAGCTCGCGAAGGAGGTGCTCGCCAGGTGTCACGACGCGTGAGCCTGCCCGGTGCCGACGAGTTGTTCGGGGCTAATCAGGATTTGCCGCGCCAGGACCCTTCACGCCAGGACCCTTTACGCCAGGATTCCTCACGCCAGGACGCGTCGGCGCGCGAAGCGCCGGACGAAACAGGGTCGCAATCGCGGCGCCGCGGCGACGAACCAAGTCGAAAACCCAGTGGCCGCGTCCGCCACGACGAGAAGATCACCGTCTACGTCACCGGCGACGAGCTCTTGGATCTGGAATACATCAGGCTGATGTTGCGCCGCGAACACGGGCTGGCTGTCGACCGCGGCCGGCTGGTTCGCGAGGCAATCCACCAGGCCATCGAAGACGTTGCGACGCACGGGTCCAACAGCGCGTTGCTGCGACGATTGCGCGAGCCGTGAGCCGGAGTGTGGACAACGTCGAGCCCGCCCAGCCCGTCGAGGCGGCCAGCGGTTTCGCCGTACACCTGACCAACTTCGAGGGCCCGTTCGACCTGCTCTTGCAGCTGATCACTCGGCACAAGCTCGACATCACCGAGGTCGCGTTGTCCACCGTGACCGACGACTTCATCGAGCACATGAAGGCGCTCGACAACGACGCCGAGCTGGAGCAGACGACAGCGTTCCTGGTCGTCGCGGCAACGTTGCTGGACTTGAAGGTGGTGCGACTGTTGCCGTCCGCCGAGATCGAGGACGAAGAGGATCTCGCGCTGCTCGAGGCCAGGGACTTGCTGTTCGCACGCCTCATGCAATATCGGGCGTTCAAGCAGGTCGCGGCGATCATCGAGCAGCGGATGACACGGGAGTCGCGGCGGGTCCCACGAACCGCCGGACTCGACGAGCGGTTCGCCGGCTTGCTGCCGGACGTTCTGATCACCCTGGGTCTCGCCGAGTTCGCCGCGTTGGCCGAGGCGGCCTTGACGCCTAAGCACCCACCGGCTTTCGAGCTCGCCCACTTGCACGCGCCGCAGGTGAGCGTGCGCGAGCAGGCGGCGACGATCGTGGAGCGGCTGCGCCGGATCGGCACTACGACATTCCGGCACCTCATCCATGACTCCCCCGACACCTTGACCACGGTGGCGCGCTTCCTGGCGTTGCTCGAGCTCTTCCGCGAGGGTGTGGTGGCGTTCGAGCAGGTCATCCCGCTGGGCGAGCTCAACATTCGTTGGACCGGCACCTACGACGAGGACATCGAAGTGCGAGACGAGTACGACGAGTTAGCGCCGCCCGAGGAGCCGCCGGCAGATTCCGTCACGGACGCCGACCTGGCCAGGATTGGCCAGGTCGGTCGAGAGCGCCGGTTACGTCGCCGGGCTGGAGCAGTCGAGTGAGCGACCATGATCTTGGGCCGGCGCTGGAGGCCGTCTTGATGATCGCCGACCAGCCTCTGGATGCCTTGGTGTTGGCTCAGGCGGTCGGCGCCCCGCCGGGCGACGTCAATGCGGCTTTGGCCGGGCTGTCCGCAGACTACACCGAGCAGGGACGGGGGTTCGATCTGCGCGAGATAGCCGGCGGCTGGCGCTTCTACACCCGCGAGGAGTACGCCGAGGTCGTGGAGGCGTTCGTCGTCGACGCTCAGCAGGCTCGGTTGACCCAAGCCGCCTTGGAGACGCTGGCGGTGGTGGCCTACCGCCAGCCTGTGAGCCGAGCCCGGGTCTCGGCCATCCGTGGTGTGAACGTCGACTCGGTGATCCGGACCCTCGTCGCCCGAGGCCTGATCGAGGAGTGTGGCGCGGACGCCGAGACCGGCGCCCACCTTTACTGCACGTCGACGTACTTCCTTGAGCGGATGGGCCTGCGCAGCTTAGACGATCTGCCCGAGATCGCGCCGTTCCTGCCCGAGATGGCCGACATCGCCGGCGAGTTCGACCTCGCCGACTCACAAGGCGACCCGCAGAGTGAGTCGTGACCGTTGGTGAGCGCCGAGAAACCCATCACTAGCGACACGGGCGGCGTTCGGCTGCAAAAAGTGTTGGCTCAATCGGGGATCGCGAGTCGCCGCAAGTGTGAGACGTTGATGTCGCAGGGCCGGGTCGAGGTGAATGGCGTGGTGATCACCCGACTCGGCGCGCGGGTCGACCCCGAGCGCGCGGTTATCCGAGTGGATGGGAAGCGGTTGCCGGTGGCTGCGGCAAGTGTTTACCTGGTCGCCAACAAGCCTCGCGGCGTGGTCAGCAGCATGGCGGACGAGGAGCAACGTCGAGACCTACGCAGCCTGGTCGGCGATCGCCCGGAGCGACTCTTCCATGTCGGCCGGCTCGACACCGACACGGAGGGGTTGATCGTGCTGACGAACGACGGCGAGTTCGCCCACCGGCTCGCCCATCCGTCGTATGAGCTGCGGAAGACGTACGTCGCCCAGGTCAGTGGCGTCGTGTCAGCCGCGACCAGGCGCAGGCTGCTCGACGGAGTGACGCTGGATGACGGGCCGGTCACGGTCGACGCCGCCCGGGTGGTGATTAGCCACGCAGACATGTCGATGGTCGAGGTGGTCATCCATGAGGGACGCAACCACATCGTGCGCCGGTTGCTGGCGCACGTCGGACACCCGGTGCTGCGGCTGTCGCGTACGGCGATCGGGCCGATTCGGCTGGGCACCCTGAAGCCCGGCGAAGTTCGCGAGTTGACCAGCGACGAGCTGGGGACGCTGCTCGATGCCTGCTGCATGTGAGCTTCCTGCTGAATCGGTGAAGCTGAGCGCGTAGGACGGGCTTCGACGCACCGGCTTGGGCTTGGCGAGAAGCAGCGATCCCACAACGGGTACCCTGAGCGATCGTGACCCGGTCGCGCGGCGCGCGTGGGTCGGGAGCCGGGAGGTGGCGGATGGCGGACCAGGCGTTGGCCGAGCTGGTGATTGCCATGGACGGCACCGCCGGCGCCGGCAAGTCCACCGCCAGCCGTGGCGTTGCGACCACCCTTGGGCTGCGTTATCTCGACACCGGCGCAATGTATCGGGCGGTGACGTTGCAGGCGCTGAACGCGGGAGTTCGACTAGACGATTCCGCCGCCGTCTGCCGCATCGCCGAGCAGGTGCTGATCCTCGCTGGAACCACCCCGACGGCCCCGACGATCACGTTGGACGGCGTCGACGTTTCTGCAGACATCCGCTCCGCCCGGGTTACCGGAGCGGTGAGCCAGGTCAGCGCCGTACCGCGCGTTCGTGAGGTGCTGGTCGAGCAGCAGCGCCGCGAGATCGGGTCGGGCGGGATCGTTGTGGAGGGCCGCGACATCGGCACCGTTGTCGCCCCGAATGCGAGGCTCAAGGTCTACCTCACCGCCGATCCGGGGGCCAGGGCGCGGCGTCGTACGGCGGAGCTGACACTCGACCACGACCGGGACCTCGAGACGGTCCAGGCGGCTTTGCTGCGACGCGACGCCTCCGACTCGGGCCGGGCCGCCGCCCCGCTGAGTGCGGCGGCCGACGCGGTGGTGTTGGACTCGACGTACCTCACCTTGCCCGCGGTCGTCGAGACCATCGTCGGGCTCGCTCGTGATCGCGTTGGACTGACCGAGCACTAGGATCGGACCGAGGCCGCGGCCTTTAGCCCGAGGCAGGTGCCTCGGAGTGCCCCGAACGAAAGCTAGATGGTCATGATTCCCGACGCGTACGACGCCGCGGCAGTGGCAGTGTCCAGCGGTGAGACCGCTGAGCCTACCGCTGAGCCCATCGGAGCGCTCAGCGTTGGGCAGCTGCCGGTGCTGGCCGTCGTCGGTCGCCCGAACGTGGGCAAGTCGACGCTGGTCAACCGCATCCTCGGACGCCGAGAGGCCGTCGTGGAGGACGTGCCCGGGGTGACCCGTGATCGGGTGTCGTACGACGCGATTTGGAACGGCCGTCAGTTCACGGTCGTCGACACCGGCGGTTGGGACCCGGAGGCGCGAGGTCTGGCGGAGCAGATCTCACTGCAGGCGGAGACGGCGATCAGCCTGGCCGACGCCGTACTTTTCGTGGTCGACAACCGCATCGGCATCACCGACACGGAGGCCACCGTGGTCAAGATCTTGCGTCGTGCCGGCAAGCCGGTGATCTTGGCGGCAAACAAGGTCGACGACGCGCGAGGCGAAGCAGACGCGGCGGCGTTGTGGAACCTTGGCCTGGGCGAGCCATACGCCGTGTCGGCGCTGCACGGCCGGGGGAGCGGGGATCTCCTCGACGCCGTACTCGACGCATTGCCGGAGTCGCCGACAGAGGACTTCGACGCGCCCCGCGGGCCGCGGCGGATAGCCATCGTAGGCAAGCCGAACGTCGGCAAGTCCAGCCTGCTCAACAAGCTGGCCGGTGGCAGCCGGGTCGTTGTCGACGAGGTAGCCGGCACGACGGTCGATCCGGTTGACGAGATCGTGCAGCTCGGCGGCAGGACATGGCACTTCATCGATACGGCGGGGATTCGGCGCCGGGTCAAGGAGGCCAGTGGACACGAGTACTACGCCAGCCTGCGAACCACTGGTGCGATGGAGCGCGCCGAAGTGGCGGTCGTAGTCATCGACGGCAGTCAGCCGCTGACAGAGCAGGACCAACGCATCATCACCAGCGTCGAGACATCTGGCCGTGCGGCGGTGATCGCCTTCAACAAATGGGATCAGGTCGACGAGGAGCGTCGTCACTACCTGGCGCGGGAGATCGAACGTGAGCTCGTGCGAGTGCAGTGGGCGCCGCGGATCAACCTCACCGCGCTGACCGGGTGGCATGTCGACCGGCTCGTCCCGGCCTTGGACCGTGCACTCGAAGGCTGGGAGACCCGGGTGCCTACCGGCGAACTCAACGCGTTCCTCGGTCGGTTGGTGGCAGCCAACCCGCATCCCGTCCGGTCCGGGAAGCAGTCACGGATCCTGTTCGCTACCCAGGCCGACGTGGCGCCGCCGAAGTTCGTGCTGTTCACCTCGGGGCCGCTCGAGCCGGCGTACACCCGGTTCATCGAACGGCGGCTGCGCGAGGAGTACGGCTTCGTCGGAACCCCGATCCATCTGACCGTAAAGCCGCGCGAAAAGCGCAAGCGTCGTTGACCCGGGCACGCTTGGCGTGGCTGGTCGGCCCTGGGGTAGGCTGACGCCGCTCCGCCCGGTGATGTGGAGCCGCGGGCTGTGGCGCAGTTTGGTAGCGCACGTGACTGGGGGTCACGGGGTCGCAGGTTCAAATCCTGTCAGCCCGACCATTGCAAAACCGCAGGTCAAGGGTGACTTTGGCTCTGCGATCGGACTCAACAAGTGCTGTCTCCAACCCCCATGTCACTCTATAAGTCACCTTATGCCTCGGTGCTCAGAGCCGCGGCCAGCAGCTCGACCGCTGACCGGGATGGCGAGGAGGACACTCGAAGTAGCGGGCAGCACGAGGCCGCCGAAATTCATTTGGAAAGTGTTCAGGGGTCGGCCTCTTTCGCGGACATATGAGGAAACGACCGAAGATCTCAGGTCGATTCCGAAGCCACAACGGAGATCAGATGGGCAAGGGAGCGGCCGAGCCGCTGGCGCATTCCGGCGGCCCGAGCAAGCGCATACAACCTCCACATGAGCCAGATTTCGAGGACGATGAACTCCCGCGCGACGAGCACCTCGACCGACGACTCAGCGACCCTGACCACCTTTACCGCCTGCTCCCACGCCTTATCGGTGAGCGCCATAGAGATCAACGCGGACAGGGTCCGAGGGTCGTCTTTGGCGCGAGCCGCGAGGCGATTGACTGACTCGTGCCTAATCCGCTAGTCGTGGTCCCTCAGCCCCCCCAGTAACTCATCGGGTGAATGAAGGGCCTGAGCCTTTCGGGTGGCTGCCGACCATCGCGCCTTGTTGTCTTCGAGTCGCGGATCGTCGTCGTGGAAGGTCGCGATGCCCTTGACGTTGGGTAACGCTGGCAGTGTTGGCGCGAGTCGGACGTCTTAACACAGTCTCACTTGGGCGCGAGCTGGTCGCGCCGGTGGGTGAGGTACGCGACCTCGGCGGTGTTGCCGGCCAGCTCGATGGCCTTCTCGTACGCAGCGCGGGCTTCCGCCGAGCGGCCGAGCCGGCGTAGCAGGTCGGCGCGGGTGGCGTGGTAAGCGTGGTAGCCGCCCAGGTCCAGCCTGTCGACCAGCGCCAGCGCCACCTCGGGCCCGTCGAGCTCGGCGAGCGCGACGGCCCGGTTGAGCGCGACGATGGGTGAGGGGTCGATGCCGGCGAGCCGGTCGTAGAGGGCGACGACCTGGGACCAGTCGGTGTCGCGTACGTCTCTGGCGGAGGTGTGCACGGCGTTGATCGCTGCCAAGAGCTGGTAGCGGCCCGGAGCCACCCCGGTGGCCAGTCGTTCGCGGACCAGCTGGTGTCCTTCGGCGACGAGCGCCGTGTCCCAGGCCGCACGGTCCTGCTCCCCCAGGGTGACCAGCTCCCCGCCCGCCGAGACCCGGGCGGTGCGACGGGCCTCGGTGAGGAGCATCAGCGCCAGCAGACCGGCCACCTCGCCGTCCTCCGGCAGGAGGCCACGGATCAGGCGGGCCAGCCGGATCGCCTCGGCGGTGAGGTCGTGTCGGACGGGACCGCTGTCGGGCCCGCTGGCCAGGTAGCCCTCGTTGAAGACGAGGTAGAGGACGGCGAGCACGCCGGAGACGCGGCCCGGGAGATCGTCCGTGGACGGCACCCGGTAGGGGATACGGGTCGCCGTGATCTTGGCCTTGGCGCGGGTGATCCGCTGCGCCATGGTGGTCTCGGGCACGAGGAAGGCCCGGGCGATCTCGGCGACGGTCAGACCACCGATGAGTCGCAATGTCAACGCCACCCGGTTCTCCATGGCCAGTGCCGGGTGACAGCAGGTGAAGATCAGCCGCAGTCGTTCGTCGTCGATGGCGCCGAGCGGCTCGGGCGGCTCGAGCGGGTCGGGCGGGTCATGGTCGGACACCATCTGAGCCTCCCTCTGCTTGCCGTCGCGCTTGTTCTCCCGCCGGATCCGGTCGATCGCCTTGCGGTTGGCGGTCATGGTCAGCCACGCGCCGGGGTTGGGGGG
>JBPCQA010000028.1:0-29867 GCA_050998615.1 Nocardioidaceae bacterium
TGGTCTAGGGTTCGAGGGGTTGTCGCGCTCTGGACCGAGCCATCCCGTGCAGCCGGGCCAGGTAGATCAGCTGTTCACCGACCTTCATCCTCGGGTAGAGGCCCCGCTCCTACCGCCGGACACTCACGCCGCGATCGCACGGGCGCTGCCGACGCTACCGCCGTAGCGCAACCGCTATGACTGCGGCCGCCACGGCTTCAGCCATGCGGTCTCCGGCCAGCCTTCCACGGCTCCGAGCAGTGAATAGAACGTAGCGCGGTCGATCGACTCTCGGACGATATCGGCGTGGCCGGCATGACGGGCGATCTCCTCGATGAGGTGGAAGAGCACCCATCGCACGGACCACGCATCGAGGTCCTTGGGAAACCACGGTGCATTCGGCACCGGCACCGCAGCCTCCAGATCGGCCTGCCGAATCACCTCGAGCGCATGCTGGTTTGCGCGGTCGAACGCGTCGAGTACGTCGCTCAACGTCTCGTCCTCGGCGAGCTGGAACTCCGCTTGATGTGCAGTCGCTCGTTCGGCGTCGCTGCGTTGGTCGGGCTGGGGCGAATCCGGCGCCGCGCCGACGCGCTCGATCCAGCTGGCTTGCGCCGACCTCACGTGTTTGAGCAGACCGCCGATCGACAGCTGGCTTGCCGATGGTGCCGATCTGGCCTGCTCATCGGTGAGTCCGTATGCAGCGGTGCGCAATCCAAGATGCTGTTGGCCGAGAAAGGCGATGATCGCCTGGCGCTCGTCGGCGATGGGGGAGGCGTGTGCTGGCATGGTTTGTCCTTTCAGTGAACTCAGGAGCGGTGTGCGTAGAGGTCGCGGAGTAGCGCGATATCCGCGCCGTGGTGGATCGCTTCTCGGCTGATGTGCAGGATGAGGGCGGCGCGAGGTTCTTCGGCGAAGGGACCCTCGGCCGGGCCGCATGGCGCCCACAAGCCCCCCTCTCCCCAGCTGCGGACCCCGGCGAGCCACCCGGCGTGTGTCTCGTCGAGCTGCGTCAGCGCCTCGGTCGCCGATCCGGCGTACCGCCACGTCAAGTAGTCGGCCGGCGGCCCGCCGAAGTGCGCGGCAGTGCGGGCGGCGAAGACTCCGACAACGATGTGGGCGATGCGCCAGGCGATCGTCGTCATCGGCGGCGGATCAGGCTCGGGCATGGCGAACTCGACGACGTAGTCGCCGTCGCCACCCTGGATCTGGGCAGTGCTCTCGCCGCGCCGGCGGACGCTCCACGCGCCATGCGTCGGTTCCCAGAAGTACTCCTCGTCGGTGAGTCCGTCGAGCCGCGGCCGTAGCTGGTTGCGCCAGTGCCACTCGAGTTGGTCGGTCAGGAGGTTGTTCCACTTCAGATCGGACATGCTGCATCGTTGCACCGTTAGCGGACGGAACCTGTCCTCAACGTAAGGAAGACCTGCAGACATGGGACCGACCGGACGCACCTTGCGCTTGCTCTCGCTGCTGCAGTCACGCCCGGTCTGGTCGGGCCCCGAGCTCGCCGACCGCCTCGGCGTCACGACCCGGTGCGTGCGGCGGACATGGAACCGCTGCGCTCGCTGGGATATCCGGTGCATTCCAGCCACTGGGCGGCAGCTATCAACTCGGCGCGGGTCGGGCGTTGCCGCCGATGCTGCTCGACGACGACGAAGCTGTCGCGGTGGCGGTCTCCCTGCGGGTGGCAACCGGTGGCACGGTGGAAGGAATGGACGAGGCAGCGGTGCGCACGCTCACGAAGCTCGACCAGGCGCTGCCGCCACGGCTGCGGGCCCAGGTGCAGGCGGTGCACGGGGCGACCGTCACGCTGGACACGCCGAGCAGGCAGGTCGATGCCGACGTCATACTCGCTCTGGCCCGCGCCTGCCGGGATACCGAGCAGGTCCACTTCGACTACCGCCCGCGCGAGGGCGAGCCGGCCGAGCGGTGCGTCGAGCCGTACCGCATCTTGCTGGTCCACGTCACCGGTTGGCGGTTCCGCCCACGCGAATCTCCGGATCCCGCCGATGATGTGCGTCGATCGGTGAGCCAGTCGCCGTACCGCTGGGTGGTTCGGGCGCGGATCGCCGCACCGGCTCGCGTTGTGGCGCAGTGGGTTCCGCCGACGGCGGCCACTGTCGAACCCGAGGATGACGGCGCATGCGTTCTGGCGGCGGGCACTGACGACCTCGAACGCGTGGCGCTGCACCCGGGCGCGAATGACCCGCTCCCTGTCCGACGCCCCCATCTGCGCGGGCTCTTAGTCAGGTGCGTCTGAGCGTGGTGGCGATGGCGCCGACGTCAGTAGCCGTTCCCAGGTTTCCAACCGCAGCACGTAGCCCTTGCGTCGACGCTCGATGAGAGGTCGATCCATCAGGCTGAAGCCGGTGCGTTGGGCTACTCGTCGGCTCGTCGCGTTGTCGAACGCGATAAGCAACCTGGCTCGGGTCACGCCGGCGTTGGCAGCAAGCTTCAGCACGGCGGTGACGGCCCTTGTCGCCAGACCTCGGCCCTTATGCGCGGCGGCGACGGCGTACGCCAACTCGACGACATCGGGGCTATCGGCGGGGAAGGCGAGCATTTCACCGAGCACCGTCCACCCATCCTCAGTGATCGCCATTTGCACCGTGCCCCACTGCTCGCGGGCACGGTGCGCGGTCTCCAAGTACCGACGAGCAGCCTCGACGTCGAACGGTGAGGCAACGGGAGTCCAGCGGTCCATCTCGGCCGTGTCGTACAAGGCGATGAGAGCTGGGATGTCGCTCGGCTGCCACTCGCGCAGCACAAGCCCCTCAGCACGCACCTGGACCGGGTCGGCGACCGGCCACAGTTTCAGCATGCAGCCATTATCGGGGGAGGTGACGGCTCGGCATCAGCAGTACGTCGACTGGTGACCACGAGCGTGCGCGGGACGGCCCGTCGCCGTACCGGCCAAGGATGCAAGTGCTATGTCACCGGGCTTGGCAGGCGTAGCCTCGAAACTGCGGAGCCAACCAGGCTTCGAATCAAGGAGCAACAATGGCCGACAGGTCGCCTCGACAACACCTGTCCAAGAAAGCTGGCGAGTCGCTCAAGGAGCAACGCGCCGGCAAGCACGCGAAGACTAATGCGGCAAACCGCAAGGTCGAGATAGTGGCGCCAGCCAAGAAGCCCTGAAGCTAGAGTCGCATTCGCCACGAGGGTCATCATGAGAGGCTGATGTGTCTGGGCCGACCACAAGCGCTCAACATCCGTCGCTAACGGGGGAAGTAGCGGCTCGTAGCAGACCGTCCCGGCGCAGCCAGAATCGGTCCTGCGTTGCGCGGTGTACCCGGCCTCAACTCTCGTAACGAAGTCTGCCGCGCCAGCCATTGCACCTCGTGCCGGTGCGACAGGTTCAGGAAAGTTGCACCGAGTGGTAAGTAGCGGCGCTCAGCGGATCCGCTGATTTTGCACTTTCACGGTTCGATCGTCGATCACCTGGATTCTTCGGGCATCTCCGTCCGCAAGTGCGAGAGCCTGCTGCCACACCAATGGGTCGACCCGTTGCACCCTGACCGGCGCGGCCGGTTCTGTCGTTTGCATAAGGCGCAGTCTACGAAAGCCTTGCCTCACACGCACGCGCCACGCGTCGATCGACTACGCGCAAAAGCAGTACATCCGGGACGCATCCCTGGTCAAAGTCAACTCCTATGCTTCGTTGGGTGGAGGAGGCGGATCCGAAAGTCGTCGTACGACGTGGCTACGACGGAGTTTCCCGCCGATCCCAAGCCGATCAAGAGTGGATATAGTCATCGGGATTCGTCATCACCGACGAGCAGTCCGTGCCGGAGGGATCCGGAGGTCACTCGCTGTTCGAAGCTGAGCGGTCGATGTCGTCGACACCCGGCTCGTCCTGCTCGGTGTAATCGCTGGCGATGCCGAGGCTCTCGGAGCTCGGCCGGTACGTCGGATCGAAGCGGACCAGGTCCCACTCGTTGATCCAAGCCCGGACGTATTGCCGCATTCGCGTCGTGCCGAGCCGTTCGAGGCCCGGCACGTCCGGCGGCTCCCAAGCGTACGCGTCCGCATGCAGCCGCTTCAGCGTCTGATAGGCGCGGTCGAGCTCGGCGGCGTCCGGCGGGGTCAGCGGCACCATGTCGTGCTCGATGTGTCGCATGCCGGTCTCGGAGGCCGCCGCGAGTTCGTCGTACTCCAGCATCTGCTTGTTGCGTAGCTTCACCGGCACCTGCTCGCGGTCGTTCCTTGTCGACAGCACGGCGGCCTCGAAGTCGTCGGTCATCGACAGTACGGCGACCAACGGGGCGTCGACATCCGCTGGATCGCCGTCGATCCAACGCGCCATCTCGGCGTACGAACGGCCACGCTGCAACAGTGAGTAACGCCCGATCAGCTCGACCTCATCGAACAACAGCACCCAGCCGGCATGCCCGGCCGCGCGCAGCAGTTGGGCGAGGAAGCGCAACCGCTGGCGGGCGAGGTCCTTGCCCTTGATAGGTGTGAACGTGTATTCGCCGGCAACACCGGCGGCCTTGAGCTGGCGGCGCAGATCCGCGATCGGCATCGGGTCACCGGACCAGAACCGCACGATCGCGTCGACGAACTCCTCGTCGCCACCCGGCACCTCACCGCCGCTGAGCCGCTGGTGCAGGAAGACCGTCGCGTCGAAGCGCTCGTCGAGCACATTGCCGGGGCTGCGCAGCCAGCGGGTGAACTCGACGTACCGGAGCGAGTCGGGGTCCAGGGTCACGGCTGCCTCGGTGATGACGTCACGAAGGCCGTCCGAGGCGACGGCCGAGCTCACCGCGGCCCGCAGCACCTTGACGGGGTCGTGCAGCGGTGTCTCCTTGCTTATCACGATCGTGCTCGTGACGAATCCGGCGCTGTCCGCCAGCTGGGCGAGGTGGGTCAGCAGGTGGCTCTTTCCCGACCCGAAACCACCCCCCAAGAGCAGCGCAGCAGCGCCACAACAGCGACCGCGACCCTCGGCCACCAGGTCGAGCAACGCTTCGAAGCGGTCCTCGATCTCACTCTGGCCGGTGCCCAGCGCCGCGACCGAGTGCCTACTCGGCACGCCTGACCGTAGCGCCTCCACCGCCCGGCGCACGGCCAGTCGACCCTGCGACCACGTCCGGTCCTCGATCACGTCCCCAGTCACGTCACCGCCTCCAACCGAACCTCGAGCCGCACCAGCGCGGCGAACGGGTTGGGCTTGCGCCGATCCCGGACCTCATCGGCCACCCGCAGCTGCAAGGCAGAGTACGCCGACAGCCCACGCACCTCGTCGGTAACCAGCTCGGGCGGGATGACGGCTATCGCGAGCACGCCGCACAGGTCATCGGTGTCGTCGATCAGCTGCCGCAGCAGTTCGTAGGCATCCAGGGTGGCCGCCTTGGAGTAGTAAATGCCGGTGCGCTCCTCGTTGGGTGGCCGCCGAGATTGCGCCAGTCGGGCATAATCCAGGTGCAGAAGCAGGCCGCCATATCCGACCCGTAGCAGCAGCCGGCCCAACGAGACAAGCATCGAACGCGCGTTGTGGCGCCCGATTCGGGAGTAGATGAGTGCGGAGCGGAAGCCCTCAGCGGCACCGGCTCGCCGCGCAGCCAGCCGAGCACCGCCTGGTGCTCCTCAGCGTCGACATCCCCGGCGCCAAGACGTGTCTGAGCGAGCCGCAACACCGCGCGGCGCATCTCGCGAGCCAGGCCGGCGTCACCGAGCAGGCTGTGTTCGAGTTGTCGCCGGACACTGCGGTAGAGCTCGCGCGGATCGACGTCGTGATAGGCGGCCACCTCGCTGACGGTGAGTCGGCCAGCGGCGGCGGGGAACGCCACCGTGTCGTACGCCGAGAGCAGCAGCCGGGCCGCGATCTCTTCCCAGTCGATGCAACGCGCGATGGCGAAGAAGAACTGGTCGACCATGTGCAGCTTCGTGGTCTCCGCCGAGAGTCCGACGTAGATCGCCTGCGGCTGCGCCGCGATGTCGACAACTCCCGCCTCCAATAGGGACGCGACGCCTGCATCCCCAACGACCGCGACCTTGACGGCTGCACCACCGGAAGGGATGTATTCGCGCAGATACTCCTCGGCCAGGAAGCCGACGTAATCGTCTGCCCTCAAGACGCCACCTGCGAGCACACCGGTGGACGGCATCGGCGCGGGAACGCCATCCATCAAGACGCGTCCACGAACGACACGCCCCAATAGCGCTGCTGCTGGCCGGTGCGAGCGACCGTGGTCAGCACCCCGGCGCCCTTGGTCCCGGTGCTGGCGTGCCAGCGCAACACCTGACCTGACCGGGTCGTCGTCACACCGCTTTGGTCCAAGAGGTAGAGATCCCGCGCGAACTCGGGCTTGGTGTAGTCGCGGCTCTGGCCCGGCAGCAGGGTGGGCACGTCCCAGATCTCGACGAGCCGGATGACCGTGTCCGGCTTCTTGCCGTTCCTTGCCGTCACCAGTCGGTAACCGGCACGCAGGCTCTCCAGGAATCGCTCGGCACGGAATCGTGGTGGCTTGGACTGAACCGCGGCCAATCTGTCGACAACCGCCGAGGGACGCAGTCGCTTCTCTCGGCGCCGGTCGACTTCGATCGCCGCGTCCGCTGGCCAGAGCCGGATGATCGAGGGATAGCAGAGCAGCCGGTCGTCCTCCTCGAACATGGTGATCCCTCGCCCGGCAGCCCTGGCGAGCAACTCCTTGATGTAGCCGCCGCCGGACAGATAAGCCTCGTCGTCGAATGCGAACGATGTCTGCGCTCGAGTCGCCGCCTCATCCAGTTCGGACGAGAGCGCCGCCGCGGCGGCGAGCGCCGTCGCAGCTCGCGCAGTTGGCCTTCCGCGGCCCCGGTGCGAGGCCTCTTGAGCTCTCGGGTGAGCGCCGAAACCGCGATCAGGGCCGCCTCGACCTGCTTGCCCGTCTCGTCCAGCACGGCTTCCAGCCCCTCCTGCTGCTCTGGCACCGTCTGCGTTCCATTCCTCGACTTCACTGTCGTCAAGAGGTTACCGTCTGGCCCGATCCATCCTGGCCGGACGTGCACGTCGGTCGTGACCACTTAGCGTTCGCTCGTCGTAGGGCGCCGAAAGATCCGACGACAGACAGCGCGCTGATTCAACCCTGAGGAATATGTGCGGCTCCGGCAACGGTAAACCCTCAAGACACATCGCCGGCGGGAAAAGGTTGACGGCTCGGGGGAAAGAAGTTGACGGCTCGGCGGTAGGGTCGGCGGCGATGGACGGCTCAGCAGCGACGGTGCGGTCGACGGCGGCGTACGACGCTCACGACGCCGAGCGCTTTCTCGCCCAGCCCAGCCGATCGGGCCGATCGCCCTTCGAGCGCGACCGGGCCCGCATTGTGCACTCCGCGGCGCTGCGGAGGCTGGCGGCCAAGACCCAGGTCGTGGGCCCGTCGAGCCATGACTTCATCCGGAACCGGCTGACGCACACGCTTGAAGTCGCGCAGGTTGGGCGCGGCTTGGCGATGGTGCTGGGCTGTGACCCGGAGCTGGTCGAGGCGGCGTGCCTGGCCCACGACCTCGGCCATCCACCGTTCGGTCACAACGGTGAACAGGCGCTGAACGAGACCGCGGCCGGAATCGGTGGCTTCGAAGGCAACGCGCAAACACTGCGGCTGTTGACCCGGTTGGAACCGAAGATATTTAGCGCCGACGGGAGGAGCCTCGGGCTCAACCTGACCAGGGCTGTGCTTGACGCGTCGACCAAATATCCGTGGACGCTTGGCAACGCTCCAGCTCCTGCTGGGCGCCATGGTGACGGCCTGCCCCGCTCGGTGCACAAGTTCGGTGTCTACTCCGACGATTTGCCCGTCTTCGACTGGATGCGTTCGGGCGTCGAGCCGGGGCGAACCTGTGTGGAAGCTCAGCTGATGGACTTCGCCGACGACGTGGCCTACAGCGTCCACGACCTCGAAGACGGTGTCGTGGCTGGTCGCATCGACTTGACCAGCCTCGACGACCCCCAATTGCGAGAGCGGGTGTGGGCCACCGTCCGCGACTGGTACGCACCACAGTTGAGCAGCGAGCGCCTCGAAGACGCGTATCGACGGCTCACCAAGCTTGCGGCGTGGCCGCAGACGTCGTACGACGGCAGTAGGCGTCATCTCGCCGGGCTGAAGAATCTGACCAGTCGGCTGATCAACCGGTTCTGCCATGCAGTCCAAGACGCGGTCCAGGGCAGCCAGTTACCGCCGGTGCTGATCCGCTACGCCGGGGTCATCCCGGTGTCGGCGACCGTCACCGAGGAAATCGTCGTGCTAAAAGGCGTGGCCGCCCAGTTGGTGATGAAAGCCGAAGGGCGGGTGGCGGCGATGGCGGCACAACGCGATCTGCTGCGTGAGCTCGTCGAGGCGATGTGGCGCCACGGTGCTGCCTCGCTCGACCCGATGTTTGCGGCGGACTTTAAAACCGCCACCGACGATCACGCGAGGCTTCGCGTGGTCGTCGATCAGGCGGCTTCACTCACCGACCTCTCGGCTGTGGACAGGCATCGGGCTCTGGTGAAACCTCAGTAGACTCACCGGGTGGCAGGGCGGATCCGAGACGACGACATTGCGCTGGTGCGTGAGAGGTCGCGAATCGATGAAGTGGTGTCCGCGCAGGTGACCTTGCGAAGCGCCGGCGGGGGCTCGATGAAGGGTTTATGCCCGTTCCACGACGAGAAGAGCCCGTCCTTTCATGTCACGCCGGCGCGTGGTTTCTACCACTGTTTCGGGTGTCAGGCCGGCGGTGATGTGATCACGTTCGTGCAGGAGATCGAGGGCGTCGGCTTCACCGAGGCCGTCGAACGGCTTGCGGGTCGCTACGGAGTCGAGCTGCACTACGTCGAAGACGGCCACTCAGCGCCGCGTCGTGACCCAGGGCAGCGAAGCCGGCTGATCGAAGCGCACACGCTGGCCGCTGAGTTTTATCATGATGCGCTGGCCGGTCCCGATGCGGCCGCCGGCCGGCAATTCTTGTCCGAGCGGGGTTTCGGCGAGGCTGCGGCCGAGCAGTTCGGCATCGGCTTTGCACCGCGCGGCGGAGAAGACCTGCTGCGCCACCTACGGCAGAAGGGCTTTTCAGACGACGATCTCGTAACGGCCGGTTTGGTGGCGCGCAACAACCGCGGTCCCTACGACAGGTTCCGTGGACGATTGCTGTGGCCGGTGCGGGAGCTCTCGGGAGACGTCGTAGGCTTCGGGGCCCGGCGACTCTTCGCTGACGACCATGTCGAGGCCAAATACCTCAACACGCCCGAAACGCCGATATACAAGAAGGGTCAGTTGCTGTACGGCGTCGACCTGGCTCGCAGGGAAATCGCCCGCAGCTCACAGGCGGTTGTCGTGGAGGGCTACACCGACGTGATGGCGTGCCATCTCTCGGGGGTGCAAACTGCGGTCGCGACTTGCGGCACCGCGTTCGGCGAGGATCACACTCGCATCCTGCGTCGGCTGTTGCTCGACCATGACGAGTTCCGTGGCGAGGTCATCTTCACGTTCGACGGAGACGAGGCTGGCCAGCAGGCGGCGTTGCGTGCGTTCGGCGGAGACCAGCAATTCGTCGGGCAGACGTACGTCGCGGTCGAGCCCGACGGACGCGACCCGTGCGAGTTGCGATTGGCCGCGGGCGATGCGGCAGTCCGTGAGCTGATCGCACGTCGGGTGCCTCTGTATCGGTTCGTGCTGAGCAATGTGATCTCCCGTTTCGACCTCGATCGTGCCGATGCCCGCATCGACGCGACCCGTGAGGCGGCGCGACTCGTCGCGAGCATCCGGGACAGGTCCAAGGTCGAGGCGTTTGCTCGTGAGGTAGCCCGGATGGTGGGCGTGGATGTCGACGACGTGCGTGCCGAGGTGCGCCGAGCAGCCAAGCGCGGACCTCGAACGGCTGCCTCAGCCGCCGAATCTGCGCCCGCACCAGCACGGCATGACGTGCCAGACCCGCGCGAACGACGGTTCTCGATCGAGCGGGACGTGCTCAAGCTCGCCCTGCAACATCCCAATCTCACCGCAGACGCGTGGTCGCAAGTCGAGGGCGACGATTTCACGCATCCGTTCTACCGCGACGTCTTCATCGCCGTGGTTGAGCTTGGTGGTCCCGCTGCCGCTCCGCTTGACGCGCTGATGGCCAAGGTCACCGACGACCGGGTCAGGCACACGCTGTCCGCGTTGTCCGTGGAGCCCTTGCACGTCACCGGGCAGCCGGAACAGAAGCTGGTTTCCGCTTATTTCGTGCGACTTCGCGAGCTGACGGCGTTGCGACGCATCGCAGCGGTGAAGTCCAGGCTGCAGCGCATGAATCCGGTGACCGAAGCCGCCGACTACAACCGACTCTTTGGTCAGCTCGTGGCGCTCGAAGGCCACCGGCGGGAGTTACGCGAGCAGGCCATCGGCGAGACGCTGTAATCCATGGCGCATCATGGTGCAATGCGGCGCATGGGTCGACTGAGCCTCCCGTCGGTTGTCGCCGCGCAGTTGGTGCTCGAACCGGGGGAGAGGCCACTGGCTTGGGCGTCGGGCGCCCACGGCGAGTGGTACGTCGGGACGGATCGCGCCATTCACCTGCCAGCCGGGAGCGGCTACCGCAGCTTGCGGTGGGAACGCATCGCGCGCGCCGACTGGCGTAGCGACGCCGACGAGCTGGCGATCGTCGAAGTGGCCGAATGGGGACGGTGCGAGCCGCGAACGCAGCTCTGGGTCGCAGACCCCGGGCGGTTGCTTGAGCTGCTACGCGAGCGCGTCACGAAGAGTGTGGTCTGCACCGTCTTCGCATCGGTGCAAGGCCGTCGCGGGTTGAGCGTTGTGGGGCGACGGTCTCCGATCGGCAACCGGCCGGTCGTCTGGTGCTACGTGTTGTCCGAAGGCCTCGACCCCAGCGACCCCCTGGTGGTCGAGACAGCCGAGCGCACGCTGGCACAAGCACGGGCCGAACTGTTCGGCCTGTGATCTCGAAGCCGCATTCACGGTGGTTCAAGGGGCCGCTGTGCGGGCCAGACTCACGGTGGTTGAGGAGGCCGCCTTCGGCGGCCATCTCGAAACCGCACCTGGCCGGGCGGTGGTTTCGAGACCGCTCCCTGCGCCGCTCCCTAACCACCCGTTGCTAACGGACCGCAACCGTTTCGAACGTAACCTGGCCGTTCACAATCGGCAGGGATTTCTCTCGCCCGCAGCGAGGTTGCTAACCTATCGGGGTCGCTCGGCGAGCCGGGTGCGGTCCCGCGTAGCTCAATTGGCAGAGCAGCCGGCTGTTAACCGGCAGGTTATTGGTTCGAGTCCAATCGCGGGAGCCCAGCCGAGTGACGGGCCGAGCCACAGTCAGCCGGGTGAGCGCCTGGTGCCTTGCTGGTTGGTGCTCGGACCGGTTGCCGAGGCGGCAAGCAGCGCGAAGAATGCGATCACCGTGACCAATCCGCCCCCTCCGAACGTGACGAGGCAGAGTTGCCCGGGCGTCCGCACATAGGGGCCGACGCCGAGTGCCTGCCAGATCAGGTCTCGCAATCCACCGACGACGGGCAGCACGAGGCAGCCCAACACGAAGGAGACCCGCGCCGCTCGCCCGGCGCGAGTCTCTGCGTGCGGCACGGCGACCAGAGATAGGTAGCGGTTGACGATGACCAGTCCGGCCCAGGTGGTCCCCGCGAACAACAGCGTGCCGAAGACGAAGAGTGAGGCCGGATATCCTTCCCGCCAAGCCTGCGCTCCTGACAATGTCGCCCCGACAACCAACAAAGCAAGGGCGACCATGGCGGCCGCTAGGTGACGGTGCAACGCCGGCCATCGGGTGGTCCAGGCCGCGAAGGCAAGCGCCGGGCGACGATGGCGGGGCTGCCACGACGAGGTCAGCCGGGACGCGAGCACAGGCAGGTCGCCGAGCCAGTCACCTTGATCGGCAGCTGCCCCAACCAGCCGGCGTACGGCGTGGTGCGCTCGCCACACCGCGAAGCCTGAAACCCCGAGTGCGGCGACCACGACGGCCAGTGCGGCGATCGAAACTGGTGTCAGCCCGTTCCACAGCCGGCGATCGGCTCGCAACGCAAGGGCGACCACGTCGGTCACTACGGTGATCCCGACCAGGAATCCGATGGCCTTGGCCAGGCGCAGCAGCTGGTCGACGCGTACGACGGGCAACGGCTCGTCGCGCCGACACAGCAGCGCGCGGATCGCGCCCAACACGGCGAGCGGGGGGACGAAGAACTCGGTGAACGAGACCACCGCGTCGTACGGGTCGTCCTGCCAGGGACTGCCCGATCGCACGGCGTGGACCTGTGTGGTGAGCACCGCAAACGCGGTGAAGGCGGCCGCGGTAACACCCGTGAACACGAGCGCACGGCCAACCGTGCGACGCAGCTCGTGCCCGGCTGGCAGGTCAGTGGATCGGCACATTGGGCGGCCATAGGCGCAGCAGCCGGTCGAACGCGTAAACCGAGGCGACGACAGCGCCCGCCTCCGCGGCGAACAGCACACCGGCTGCGGCGATGGATAGCAGCGCCTGATGAGGTCCGCCGGCGAGACCATGCTCGCGCAGACTGCCCACAGCCAGGGCCGCTCCGGCGGCCGCGGCCAACGCCGCCGAGCAATGCCACTTGCGGCCAAGCGCCCAGCTCAGTGTCCGGTCGGCGGTGGTCGCGGCGGCACAGACTGCCGTGGTGACAAGTCTCCCGTGCCGCTGACCCAGGGCTTCGGCGCGCTCGGCGGCGGCCGTGGTGGCCCACCGCACCTCCTCCAGAGCGCACCGCCCGTGCGCATCACGACTGTCATCGACTCGGCTCAACCTGTGCACGC
Source organism: Nocardioidaceae bacterium (assembly GCA_050998615.1). Classification (GTDB taxonomy): domain Bacteria; phylum Actinomycetota; class Actinomycetes; order Propionibacteriales; family Nocardioidaceae; genus JBPCQA01. The sequence goes on from JBPCQA010000028.1 coordinate 12,711, forward strand.
TGGCCGCAGCGAACGTGACGGATAGCAGCGCCAGCATGGCGACGATACCCGCGACGGCTAGCCCAGTGCCGAGCGCAGGCGCTGTCCGCGACGACGACGCTCCCCCGAGCGCCTCGATCAAGTCCAAACCGAGCGCCACACCGGCCGTGCCAGCCGCCACCGCTACAGCGCGCAGGGTCAACACAAGGTCGCGCGCGCTGGCCCGCGTCGAACTGCGCAGCCGCAGCACGCGCAGCCATGCGATGACCACCGCCACCGTGGAGATCTGCACGGCGATCCACCCCAGGGGATCGGCCAAGCTGCGAGCCAAGGCGCTCTGATCGCGAAAAGCCGCCACCTGGGTTGACACCACAAACAGTGCACCGAACGCCAGCACGCTGGCCAGCGTCAGCTGCTCGGCCCGCTCGACGGCGTGCCGAGCGCGCATCTCGGCGAAGCCGGCCGCTACCCCGCGCGCACTCCCGATGCACGAAAGCGCCGCGGCGGCCGCCTCGGGCTCTGGCCGCCCATCAGCTACGTTCGCCTCCATCTCACTGAGGAGGTGGTCGCGGATCTCCGCTGTGATGCGACGCCGCCGCCGCGGCGCCGACCCATCCAGCAGCCGCGACAACTCGGTCAGGTAGGCAGCCAGCACCGGATGCGAGCCCATCACGCCTCGACAACCCGCCCGACGGCAGCGGCGAAGCGGCGCCACTCCCGGCGACGGCCCTCCAGCGCCTGATCGCCGCGTTTGGTCAGTCGATACACCCGACGGCGGCGTGGTGCGTCCTCACTCCATGCACTGGTGAGCAGCCCCTCGCTCTCCAAGCGGTGCAGCGCCGGGTACAGCGTGCCTTCGGCCAGGTCGAGATCCGCGTCGCTACGCCGGCGCAACTCGGACACGATGCCGTAACCGTGCAGCGCGCCACCGGTCAGCACCGACAGCACAAGCAGGTCCAGCTGTCCGCCGGTCGTCTCGTTTCTCATACTTAGAAGTATAGGCATAGCTGTCAAGGTGTCAACGTGTCGCCGGGTTGCCGGAGTTGCGGAGCTCGCCGGCGATGGCGGCGCTCGAGTCCGGCCTGCGATCCGTGTCCTCTCTCCTCGTCGGGCGAGAGCCTGGCGAGGATGAGCAACGGGTACGACGCCCCCGCGCACGTGAGCGCCTACTGTCCGCACGGGATGCCGTGACCAGCGGTCCCGCTACCTGGCTAGCTGTCCTGCGGCTCATGCTTTGCCTTGGGGTCGCGGAGACAATGAGCTGGCTACTCCCTCTGGATCGGCCCCACTGGGTAGCCCGTACTGTCGCGGTGGCGCTCAAACCCGACTTCGGGTCGGTGTTCGCCCGAGCTGTTCAACGGGGGCTCGGCACCGTGATCGGCGTGCTGATCGGCACGGGTCTGCTGGTTGTGCTTCCCTTCGGGCCGGCGATCCTGGTGGCGATCGCCTTGTTCGCGGCCATGATGCCTATCGCGATCCGGCGCAACTACGGGATGTTCACCACGTTCCTGACGCCGGTGATCGTCTTGCTGCTTGATCTCATCCACCGCAGCTCCCGCCCAACCACCGAGAATGCTCCTTAACCACCGTGCCTGCGGCTCAACCACGGTGGAGGAGCGAGCGGAGCGAGCGTCTCGAAACCACCACCGGGCAAGTGTCGTCTCGAGACGGCCGCCAAGGCGGCCTTTTCTAAGGATGCTGCTCAGCCAAGCGCGTCGACGACGGCCATGTCGTCCGTAGAGAGCTCGAAGTCGAAGATCTCCGCATTTGCGGCCAGGCGTTCGCGGTTCCCCGATTTCGGAAGCACCGCCGCTCCACGTTGCAGACCCCAGCGAAGCATCACCTGCGCAGCCGACCGGCCCAGTCGGTGCGAAACGTCGACGAGAGGGCGGTTGTCGAGATCGGCCGCGCGGCCGAGCGGCGTGTAGGCCTGGACGGCAACTCCGCGCTCGTGGCACGTCTGCTCAATGTCACGCGGCTGCACGAACGGGTTCATCTCGACCTGGTTGACCGCTGGCGGCACGTCGGCGGTGTCGAGGAGTTCGACCAGTTGACCAACCGAATAGTTGCTCACCCCGATGGCGCGCAGTGTGCCGTCACTCTGCAACTCCTCGAGGACTTGCCACACGTCGAGATCGGCACCATTACCCGCTGGCCAGTGGATGAGATAGCAGTCGACATAGTCGAGATCGAGCCGCTCGACACTGTCGCGCGCCGCGTCGCGTGCACGACGATGGTCGCCGCCCGCCAGTTTGGTGGTGATGAAGATGTCTTCTCTGGGCACCCCCGAGGCTCGGACACCGGCACCGACGGCCGCCTCGTTGCGATACATCGCCGCCGTGTCGATGTGCCGGTAACCGATCTCGAGCGCCCACTCGACCGCCCGTTCACAGGCGTCTCCGCTTAGTCGCCAGGTCCCGAGCCCGAGCGCCGGCATCTCGGCTCCGGTGTTGAGTTTCATCGTGCTAAGAGTGCTCACGTCGTCAGGGTACTTAAGAGCAACCAGGCCCCAAGAGCCGCGCCGATCAGCAACCGCCACGGTTAGCCAAAACGGCATCTCGGGTACGGTCCGAGTTTGGAGAGAGGAGCACATCCGATGGAATACCGTCCACTGGGTCGCACTGGGGTCATGGTCAGCCCATTGTGCCTGGGCACCATGATGTTCGGCGAATGGGGCAATCCAGATCATGACGACTCGATCAAGGTCATTCACCGGGCACTCGACGCCGGAATCAACTTCGTCGACACCGCCGACGTCTACTCGACCGGTGAGTCCGAGGAGATCCTCGGGAAGGCGCTCGCGTCGGGGCGTCGTGACAACGTCGTGTTGGCCACCAAGGCGCATGGGTCGATGGGGAAGGACGCCAACGAACGCGGCAACTCAAGGCGTTGGTTGGTGCGGGAGGTCGAAAATAGCCTGAGGCGGCTGGGCACCGACTGGATTGACCTCTACCAGATTCATCGCCCTGACCCCGACACCGACATCGACGAGACGCTCGGCGCGCTTACCGATCTGGTGCGTGCGGGCAAGATTCGCTACTTCGGCAGCTCCACGTTCCCCGCCTATCAGATCGTGCAAGCGCAGTGGGTCGCGGAAACGCGTGGTCGCGAGCGGTTCGTGACCGAACAACCGCCGTACTCCATCTTCGTTCGAGGCATCGAAGCTGATGTGCTTCCGGTGGCGCAGCAGTACGGCATGGGAGTGCTCCCGTGGAGCCCGCTGGCGGGCGGGTGGTTGACCGGTCGTTACCGAAAGGGTCGCGACGTTCCGACCAGTGCGCGAAGCCAACGGGTTCCCGACCGGTATGACATGTCGATCCCGGGCAACCAACGCAAGCTCGAGGCGGCCGAAGCGCTCGCCCGACTGGCCGAGGAAGCCGGCATGTCGATGGTGCACCTTGCCCTTGGGTTCGCACTCGCGCACCCTGCCGTGACCGCGCCGATCATCGGGCCCCGCACGATGGAGCAGCTGGAGGGCCAGCTCGGCGGAGCCGACGTGAGGCTTAGCGGCGATGTGCTTGACCGGATCGACGAGATAGTGCCACCCGGCACCACGCTTTCGGCCACCGACGCCGGCTACACGCCGCCGTCGATCGAAGACCCAGGTCTGCGCCGGCGACGCTGATCCGCCAGTGACCTGGCGCAATGATTGGACTGGTCGTGTGATCCGTGTGGTTGAGCAGGGTGCGTTCAGCCATAGGCGGAGCCTGCGCGTGCTCTATAGCGCGGTGGCATAACCGACGCGAGAGCCGGCCTGCGGATCGTTGTAGTTGCGGTACGGCGCGTCGACGTCTCCGGTCGAGTGGTAGTCCTCGTAGTAAAGGTAGTAATGGCCGCGATGCTTGAACATGGTGCCCTGCCAAATAGCCCCGTTGTCAGGCTCGAACTCGCTCCCCCGGCGGAAGTACGTCGCGTGTGGTCCGTCCGTGCTCGGGTTGACGAACCACGGGCCGCCGTACGGGTCGAGTGCCGCGGCGAGCACGAAGTGGTCGGGCCAGTCCGGCACGTTCGGTCCCTCGTTGTAGTGCAGGTAGTAGATGCCGTTGTCGAACATCACCCGGAAACCGTAGATGGACTTGTGAGAGGGTCGGCCGATCGAGGTGACGGTTGGCAGGCCGGGATCCAGCGCGGGCACACCGTGGTCGTCTGGCCGCAGGCCGGTCATCGCCATCACCGGCCGCCCGCCCGCCATGGTCTGGTGATAGAGCACAACCGTGTAGGCGTCGTCGTCCGGGTCGCGCAGCGACACGACTTCGGGGCTGCCATCGATGCCGGACGGATGTGATCGCGAGTCTGCTGCGTCCATCGCGGACCAATCGACGTACGACGCACTCGAGTGCATCCACTGGTTGGCGCGGACGTCGTAGTATGCGTACGCGAGTCGGCGATAGTCGGTGACGAGCTCCATCGTCGCCCGTTTCTCCTTGGCGAAGAACAACAGTCTGCCTGCCCCGATATAGGCGCTGGCTGGGGAGTTAAGCGTAAAGCGACCCGGACTGGAGGTAGGGACGTCCGCGTTGAAGAGGCTGCCCTGCAAGAGCATGGCGGCGGCGAGGTTCTCGTTGCCGCGATCCGGATCGGAAAAGTGGATCCCGTCGAATTGGTCCACGGTCGTGTGCAGCACTCCGATTCGGCCGCTGCTGACAACGCCGTCCACTCGAGCGTTGCCACGCAGGAAGCACAGGATCCGGTCGTCGACGGTGATCACGTCGGAGTTCGCGCTGTCTTCTGATCGCCAGTACGCCGGAGCGATCGGCCGTTGCGGCACAGCGGTCTGGGCGCCGGCAATGTTGCCTGGAGGCTCGGGGTCCCTCGTCCGGTACTGCCAGGGCGGTAGCCCGGGACGCTTGTGCCAACGGAACGGGCCGAGCTCCAACGCGGCGTACCCGGCGCCCGCTCCGTAGCTCAACACCTGAGTTTGAATGTTTCGGGAGGTGCTCGTCGCAGGGGTGAGGGCAGTAAAGTGCAGGGCGTCGAAGTACGCAGCGATCCCCTCGGTGAACGGGCCCGCATATCCCTGGGTGGCAGCGTCGGCCCTGACCCGCATGGAGATCATGTTGTTGCCGTCGACGAAACCCCGCAAGACACCGTCTCCAGCGGCCGTCAACGTCAGCTCGTACGTCGTCGCAGCGCCGGTGGCGAAATCGTAGGGCAACGTCTTCGCCGCTGCGATCAAACCCTTCCCCACTTGGGCAATGCGTAGTTGGCGGCGGGCCGGGTTGATGGCAAAGCTGCACCCGGTGAAGTCGCTCGACGGGCTCGGTGACAGCACGAAGACGCCGGCCCAGCCGTCGACCGCAGTCGCGAAGGAGATTCCCGCTTCGATCGAGGAGGCCTGGCCGAAGGCGTCTGGATGGTAGAGGGCGCTGAGCCCGGTGGGAACGCTTTGATGTAGCGACTGGCGCTCGGCCGGGTCTGCGCCAGTGGCGTTCGAAGCTGCGCCGGGTTTGGTCTGGTGGCTCCACCTGGCCGCGTCTGACGCGGGCCGCCACCACATCGGCGCCGCGCCGGTGGGCCGGTTGAAACTGTCGCGCAGGTCGAGCCCCGCGGCGTCTGTAGCGGCCTGGCCACGGGGGCAGATGTCACCCCAGGATCTTGGTTGATCGCAGATGCGCACGTCGTCGATCAGGCAGTATGCCGGCGTCCCGACGGTGCCGCCGAGCACGATGCGGTCATCGAAAATCGGACTACCCTGAACAAGAGTTTGGCGGGCTACCTCAACGCCGTTGACATGGAGCGCGACAACCGGGCTGGCGCCGTCTTGCCGACCCCAGGTCACCGCGACATGTTCGAGCGTGCCAGGCAGGAATGTCTGCTGCGGACCGATGAGCACCTGTGCCGGGACTCCACTGGTCGCCACGTCGACGCACCACCGACCGCCGTGGGTGTAGAGGGTGAGCACGTCCCGGCTGCCGCTGGCCACCAGCAGCACCTTTCGGCGCTGCCGATCGGGGTCCGCGGGGTCGCGGATCGCCTCGTACCAAGCTTCGAACGTCCCGGCGTCACGACGTATCGGCGAACGGTAACTAAGGGGGGTGCCGACGGCTCGCAAGGCGCCGCCGAAGATGCCCGGCGCATATCCCGCGGCTGCGTTCCCTAACGGTTCTGCCCCCTGCTCCGAGCGACTCGATCCGTCGAAGCGCGCGGTGAATACAGTCGCGGCATCGGTCGGGTGGGGAATGGGTTCGCTGCCCTTGAAGCGAGTCCAGATCTGCCTATCCGGGTCGACGGTCTCGCGGGTTTGGGTGTAGACCTTTGGCAGCCCGACGACGTACAGCTGGGTGATGGCGCTTTGGTCGAGCGCCACGTCGTGCAGGGTGATCTCGTCGAGACAGCCCACCACTTTGCAACCCACCACAAGATCCTGGGTGGAGGCGGCCGCTGTGAACGCTTGACCGGTCGTCTCTGCTTCTTGGGCGCCATTGACATACAGAACCAGCCGGCCCTCGGTGGGCGCAGCCGCAACCGCGATGTGGGTCCATTCACCAACGGTCAACGTGGCGGTCCGGGAGGCCACGACATGGGGCGCGCCGCCGGAGTCGAACATGGTGAAACGGACGGTGCCGTCATGTGTCGCACCAAGCCGATAGGCGGCACCGTGCTCGATAAGCGCCGCTCCGTTGCTTGGTGGCAGGCTGTCGGGGCGAAGCCAGAGCGATACGGTGAGAGCGGTGCCCACTGCAAGAGAGTCATTGGTCTGCGCCTGCAGCCACCTGGTGCCGTCGACGTACACTCCGCTGCCGCGGCGGCCCGGGCGATGGATCGCGGAGGTCAGACCGCTGCCGAGCGTGTTCCACTGCGACCCGGTGATCCACAACGTGTTCCCGTGACCACTGACATCCCCGAACGCATAGCCGCTGCCCTCGTCGAACGGCCACCCGGCGATGAGTCCGACTTGCTCGACTCGCGGCTGAACATGCCTCCACCGCACCGTCAGGTCGGCGGTTTCGACGGGCTGGCTAGCCAGCGTGGTAGCGCCGGATGTCACGGTGGAGGGGGTCGTGTTGGTGGGTTGCCGCTGCGGCTGGCTCAGGTCGCAGCCGCCGACCAGCAAGGCGCCGGCTCCGGCGATGAAGGCTCGCCTGGAGATGAGGCCAGCCCCAGGCGCCATGATTTTCCTCCCTTCGTTGGCTGTCCGAACCGGACGTAAGACCGGGGATGCCGTTATATTTATGACGATTCGCCGAACAGACGTCGAGCAGGGGTGGCAGGACTGGATCGTCGGCAAATATAGTTGGGCCGATTTGTGTAAAAATGTCTAAATGAGGGGTACTGTTGTCAACAGAGTTCCCCCTCTCCTGCTGAAAAAATTTCAGCTTTCGCGTGCCTGAAGAGTTCCCCCTCTATTAGACACCAATTTTCTTTGGATGCATTCCATGCACCCTTGGTCGAAGGACGCACATCTATGACCATCGATTTGTCTCTTCCCAAGATCACTACGTCTCGTCGCGCCCTCTTGGGCGCCGCCAGCGTCGGTGCTGCGGGAGTCCTCATCCCCGCATTGGCCCAGCCAGCCGCTGCCACCATGACCAAGGCGTCACATCTGGCCTACAAGCCGGCAGTCTACCCGCAGACGCTTGCACCGAGCGAGGCGACTCGGCATCTGCTGTCCCGGTTCTCCAGTGGTGTAACGCCTGATCTGGTGGCCACCGCGAAGAGCGCCGGCGGTGCGCATGCCTGGTTCGGGAAGCAGTTGACGCCCAACGCCATCGACGATTCGTATGCCGACAGCCTGTACGGGTGGTTCCCGCATTTGGACCTGTCGGCTAAGCAACTGTGGAGCCTCAGTCAGTCTGGCACTGTCTTGGGCTGGCAGTTCATGCAGAACGTGGTGGCCTGGACGATGCTGCGCAGGCTCTATTCCAACCGGCAGGTTCTCGAGTCGATGGTCGATTTTTGGGCGAACCTGCTGCATATCCCATTTTTTGCGGGGCCGAGTTACCTATTCCGGGTCGACTATGTGAACATGCTTCGACAAAAAGCCTTTGGTCGTTATGACGATCTGTTGTATTCGGCCGTCACGCACCCGGCCATGGGGGTCTATCTCGACAATGCGGTGTCCAGCGCCGGCAATCTGAACGAGAACCTGGGCCGCGAGGTGTTGGAATGTCACTCGGTCGGGCTGCCTTACACCGAAGACGATGTTTACAACTCGTCCCTGATCTTGACCGGTTGGCATGTCGACGAGAAGACCTGGGACGTCTCGTATGTGATCAGCGACCACGCGTCTGGGCCGGTTCAGGTGATGGGCTTCCAAGACGCCAACAAGAACCCGGACGGGCGCGCCTTGACTGGGCGCTACCTGAAATACCTGGCCCACCACCCGCACACGGCGCAGAAAATATGCACCAGGCTGGCGGTGCGGTTCGTCTCCGATACGCCCTCACAGGCGCTGATCGATCAGTTGGCGAACGTCTATCTGGCCTCCAACACCGCGATTCTCCCGGTGCTGCGGACGCTGGTGAACTCCGCTGAGTTCAAGGCCTCAGTCGACTTGAAGGTGCGGACTCCTGTTGAGGACGCGATCGCCAGTTGGGCGGTCTTGCAGGTCGGCGTGTCTCGCCCTACCAAGGACACCGATGGCGCGAACCAGTTCGAGAACGTGTCGATGGGCATCGGACAGACGGTGTTCGACTGGGCGCGCCCCGACGGTTTTCCCGATACTGCGGATGCCTGGACCGGCGCAGCGCGCATGCTTGGGTCATTTCGGGCGCACTGGATGGCCTCTGGCTCGTTCTGGCCGTTTACCGGAATTACCTTCCAGCCGGTCAGCCACTGGGTTCCTCAGATGCCGATTCGCTTCGACCTGCTGGTGGACTATCTGTCTCAGACGCTGTTAGCGCGTCCGTCCACGAGCACATTGCTGCAGGCGGCCTGCCTGGCCACTGATTGCACGGCGATAACTCAGATCACTCCTACGCATCCCCTCATCAAGTTTGGGCTGCCTCGGTTGCTGGTGTGCCTCCTAGACTCTCCAGCTCACCTGACTCGCTGAACGACAAACGACGGAAAGAAGCATCATGACGACGAAAACAGAGTGTGGGTGCGAGGACTACGCGAGGTCAACGGCATCTCGGCGGACCTTCTTGAAGGGTCTCGGCACGGTTGCCGCCGGCGCGACGATGGCGACAATGCATGGGACGGTGTTCCGGCAGGTTGCCTTCGCAAGCACGCCAACGGCCGACAACATTCTCATCGTGTTGAGCCTGCGTGGCGGCGTGGACGGCATGTCGCTGGTGGTCCCATACGGTGACCCGTTCTACGCCTCGTCGCGGCCGAAGATCGCCATACCGCCGTCTTCTCTGTTGGCCACCGACGGGATGTTCGGTCTGCATCCGCAGTTCAACCCGCTGCTACCGATGTGGAAGTCCGGGCAGATGGCCGCCGTTCAAGCGGTAGGTCTGCCACAACCGAATCGCTCACACTTCTCCGCCATCGAGGTCGTCGAAGAGGCAGATCCGGGGTCGACCGCCCGCGTTGGTTGGTTGAACCGGATGGTCAGCCTGACCGCGCCCGATTCACTGATCGGTGCCGTCCAAATTGGGACGAGTGTGCCCTCCACGCAGATCTACGGCCCACAACCGACCATCGAGACCACTGACGTCTCGAAGGTTGCCTTGGTCGGGCCCCCGAATGCGATGCCACAGCGTCGGGCATCGCTCAATGCCATGTGGCAAGGCGTCGATGATGAGTTGGGAAACGGCGCTCGCGACGCGATGCAGGTCGACGGCGTTTGGGCGCCGGTGTTGACTCAATCGCCGAACCCGCAGAATGGGGCGAACTATCCGATATCCGACATCGGCGACGCCTTGGCACAGACCGCCAGACTGCTCCGCGCGGACGTCGGTGCCGAGGTCGTCACCGTCGACTACGGGTCATGGGACATGCACACCGACTTGGGCACTCTCGCCTGGGGCGATATGCAGGACATGGTTTCGATCATGTCCCAATCCGTTTCGGCATTCTTTACCGACATCGGGTCGACTCTGGCAGCAAAGGTCACCGTGGTCACGATCAGCGAGTTCGGGCGATGCGTGATGGAGAACGGCAACGTGGGGCTGGATCACGGCTACGGCAACACGATGTTGCTGTTCGGCGCCGGCGTCCGTGGCGGCCAGGTGTACGGCACCTGGCCCGGCCTGGCCCCGGCGAATCAGGTAGGCGGTGACCTGCAAGTGACCACCGACTACCGATCCGTGCTGTGGGAAGTGGTCAACACCCGCTTCCCGGCAGCCACCCTGTCGCAGGTCTTCCCCAATTTCAGCCCGGAGACGGTCGGCGTGATGCGCGGCGCCTGAGCTGAGAGAGCCCGAGACGGTGCCCAGCATCCCGGTGCGGAATCGGTGGTAGCTGCCCGTCGAAGGCGGCGCAGCGGACCCTGACCGACGCAGCGTCACACGGCGGCCAAGTGCACGTGCAAGCGATGACTGTCGCAGACGTTGGCACGATGGGCTTCGTCGCCGATCCGGCCGGCGCCGGGATCGGCGTCTGGCAGCCCGGGAGCCACCAGGGCTTCGGAACTCTCGGTGAGGCTGGGACCCCGAGTTGGTTCGAGCTACACACTCGGGACTACGCCGGGTGCCTCGGCTTCTACCGAGACGTGTTCGGCTGGAAAACCCATGTCGTCAGCGACACCGCGGAGTTCCGCTACACGACGCTCGTGGACGGCGAGGACTGGTTGGCCGGCATCATGGACGCTTCAGGCTTCCTCCCCGAGGACGTCCCCGCCCACTGGTCGGTCTACTTCGGAGTAGCAGATGCCGACGCCGCGCTGGCAAAGGTCGTCGAGCTAGGCGGCTCCGTCGTGCTGGCCGCGGAGGACACGCCGTACGGCCGTCTCGCGACAGCCGCGGACAAGACCGGCGTCCAATTCAAGCTGGTCGCACCCAACGAGGCGATGCCAGCGCGCAACTCCACAAGCTGAGCCTCATCGCGCTCGAAATCGGCCGGCCGGCCGAGCGTTCCCCACGGCCAACACCCACCTCAAGGAGTCGGAGTACTCCAGCCAGGTGCTCGGCCTGTAGAAACCCCGCTATGGCTGAACGTTGACCCGCAATCTGATCCAGGCAGCTTCCAGCCGCACGCGAGGAGCCGCCGTACAAACCTCGCTATGGCTGAAGCCTGACGCTCGCTGCTGGCGTGTCGTTCAGCCATAGCGCCCGCGCTGAACTCACGCTTCACCACGATGCCGACCGTGTCGCAGCCCCTCCTGAGCCTCGGCCTCGCACTACTTCACGCGGGTCTGAAGTGCAGTCATTGACGCTGCGTTGATGGTCGGCCAGGATGGCCACAAGACGCCGTACGGCGCTCTTGCTCACAGCCAGGCAGCAAGGGAAGGGACGGGCATGGCGAGGACGAGGGGTTTCCGGTCACGCGCCGGGGCAGTGATGACGGCGGCGGCGCTTGGGCTGGGTTTCCAAGGTGCCATGGTCGCGCACCCCATCACTGCGACCGCCTCACCGGGAGTGTCTCGTCACGCGGTGGCGCTTGCGACGCAGACGAACTTCACACCCGGCAGCCCTGGAGTCGGCGACCCCTACTTCCCGCTCGAAGGCAACGGCGGCTACAACGTCGTGCACTACAACTTGGATCTGTCCTACGACCCGGCCAGCCATCACCTAGGTGGCTCTAACACGATCACCGCGACCGCCACGCAGAACCTGTCCCGCTTTGACCTCGATCTGGTGGGTTACACGGTGTCCCGAGTTCAGGTGAACGGAGCTGCGGCCACCTTCCGGCGGGTTGGCCCGGAGCTTGACATCACACCGTCGAAGGGCCTGCCGATCGGCAAACGTTTCGTCGTCGAGGTCTGGTACGCCGGCGTCCCCCACACGATCATCGGATCACCCATCGTGTTCGGCGCGCCGTACGGCTGGATCTACACCAAGGACGGCGCGTTCGTCGGATGTGAACCCAACGCTGCCCGCACGTGGTATCCGGCCAACGACCATCCCAGCGACAAGGCGAGCTTCACGTTCGACATCACGGTGCCGAAGTCGCGGAAGGTCGTGGCCAACGGAAGTCTGCTCACCCAGCGAGTGCGGGGAGACCAGGCGACGTTCGTATGGCGCGAGACGCAGCCGATGGCGACGTACCTCGCAACGATCGACATCGGTCGCTGGGACTTCCACAGCACGACGACACCAGCCGGCATTCCGGAGTTCGTGGCGGTCGACCCGACGCTGGCGTCGCAGGCCAGGACCGACCACATCATCGCACTCACCGGTCGGATCACCGACTTTTGGGCCCGGAGCTTCGGTCGCTATCCGTTCAGCTCCACTGGCGGGATCGTCGACCACGTTCCGCATGTCGGGTTCTCGCTGGAGACGCAGACCCGGCCACTGTATGGTTTCGTGCCCAGCTCCGGCACCGCGTCGCATGAGCTTTCGCACCAGTGGTTCGGTGACAGCGTGTCGGTGCAGACCTGGCAAAACATCTGGCTCAACGAGGGCTTCGCGACGTACAGCAGTTGGTTCTGGACCGAGCACACCGGGGGTCCGACCACGTGGCGGCAGGCCAACGGTCTGTACGGCGGCATCCCGGCTGGGTCCGACTTTTGGAAGCAGTCGATCGCGGATCCGCAACGCAACACGATGTTCTCGCCCGCGGTCTACTACCGCGGCGCGTTGACGCTCGCTGCGCTGCGGCATCGGATTGGCGACCAGGACTTCGCCACCCTGCTGCGCACGTGGGTGCAGGTGCATCGCTATCGCAACGCCACCACCGCGCAGTTCGTGGCCCTGGCCGAGAAGGTGTCGGGACAGCGGCTCGGCCAGTTCTTCTACGTCTGGCTGTGGAAGCAAGCCAAACCCAGCCAGCTCTGACACCCACTGTCGCGAAGGTCTGCGCCATCCCGGTGGTCGAGGAGCGAGCGTCTCGAAACCACCTAGCCCGTCGTGGTTTCGAGACAGCCGCGGCCTCCTCAACCACCGTGTCGCGAAGGTCCGCCACCGTTGTGCCGCCCCCTCAACCATCGGGTGAGTTCGGCCATTTCCACCGGTCCGGTGGTGTCGATCTCGATACACCGGCCTATCCCCATCGGCTCGAGCAGGTCCACGGCCTGTCGAATGCGCTGCAGCGTGGGCTCGTCGGGAGGCAGGTGCGGTGGGTCCCGTCGCCGCGCCGCATACCGTCGTACGGCGACATCGGCAGGCACCCGGCACAACAACTCCACCAAGTCGTCGGCGTGTGGCAGCAGGAGCTGTTTGACGCGCTTAGTGTCCCGCTGCGGCGCTATCCAGATGTCAACGACCGCTGGACACGCCACCGGGTCCAACTGGGTGACGAGCGCTGCCTCCGCGGCAAGCCGCAGCTCGAACGCCGCTCGGGGCTCGCCGCCGGCGCCGTACAAGGCATCCTTGATGGCGTCCAGGGACAACAGTGGCGCTCCAAGCTCCGGTGCGAGCGCCGATGCCAGCGTCGTCTTGCCGGACCCGGGAACCCCAGTGACCACGATCACCTGGTGAACAGCCCGGAGCGCGTGACGGCCCACTCATGATCGACCACTCAGGGGCTCGCGGAAGCGCGGTCTTCGCCGGCGTGGATGGGCGCCGCCCAGGAAGGACGGCTGATCAGGCAAAACGGATGTCCCGCGGGGTCGGCGTACACGTCCTCACCGCCGTCGAGCCGGCGAGCCCCGAGCTCGATGACCTCACGCGCGGCCTGCTGCTTGTCGTCGACCATCACGTCGAAATGGATCTGCTGCGGGTACGCCGGGTCCGGCCACCGCGGCGGCTGGTGGTCGGGTGCCAGCTGGAAGGCGATTCCGCTGGCTGCGTCGTTTCCGGCAACAACGACGAAGTCCTCGGACCGGTAGGTCACCGGCAGCCCGAGCAGCTCGGAGTAGAAGTCGGCAAGCGCTGCCGGATCCGGGCAGTCGAGGATCACGTGGTGGAGGCGACCGATCATCCCGCCAGGCTATCGGCCGACGCACTTAAGCAGTGCGCTTCCCTCCTCCGCGTTGCCATCCGGGCGCGAATGACCCGCTCCCTGTCCGCGGCCGCTGCCCGCGCCGGGCTCTAAACTGCCGACCGTGGCGCGTCTGATTCACCTCAATGGACCGCCTGGCATCGGCAAGTCGACTCTTGCTCAGGTGTACGTCGACGGGCACCCAGGTGTCTTGAATCTCGACATCGACAAGGTTCGCGCTCTGATCGGTGGTTGGCGGGATCGTTTCGATGAAGCCGGGCAGCTCGCCAGGTCACTCGCGTTGGGCATGGCCGGAGCTCACCTGCGAGAAGGCCATGACGTCATCGTGCCGCAGTATCTTGGGCGGCTCGGCGAGATCGAGCGGTTCGAAGCAGTGGCCGTGGGCAGTGGCGCGATGTTTTGCGAGGTGGTCTTGATGGCCGACAAGGAGCAGTCGCTGCGGAGGTTCGCGAATCGAAGCGCAGCCGGTGAGCTCGCGTGGCATCGGCAGGTGCAGGAAGTTGTGGACAGCCACGGCGGTCCACAACTCCTTGCCGAGATGTACGACAGGCTTGCGGAGGCTATGCAACGCAGGCCGACCGCGGTCGTCATACCGAGTGAGGATGGTGCGATCAGCCAGACCTACGAAGCATTTCTGACGGCGGTGGAGGCAAGCTGCTAAGTCAGCACCCCAGGGCCGTTGCGCCGGCCGGGCTCGGTGCACTCACACCTTTCCCCGAACGCGGACAACAACCGCGCAGCACGTTGACGGTCGCAATACTACCCGTCTTTAGGCACTCGCTTCACGTCTCCACACAGGGATCGATTACCTGATCAAGCGGACCCGAATAGGCAGGCCAAGGGCCGCCCACGCGCGGTCAGCGGTGAGGACCTCTGCAGGTGCGCTGCGCAGTGTCAACGCCAGACAGCAGCGGTCGCCGAGCGACAGCGACCGGCCACCCTCGAGTGCGCGCATCGCACCGGCCAACTCGGCGTCCTCCTCCGTGAGCGGCTGGATTGTGACACCAGCCGCGGCGAGCAGCTCACGAACTCGGCGGCCGTCAATGTCGACGTCGACCAGCTTCCCGACCACTTCGGCCAGGTTGGCCGTTCCGAGAAACGCCGAAGAGATCTCCCTAGAAACAATGTCGGCACCTGGCTCGTCATGGACGAGGGCCAGAACGGCTGAGGCATCTAAGACGGTCACTCGACGGCCGCGGCGAGACGACGCTCATCAAGTAGCTCGTCCACGAGCGAGCGCGTATTCGGGACATCGGATGCCAAGCCGCGCAATTCCGCGACCGCGTCCTGCTGCCGCTCTAGCACGAGCCGTGGGCCGGCTACGTGCAGGTGCAGGCGGTCACCAACAACGAGCCCGAGCGCGGCCCGCACATCGGCGGGAATCACCAGCCGACCCTGCTTACCGAGGAACACTGTGGCATCCATAGTTCAATAGTGGCACACTCGCCAGCCAGTGGCACCCGTAGCCGCGTACTGCTCGAAGCTGGTCAGATCGAACCAGGCGACGCCGACGGAGATCGCGAAGGCGGCCCCCGCCTAAAAGGTCGGGAAGGCGCCCCCACCAGATGGAGACATGATGAGCATGGACAGGAGCACGGACACGCGATTGAGCCGAGAGGAACGCGAGCGGGCTCGTGTTCCCGAGCCGATTGAGCGTGTCGAAGCCGGCGCAGCCGGCGAACACACGCAATCGCCTGCGCTGCGCGTTGCCGACAACCACAATCTGATCCGCGTGCACGGCGCGCGCGTGAACACCTCAAGGAACGTCAGAGGTGCTGGGTTTCGCCATGCTGAGCAGCGCGGGCTCATGGCAGCCAACGTGCGCGGCAAGATCGTGCTGACCCTCGACTGATCACCTCCGGCGCGACGTGGCACGATATCGCAGGTGACCAGCAGACCCGCCGCGGCGCAGCACCTGCGCGACCTCGCTCGGCTGCGTCGCATCCGCGACCGCATCGACCGGGAGTACGCGCAGCCGCTCGACGTCGAGGCCCTCGCGCGCGGTGCGCACATGTCGGCGGGCCACCTGAGTCGGGAGTTCCGCCTCGCCTACGGCGAGGCGCCCTACGGGTACCTGATGACGCGGCGGATCGAGCGGGCCATGGCGCCCCTGCGTCGAGGCGACCTCAGCGTGACCGAGGTGTGCTTCGCGGTCGGCTGCTCGTCGCTGGGCACGTTCAGTACCCGCTTCACCGAGCTGGTCGGTGTGCCGCCCAGCACCTATCTGCGCCAGGCCGCTCGGGCCACGGCGGGGATGCCGTCGTGCGTGTCGAAACAAGTGACCAGACCGATCAGGAATCGAGAAGCCCCGGTCACCGGGTCGCAAATACCCTGACCCACATGGACATCACCATTCATCAGGCCTACCTCCCCCACAACGACCCGGATGCATCCCTGGCCTTCTACCGCGACACGCTCGGCTTCGAGGTCCGCAACGACGTCGGGTACGAGGGAATGCGCTGGATCACGGTCGGCCCCACAGGCCAGCCGAGCATGGCCATCGTTCTGCACCCGCCGGCCGTCGACCCAGGCGTCACCGACGACGAGCGACGCACCATCGCCGAGATGATGGCCAAGGGCACCTACGCCGGAATCAACATGGCCACCGGGGACCTCGACGGCACCTTCGAGAAGTTGCAGGCCAGCGACTCCGAGATCGTCCAAGAGCCGATCGAGCAGCCGTACGGCATTCGTGACTGCGCCGTCCGCGATCCCGCAGGCAATCTGATCCGCATCCAGGAGCTGCGCTGAGGCGCCTGCCGGTCCCGCGGTCGACGGCGCGGCCGCAGGTGGGGGCCCGAGCGATGCTTCGCTGAAGCTCTTGCGCCTACGGTCCTTCCAGCGCGAGCACCTCATCACCGACGGCGAGTTCACCGCCCTCGGCCACCATGGCGCCGACCCCCAGGAAGCCGTCGGTTTCCCGAAGCACCGTCTTGAGGACGGTCAGATCGCGTTCGATGCCGTCGGGCTGGGGGCGGGTCACCATGACGCAGCGGTCGATGCGCTTGGTGACGTCGAGCACGACCGCGCCGATAGCGATACGCCGACCGACCAGGTCGTCCTCGCCGGCGCCGTCGACCACGAGGTTCGGGCGGAAGCGCCGCACGGGCCAGTCCCGGAGGCTGGCCGAGGACATGATCGACACCCGCGTGCGGGTGGAGTCGTGCCAGACGCGGGCGGGGCCGCTCCAGACGCCCCACGGCCCGGACTCGTCCTCGTTGTCGAGCGGGCAGTCGTACTCCGGTGGGC
>JBPCQA010000030.1:0-24877 GCA_050998615.1 Nocardioidaceae bacterium
AGATTGCTCACGTGTTACTCACCCGTTCGCCGCTCGTGTACTCCCGAAGGAGCCTTACCGCTCGACTTGCATGTGTTAAGCACGCCGCCAGCGTTCGTCCTGAGCCAGGATCAAACTCTCCGTTGAATTCGCTTGATAGCGCTCATCCGAGGACGAGCTTTATCGACTCATTGGAGTATCCCGGCAAGAGCTGCTTCACGGCCCATGGGGCCGCGAAGACTTTGTCTTACCAAAGGAACCGTCTAACGAGAACCCAAGCCTGCTTGCGCCGGCCTGGCATCTCGCCGACGGGGCGTTAATTAATTCGTCGTCGACTTTTGGCACACTGTTGAGTTCTCAAGGATCGCGCGGACACCGTCACATGGCTTCTCAGCCAGCGTGGGGCACTCGGTCAAACTTACCGGTTGGGTGGTAGGCAGTCAAATCCCTCGCCGGTGGGCGCCGCCGGGCGTCTCGCAGACCTGGGGACGCCGCGCCACCCTACATCAGCCTCGTGGCGCCCCGTCACTGCCGCCGAGTGGCAAGCGTAGTTGAGGAGCGGCAGGCTCAACCACCGTCGATGCGGTTCGTCCTCACCGCACCTTGACTCCGGCAACCGCGCGCTTGCCTTTGCGCAGGAGCAGCCAGCCCCCAGCCAACAGATCTGTCGGGTGCGGTCGGTCGTCGATGCTGTCCACCCGCACGTTGTTCAGGTAGGCCCCTCCTTCGCCGACCGTACGGCGGGCCGCCGCCTTGCCGGTCACCAACCCTGTCAGGGCAAGCAGGTCAACGACCGTCGGCAGCTCACGACCGGCATCGACCTCGGTGTGGAGCGCCTCACTCAAGGCAGCGTCCAGCGTCGACGCGTCGAGGTCACGCAGATCCCCGCCACCGAACAAGGCAGCCGCTGCCGACTTGACCCGCTCAGTCTCTTGGCCACCATGCACCAAGGTCGTCACGTCGTCGGCCAGGGCACGCTGAGCGGCTCGCAGCTGCGGCTTGTCGGCGACCATCTGCTCGAGCTCGGCGATCTCGTCCTGATTTCGGAACGTGAAGTATCTCAACAGCGAGGTCACGTCCCGATCCTCGCGGTTGAGCCAGAACTGGTAGAAGGCGTACGGCGACATCATCGCCGGATCAAGCCAGACGGCATCCGCCTCTGTTTTGCCGTATTTCGTCCCGTCCGCCTTCACGGCGAGCGGAGTCGCAAGCGCGTGCACCCGGGCGGACTCCATGCGCCGGATGAGATCGACGCCGGCGGTGATGTTGCCCCATTGGTCGCTGCCTCCGATCTGGAGCGTGCAGCCGTGTCGCCGGAACAGCTCTAGGTAATCCATCGCCTGCAACAGCACGTAGCTGAACTCGGTGTAGGAGATGCCCGACTCGAGCCGGGTCTTCACGACCTCCCGGGCCAACATCTTGTTGATGGGAAAGTGCTTGCCGATATCACGCAGGAAGTCCAGCACCGGAAGCCCGAGGGTCCAGTCGAGATTGTTGACGAGCACGGCAGGATTGGCACCCTCGAAGTCCAGCAGGCCGCCTACCTGTCGGCGTACTCGCTCGGTCCATTCCACGACCGTATCGACCGGGTTGAGGACGCGTTCCGACGACTCCTTCGGGTCACCGATCATGCCGGTGGCACCCCCCACCACGCCCAGGACCTGATGGGCCGCCTGCTGGAAGCGCCGTAAGGTCACCAGCTGCAGCAGATTGCCCATGTGGAGACTGGGCGCCGTCGGATCAAAGCCGCAATACACAGTGATCGATCCCGACGACACATGGGCGTGCAGCGCGTCAAGGTCGGTGGAGTGCGCGATGAGCCCGCGCCACTCCAGCTCATCCAGAACGTCCGATGTCACGGGTCGGATCTTCCCCTTCTTGCTGACAATAGGTGGCGAAAGACTGCGCTTCCACCAGTGGTAGGCACCTGGCCGTCGAGCATCACCGCCGTCTAACAACCCGCCACAGGCTCAACGGCAACAGCAGTACGACGGCAAGCGGCAGCACCCACCAGGTGGGAACGCTGGTCCGGCTTAGGCCAAACGTCACGATCAAGGCGGCTACGACACCGACCGCGACCCGCCAGTCGTCGCCGACCACGAAGTCGTACCAAAACGCGCCGAACGCGCGGATCCGAGCAATCATGACCCGACCGCCTGGATGGGCGATGCCGCCTTGTCGGACGGCTTGGCTCGCGAACGCATGAGGACCACCAGAGTCAACGCGAATACCGCGATCACCGGGATGAGCGCCAACAACGCGGCATCCGAGCCAGGCCAGTTTGCGCCGGCACCCTCGGCCCCCCAGAAAACACCGAACGCGGTGAGCATGATGCCGACCACGAATTTCATCGTGTTCTCGGGAACCCTGGCGAGAGGAGCGCGGACGGCGAAGCCGGCGAAGGCGACCACCAGGACCGCAGCGACGGCGGCGACAGCCGCCAGTGGAATGTCGTGCTGGTTGCTCCCGAATGTCAGCGCGATGAAGGCGACTTCAAGCCCCTCCAGCACCACACCCTTGAACGACAACGTGAACGCGTACCAGTCGGGCACCGACGCGACTCGGCGTGCCGGTGCCTGCTGGGCGGCGGCGAGGTGGGTGCGATAGATCTGCGTCTCGTCGTGCAGCGCCTGGTAGCCGCTGGCTCGCAAGATGGCTTTGCGCAGCCACTGCAGGCCGAAAATCAGCAGCAATCCGCCGACAAACAGCCGGAGCCCCTGCAACGGCACCGCGTTCAGGGCCGGCCCGAGGGCGGCGACGATGACCGCAAGCACCAGCAGGCCGGCGCCCACGCCGGTGATAGCCGATCGCCAGTCTCGCGCCGTGCCGGCCGCCAGCACGATAGTGGTCGCCTCCACGGCCTCGACCGTGCAAGCCAAGAAGACGGCCACGAACAAGGCTCCGCCGTTCATCCGCTCACGCCCTTTCGCGCACCGACAGATGGGATCGTCGTATAGCCTAGTGTCGCCTCAGCTCGGCAATGGTGCGGCATTTGCCACCAGCCGCAGGGCGGCGGAAGGGAGCGGCGGCGGGGAAGGGTTCCCGTCGTGCCGTGATGGCTGAAGGCGCCACTCTCAAGAAGCGCCCAGTCCTTCAGCCGCAGCGCACAAGGTCAGCCGCGTCGGGGAGTATGCCGTCGGTACGCCGACACTGTTGGGTCACCCGGAATCCACACCCGCCAGGCGACGTCAGCCGCCCGGCTTACGCCGACTCGAGGCCCCCACGTGTGAGGCGCCGGGGCGTCGGCCGGCGACCAACGCACCGGCCCGTCCCAAAGGTTGCTTCCGCTCATCCCGCCCGTGACGCCCAGGCAACTGGTCAGATTGCCCGGCCCTCGACCCAAGTGGGCGTGCCTGACTCGTGATCCGCGTCTGCCGCGTGCCGTGTCCTCGCCATCGACCACCTCACCGGCTCGTAGCAACACCGCGGCGGCGACACCGTCGTCTTGGCACACCAGATTCATGGCCCAGTGTGCGCCGTACACGAAGTAGACGTACACATGTGCGGCGGGTCCGAACATCACCGCCGTCCGCCTCGTCAACCCACGGAAGGCGTGCGAGGCGGGATCAGCGAGGCCCGAATAGGCCTCAACCTCGGTTAACCGCACAGTCACGCCTTGACAGGCGACCCGACTTCCCAACAGATCTGGCGCCACCAGCTCGGCGGGGCGTCCGAAGAACTCCTCGAGCCGACGTCGAGCCGCGGCCGCCGTCACGTAGTCGTCGGCCTGGTCATCTCGACGGGGGTAAAGTCAGCGCCTTCCCCGCTACCGATCGCGATCTCACCGCCGTGATCGTTGGCCGCGGGAAACCGACCTGGCGCCTGTCGGGTCAGGGCCACCTTGCGGTGCGGGTCTGGGTTCGACATCCCGCTAGACTGCCAGAGGGGTCGGTGTCACGCGAATCAGTGGTCAGCGCCGGCTTGGCCAAGCAGCCAGGTCAACAGCGCCTTCTGGGCGTGCAGTCGGCATTCCGCTTCCTCCCAAACGATGCTCTGCGGCCCATCGACCACGTCGGCGGCGATCTCCTTGCCCCGGTACGCCGGCAGGCAGTGCAGCACTACAGCGTCGGGAGCGGCCAGCGCCATGGCGGCGGCATCGACGGCGTACGGCGTGAACGGGGCCTCACGCTCTGCGGCCTCGCTTTCCTGCCCCATCGACACCCACGTGTCGGTGACCACGACATCGGCGCCCGCCACCGCATCCTGCGGAGACACCTCATGGGTCACCGATCCGCCCGTGGCTTGAGAGATCCGCCTGGCGTCGGCCAGCACGCCGGGCGACGGCGCATAGTCAGAGGGTGAACCGACCCGCACGTTCATGCCGGCGACGGCGCCCCCCAACAGATAGGAATGGGCCATGTTGTTTGCCCCGTCACCGAGATAGGCCACCGTGAGGCCGGCCAATCGCTGCTTGTGGACCCGCACCGCCTGCAAGTCGGCGAGGACCTGGCATGGGTGGAAGGAGTCTGTGAGCGCATTGACGACGGGCACCCGGGAGACTTGCGCCATCGCCTCGATGCGGCCTTGACCGAACGTGCGCCACACGATTGCCCGGACCTGCCGGTCGAGCACCCGGGTGGTGTCCTCGATCGGCTCGCCGCGCCCCATCTGGGAGGCGTTGGCGTCGATCACCAACGGGTAACCACCCAACTCGGCCACCCCCACCGAGAAGGAGATGCGGGTGCGCGTCGACGGTTTGTCGAAGAGCACGGCCACCGCCTGTGGCCCGGAGAGTGGCTGCGCGTGAAACCGGTCGGCGCGAAACGCGTCGGCCAGATCCAAGATCTCCGTCTGCTCGGCGGGACTGAGGTCGTCGTCACGCAGAAAATGCCGAACCATCAGCGACTCACCACATGGTCGGCTGCGGCGGCATACGACTCGGTTGGCTCGCAACCACGCTGGTGGCTGCCGATTGCCGCACTTTGCGGCATACGATCCCGCGGCGACGCACGCAGCATAACTACCAGGAACCACACGCCGGCAGCGACGTACGTCATACACAAAACCAGCACCCACCACGAGTAGTGGAACTGTTGTTGGTCGGGTGAGGGGGTTGCCGGGATCGGTGAAATGATCGGTACGGCGAGGATCAGCGCCAGGCTCCACCAACGCTGGTGAACCGCCAACACCAGGCCGGCTGGCACGAGCCAGACCCAATGGTGTGACCACGAGATGGGTGAGATCAGCAGACCACCGATGGCAATACACACCAGGGCGGCGAGCTCGTCGCCAGCGCGCAGTTGCCGACGAGCGGCCAGCGTTGCCAGCACTAGGGCGATGACGACGAGTGCGGCGTAGGCGGACAGCGGCGGATGTGCATTGTGCACCAGTCGGCCCAGGTCGCCGAACATGGACTGGTTGGCGACATAGAACCGGTTGGTGCCGACGTGTTCGGGGCTGTAGAAGAGTTTGGTCCAGAATTCGAAGGTGTCATGCGGTGAGACCAGCGCACTGATCAAGACGGTGCCGGCGAAACCCACCACGCAGCGCAGCAACGCCGGCACGTCTCGCTTCAGCAAGAAATACAAGACGAAGATGCCTGGGGTCAGTTTGATTCCCACCGCGATGCCGAGCAGGACGCCCCGACGGCCGGCCGGCATCACCAGACAATCAACCACGATCAGCAAGGCGAGAACCAGGTTGATCTGACCAATGCCGAGCGTGTGCAGAATCGGTTCGAACGCCAAACCGGCAAGCGAACCGAGCGCTGTCGCCGGCCACGACAGGCCCAAGCTTCTTGCGCACACGACCGCGAAAACCGCGTAGCACGTCAGCGAGACCAACGTGAACATCACTGCCGCGCCGATCGGACCGAGGAAGTAGAGCGGCACGAACAAGATCGCGGCGAACGGTGGGTATGTGAACGGGTGCTCGCTGCTCGGACTCACATAGAGGGACTGGCCGTGCACCAGCTCACCGGCACCGCGGCGATAGACCTCAAGGTCGATCATCGTCACGAGCTGGTAGCGGTAGGCCAGCACGAGCGCCACGCCGATCGCGGTGATCGTCAAGACTCGCTTCAGCTGTCCGGGTTTCGGCTCGGCGACACCCAACGTCTCACGCCGCGCCGGCGGCGAGATTGCGCCCGCCATGCCTGCCAACCGTCGGCCCAGCTCCCGCCATGGCTCGACCGACAGCATGGGAAGCGGTGGGGACACGGAGGTCAGTA
Organism: Nocardioidaceae bacterium; assembly: GCA_050998615.1. Classification (GTDB taxonomy): domain Bacteria; phylum Actinomycetota; class Actinomycetes; order Propionibacteriales; family Nocardioidaceae; genus JBPCQA01. The sequence continues at coordinate 6,149 of JBPCQA010000030.1, forward strand.
TCACATAACCGGTCGGCAACTTCCGACGCTGAGCTTGTCCCAGCCGGCCCAGCGCCTCATCTTGGCCGAGCACGTGTTGCGCGCGAAGATGAGACGGCGCTAGGTGCGCTGGGTGGCTCCGACGTGCATGGTGGCGGCCGCGACGGCCGCGTCGCGGGCAGCCTTGATCTCGGTTTCGGTGAGGGTGCGGTCAGGAGCACGGAAGCGCAGCGCGTAGGCGAGCGACTTCTTCTCGGGCCCGATCTGCTCACCGACGTACACGTCGAATAACCGCACGGACTCGAGCAGCTCGCCAGCTCCCTCCTGCAACGAGGCTTCGACGTCCGCTGCGGGAACGGCGGCGTCGACAATCAACGCGACGTCCTCCTTGCCGACGGGGTACGACGAGAATTGAGGTGCCGCCACGACGTCGACCGCGTGAGCCAGGAGCGCGTCGAGGTCGAGCTCGGCTGCGGCGGCGCGGGCCGGGACGCCGAAGTCGTCGCAGACTTTCGGGTGCAGCTCGCCTGCATGGCCGACAGTTGTGTCGCCGATCAGGATCCGCGCACAACGGCCCGGATGCCACGGTGCCCGTCGCGCACCTATCACATGTACGTCGACTCCGACCGCGCCGGCCACCAGCCGACAGGCTTCGATGGCGTCGGCCCAACAGCTCGGTTGACCCTTTCCCCACCATCCGCCGCGTTGGCGCAGTCCCGAGGCGACAAGGCCCAAGTGCAGTGGCTGATCCGGCAGGGTGGCGGCGAGCTCCTTCAGCTGCTCGACGGTCGGAGCCCGGTCGACTCCGAGCGCGGGGGCCACTGGGTGATCTCCACTCACGGGATGGAAGACGGCACCAATCTCGAACAGCCCGACATCGGGTTGGCCTCGCGCGACGTTGCGGGCCAGTGCATGCAGCAGCCCGGGCAACACAGTGGTGCGCAAGAGCGGCTCTTCGTCCGACAGTGGGTTGGCGATCCTGACCGCCGCACGACGGGAATCGTCGATGCCCAGGCCAAGTGCCGCCATGTCGCGAGGGCCGGTGAACGGGTAGCTCAACGCCTCGACATACCCGACCGATGCCAGCACGATGCCGACCCGCCGGCGCAGTCGTTGCTGCTTGCTCATGCCGCGACCGGCTGGCGCCACCGGCAACACGCTGGGCACCTTGTCGTAGCCGACGATCCGCATGACCTCCTCGACCAGGTCATAGGGGTCGGTGATGTCCATCCGCCAGGGAGGTGGGGTTGCCGTGATGCGCCCTGCTGTCGACGTGGCTTGGCAACCGACGGTCCGCAACGCCAGGAGCGCAGTGTCGTCGTCGATCGGGAAGCCGGCTACCTGAGTGGGGAGCTGCGTCGAGATCGTGAGAGGTGTCGGGACTCCGGCGCCGCCAACGACCGTCGCGGTGGAAGCGATAGTGCCGCCACCGAACGCGACGAGCAGCTCCGCCACCCGTCGAGCGGCAATGCCAGGGACCGTCGGGTCCACCCCGCGCTCGAAACGTTTCGACGCCTCGCTCGGCAGCTTGTGGCGCCGGGCCGCCCGAGCGACCGTTACCGGGTCGAAGTGACCCGCCTCGATGACGATGTCGGTCGTCGAAGGTCCCATCTCGGTCGCTTCGCCACCCATCAAACCGGCCAAACCGATCGGCCCCCGATCATCGGTGATGAGCAGGTCCTCGGCACCTAGGCTGCGAGTCACGCCGTCCAGAGTCGTGAGCGTCTCGCCGGCCGCAGTGCGACGTACGACGATCGGTCCCTGGAGGGCCGCCTTGTCGTAGCCGTGGTTGGGCTGACCGAGCTCGAGCATGACGTAGTTCGTGACGTCGACGGCCAGGGAAATCGGCCGCATGCCGGCGAGCTGGACGCGTCGCGCCAGCCAACGCGGTGAGGCGGCCTGGGCGTTGAAGCCGGTGACCTCCAACGCCACGAAGACGTCGCAGCCGGACGGATCATCGACAATCACCGGGTAACCGTCTCCAGATTTCACCGGCTCCGTCAACCTTGCCGGATCGGCGAACGGCAGGCCGTACGCCGTCGCGACCTCGCGTGCCACCCCGCGGACCGACAACGCGTACGACCGGTCTGGGGTGATCTCAAGATCGATGACATCCTCGCACAGTTGCAGCACTCCGGCCGCGTCGTCACCGGGCTTAGCTTCATCGGCGCCCAGCACCACAATGCCGCCGTGTTCGTCGCCGAGCCCGAGCTCACGAGCCGAGCAGATCATCCCATCGGAAACGTGCCCGTACGTCTTACGAGCCGCGATCGCGAAGCCTCCGGCCAGCACGGCACCCGGCAAAGACACCACGACGAGATCGCCGACGGCGAAGTTTGCGGCGCCACACACGATCCCTCGTGGCTCGTCCTGACCGACGTCGACCTGGCACCAGCGCACCGTCTTGCCATTGGAGTGGTGTTCTATCTCGAAGTCGAGGACCCGCCCCACGACGAGCGGGCCACTGACGTCGGCTCCGGCTGCCTCAACCGATTCGAGTTTCAGACCGAGCATGGTGAGCCGCGCCGCAACCTCGGTGGCAGAGACGGCGCGCGGCAGGTCGACGTACTCGCGAATCCACGACAACGGGACGCGCATCACAGCTCTAATCCGAACGGCCGAGCGAACCGCACATCGCCCTCGACCATGTCACGCATGTCGTCCACACCGTGACGGAACATCAGCGCTCGTTCGATGCCCATCCCGAAGGCGAAGCCAGAGTAGACCGCGGGGTCGACACCGCAGGCGATCAGGACTCGAGGGTTCACGACGCCGCAACCTCCCCACTCGATCCAGCCCTCACCACCACAGGTGCGACAGCTCTCGACCTCCGGATCGGCTCCCCGGCAGACGAAGCAGACCAGGTCGAGCTCGGCACTCGGCTCGGTGAACGGGAAGTACGACGGGCGGAAGCGAGTGGTGATGCCGTCGCCGAACATTGCGGCCACGAAGTGGTCGAGGGTGCCCTTCAGATGCGCCATCGTGATGCCCTTGTCGACCGCTAAACCCTCGACCTGCTGGAAGACTGGCGTGTGGGTGGCGTCGAGCTCGTCGGTGCGGTACGTCCGGCCTGGGCAGATCACATAGATGGGCGGCGTGCGCGACAACATGGTGCGAGCCTGGACCGGCGACGTATGCGTGCGCAGCACCACGCCGGACTCCTCGGGCTCGAGGAAGAATGTGTCGGACATGGTGCGGGTCGGGTGGTCCGGGGAAATGTTGAGCGCGTCGAAGTTGAGCCACTCGGCCTCCGCCTCGGGGCCCTCGGCAATGTCCCAGCCCATGGCTAAAAAGATCTCGCCGATCCGCTCCGACAATGTGGTCAGCGGATGGCGAGCACCAAGCTGTTGCCGGTCGTAGGGCAAGGTGACGTCGACGGTCTCCTCGTCGAGCATCTGTGCCTCGTGTTCGGCCTCCAGCCTGCTTGAGCGCTCGGCCAGTGCCTCATTGACCGCTCGCCGCGCCTTGCCCACGCGCAGCCCGGAGTCCTTACGCGCCTGAGGCGGCAGCGCGCCGATCTCTCGGTTGGCCAAAGCCAGTGGCGATCGGTCTCCGGCATGGGACAGTCTGGCGGCCTTTAGCTCGTCAAGCGTGCTCGCCCTTGCGATGACCGCCAGCGCTTCGTCGCGCATTCGCTCGACCTCATCGGCATGGAGCGGCGCCACCTCGACCGGGTCGTAGTCGCTGTTCGGGCCCGACATGTCGGTGTGCTCCGTTCGCATCGTGCGCTGTTAGCGCTGTGATCTGTCCTTGCTGCGGCCACCTGCGGGCGGTGCTGTCGTCTTGCTCGGCGCCGTTATCGCAGGTTAGTGGCAGCGTCGTGGGTCAAAGCTCGCCGTCCAGTCTAGGAAGTCACGTGCACGCGCCGCGACCGGTTTCCACCCGGCACCCGCTGGTGGGCAGTGTCACCAGCTTTGGGGACGTGTTTGCCGTTGCGCGCCAGCGGATGTGTACAGGCAGACTGCTGCCGCCGCGGCCAGGTTGAGACTCTCGGCCCGGCCATAAATCGGCACTCGTACGACGTGATCGGCCAAGCTCGCATGTTCCGGGGGAAGGCCCCATGCCTCGTTGCCAAACAACCAGGCGGTGGGGGCTGACAAGATGCCGTCTGCCAGTGCCTCGTCGAGCGTCATGTCCCCACCGTTATCCGCCGCAAGCAGCGTGACGCCGTGTGCTCGCAACGCGGCGGTGACCTCGGACATGGTGAGGCCGAAGACGATCGGGAGATGGAAAACGGAGCCGACGCTAGCCCGGACGGCCTTCCCGTTGTAGGGGTCGACGGAGTCGCCGGCCATGATCGCTGCGCCAGCCCCGGCCGCGTCGGCGCAGCGGATGACGGCGCCCGCATTGCCGGGGTCGCGCACGTCGGCGCAGACGACCACCAATGTCGGCGCCGCGGCCAGCGCCAGCTCCAGCGGCTGGTCGATGAAGTTGCAGACCGCCACTACCCCTTGTGGAGTGGCGGTTGCCGTCAACGCGGCCGCTGCTGGCACTTCGACGAGGTGCCAAGCGATGTCCGACTTGGCTGCGGTGTCACGCAGCTCGCCAAGACGCTCGGTCGCGTCGCGGGTGGCAAACACCTCGACGACGCACTGCGGCCGTCCCAGCGCCTCCCGCACCGCCTGGGGGCCCTCGGCCAAGAACCTGCGCTCGGACAGGCGGCAGGCGCGCCTAGTGAGTCGCCGAGCCTTCTTCACCCGAGGCGAACGAAGTGTTAAGAGCTCCGCGGCGGCGGTCATGGCGCGCTGGTCGGTGTGACGGCACTCGGCGTCGCCCAGATCAGGACGCCGCAGGCTCGGGCTGCGCCGATTCATCCTGCGCCGGCTCATCGGCCGTGGAGTCATGGGCCTCGGCACTGGCCTGCGCCTGCCGGCCCGGCACGTTGGCCTTGGCAATCTCGACGAGACTGGCGAATGTGGCGCTGTCGTTGACCGCCAGGTCGGCCAGGATCTTGCGGTCGACCTCTACCCCTGCTTCACGCAGGCCCTGAATGAACCGGTTGTACGTCATCCCGTTCGCGCGTACCGCAGCGTTGATCCGCTGAATCCACAACCGCCGGAATTCGCCCTTCCTGGCGCGTCGGTCGCGGTAGCTGTAGACGAGCGAGTGTGCGACCTGCTCCTTGGCCTTGCGATAGAGGCGCGAGCGCTGGCCCCGATAGCCAGCAGCAAGCTCGAGGGTCTCCCGGCGCTTCTTGTGGGCGTTGACCGCCCTCTTGACGCGTGCCACGTGTGTGCTCCTAAGTCTTTGTCAGTGCCTGTGAGTGCGGCAGCTGCTTCGCGGATGGTTCACCGGCCGAGAAGCCGCTTGACCTTCTTGGCGTCGCTGGCGGCGACGTCCACGGTGCCGGCGTGCCTGCGGCGGTCCTTCCTCGAACCTTTGATGGGGGTAGACGCGAAAGCGGCGCCCGCCTTGCGGCGTGACTGGAGGCGTACGAGTTTGCCCGAGCCCGTCACCTTGATCCGCTTGCTGGTTCCTGAGTGGCTCTTCATCTTCGGCATGGTGCGGTTCTCCATCTCTTTGTCCCGTCGGCCCTCGGCTGACGCTGTGCTCGAGGGCCGCAAATGCGGGGCCTTGTCATGTCAGGTGGGTGCAAGCGTCGTGGTCACATGTCGAGGTCGAGGTTCTCAGATCGGCGGGGAGTGCGCTTGGGCTCGTCTTGGGCGGCGGCTGACCGCTCCGTACGCTCGGCCCGCTCAAGGTCTTTGTCCACTGCCCGATCGGCGGCTCTCCTGTCACGCTCCGCCCTGGCATCCGCCTTTGCCTCGGACTTCTTCTTGTGGGGACCAAGGACCATGATCATGTTGCGCCCGTCCTGTTTCGGTGCGGACTCCACGAAGCCCAGCTCCTCCACGTCGCCGGCCAATCTCTGCAGCAGACGGAACCCGAGCTCGGGGCGGTGCTGCTCGCGACCGCGAAACATGATCGTGATCTTGACCTTGTCGCCCTGCCTCAAGAACCTCACGACGTGGCCCTTCTTGGTTTCGTAGTCGTGGGCATCGATCTTGGGGCGAAGCTTCATCTCTTTGATGACCGTGTTGGTCTGGTTGCGTCGCGTCTCACGGGCCTTTTGGGCGTTCTCGTACTTGAACTTGCCGTAGTCCATGAGCTTGCAGACCGGCGGCCGAGCCGTTGGCGCAACCTCGACGAGGTCGAGCTCGGACTCCAGTGCCAACCGCAATGCGTCATCGATGCGAACGATGCCGACCTGCTCACCGTTCGGCCCGACGAGTCGCACTTCGGCCACGCGGATACGGTCGTTGACGCGCAACTCTGTGCTGATGAGTCCTCCTGTTTGTCGATCCGGTGTGTCCTTAAGGCCGCCGATTGCCCTACTGAGCACAAGCTGCCTCATTGCGCCACAAGCCGTCTTACTGGCCCCAAGCTGTTTTGCTGGCCACGCTGTCTTACTGGCCACAAAAAGAGGGTGGCCTTCGTCGTCATGCACGAAAACCACCACGAGCGTGTGCCGGAGCATCCGCACGGCGAGCAGCCCAGGGGGCGCCTCGCGACCGAACCCGACGACTGGCCGTCGATGCGGGTGGGAGGTGGTCTCCACTTATGGACCTGCGTTTCAACGCCCGAGGGGGGCGCCGCATTCCCGTTCGAAGATGGGCATGACAGGTCGATCAAGCGGCATATTAGCAGGTCGGCTACCGCCACGAGAAGTTGCGACGTTCTGAGCCCGCTTTCGCGCCAGGATGTGTCAGGCTGGGAGAATGCCCAGCTATGACACCGTGGTGTGGCTTCCGAATGCGCTTGTCCTGACCGGACTGCTGGCCGCCTTCACCACCTGGCGGTGGAGACGAGCCGGTGTGGTAAGCGGTCTTCGGTGGGCCGGGGTGACGCTGGTTCCATTGTCGTTGTACTTCACCGGGCTGCTGCGATTGATCTGGTCGATCTTCTTCGCGGTCTCCCGCTGGGTCACCGGCTTCGTCTTTCATCCAACGGTCTGGCTGGGAGTCATTCTTGCCGTGATCGCGCTCTTGTTGATGACGGCGCCCGGACGCCTCAGACGGGTGTTTGGCGCAGACCACGCCGCGGCTCCCCCTCGTGTGGCCAGCCGCCGCAAGTCGGCGAAAGCCAAGCCGGATTCGGCTACCGGTGACGACGACATGGCCGAGATCGAGGAGATCTTGAAGCGACGTGGGATTGAGTGAGCAGCGGGTCGAGTGCGGCGACACGCCCCCCTCGGTGGTACGACGAGCAGACCGCCCCATTGCTGCACGATCTCGTGCTCGCACGCCGCCCGACCCTGGCGGCAGGCCGGCTCGTCGCCGTCGATGGGCCGGCCGGGTCCGGCAAGACCACGCTGGCGCGGCAACTCGCTGCCGAACTACCTGGTGGCCCCGTCGGCAACCGGGGTCGGATCGTTACGGTCCATCTCGATGACCTGTACGAGGGGTGGACCGGCCTCAACGACACGTTGGAGAGCCGAGTCGTTGACCAGCTCCTGACGCCGCTGGCGCAGGGAGGAGCGGCGACCTGGCAAAGGTACGATTGGGTCGACCAAGAATTCGACGAGTGGGTGACTATCTCGCCGGGTGTGGACGTGCTGATTCTCGAAGGCTGCGGAGCGGGGGCGCGTGCCTACGCGGCGTACACCAGCCTGCTCGTCTGGGTGGAAGCTCCACGCGAAGTGCGGATTCGTCGTGGCGTTGAACGTGACGGCATCGCCGTGCTGCCTCGGTGGCTGGCCTGGATGAAGCTCGAGAACTCCCACTTCGAGGAAAACCAGACCAAGGCTCGTGCCGCCATCCGGATCACCACCGGATGACCCGTGGCTTTCAGGTTCTCTGGCTCCCAGTCGCTTGCGGACGGTAACCGGTGGGCTCGCCCGTGCCCAAATCCACAATCGCGGCGACCGGGCCTCCTCCGTCGGGGCCCTGATGTGCCGCTGACACGGACACGAACACCGCGGGATCCCCGGTCACCGCGGCCGTCACGCCTCCCACGCACGACTTGATCTGCCGGTGCCAATGGACGTCGGAGTCGTCGAGCATGGCATTACGCCGACCGCGGACCACTCCGTCATTTGAAACCTCACACTTGAGGAACACGTTGACCAACCGGCCTTCCAGATCGCGCCAGTGCGGCCGGTCGGGCAACCGCAGACCGGCGTCCCTGATGGCCGACCAAATCCCGTCGGCGTCCAACGCGTCACGCATCACCGAGTGACCCACCCGGTAGCGACCGCCGACACCGCGAGTGTTTCCGACCACTACCACCTGGGCTTGATCAAGCTCTACTCCCGATGAGCAAGAAGCGACAGCCGAGAAAAGTTCCCGGTTGCGCATCACCTCGTCGTCACGCGGCATCTCCAACTCACCCAGGGCGACGCCGATGCCGAGCGCCGTACATCCATTGGACAGATCCATCGACTGATGCGTCTCCTCCGTCCACACGGTCTGGCCGCGCGACTTCGCATCATGAATCGTCTGGATCGTCAGCAGTGGCGTTTTTGTCTGCACGTAATGCACGTCGGCGGGTTCGGAAATGCCGGCGCTGCGCATAGCATGCGCGACCGCGTCGGCGACCTTCGTGATCATCGCGGCACGGCCGATGTCCTCCGGGTAGATCCGGTCGCTCATCGCGTGTCCGACCGTCAGCCGAAGCTCGTCTGAGGGCTCGGCGTCCTGTGCTGGCAGCGTCGCGAATATTGTGGCATGCGGGCTGATCACCCCGTCGGTGCCACCGGACCAGACGATCGGCACCTGCGCAACCTCCTCGGCGGATCTGCTTCCCTTCTCGGCAAGCACTTCACGAAACGCCCGATCGGCAATGATCCGGGTGTAGTCGTTGACCCCACCGTTGCCCTCAGTCTTGCCGATCACGGCAATGACCCGATCGGCATCGATCACTTCGCCCTCGATGAGTTCGACGAGCCCACTAGCGTCTGACACGTGCTTGAGCGCAACCTTGCGCACCTCGATTGGGTCAGGCATGGGCGTCTTCCTCTGTCTGCGGTGACGATGGCTGTGGTACGCCGGCATCATCCTGGAGGTCGGTCGAGCCGAAGCCGCCGGCCCGGTCGGGCACGACAATAGTGCCCGCGATGCCTCGAACACCGGGGACGATGTTGTGCAAACTGGTGATCACGCCCTGCTTGCCGGAGGCCTCGACGAAGCGGCAGACGGCGTCGACCTTCGGCCCCATCGAGCCACTCGCGAAGTGCCCCTCGGCGGCATAGCTGCGCAGCATGTCGACGCTGACCTCACCCAAGGGCTTGGCGTCGGAGGTGCCGAAGCCGACAACTGCGTTGCTGACGTCGGTGGCGATGACCAGCCGGTCGACTCGGAGGCCCCGGGCCAGCACGGTGGCGCCGAGATCCTTGTCGATAACGGCCTCTACGCCGCGTAGCGTCCCGTCGGGCTCTCGTACGACCGGGATGCCACCGCCGCCGTTGGCTACCACGACGAAACCATCGGCCATCAGCGTGGCCACCGCCGCCGCGTCGAGGATTTCTCGCGGCTCTGGGGAAGGCACCACTCGGCGCCACCCACGCTCTCCACGATCCTCGAACGTCTGACCGTGATCGATGAGCGCGGCCGCCTCCCGTTGAGGAAGGTAGCGTCCGATTGGCTTGCTCGGGTTGTCGAAGCCTGCGTCGTCTGAGTCGACCAGTGTCCGCGTGACAATGGTCGCGACCGGTCGGCGTACTCCGCGCTCCGCGAGAGCGGCCTCGAGCGCGTTCATCAGCACGAACCCGAGCGTGGCTTGAGTTTGAGCTCCGCACCAGTCGAGCGGGACCGGCGGAACTACCGCGGCAGACAGCTCGTTCTTGACCAGCAGGTTGCCGACTTGGGGGCCGTTTCCGTGAGTGAGGACGACGTCGACACCGTCGGCAATCAGATCAGCCACGCTCGACATCGCGGCCCGGACCGCCGCGATCTGGTCTTCGGGCCCAGCGCTGCCGTCCGGCGCGGTCATGGCGTTCCCACCGAGGGCCACCAGCACCTTCATCGCGCTCTCCGCCGGGACCCACCGAAACGTTGCGCGGGCTCTAAAACGCAGGTCAATAGCACGCCTTGACCCTACAGTTGGTTATCCACAAGTCGCGCTGGCGGCCTTTCGGGCGTTGGAGATCGGCCCTAGACTTCTCGCCCACCGTGAGCCGAGGGGATGTCATGAGCGACGCGCAAACGTGGACGATTGTCGTCGGGCTGCTCGCCGTGATGGCTGCGCTGATCGGCTTGGTGACGCGGTCCCTGAACCTCAACCTGTCGTACGCGGTCGACACGCTGCGGGCGGAGATCACGGCGATGGGTCATGAGCTTTGCGCCCGTATCGAGGCGCAGGGCCACGAACTCTCCGGCCGTATCGAGGCGCAGGGCCACGAACTGTCGGGCCGCATCGAGGCGCAGGGCTACGACCTGGGTAGGCGCATCGACTCTCAGGGTTTCCAGTTGCGCGACGAGATGAACCGTCGATTCGAAGCGGTGGATGCCCACTTCGACGAGGTGCGGGCGCGCTTCGACTCAGTCGACCGGCGTATCGACGGGATGGACGCCGACGTGCAAACACTCGCGAGACGTCTCATGGATGGCGGCGACGCGGCCTGACGAAACCGCTCGGGCTCGTACTCTCTCACCGACCGCTTGGGTTCGCCTGCCACACTGGGGGCGTGACACCTCTGCACTCGGCCGAGCCGCCGGCCAAGCGCTTGGTCTTCGTTTACAACGCCGACGGTGGCCCGCTTAATGGTCTCCGCGACGTCTGGCATCGCGCCCGCAGCCCGCAAACGTATCCCTGCCAACTTTGCCGGCTGACCTTTGGGGTCACCGGGATGAACAGCAGATGGCACGAGTTCACTGAGTCCCTTGATTTGCCCGTCGTTTTCTTGCACCGTGACGAATTCCGCTTCGAGTACGCATCGTCGTCGTGGCGCAATGTCGATCTGCCGGTGGCTCTGCTTCAGGTGGGTCGGTCATTGCGGGAGGTGGTCCCCGCCGAGCAGATCCGTCGAGCCGAGACCTTGAAAGGCTTGATGCGGGCAGTCAAGACCGGCCTGGACGCGGCAACGTCAAACACCTGATCGGTTGCCAGTCATCACACCTGACAGGTCGAGTCGCCTGACGAGACGCTCGTACGACGTCGCCGCTGCGAGCCGCACCTGCCTGTCCGGGTCGTGCATCGCGTCGGCCACCGGATCGACATGATCTGTGTCGCCAACCATTGCCAACGCGCGCAACGCGGCGGAACGCACTCGTGGGAGGTCATGGCCGAGCAACCCAACGCAGCCCGGCCCGGCTGGACCGATTCCTCGTAGCCGGGTGACTTTCGCGCACATCTCGGCGACCCTCCAGTGCTCGTCCCGTAGTCCAGTGACCACCGCATCCGACGCATCGTCAGACCAGGCGTACAGGAGTCCGCGGGCGCCCCAGACGCGGAACCAATACGGCTTCCAGCCGCGCTCGACGAGCTCGTCGATGGGGGCTTGCCCGAGAGTCGCCGCTGCTCCGGCGGCGAGATAGCGCACCAGGGTTTCGTGCTCGCGAGGGTCGGCGCCCTGGAGCAGCTCGACGCAGGCGCTGGCGGCCGCAGCTTGTCCGACGTGGCCGACCAGGTCGGCGAGCATCCGATTCGGCCGCGCGGCCGGGTCGCTGGGTAGCGGAATCTCCCGGTCCATCACGTCACCATCATGTCGACCAGATCAGCGCAGGTCCACGTCGGCGAACCGGGCACCACCGGCCAACCGAGCATAACCAGGGCCCCGATCGAAGAAGGGTTGCCTATCCCCTGTCTCGCGTTCGCGCCGCCGCTTGGCGCGTAACGCGTCGGACGCCTCGACATCTACGTCCACTCGGGTCGGCAGCCACTGTTTCGCCTGCGCGCCTTCGACGAGCACGGTGGCGTAGTCGCGCCGAGCCCCGCTGACCGAGACCTTGCCCCAGGAGACGTCGCGCGCAACCTCGTCGTACGGGCGATCCAGCGGGTCACCCCAGCCGCCACCGCCGGTGGTGCGGATGCGGACAACTTGGCCTGCGCCGACGAACTCCGCGTTGGCCAACGCATTCACGACCCGCTCATCTGAACCGCCCAGGTCAATCGTCACCTCGAACGACTTGCCCGCCTGACCACCGTTGACTCCCCAGCAGGCGAGGATCGAGCGGTCGGCAATTGACATGAAGTGTGCGTCCTTCAGCAGCCTGATGTGCTTCTCGTAGCCGCATCCACCGCGGTAGCGACCAGCTCCACCGGAGTCGACCGCGAGGCCGAGCCGCTCCACCAGGAAGGGGAAGCGAGCTTCGCTGAACTCGGTCGGCAGATTACGAGAGTCCGGTACGACGTGAATCGTGTCTTCGCCGTCGGCGTAGTAGCGGCCGCCCGAGCCACCACCCAACACCTCGCGCATCAGGTATGGGTTGCCGTCCAAGTCGTCACCGTAGACGCCGGTGTAGCGGATCGTCTCCTGGTCGGCGGGCATCCGGCCATCCACCGCCTTGGCCAACGCTCCGGCCAGCACGCCGAGCAGCCGCAAGATCACGAACGTGCGCGCGTTCGTGGGAGCCGGGAAAATGGGCGTGAGGAGGCTCCCCTTGGGTGGAAAGCGCATCTCGATCAGCGGCACCACGCCCTCGTTGACGTCCAGCTCGGCCATCCGCTCTGGTGTGTCTGCAAGGTTTCGCAGGATCGGAGCCAACCACTTCTTCAAGAAGTTGCCGTCGGCGTAGTCACCGCAGTGGTTGATCGGTCCCTTGGCCTGCGGAGCGGTGCCCGCGAAGTCGATGATCAGCCGGCCGCCTTGGTCGGGCACCTTGGTCAGCGTGATGCGCTGGGTGTGCAGTTTGGCCTCGTCGACGCCGTCGTGCTCGGCGTAGTCCTCCCAGACGTAGCAACCGTCGGGGATCTTGGTGAGGATCTCTCGGCGAAACGTCTCGGTCGTCTGTTCCAGCAGCGCATCAAAGCAGCTTTCGACCCGGCCGCGTCCGTAGCGCTCGAACAGCTCGGCAATCCGCCGGGCGCCCATCAGGCAAGCGGAGCATTCGGCGTCCAGGTCGGCGGCGAGCGACTCCGGCATCCGCGAGTTGCGCGTCATGATTTTCAACGCCTGCTCACACCGGACACCTTGATCCCACAGCTTGATCGGCGGCACCATCAAACCCTCTTGGAAGACCGAGGTGGCATTCGACGGCATCGAGCCGGGCACCGAGCCCCCGATGTCGTCGTGGTGGCCGAATGCCTGCACGAATGCCACAACCTCCGGCCCGTTGCCGTCCTCGTGGAAGACCGGGGCCGTCACGCACAGATCGGGCAGATGCCCGATACCGCCCTCGGACAGATACACGTCATTGTGGAAATACACGTCACCGGGGCGCATTGTCTCGACCGGGTAGTCACGGGTCACCGGGTGCACCAGCGCGGAGTAGGAGCGCCCGGTGAGCTTGCGCAGGTGGCGATCGTGGATGCCGGCACGGTAGTCGTGCGCGTCGCGGATCATCGGCGACCGCGACGTGCGCCCGATTGCGGTCTCCACCTCCATCTCAACGGAAGCCAGATAGCCCTGCACGATCTCGACCAGGATCGGATCGGCGTCAGTGACCTCGGTTAGCCGGTACGGCGGCTGGGCGGGTGGCTCGCTCATCGCGCCACGGACGTCGTCCGGGCCATCACCAGGTTGCCGAAGCGGTCGACTTGGGCGCGAAAACCCGGGTGCAACGGCACGGTGGACGAAAACTCCTCGAGCACCGCCGGCCCTTCGACCGCGTCACCGGCCCCAAGCCTGGCGCGGTCGTAAACGGTGGCGTCTGTCCACTCGCCAAAGTGGACCCGACGTGCCCCGGTCCGAGCCTGGTCAGCTCCCCGTCCAACGGTCACCTTGCGCAACTTCGGCTTGCTGATCGGGCCGATGCCGGTGACACGCAAGTTGACCCACTCGACCTCCTGGCGCGAGTCGTCGCGGAAGTCGTATCCGTACAGACGCAGGTGCTCGTCGTGGAAGCGGTGCGCGACCTGTTCCACGATCTGCAGGCTCAGCTGGGTGTCCGGGACATCGACCCGGACCTCGTAGGCCTGGCCGAAATAGCGCAGGTCGGCGGTGAGGTCGAAGCGACGCGCCTGCCCGGCGAATCCTTCCCGGCGTAACGCCTCACCAGCCTGCGCCGTCAGCACGTCCACGATGCCTTGCATTGCGGGGATATCGAGTTTTGAGTGCCGAGTCACCGTGGTTCGCACGTAGTCGTTGCGTACGTCGACCGTCAACAGTCCGTACGCAGACAGGTTGCCCGGGTTGAGCGGCACCACAACGCCTCGCAGATCCAAGATGTCGATGAGCCGGCAGGCCAACAACGAGCCGGAGCCGCCGAACGCGACGAGGTGGAAGTCGCGGACGTCGAGGCCGCGCTTGACCGTGATCCGACGCAGCGCATTCGCCTGGTTCCACGCGGAGATCTCCAGAATGCCGGTGGCGGCCCGCTCCGATGTCATGCCGAGTTTCCCAGCCAGATCCCCCACTCCAGCGCGGGCCCGGTCGATGTCCAGCGGCACCTCGCCACCCAACAGATGCGGCGGGATCCTGCCGAGCAGCAGGTGGGCATCGGTGATCGTGGGCTCTGCACCACCAAGCCCGTAACACATCGGCCCCGGGTCGGCGCCCGCTGACCGGGGACCGACCTTCAACGTGCCTTCCGGGCTGAGATGCGCGATCGAACCACCACCAGCCCCGACCGACACCACATCGATCATCGGAATCTTGCTCGGATAAACACCTACGCTGCCCTCGGTGGTCACGGCAGGCCGCCCGTCGGTCACCACGGTGACATCGGTCGATGTGCCCCCACCATCACAGGTGAGCACGGTCCCAAATCCGGCGGTCTCGGCGATCACCGCAGCACCGAGCGCGCCGGCCGCCGGTCCCGACATGACTGTGGTGATCGGCTGGTGCACCACCTCGTCCGCCGACAGCACTCCACCGTTGGACTTCATCACATAGAACGGAACGTGCCCGTCCTCTTCGCCGGCGTCTCGCGCGTACGTGGTAAGCCGTCGGGTGATGTTGTCGACGTAGCGCATGATGCTCGGCTTGACCGCCGCATCCACAAGCGTGGTCATGGAGCGCTCGTATTCGCGGTACTCGCGCAGCACGTCCGACGAAATCGAGACGACCGCGTGTGGGTGCACCCGCGCGATGACCGCACGCATGGCAAGCTCGTGGTCAGGATTGGCATAGGAATGCAGAAAGCAGACTCCGATCGTGTCGATACCGACGTCTCGGAAAAACGCGGCGGCTCTCTCGGCAGACTCGGTGTCGAACGGCCTGATCTCCTGACCGTCGTGGCCGAGTCGGCCGGCTACCGTCATCACCCGATCCGCCGGCACGATCCGCGGCGGCTTCACCCAAAAGTAGGAGTTCCCATACCCGTCGGGCACCGATTGGCGGGCGATCTCGAGCACATGCTCGTACCCCTCGTTGGTGATGAACCCCAGGTTGTCGACGTTGCCTTCCAGCAGCTTGTTGGTCGCGACCGTGGTGCCATGGCTGAGCGCCGATAGGGCATCACCGGCCAGTCCGAGTTGGGCGAGCACCTTGTCGACGCCGGCGAGGAAGCCGATGGCTGGGTCGGCGGGTGTGGAGGGTGTCTTGGTGGTGGCGAGCTCACCGCTGTCCTCGTCGACCGCCACGACGTCGGTGAACGTGCCGCCGGTGTCGACACCGATCCGGATCTGGGGAGTCACACCGCATCCTGGCGGTGCGCCACTGGAGGGTGGACCGGTTTGGGGGCGCCGGTCCGTCGATAGTCGAAGTGTGTTGCGCCAGGCCCGCTCAGCGTGTCGAGGTGGTTCTTGATCAGCTCGAGGTTGCGGTCTGCGAGGTGGTCGAAACCCTGACGCACGCTGCTGCCCGGAGTCAGCGAGCTGAGAGCGCGTTCCGGGTCCAAGCGAGCGGTCACCCACTGCTCGTACGACGACGCGCGCGCTACTACCTCGGCGATCGGGGTGACGATCATCGAGTTGCCGAAATAGAGAGCACCGCCCGGGTCAATCCCGGTGGCGTTCGACCCGATCACGAACACGTGGTTGTCATAGGCCCGCGCCCGGTTGGTGAGCTCCCAGATGTCGGCGCTGCGCAGCAACGCCGAGGGCCGCACGATGACCTCCGCGCCTTTCAATGCGGTGATCCTGGCCAGCTCCGGGTAGTCACCGTCGAAGCAGATCATCAACCCGATGGTGCCGATCTCGGTGTCGACGACACAGACGTCATCGCCTGGGGTCACCCATCCACCGCCGCTGACGACCTCGGTGCAAAACGGGTGCGTCTTGTGGTAGATCCCCAGTGTCGCGCCGTCCCGCCCGACCAAGACTGCGGAGTTATAGACGACCCCACGCCGATGCCCACGCTCGTAGGCGCCGTACACCAGATGGACGCCGAGCTCCGCGGCGACGTCGTGGATTGGTTGGGTCTGGTCGCCCGGAATGTCAGCGACCAGACCCCAGAGCTCCTCGGGCCCCACGCCCGGCGTGAAACCCGTCGTGCACGCCTCCGGCAGCACGATCAACTCTGCGCCGCTGTCGGCGGCGCAATCACGCACCCAGGCGACGCAGTGGGCGATATTGGCGTCGATCGAGTCAGCGGTGAGCGGGCTCGAGCTCGGCTGGACCTGCAGTGCCGCTGCTGTGAACGCTCGCATCGGAGCTCCTCCCAGTGTCGTGTTTGACATGAAGACTGATCAGGGACGTCGCCGACCGGCGAGCCAGCCTCCGACTAGTACGCCAACCAGGGCGGCGCCCGCCCCTACCAGCGCGCCGCTCAGAAAGCCGGCGGTGTTGGGACGTCCGCTCACAGCCGGCGCTCCGGGCGCTTCGAATACCCCAGTGCCGGGCTGGGCTTTCGCGTCGGCCGAGGCATTCGAAGGTGACGCTTGGGCTTCGGCGGCCGAGGGTTGCTTTCCGGTGAGGACGTCGTCGACGGCGGAAAAGAACTCGGCGGCCGTCTTCTTGGAGACGCCGGTGAGCATCCGCTGCCCGACTCCCCCGATCATGCCGCCGACGATGGCGTCCGCGTCGTACCGAAGAGCGGTGCGCTGCCCGCCGTCCTCCTCGGTCAAGGTGACCAAGACATCGGCGCTCACCGTGCCTGGCGTCCCGGCGCCCGCGGCCTTGAGCACAAACGTGTTGGGCGGCTGCTGGTCGGTGAGCCTCACCTCGCCTTGAAAGACTCCTTTGATCGCCGCGACTCCGGCGGTGATCGTCATCGTGTAGACGTCCGGCCCGGTGGCAAGGAGTCGTTGACAGCCTGGGATCGTGCGAACGAGCACGGCCGGATCGTTCAGCGCTTCCCACACGTGATCGCGTGGTGCGCTCAGGATGACCGATCCTGAAACCTTCATCGTCCTCCGCCCGATTCAGCTCACCATTGAGCCGCTGTGCCCGACCTTACGCAACGCTTCCTGGCGGACCCAAGCGCGAGTGTCGCTCAAGCCCGACTCGCCGCCGCTTCGGTCCGGGTGACCAGAACCTGCCACGCGGAGTGCACCTTCTGGAGCTCATCTGCATGCGCTGCGGAGAACTCGTCCAAGACGGGCCGACCAGCCGTGGTCGCATGCGTGGACGGCCGCCAAGCGGCCTCCCGAGGTTGCAGCTTTAGAGCGGGCTCTAACTGCAAAGCCGACGATCGACGAGCAGGGCTCGAGCCTTCTCGACATCGTCGGTCATCTGTGCGACCAGGTCGTCGATCGAGCCGAACCTGACCATGCGGCGCAGGCGCTCCACGAACAGCGTCTCTACCTCGACCCCGTACAGCTCCAGGTCGGTGCGGTCAAGAGCATAAGCCTCGACGAGACGATCGATTCCCTGGAAGGTCGGGTTGGTGCCGACCGAGATCGCGGCCGGCCAGTACGGCGCGCCAGCCTGGTCGAGGCGCCGCAGCCAACCGGCGTACACGCCATCGGCTGGCACCGCAGTGCGCATCGTGGTCACCGGGACGTTGGCCGTCGGGAAGCCGAGCTCCCGGCCACGCTGCTCGCCCACGACGACGACGCCGCGGATGGCGAACGGTCGCGCCAGTGCCCTCGCCGCGGCCGCCACCTGACCGGCGGCTATCTGCCTGCGGATGTACGTCGACGACCAGGCGTGGCCGCCTGTCCCGTCCAACGGGAGGCCGGCAACCGTCACGCCCCGATCTGAGCCGAGCTTGGTAAGCATCTCGACATCCCCCAGGGCCCGATGTCCGAATCGGAAGTTCTCGCCCACCACGACCGCATTGGCGTGCAGCGCCTCGAAGACGATGTGGTTTGCGAAGTCCTCAGCGGCCAGGTCGGCAAGGGCGGAGGTGAAGTTCAAGACCAACACCGCGTCCACGCCCGCCTCGCCTAGCAACGCAACTCGAGCGTCGACGGAGGTCAACGGCTGGGGTGCCTTGTCAGGTCGGATCACCTTCATCGGATGGGGATCGAAGGTGATCGCGACGACAGGAAGACCACCTCGCTCAGCGGCTAAGCCCCGCGCCCGATCAATCACATGGCGATGACCCAAATGCACGCCGTCGAAGTTCCCGATCGTGACGACAGACGGGCCTAGGCTCGGGTCGATCTGCGTCAGGTCATGCCACACACGCACCGGCGACACTCGCCTCTCGGTCAGTTGCTTACAGCCTGCAAGGAAACTCTGCCACGTCACTCGCCGCAGACGGCGGATTCTGGCGGTCAGCGCAACAGCAGGTCGCCGATGAGTTCGATCGGCTTCTTGAACGCTAGTCGCTTGCGGGGTCGGTCGTTGAGTTGTTGGGCGACCCAGTCCAGGTCCTCGTTGCTG
>JBPCQA010000038.1:0-41598 GCA_050998615.1 Nocardioidaceae bacterium
AAGCAACTGATCGACCTCGCCGCTGCCCGCACCCAAGGCACCCGACCCGCAGCCTGACCACCATCCGGACATTCCACGTGAGGCAAGCGTCAAACTTTCCCGGACATCTTGACGTGAGGCAAGACGGCATCCTTAGAGCGATGCGCCTCACATGCAGGCGTCAATCTCGGCCTCAGTGATCTGCCGTACGGGGCCGCTCTCGATCAGTGGCTTGTACGACAGACGCCGTGCGCCAGTGGTGTCCATGACGATCCGCATCCGCTCACTGTCGTTCATGTCCCGCGTCGTGTAGCGGAAGTCGTGCTCGGCCAGGTAGCGGGGCAAGTGCTCGACGCTGACGTGGTGCTGCGTGCCGTCGAGCGACCGCTTCAACTGCGAGAAGTAGCCCTCTGCGGCGTTGGTGCTGATGCCGTCGCGGACGTACTCGCCCTCCGTGTGGTTTACGGAGCCGTGGTCAGCGAACTCGCGGCCCACGAGGATGTAGGCATGCGCCGAGTCGGTGTGAAGGGTGCTCGAAGCGGTGTCCACAACCTCGCGGAGCGCGGCTGGCAGGGTGCCTCCGGTGACGTTGGGGACCACCTTGGAGCGCACTGTGCCGGACTCTTTATGGATCAGGGAGAACACGGGCTGCTTGTCCGTGAGTCCCTGCTTGCCCTTGGTCGTGCGGTGCCTGTTCTTGGGGTTGCCGCCGATCCACGTCTCGTCCGCGACGATGGTGCCGCTGAGCAGGCTGACCAGTGGCTCCCGCTTCATGGCCTCACGGATGCGGTGCAGCATGAACCATGCCGTTTTGGGGGTTAGGTCGTACTTGCGCTCAATCTCGCGGGCTGAGACGCCGTTCTTGCTGGCGCACATCTCGAACACGACGAAGAGCCAAGTGCGGAGGGGAATCTTGGTGCCGTGGAAGATCGTGCCGGTCAGGACCGAGAACTGCTTGCGGCAGGCTGAGCACTTCCAGACGCGCCGCTCGGACTGAGTGCCCGTCCGCGTCTTGCGGCTGGTGCCGTTCGAAGGCTTGAGGAAGTAGTGCTTCCCGATCACGCCGCAGTGGGGGCAGGCGGGCTCGGCGCCCCAGCGCAGCTCTTCCAGCATCTTGTACGCGGCAGGTTCGCTGTCGAGTCGCTTCACCAGCGCGGGGATCGAAAACTCCTGCTTTGCCATGATCCAAATATACGTGAACGATTTGGGTTTGTCAAGTCACACATCACCGTTGTTTCCGAACGTCGTGTCCAGCGCGCCGTTTGCTCCCAACCGCCAAAGCGCCCAGTCGTAGCCGTGGCTACGGGAGACCAGGCCGCCTACCACGATCCGCGGTGACCCCCCTGCCGTAGGTTGAAGGGCGACCGGCTGCGGGATCTGGTAGCCGGGAGCCTGGATCGTCACTTCACCGTCGGTGCCGAAACCTGGGTCGAGGGCGCCGTTGCGGGTGAGCCTGGCGACACCGACATCCCCGCCGTTACCGCCCGCTTCGATGGTGACGACAATCTTCCCATCCGGTTGGACGGCCATGCCGGCGCAGAAGCCTGAGTTGTGCGGAAACTCCAACACCTTGATGCCGTCGTGCCCGAATGTGACGGCCGGGTCGCCATCGTGGTTGGTGTCGAGGCTCCCGTTCGAGTTCAGCCTGATCACCGAGCAGCGGTAGCGATACGGCTTCACGTACGTCGTGGCGACCGCCATCAGGATCTTGTGCTGGCCGCCGATGTCCTGTAAGGCGACCGCGACTGGCGTAAACAGGGCGTGCGGCCCGATCAGCGCGCGACCGTCCCCGTCGAACGACGAGTCGAGGCTACCGTTCGGCAGGTAGCGGGCTGCCGCCGCGGTTTCGTAGTCGCGTTTGCCCGTGACCGGCCCGACGACGACGATACGGCCGTCGGGCGAGACGACGCTGTCGTACGCCCACGCGGTTCGTGCGTCGGGGACCGGGAAGCCCGTGGTGACCAGGCCGCCGTTGCCAAACGCTGGATCCAGTTGCCACTGTGGCTGTCCACCGTGGTCGGCGGCCGTTGCCGAGTCGACAGCCGTTGCTGAGTCGACGGCCGCGCCGGTGGTGGCGAGCGTCAGGGCACCGGCCGCTAAGGCCGACACCGCCAGTCGCCACCTCCGGAGCGGTCCGCGATGAGCCGTCGGGCGGTCCGACAGCGACCGGGTCGAACACTCGTAGTGCGACAACGCCTTCTCCCGTCCTCGTCGGCTTCGCTTCCCGCCGATATCAGCCAAGCACACCAGAGAATCAGGAGTGGCGCTACTGCAGGTCTGGCCGAAGTATCGAGCAGGGCGGGGAGACCGCCACGTATCCCACCATGCTGTGGTCCTTGTTCACTCGGCTGCTGCCAGCAGATCACGAGTTGTTGTTCCAGCCGGTCCGGCCTTGATCGGTGGGTTCTCGGCCGCAGAGCCGGGGTCTGCGCTGTGGGCGAACAGGGCCGGACACCCGTGGCTTTGGCTCGGCTGACCGCTAGTGTCGGTCAGGTGAATCCCAACGACTCCACTACCATCGAGATGAACGGCGGCTCCAACGGCGCCGGACTCGACGACCACATCTACCAGCGGTTGCTCAAGGAACGCATCGTGTTCCTTGGCTCTGAGGTCAAGGACGAAAACGCCAACGCGATCTGCGCCCAGATGCTGTTGCTCAACGCCGAAGACCCGCGCCGCGACATCTTCCTCTACATCAACTCCCCAGGCGGCTCCGTCGATGCGGGGATGGCCATCTACGACACGATGCGATACGTCTCCAACGACGTCGCCACCGTCGGCATGGGTCTGGCCGCCTCGATGGGCCAGTTCCTGCTGTGTGCCGGAGCCAAGGGCAAACGTTATGCGTTGCCACATGCCAGGATCATGATGCACCAGCCGTCTGGCGGTCTCGGCGGCTCCGCCTCCGACATCAAGATCCAGGCCGAGCAGTCTTTGTACATCAAGAACGTCCTCTTCAGGCTGATCTCAGAGCACACCGGCCAAGGCCTCGAACAGGTCGAGCGCGACGCCGACCGCGATCGTTGGTTCACCTCGGAGCAAGCCAAGGATTACGGCTTCATCGACCATGTGGTCGCCCAAGACACCGAGGTCTCTGCAGGCAAGGACGAGGGACCCAAGGGGAGGTTCGAATGACCATCAACCCGCGCGCCGAGTATTACATCCCGCAGTGGGAAGAGCGGACGTCGTACGGCGTGCGGCGCATCGACCCGTTCGCGAAGCTCTTCGAGGATCGCATCATCTTCCTCGGCACCCCGATCAGCGACGACATCGCCAACGCGGTGATGGCGCAGTTGCTCTGTCTGCAGCAGATGGATCCCGAGCGAACCATCAGCATCTACATCAACTCACCCGGTGGCTCGTTCACCGCGCTGACCGCGATCTACGACACGCTGCGCTACCTCAAGCCCGAGATCGAGACCGTCTGCCTCGGCCAGGCGGCGTCCGCGGCAGCCGTCATCCTTGCGGCTGGCACGAAAGGCAGGCGGCTCGCGTTGCCGAACAGTCGCATCCTGATCCACCAGCCCTACACCGAGGGCAGCTACGGCCAGGCCAGCGACATCGAGATCCAGGCCAACGAGATCTTGCGGATGCGCTCCCTGTTGGAGCAGATGATCTCCGACAACACCGGCAGGTCAATCGAGGACGTCACCCGCGACATTGAGCGGGACAAGATCCTGACCGCTGAGCAGGCCATCGAGTACGGCTTGATCGACCAGGTGCTGGAGTCCCAGAAGGCGACACTGGTCAAAGCCTAGTTCGAGATCCCTACTGTTGACGGTGCGGGCCGGTACCGTCAACACTGGACCAGAGGTCGCGGTGCGTGAGGCATTGTGATCCGATGACAAGGAGACGCCGAGGGTGGCACGCATCGGAGATGGCGGAGACCTGTTGAAGTGCTCTTTTTGCGGAAAGAGCCAAAAGCAGGTCAAGAAGCTGATTGCCGGCCCCGGCGTCTACATCTGTGATGAGTGCATTGACTTGTGCAACGAGATCATCGAGGAGGAGCTCTCGGAGAGCACGGAGCTCGGCCTCGACGAGTTGCCGAAGCCACGAGACATCTACGAGTTCCTCAACGGCTACGTCATCGGCCAAGACGCGGCGAAGAAAACGCTGGCGGTGGCCGTCTACAACCACTACAAGCGGGTCCAAGCCGGTCCCACCGCGGCAGGTCGACGCAACGGCGGCGGCAATGGGGTGGGTGGCGGTGTCGGCGTTGGCAGGGACGAGCTCGTCGAGCTCGCCAAGTCCAACATCTTGATGATCGGGCCAACCGGTTGCGGCAAGACCTACCTCGCCCAGACGTTGGCTCGAATGCTCAACGTGCCGTTCGCCATCGCCGACGCTACCGCGCTGACTGAGGCCGGTTACGTCGGCGAGGACGTCGAGAACATCCTGCTCAAGCTGATCCAGGCCGCCGACTACGACGTCAAGAAGGCCGAGACCGGCATCATATACATCGACGAAATCGACAAGGTCGCCCGCAAGTCCGAAAACCCGTCGATCACCCGCGACGTGTCCGGGGAGGGCGTCCAGCAAGCGCTGTTGAAGATCCTCGAGGGCACCACGGCCTCGGTGCCGCCCCAGGGTGGCCGCAAGCATCCGCATCAAGAGTTCATTCAGATCGACACCACAAACATCCTGTTCATCGTCGGCGGTGCCTTCGCGGGCTTGGAGCACATCATCGAGCAACGGGCCGGCAAGAAGACGCTCGGTTTCACCGCCGAGCTGCCCGTTGAGGGCGAGCTCGACGAAGTCTTCGCGGAGGTGCGGCCGGAAGATCTCTTGAAGTTTGGGCTGATCCCCGAGTTCGTCGGCAGATTGCCGGTCATCGCGACCGTCGACAAACTCCACGAGCCCGACCTCGTGCGCATCCTCAGCGAGCCTCGCAACGCCTTGACCAGGCAATACCAAAAGCTCTTCGAGCTTGACAACGTCGATCTGGAGTTCACCGAGGATGCGATCGAGGCAATCGCCGACCAGGCGATGTTGCGTGGCACCGGCGCGCGAGGTCTACGCGCCATCTTGGAGGAGGTGCTCCTCAACGTGATGTACGACGTGCCGTCGCGTGAGGACATCGCCAAGGTCGTGGTCACGCGCGAGGTCGTCTGCGACAACGTCAACCCCACCCTGGTCCCCCGGGTGGAGCCCACCAAGAAGAAGAAGTCCGCCTAACTGAGGCAGTGCCCGTGCGGGAGTGCCGCCCTGGGCGACACAACGTATCTTCGATTCGTCTGTGGCTCTGCGGGTTATTTCCGCGAGACGGTTACAGACGAATCTGGCCGGATGGAGCGGAGTGCGGCGTTCTCGGTCTTGATCCGTACGACGAGCATGCCGGCGTTGAGCACGGTGAACGCCACAGCGGTCATCCATGCGGTGTGCACCAACGGCAGCGCCACTCCTTCCATAACCACCGCAACATAGTTGGGGTGCCGGATCAAGCGATACGGCCCGCGAGTCACGAGGGGGAGGTCGACGATGATCACCCGGGTGTTCCACCGGTGTCCCAGGGTGTGGATGCACCACCAGCGCAGCGCCTGGGCGGCAACGACGAGGCCAAGCATCGTCCACCCGAGCGCCGGCACGAACGGACGATGCGCCACCAGCACTTCCACCAGGCACCCCACGAGCAGCCCGGTATGCAATACCACCAGCACGGGATAGTGAGCGGCCCCGAACTCCCGGCCGCCACGCACCATGCTCCACGAGCGGTTGCGGGTAGAGACGACGAGCTCCGCGACTCGTTCGAGGGCCACCGCGCAGATGAGAGCGATGTACCAAACCATCAGGTCACCAACGCAGCAGCACGAGCTCTGCGCTGAAACCGGGACCCATCGCGAACAGCAGGCCAGCCGATCCAGGTGGCGGCTTTCGAGTGTCCAAGGTGTCGCGCAGGACATGCAGGACCGACGCGGAGGAGAGGTTGCCGATGCGCTGCAACGACCGCCACGTCACGTCCAGATCCGCACGGGTGAGATCGAGGGACCGTTGGACCGCCTGCAAGACCTTGGGGCCGCCGGGGTGCGCGACCCAGGCTGTGATGTCATCCTTCGACAGGTCAAAGTCCGCGAGGAAGCCCTTGACGTCGTCTGCCAGATAGGTGCTGACTAGATCGGGCACCTCGACGCCCAGCACAATCTTCAGGCCGGATGCGCCGATGTCCCAGCCCATCGCCCGCTGGCTGTCTGGGTACAGGTGTGATCGGCTTCCCCGCACGATTGGCCCGCGCGTCGGCGTCCCTTCATCGGCGACCATGATAACCGCGGCCGCGCCGTCGCCGAACAACCCGCTTGCCACCAGGTTGGCGGTCGACGGGTCGTCACGTTGCAAGGTGAGCGAGCACAACTCGACGGACACCAGCGCACCAATCTTGCCGGGCGCACCGCGGAGCAGGTCGTGTAAGCGCGCGATTCCGGCGGCGCCTGCCAAACACCCTAGCCCGAACAGCGGGACGCGCTCGACGTCCGGTCGCAGGCCGACGTGGGCCGCGATCCGGGAATCCATCGAAGGTACGGCGAGCCCGGTGGTCGACGTCCACACGATCACGTCGATGTCAGCCGGG
Source organism: Nocardioidaceae bacterium (assembly GCA_050998615.1). Taxonomy (GTDB): domain Bacteria; phylum Actinomycetota; class Actinomycetes; order Propionibacteriales; family Nocardioidaceae; genus JBPCQA01. The sequence goes on from JBPCQA010000038.1 coordinate 6,542, forward strand.
TCGAGCTCGGCATCCTTCAACGCCCCTCGCAAAGCTTCGGAGCCGAGCTCTAGGGCCGCGTCGATGAAGGCGTCATTGGCCGCACCGAAATGCTCAAACGATGCGTATTGCTCGATCGGCACCGCCAGATGCCTGGTGGTGACCGCGGCGCTGGAGTGCACCCGCCGCAACAACGCTTGCTTGTCGCGGTCGGGGAGGCAGGCCTCGGCGAACCGCTCGGTGATCTCCTCTTGGGAGTACTGGAACGGGGGCAACACCGGGTGCACCGCTGCGATCTGGCTCACTCCTTGAGCGTACGTCGCCCCGCCGATCGGCGTGGCGCCTTCACCGTGTCTCAGTTACTGGCCGCTTTCGGGCGCTCGACGTGGCCCCGGTGGTTGAGGAGCGAGCGAAGTGAGCGTCTCGAAACCACCGCCCGACCAAGTGTGGTTTCGAGACGGCCGCCGAAGGCGGCCTCCTCACCACCGTGAATGTGACCCGCTCAGAGGTGGGCGGTTCAGTTTCGTGCCAGGAGTTCGCGACCACCGGAAGGGTGGCGATCAAGCTGGTGTTTCGGCGAGGTCGGCCGTGACGGTGATCTCGGTTGAGTCGTGAATGGCGGAGAATGCGACGTCGCCGGTGATGCGGCCCGCGGCTTTCAAGTCATCGAGGGCTAGCTCGACCAGCCTCAGTCGTTCGGCCGGGCCGCTGATCGTCGCCTTGGTCACCTCGGTGCGCATCTTTACCCTGGCGCGAGACTTGGCCCCGCGCACGCCGGACAACGCCGCGGCCGTCGCGTCGAGCACGCCGCCAGGCTCCCCGGTCCCGGCGGCGGTCGCGTCGAGCACGTCCGGGTCGTGCGGTGCGCACGCCAAGTCGATGTCGACGTCCGGCCAAGGCGCCCGGTGGATCGAACCGTCCCGCCACCACGACCACACCTCCTCGGTCACGAACGGCAGGATCGGCGCGAACAGCCGCAGTTGCACCGAAAGGGCGGCCGCGAGCGCGGCACGAGCAGACGCAGCGGGTGCGTCGCCTCGGGCGCCGTACGCACGCTCCTTGACCAGCTCGAGGTAGTCGTCGCAGAACGTCCAGAAAAACCGCTCGGTGGACTCCAGCGCCGTGGTGTAGTCATAGCGCTCAAACGCCTCGGTCGCCTCGTCCACTACCTGACGCAGCCACCGGATCATCGCCCGGTCGAGCGGGCGCACGATCGCGTCCAGGTCGTCGCCCGCTGGGCTCAGACCCAGGCCGAGCACGAACTTCGAGGCGTTGAGCACCTTCACCGCCAACCGCCGACCGACCTTCATTTGGCTCTCGTCGAACGGCGAGTCAAGGCCCGGCCGGGACATCGCGGCACGCCACCGCACGGCGTCGGACCCGAACTGTTCGAGCACATCGCTGGGGACAACGGCATTGCCCTTCGACTTGCTCATCTTCTTGCGATCGGGGTCGACCACAAACCCGGAGATCATCGCGTGCGTCCATGGCACGCAGTCATGCTCAAGGTGTGACCTGACCACCCGTGAGAACAGCCACGTCCGGATGATCTCGTGCGCCTGCGTGCACAAGTCCATCGGAAAGACCCGCTCGAACAAGTCGGGATCGGTCTCCCAACGACCGGCGATCTGCGGGGTCAACGACGAGGTCGCCCAGGTGTCCATGATGTCGGGGTCGCCGACGAAGCCGCCGGGGATGCCGCGCTGCGCCTCGTCGTACCCAGCGGGTGCTTGGGTGGCTGGGTCGACAGGCAGTTGATCCTCGGTTGGCACCAGTGGCACGTCGTACGTCGGCTCACCGGCGGCGTCGAGGGCATACCACACCGGAATCGGCACCCCGAAGAACCGCTGACGGGAGATCAGCCAGTCACCGTGCAGGCCCTTGATCCAGTTCGTGAAGCGGTGCTGCATGAACGCCGGGGCCCAGACGATCTCGTCACCGCGGGCGATCAGCGCCTTGCGCAGAGCCTCATCGCGGCCACCGTTGGTGATGTACCACTGGCGAGTCGCCACGATCTCGAGCGGCTTGTCGCCGTTCTCATAGAAGTTCGTCATCCGCTGGGTCGGCTTCGGCTCGCCGTCGAGAGCACCCGCCTCGCTCAGCATTGCGGCAATCTGTTCGCGGGCACCGAAGGCAGTTTTGCCGGCGAGCTGCTGGTACGCCGCCCGGCTGCTGGCGCTGGCGAACCAATCGGGCGTTTCGCCCAGGATGCGCCCGTCCCGGCCGATGATGACCCGCACCGAAAGCTGCAGCTCCCGCCACCACTGCACGTCAGTCAGGTCACCGAACGTGCAGCACATCGCGATGCCGGCGCCCTTGGCGGGTTCGGCCGCGGGATGGGCCAGCACCGGGATCTCGACATCGAACAGTGGCGAGCGGACCGACGTACCGAGCATTGGTTGATAGCGCTCGTCATCTGGGTGCGCGATCAGCGCGACACAGGCGCCGATTAGCTCTGGCCGGGTCGTCTCAACGTGGACCGGCCCGTCGGGGCCATGGAAGGCCACCCGGTAGTAGTGGCCGGGATATTCGCGGGCATCGAGCTCGGCCTGCGCCACCGCGGTTTGGAACGTGACGTCCCAGAGCGTGGGTGCGTCGGCCTGGTACGCCTCACCGCGAGCCAGGTTGCGCAGGAAGCCTCGCTGCGAAACGGCTCGAGTGGAATCGCTGATCGTGGTGTAGAGCAGTGACCAGTCAACGGAAAGGCCCAACGTCCGCCAAAGGTCCTCGAACGCTTTCTCGTCCTCGGCTGTGAGGCGCTCGCACAACTCGATGAAGTTGCCGCGACTGATCGACAACTGGTGTTTGGTGTCTGGCTTGTCCGGGGGGGTGAAGGCGGCGTTGTAGGGGACCGAGGGGTCGCAACGCACCCCGAAGAAGTTCTGAACCCGGCGCTCGGTGGGCAGCCCGTTGTCGTCCCATCCCATCGGATAGAAGACTTCCTTCCCGCGCATCCGCTGGAAGCGGGCGATCAGGTCGGTGTGGGAGTAGGAGCTCACGCTGCCTATGTGCAGCGAACCCGAGACGGTCGGCGGTGGGGTGTCGATCGAGTAGATCTGCCCTCGGGACTTTTCCCGGTCGAAGCGGTAGGTGCCGTCACGCTCCCAGATCGCTGCCCACTTGGCCTCCAAGCCCTCCAGCGCCGGTCGCTCCGGTACGACGACCGCGCCGCGGTTGGCGGTCGACGTGTCGGGTGACTGGGTGGGAGGGGAGTCTGCCATAGCTGGAAATCCTACGGTGGTCGGGACATCCGGCGCGAACCAGTTCTGGCGTTGTCGCGCTCGCGCCGGTGGCCGTGCCCATGGCCCATCAGCTGCTCGCAGCAGCACCCCAGATCCGCTACGCCGCATTGGGACTCGTCGCCGCGAGAAGACGCCAGCAGCACCGTGCAACCGCAGTGACTCCAGAAGTACGCCGATTCGCCTGCGGTTGCCACGTAAGTGCCGAGTGCAACATCCGCGCAGCCGCGGACGATCGCGTCAGGAGCGGGAAGGCGGTTGCTGCAACGACCAGCCATTGCCATCAGGGTCGTCGAAGTAGACGAATGAACCCCAGGGCTGAAAGTCGACCTCACTGACGTCGACTCTGCGGTCGAGGAGGCGACGGCGCTCCGCCTCGACGTCTGCTACGACGACCATGAGTCGCCGCTGTGAGCCGGGAGCCATCTCGGTGATGCCAGTGCCGAGCACCACCGAGCATGCCGATCCCGGCGGCGTCAGCTGCACGAACCGCAACGATTCGGCGACCTGGTGGTCGTGGTCAGCGTTGAAGCCCACTTGGTCGACGTAGAAGGCCTTGGCGCGGTCGACGTCGGTGACGGGAATAGGAACAACCTCAAGTTTCCAATCCATGCTGATGAGCTTATGCGTCTGCGCCGACAGCCAATCCGTCTGCGGGTACGCCGCCTGACAGCTGCGCGAACCGCAGACGGATCAGGTCAGGAGCCAGAGCCAGCGAAGTCGCAGGAGCAAACTAGACTCGGCGCCAATGCCCCAACCCCCGGTCAGTGCTTCGAAATTTCGCCAAGTCGAGCGGGCCCTGCTGTCTCGTTGGCCGGAGACGCGGATCGACCCGACGCTTGACCGGATCGCGGCGCTTTGCGATCTGCTGGGTCAACCGCAGCGTGCCTATCCGGTGATCCAGTTGACCGGCACCAACGGCAAGACTTCCACCTCCCGGATGATCGACGCTTTGCTGCGTGCCCTGGCGTTGCGCACCGGCCGCTTCACCAGTCCGCATCTGGAGTCGATGACCGAGCGGATCTGCATCGACGGCGAGCCCGTAAGCCCCGAGCGATTCGTCGAGTTGTACGCCGAAGTGTCGCCGTACGCGGAAATCGTGGACAGGTCCAGCACCCCCCCGCTGTCGTTCTTCGAAGTCATCACCGCGATGGCCTTTGCAGCGTTCGCGGACGCGCCGGTGGATGCGGCAGTGCTCGAGGTCGGGCTTGGGGGCACCTGGGACAACACCACGATCGCGGACGCAGCGGTCGCAGTCGTCACGCCCATCGGCGTCGACCATGAGCGATACCTGGGCGACTCGCCTGGCGCGATCGCCGTGGAAAAGGCCGGGATCATCAAGCCTGGCAGTTTCGCCGTCTTGGCGCAGCAACCGGTTGACGCCACCGAAGTTTTGTTGCGACGGATCGTCGAGGTGGGCGCGACGGTGGCTCGGGAGGGTCTGGAGTTCGGGGTCGTCGACCGGGCGGCGGCGGTTGGCGGCCAGCTAATGACCGTCCAGGGTCTCGGTGCGACGTACGCCGATGTTTTCCTGCCGCTGCATGGCGCCTACCAAGCGCAGAACGCGGCCTGCGCGGTGGCCGCGGTGGAGGCATTCGCGGGCGGCAAGGCGTTCGAGGGCGGTCTCGATGTGGAGGTGGTGCGCGAGGCGTTAGCCCAGGTCAGCTCCCCTGGACGGCTGGAGATCGTAGGCCGCTCGCCCACTGTCGTCCTCGACGCGGCCCACAACCCCCATGGCGCCCTGGCCAGCGCGGAGGCGGTGTCCGAAGCCTTCGCGTTCTCGCCGCTGATCGGCGTCGTGGGCATCATGGCCGACAAGGATGTCGAGGGCATCCTGGCGGCCTACGAACCGATTATGGCCGCGATCGTATGCACTCAGAACTCCACACCGCGGGCGATGGACGCACACAAGCTGGCTGACGTTGCCCGGGATGTGTTCGGCCCTGACCGAGTCGAGGTGGTCGGCCGACTCGACGACGCCCTCGAGCGGGCGATCTGCCTCGCCGAGGCGGAGTTTGTCGAAGGATCGGGTGTCGGCATAGGTAGTGGAGGGGTGCTGGTCACCGGCTCGGTGATCACCGCGGGTGAGGCCAGGTCGCTGCTTGGCGGCGGCCGCTGATGCGTTCGCCCCGCCGGATGATGTGCGCCTCGGTGCTCGGCTTCGAGTGCATCGTGCTCGGCTTGTCAAGCCTGGTGCTGATCGCAGTCGAGCACGTCAACACGGCGGCCTCGTTGTCGATCGGTCTCGGTCTGGCCGTCGCCACCCTGGTGATCGCCGGGCTGTTGCGTCTCGAGTGGGCTTACTATGCCGGATTCGTGCTCCAGGTGGCGGCGCTGGCACTCGGGATCGTGATACCGGCGATGTTGGTGCTCGGTCTCGTCTTCGGGTCGCTGTGGACGGCGGCGTACCTGCTGGGCAGGAAGATCGAGCGCGAGCAAGCTGCGGGTTAGGCTGCTCCCCATGTCGCAGCGCACCCTCCTCTTGCTCAAGCCCGACGCCGTACGGCGCGGTTTGGTGGGCAACGTGCTCGCCAGGTTCGAGGCCAAGGGGCTGCGGATCGTGACCTTGGAGCAGCGCACGATCGGTCCGGAACTTGCCGACCGCCACTACGCGGAACATCTCGAGCGGGACTTCTACCCGCCGTTGCGGGCGTTCATCACCAGTGGGCCGTTGGTGGCGGCAGTGCTCGAAGGCGACGAGGCGGTCGAGGTCGTGCGCGCTATCAACGGCGCGACCGACGGCCGCAAGGCGGAGCCGGGCACGATCCGAGGTGACCTGAGCCTGTCCAACCGGGAGAACCTCGTCCACGGCTCGGACTCCGAAGAGTCTGCCAAGCGCGAGATCGCGCTCTGGTTTCCCGACCTCTGACCGGGTGCGAGCTGTCCATCACTTGCCCGAGAGTTCAACCGTCCCGCTGACGAAAGTGTGGAGGTGTCGGTAGCCAAGCCGGCGATAGATGCGGATCGCCGAGGTGTTGTCGGAATAGACGCCCAGACTGCAGCGTCCCCCACATGCGGCCAGCCCGATTCGCGACAACCGGGCGCTGACCGCAGCGCCAAGGCCGCGTCCACGCATCGCCGGTAACGTGGCGACGCCGCGCAGATGAGCCGCGCCACCAGCAAGCCGCGTCACGACCCCGGTGGCGACGAGCCTGCCCTGGACATCACGTACGCCGACCCAGGCCAGCGTCCGCTGTTCGCCGGGCCGTCCATGGCTGGCGGGGTTCGCCAGGTCCAGCAGACCGTTGATGTCACGTCGTGATCCGGCGTCGTCGGGAAGCGCAGTCACTGACTCTTCGCCCGGTTGTCGAGGCGGTTGCTCATCTGTCCACATCCAGTCCCAGACACGCGGCGGTTCGGCGTACTGCCACCACGAGGGCAACGCCTCGCGGGCCTGCCCGTTGATCGTCAGCCGAAGCGGTGGTACGCCGATCTGCGCGGCCGCCGCTTCAAGCAGTGGCCGCACCTCGTCGGCGCCGCCCATCGCGAGCAGTGTCGGACCGAGCACCGGCGCACCGTGATGATCCAGCGTCTGGCTCAACACCAGCGCATTGCCTCTCCGCCATACGGCGCCGATGCCGGCCGGATCGACCTGCCAGCGCACGAACCGATCGTCAATGTCGCGGAGAGCCTCGACGCTGTCGGCTTGAACCTGAGTCACTTGGCGCTGAGGCATTGATGCCACTAGAAACCTGAACGGAGGTGAGCAGATTCCCTTCCGATCATGCGGCCAGCCTATGACGCGGGTTCTGGTGCAACATCTCGCCCCGTGCGCGATAGCGCGCACTGGGCCAGACGCAAGCGAGTCAGCCGCGGGGCGAGCCAAGGCGGCGTACCAATGCGGGCCTCAGGAGCAGTTGTGCCACCGCCAGCGCCAGACTCAGCGACGCGAAGCCGGTCCACAACCAACTGACCCCGAGTCGCGACAGCGCCTCGGTGCCGACCACCGGAGTCACCACCCCTGCCACGCCCCAGCTGAGCCCATAAACCGCGAGGTATCGGCCGAGGGAAGAGCCGGGTGCGATGGTCGAGACCAGAGCGGTAGCGCGGCCGAGCAACGCCAGGTCACCGAGACTCAAGACGACGGTCGCCGCGACGAAACCGACGAGAGACGACGCGAACCCGCAGCCGAGCAGGCCCACCGCACACAGGAGATAGCCGGTCACCATCGCCGCGGTCGGGCCCTGATCGCGCAGCCATGCCAGGCCAAGAACCGGTTGCCCCCCGATGACGGGGAGGGCCGAGACTGTCAGCAACACGCCGAACTGATCCGCGGCGAGCCCGCGCTCGACCAGTGTCAGCGGCAACGTCACCATGATCTGGAAATAGATCATCGCGAAGCCGGTGCCGCTCAACGCCAGCATGAGCAACAGCCGGTCGCGCCACGGGCTTAGAACTCGCGCTCTTACGTCGTTCGACCTGCCATGGTTGGCGCGCGACCCCGGTCCCGCGCCGGACGCCGGTGGCAAGGTGATCCGGACCATGGCGGCACACACGAGACAGGTGGCGGCATCCATTACGAACAGAAGCCGCAGATCGAGCCCCCCTACGCCAAGCGCTATGAGGCCTGCCGCCATCCCGGCCAAGGCGAGCGCCGCGGCCATCAGCCCGTACGCCGCGGGGCGGTCGGCCGGCGAGACGACGTCAGCGATCATGGCCTGACTCGGAGCCTCGTAGATCTCGAACGCCAGACCGAGGACGACGGTCGCCCCAGCCGCCTGAACCAACGTGCCCGATCCGGCGACGAGGAGTTGGCCGAGCGCACATCCGCATAGCCCGGCAACGATCGTCGTACGCCGGCCGAACCGGTCAGCAAGGGGGCCACCGACGAGCCGGGAGCGGATGGTTCCCACGCCGAAGAGCGCCACCACCAAACCCGCTCGCGTTATCGAGGCTCCGAAACGCTGCGTCAACAGCACCGCGAGAAACGGCAACGTGAATGCTCCGAGTCGGTTGACCGCACGAGCGGCCACGAGAAGCCAGACGTCTCGAGGCATGTGCGCCCAGACCGCCGGCTACAGCGACCGGCGCAGGGGAGACGGATCAGCCGGTTCCGCAGCGACGTATGTGTCACCAGCCTGCAAGTGAACGCTCCAATAACGGACGAATATGCTATGGCCAGGTACGAACACTAAACCAAAGGGTGTGACTGGTCAAATGCGATTCGACAGTCATCTGTATATGGTGAGCCACACCGCGGCCCGGTTGGCGAACGCCTTGACACCGGGAGAGAAGCAGGGCAACGCCTATCAGCCCCCGACCTCGAACGAGCGGCAGCGAGTCGTGGCTGATTTGCTGGCCGGTGACGGCCCAGTCGGAGGACGACCAGTGGTGACGGCTCGCGATGGCGAGAGCCTCACGGAGACGGCCGCCAGGTTGCGCACGGTGTTCGAGAGCGTCGCGATCGGTGATCTTGCGTTGGCGGCGTGGCAGGTCAACCAGCTGCTCGTCGAGACCGGTGCCCGCCCGCAGCTGGACTACTACGAGCCTGATGGATGGAGCCTGCACTTCCACGGCAAAGACGACTCTGTTGCGATCGGCTGGGCGGCTGGGTTCGCCTCGGGTCTGGCACTGGCCATCGGCAGCGACTTCGTGGGCAGGCTCGGGGTGTGCGAGGCCATCCGATGTGATCGCGTGTACGTCGACGCGTCCCGTAACGGCGCCAAACGCTTCTGCTCCACCTCCTGCCAAAACCGCGTGAAGGCTGCCGTGTTCCGGAGCCGTCACTCCGCCCGAACCTGATCCAGGTATCTGTACGCCTCCCCGCCAGCCGCCATTCAATCTGGCCGGCGAAGAGCGGGACTGCGCGCCAGCCGCCACTCCATACGGCCGTGAATAGCGGAAAATCTGCCGACTCGTTCGGCGTGTCCACCGCGTGTCGCCCGCATTGCAGGCAGCGCCGGGAGGTCGATGCGGCGGCCTCAACCATCGTCAATGCGACCACCTCAACCCGCGTGAATGCGGTGCAATCTCGCCAGAAAACCTGGGGGACACCTCGAAGTGTCGCCCTGATCTGCGAGTGCCTCGCGCTTACGCTGGGCTGGCATGTTTGCCGCGGGCTGATGGAGCCGTGACGTGGCACGAGGTCAGACTCCCGGAAGGGGTTGGGTCGAGCAGATGGCCACCAGCATCATCGGCCGTGACATGGCGGTTGACCTGGGCACCGCCAACACGTTGGTCTACGTGCGAGGCCGTGGGGTCATGCTCAACGAGCCCTCTGTGGTGGCGATGAACGCGCAGACACGTGAGGTCTTGGCCGTCGGCTCCGAGGCCAAACGGATGATCGGCCGCACCCCCGACAGCATCACGGCGATCCGGCCGCTGAAGGACGGCGTGATCGCTGACTTCGAGGCCACCGAGCAGATGCTTCGCTACTTCATCCGGCGGGTGCACCGACGCCGCTATTTCGCGAGACCACGGCTCGTCATTTGTGTGCCGTCGGGCATCACCGCCGTCGAGCAGCGTGCCGTCAAGGAAGCCGGTTACCAGGCCGGCGCCCGACGGGTCTACATCATCGAGGAGCCGATGGCCGCGGCGATCGGCGCTGGCCTACCGGTCCACGAAGCCACCGGCAACATGATCGTGGACATCGGCGGCGGCACTACCGAGGTCGCCGTGATCAGCTTGGGCGGGATCGTCACCAGCCAGTCGATTCGCACCGCGGGCGATGACCTCGACCAGGCGATCATCAACTGGATGAAGAAGGAGTACTCCCTGATGCTCGGCGAGCGGACCGCCGAGGAGATCAAGATCACGCTCGGCTCAGCGTTCCCGCTGCCCGACGAGCCGGAAGCCGAGATCCGCGGCCGCGACATGGTCAGTGGCCTGCCGCGCAATGTCGTCATCTCCTCGGCGGAAGTGCGCCAGGCGCTCGAAGAGCCCCTGCACGCCATCATCGACTCGGTGCGCACGACGCTCGACAAGACGCCGCCGGAGTTGGCCGGCGACATCATGGACCGCGGCGTCGTGCTCACTGGAGGCGGTGCCCTGCTGGGCGGCATCGACGAGCGGATCCGCCACGAGACCGGGATGCCGGTGCACGTAGCCGACGAACCGCTCGACTCGGTGGCGTTGGGGGCCGGCAAGTGCGTCGAGGAGTTCGACGCTCTCCAGCAGGTGCTCGTGTCCGAGCCGAGGCGCTGAAACATGCCGCGACGTAGGCACCTCAATCCCCGCCGCAGCCGGTGGCCGGCCAATCGGCAGCACTCGTGAGGCCCGACCGAATGGGGTCGCGGATCGCCATCGGGCTGCTCGTGCTCGCCTGCGTCACCATCATCACGGTTGACTCCCGACACGGATCGGTTGGCTCCCCGGTCCAGCCCTTGCGCACGGCGGTGGGCGGCGTGATGGGTCCCGTCGAAGATGGTGCGGCTTCGGCGCTGCGACCCTTCACCGAGATCCCCGATCACTTCGGTGACGTGAAGACGTTGCGGCAACAAAACGCCGCGTTGCAGGCGACGAACCATGCCCTTGCCGCCCGGCTGCATGCCGTCAGCGCCAACGCCAACCGCGGCAACGAGATGCGAGGCATCAGCGAGTTCGCCAGCACGTCCGGCTTCGGTGTCGTGCCGGCGCAGGTTGTCGCGCTCGGCCCGGCCCAGTCGTTCACACGGACCGTCACGATCGACGCAGGCACCAACGATGGCGTGGCGCCCGACCTGACCGTGATCAACGCCGACGGGCTGGTGGGCAGGGTGGTTGCTGCCACCGCGTCGACCGCCACCGTCTTGCTCATCGTCGACAGCGAATCAACCGTCGGCGGCAGGCTGGGTGAGTCGATGGAGCTCGGCTTCCTCGACGGGCGCGGCGACGTATCTGGCGACGGCACCCTCGCGTTCAGCCTCGTGGACCACACCGTGTCGCCCCATCTGGGTGACCCGGTTCTCACCTGGGGCTCGCGTGGCAACGCGCCCTACGTCCCCGGCATCCCAATCGGCACGGTAGTCGCAGTTCACTCCTCGCCTGCCGAGTTGACCCAGGTGGCCCAGGTGCGCCCCTACGTCGACTTCTCCTCCCTCGACGTCGTCGCCGTGATCACGAAGGCACACGTGAAGTCGACGCATACCGATCTGGCAAGTCGGGTCAGCCGATGACCGCGACGATTCGGGCGGCCGTCGCCGGCGCGCTGATCGTGCTCACTATCGCGCTCCAGGTGAGCGTGTTCAGCCACTTCGCGCTCGACGGTGTGGTCCCCGATCTTGCCCTGCTCGTCGTGATCGCAGCAGCGTTGGTTCGCGGACCGACGTACGCCGCATTGCTCGGCTTCGTGGCCGGGTTGATGCTGGATCTTTCACCACCCGCCGATCACACCGCCGGCCGGTGGGCGCTGGCGTTCGTCGTCGTGGGTTACCTCACCGGGCTGGCCAAGCCCGACGGAAAGCAATCGCCGATCGGCACGGTCTTCATTGTGGCAGCCGGCGCCTTCATCGGTACGTCGGTCTACGCGCTTACCGGCATCGTGCTGGGCGATCCGGCGGTCAACGTGGCGTCGGTGTTCAGCGTGGTCCCACTCGCGGTCGGCTACGACGTCTTGTTGTGCCCGCTGGTGATTCCGCTCGTCGTGATGATCTTCCGGCGGCTCGAGCCCGCTGAGCGTTGGTGACAGTGATGTTGCGCACCACCTCGCGGCTGCGGCTGGTCGTCATCCAGGTGATCGTGTTCTCGTTGTTCCTGACGCTGTTCGCCCGGCTGTGGTACATGCAGGTGGTCAGCGGCGACACCTACCAAGCGGCGGCGGTGAGCAACGCCGTCCGCACCGTCGACATCGCTGCCCCACGCGGTCTCATCGTCGACGACGAAGGTCGTCCGCTGGTGGCCAACCGCACGTCATGGGTGATCACCGTCGACCGCAGCGTGGTCGACCGGCTCGCCGCTTCGACCCGGCATGTGATGTTCGGCAGGCTCGCCCACACCCTTGGACTGTCGTACGCCGCACTGGCACGACGCACCAAGATGTGTGGGGAAGCGGGTGCGGCCGACCCGCCGGTGTGCTGGAACGGATCTCCCTACGCACCGGTGCCGGTCGCGAGCGATGTCAGTCAGGCGGTTGCCGCGTCGATTCTGGAGCGGGCGGAGGACTATCCCGGTGTCACGGCCGAGGCGCAGAAGGTCCGTGCCTACCCGGCTCCCGACGGCGTAAACGCCGCTCAGGTGCTCGGCTACATCTCGTCAATCACCGGCAGCGAGCTCAAGGCTGCCGACCAGCGGGGCGACTCGGCGCTGAATCCCACGTCGCTGGTAGGCCGCAGCGGGTTGGAGTACCAGTACGACAAGTACCTGCGCGGCGTTTCCGGGGTCAACTCGGTGTCGGTCGACTCGATGGGCCGGGTGCTCGGCACCAGCGGCCGCACGCCACCACGTCCCGGTGACACGCTGGTCACCAGCATCGACGCGAAGGTGCAGTCGGTGGCCGAAGGTGAGCTGCGCCGGTCGATCCTCAAGGCGCGCCAGACCTACGATCCGGTGACCAATCGCAAGTACGTCGCGGACTCGGGCTCGGTGGTGGTGCTGGACGCCAAGAACGGTCGGTTGGTGGCGATGGCCAGCTACCCGACGTACAACCCCAACATCTGGGTCGGCGGGATCACCCAAAGCGACCTCAACCGGCTCTACAGCACCTCGTCGGGAACCCCATTGCTGAGCCGGCCGATGCAGGGCCTGTTCGCCCCCGGCTCGACGTTCAAGCCGTTCACCACCGCCGCGGCGCTGACCCACGGCTTCACTACCCACAGCATGCTCGACTGCTCGTCGTCGTTCACCGTCGGCAATCGGGTCTTCAAGAACTACGAGTCCGCCGCATACGGCATGCTCACGTTCGCCCAGGCCTTGCAGTTGTCGTGCGACACGTTCTTTTACCGAGTCGGCTACTCCGAGTGGCTCAAGGAAGGCGGCAGCTCGACCAACGTCAACATCAGCGACCCATTGGTCAACAACGCCAAAGCATTTGGCTTCGGCAAACAAACCGGCATAGATCTGCCCGGCGAAGTCTCGGGGCGGATCGCCGACCGCAAGTGGAAACTGAGCTACTGGAAGGCCAACAAGGCCTACTATTGCAAGCTGGGCAAACAAGGCGGCTACGACTACATCCACGTGTTCGCTCGCGAGTTTTGCACCGATGGGTGGCGCTATAGCGCCGGAGACGCCGTCAACTTCGCGATCGGCCAGGGCGACACCGTGCTCACGCCGTTGCAGCTCGCGGTCGGGTACGCCGCGATCTCCAACGGCGGCACGCTGTGGGAGCCGCGAGTCGGGAAGGCGATCATCGATCCCGCCGGCCACGTCATCAAGCACATCCAGCCGCAGGTGGCGAGCAAGCTGAGCCTGCCGCCCAACGTGTTGCACTACATCGACCAGGCGCTGCTTGGCACCGCCAAAGTCGGCACGATGGCGTGGAAGATGGGCGGCTTCCCGCTCGACAAGGTGCACATCCGTTCCAAGACCGGCACCGCCGAGGTCTACGGCAAGCAGACGACTTCGTGGGTGGCGTCGTACGACAAGCAGTACGTCGTGATCATGCAGATCTCGCAAGGCGGGACAGGCTCAGGCACCTCGGGTGACTCCGTGCGGCGGATCTGGCAGGCGTTGTACGGCGTGCACGGCATTCACGTCGACCCGTCTCAGGCGGCGCAGCCCGGAGCACACCCGCCGATCGGGCTTCCTGTCTTCCACCTCAACGGGTCGATCAGTCCACCCGCGTCCAGCGCATCATCTGCTGGCGGAGGGCCCTGATGGTCACCACTTCGACCCTTTCCACCACTCGGACGTCACGTCGGGTCAACGTCACCGAGAGCCGGGCCATATGGCGCCGACTCGATTGGACCCTGCTGGGCTCGTCGATCGCCCTGCTGGTGATCGGCAGCATGCTGGTCTGGTCGTCGACAGCGAACAACACGGCGTTGAACGGTGGCAACAGCACCGCGTTCATCACAAAGCACGTCACCAACATCGTGATCGGAGTGGTGCTGGCGGCCATCGTCGCGTCGACTGATCATCGCTGGGTGCGTATCTGGACACCGCTCGTCTATCTCGGGGGCATCGTCGGTCTGATGCTCGTGCTGTCCCCCTTCGGCGCCGTGATCAACGGGTCGCGATCGTGGATCCTGATCGGCGGGATGTCGATCCAGCCCTCCGAATTCGCCAAGCTCGGCGTCGTGGTGGGCATGGCGCTGGTGTTGGCGGAGCGGATCGAGAGCAAGCGCCGGGACGGGCCGCTGTCCGACGGGGACGTGGTGGGCGCGCTGCTGATCGCTGGGGTGCCGGCCGGCCTGATCATGCTGCAGCCCGACCTGGGGACGCTATTGGTGCTAAGTGCGGCCGTCTTCGGGCTGATCGCAGTGGCAGGGGCGCCCAAGCGGTGGCTCATCGGCTTGGCGGCGGTCGCGGTTGGCGGGGCGTTCGGCGCCGTACAGCTTGGGGTGTTGAAGGGCTATCAGCTCTTGCGTTTTGAGTCGTTCCTCAACCCCGCCCTCGATCCGCGCGGCGCGGGATACAACACCACCCAGGCCAGGATCGCGATAGGCAACGGCGGATTGTTCGGTCAGGGTCTCTTCCACGGCTCGCAAACCCAGGCGGGCTTCGTCCCGGAGCAACACACCGACTTCATTTTCACGGTCGCTGGTGAGGAGCTTGGGCTGGTCGGTGCCGGTGTCGTGGTGATGCTCTTCTTGCTGCTGTTGTGGCGAGCGGCACGAATCGCTTCGCTGTCAGAGGACACGTTCGGACGGTTGGCCGGTGCCGGCATCGTGTGCTGGTTCGGTTTCCAGGCATTCCAGAACATCGGCATGTGCCTAGGAATCATGCCGGTCACCGGTGTCCCATTGCCACTCGTCTCGTACGGCGGCACCTCGATGTTCGCGTCGCTGATGGCGATCGGATTGTTGCTGAATATTCACCTGCGCACCGAGCGGTCACTCGGGCTCGGCGTGGTTTTGCGCGGCCGCGGCACCCGTTCCCGCCGCTTTTAGCGCTCCCTTGCTATTCGACGCCCTGTCCGACCTCGTCGATCACCCCAGAGCCGTCCTGGTTCGGCACTTGCGGCGGGTCGACCACGGTGCCGGCTTCGTCGCCACGGCGCGACTTCTCGGTCGAAAACCACGTCGCCCTGCTGGGCTTCTACTACCTCCCGAGTAGCGGCTGCTGATCGGTGGTCCGCGCATGTGAGCCGGTACGGTGATCATGAGCCCGGATCCCTGGGTCCCCCCCGCATGAAGAAGCGAGTAGCCCATGGATCTCCCGTCGCCCGTTCGGGTGGTGGCTGCGCTCACCGTCGCGTATAGCGTCGCCATCACCGTGGCCCCGAAAGTGCTCGCCGGTCCGTGTCAGATGCTCGACGCCCAGGGAGAGGTACCGCCCCAGATCGAGACGTTGGTGCGTTCTACCGGGGTTCGCGACGCGGCGCTGGCCGCGGTGCTGTTGGTGTCTCATCCCGGGCCTGCCTCACGAACGCTCATCGGCGCCCGGGTCGTCTCTGATGCCGCCGACGCGCTGTGGTTCGGCCTGCTCCCCATCCCGGCCGACGCCAAGGCCAAGGTCGCTGGGGCGGCCGCGGGATGGGCGACCATCGAAGCCCTTGCGTGGTGGGCGGATCGGTCGCGTTGACAGGCTTCGCGACGACCGCGTTCTTGGCAGCCCTCGGCGCGAACCTGGTGGCGGCCGCCGGGTGGGCCGTCACCGGGTCGCTGCTGGCCCGCCGGCTTGGCCGCCACAACATCATCGACACGTTATGGGGGCTGGGGTTTTGCCTGATCGCGGTGGTGTCGGTGCTGATCGCTGCGGTCACCTCGTCCGGGGACGGCGTACGGCACATCGTGCTCGTGGCGCTCGTGCTGTTGTGGGGAGCTCGGCTCGCGTGGCATGTCGGTCGACGCAGCGCCGGCAAGGGCGAAGACCCCCGTTACGCGGAGCTGTTGAACAAGCATGGCGCGAACCGCACATTCACCGCCTGGAGGTTCATCTACTTTCCGCAGCTGGTCACCTTGTACGTCGTGTCGTTGCCGGTGCAGGTGGGCATGTTCACGGAGCCGCCGATGCGGGTGATCGGTTGGCTGGGTGTGGTGGTCTGGGCGGTTGGGATCGGCTTCGAGAGCGTCGGAGACGCGCAAATGAAGCGATTCAAGGCCGACCCGGCCACCCGGGGCAAGCTCATCGACGTGGGCCTGTGGCGCTACACCCGTCATCCGAACTACTTCGGTGACGCCTGCGTGTGGATCGGGATCTTCCTGGTCGCCGCCGAGCACTGGCCAGGAATGCTAACCGTCATCTCCCCGGTGCTGATGACCTACTTGCTTGCCTTCGGCACCGGCAAACGGCTCTTGGAGAAGTCGATGTCCAAACGCCCGGGCTACGACGAATACATTCACCGCACCAGCGGGTTCGTGCCCCTGCCGCCTCGTTCACCTCGGGCCTGAACCGCTTTACCGTCGACCCGCCAGGTTTTCACCGTCGACGGCCAATAAAGGTTAACGCGCAGTCGAGGGTCAGCGAGTCGGGTTGGTGCGCAACGTTCTTTCTTCCACCCTGCGCACCTGGACCCGGCCATTGACGACGCGCGTGTCGAACAACGGCTGGGGCCGGGTTGCGGGTCCCCGCTCGACGGCGCCGTCGTCGAGGTTGAACCGGCTGCCGTGCCACGGGCATTGGATGCAGCCGTTTACGACGGTGCCTTCGTGCAGCGGACCGCCACGATGGCTGCAGCGATCACCGATCGCGTGCGCAGCGTCGGCGTGGCGCACGAGCAAGATCGGCGAGTCGACAATGGTGACCGCAAGCGGCTCCCCATCGGCCAAGTCGGCCTCAGCGCAAGCATCCGTCCAGTCCGTCGGCGGCTGCTGGAAGACTGTGGTATCGACACCGACACCGAGTGCGTAAGCCAGGTGGCCGCCCAGCCATCCCGCCGCGCCCATGATCGCGAATCCCGCCACCGCGGAGACGGCCCCGCTGCTGCCGCGGCCCCGCACTCTCCATGACCAGGCGAGCAGGCTGAGGCCCATCGAGTTGCCCAATGCGTGGGCTAGCCCTACCCGGCGCTCGGCGCCTTGGGTGTCTCCCCAGTCGGACAAGCCCGCGGCCGCAGTTGGCAGCGCCGCGCAAAGACCGAGCCCGATGAGCCGTCGGCTGGCCGCTCGATCGCCGCTGGTGGCGTCGAGAGCCAGAGCACCGGCGAACGCGCCGATCGGGAGGGCGACAAGGGCGGGATGCAACGGATGGCCGATCGGCGTTCCGGACAGTAAGTCCTTGACCTTTCCGGGTGGGATCTTGGCTGTCAGCTTTTGTCCCACCGAAGCCGGGGCATCGAGCACTGTCGCGTTCTCGATGCTGGCGGTCACTCGTTCCATAAGTCGGCTCATCGAAGACATGGTGTGGCGTCCAATCGGCATCGGTTAGCGACCGCGACCTTAACGGCCGCGGTTGCGGAAGATAATCAACCCAATCAACAGTGCAACGGCAGCCGCGCCAATTGCGAGCGGCACGGCCGGCTTCGTCTGCGCACCGGAGCCATTCGCCGTTTCCTTGGCGCGCGAGAGAATGTCGGTGGCTTGACCTTTGGCCTCATCGGCCTTCTGCGAAGCCTGGGCTTTGACTTCGGAGGCCATCTTGGTGGCTTGCGTCTTGACATCGGAAGCCTTCTGGGTGGCTTGGGTCTTGGCGTTCGACGCCTTCTTCTTCGCCTGAGACTTCACGTTCAACTTGTCGGTCAAGGCCTCGACGGTCTCGCCGAGCCGCTCCCGGGTCTCTTCGATGTCACGTTCGATTTCGTCGAGTGTTGCCCCCTTGGCTGGCTCGGCCGGATTTGCCGGGGTGCTCGCGGTCACTGGCGGCGCTCCTTTACTTCTTGGACGTCACGTTTGACGTTCTTGACGGTCCGCTCAGGTTTCGGTGCGGCCTGATGAACTTGCTTCTTACCCATCAGACCAGCCACAGCGGCGATGACGAACAGCGCTGCTGCGACGATGGCTGCTGCCAACCAGCCCGGCAAGGCCAGGGCCAGGGCCAGGATGGCGGCCGCGGCCAGCGTGACCAGGCCGAGATGGGCGAAGACGCCGGCTCCACCGAACAACCCAACACCCAGCCCGGCATGCTTGCCCTTCTCTTGCAGCTCCGCCTGAGCCAGGCGTATCTCGTTGCGCACCAGCCTCGACGTTTCCTCAGACAGCTGAGTCACTAGCTGCGGCAGCGACGGATCGGCCTGACGCTCATCAGCCCGAGACAGGTCGGCCCGGGAGAGATCAGGCTCAGAGAGATTAGCTGGTGCGGCTCCAGCCTCGTCCATGCGGCGTACCTCCTACGCGGTTGTTTGACGCCGAACCGACCTGGCTAGCTTCCGGGCCATTCACCGGTCCACCGCTCAAATACCCGAGCTCCGCCGCGGTCGATCGCGGTCTTGATGACCGAGTAGACGGCCCCTTGAACCAAGGCGGCAATCAGGATTTGTTTGAGCGGATACTCCGACTGCAAGGCACCCGGCGCGTCGGCGTGCTCACCCGGTGTGGCGCGCTTCCAAACCTGCTTGAACACCTGACCGGCAATGAGACCGCCGACCACGCTGCTGGCCAGCCCAACCGGCCGATAGAGCAGTTGGGCGGACTTGCTGGCCTGCTTTTCACCGGGCATGTCGTTCCTCCAGACAACGCGATCCTTGGCGGCACCACAATATGGGCAATATAGCGAAGCTGATGCGACGGGTACCCCGACGCCACTGTGGCAAACCTGCAGCGGCCGGGAGAGTAGCCGCGGCGGCAGTTGCCGACCGCCGGTGCGGGCGCTGCAAGCCACCACGGTCGGCGTACGCTGACCCAACGGCGCGCCACGTCATACCACATCAAACACACCCGCGACCTTGGAGTGACAACAGCCATGCCAGCCGAGTCCCTCTTCTGGAAGCTCGAGCCGCTGCTGCCTACGGTGCAAAAGCCGATCCAGTACGTCGGTGGCGAGCTCAACTCCACGACCAAGGACTGGGACAGCGTCGCTGTCCGGTGGGCGTTGATGTACCCCGACGCCTACGAGGTCGGGCTGCCCAATCAGGGCGTGCAGATCCTCTACGAGATCTTGAACGAACGCGACGACGTCCTCGCCGAGCGCACGTATGCGGTGTTTCCCGACATGGAGCGGGCAATGCGCGAACACCACATTCCGCAGTTCACGGTCGACGGTCACCGGGCGGTCGGGGACTTCGACGTGCTCGGGCTGTCGTTTTCCACCGAGCTGGGCTACACCAACATGTTGACCGCGCTGGATCTAGCGGGCATCCCGCTGCATTCGGTCGACCGAGACGACACCCACCCGATTGTGCTCGCGGGGGGACATGCGGCGTTCAATCCCGAGCCGATCGCCGACTTCCTTGACGCCGCAGTGCTCGGGGACGGCGAGGAGGTGGTGCTCGCGATCACCGACGTCGTCCGCGAGTGGAAGCACGAGGGATGCCCGGGCGGGCGTGACGAGCTGCTGATGCGGTTGGCGGCTTCCGGCGGCGTCTACGTGCCGAAGTTCTACGACGTCGATTATCTTCCCGATGGGCGCATCAAACGAGTCGCGCCGAACAGGTCCGGCGTGCCGTTTCGCGTTCACAAGCACACGTTGATGGATTTGGACCAGTGGCCATACCCACGCAAACCGCTCGTCCCGTTGGCCGAGACGGTGCACGAGCGCTACTCGGTCGAGATCTTTCGGGGGTGCACGCGTGGCTGCCGGTTCTGTCAGGCAGGGATGATCACCCGGCCGGTGCGGGAGCGCTCGATCTCCACCATCGGCGACATGGTCGAAGGCGGCATCCGCGGGTCCGGCTTCGAGGAAGTCGGCTTGTTGTCGCTGTCGTCGGCCGACCACAGTGAAATTGGTGAGATCACCAAAGGGCTCGCGGACCGTTACGACGGCACCAACGTGTCGCTGTCCCTGCCGTCGACGCGGGTCGACGCGTTCAACGTCACGCTCGCCAATGAGCTTTCGCGTAACGGCCGGCGCTCGGGGCTGACGTTCGCCCCGGAGGGGGGCTCGGCGCGGCTGCGCAAGGTGATCAACAAGATGGTGTCCGAAGACGACCTCATCCGTACGGTGGCCGCGGCGTACTCGAATGGCTGGCGTCAGGTGAAGCTCTACTTCATGTGCGGGCTGCCGACCGAGACCGACGAGGACGTGCTCGCGATCGCGGACCTGGCCAAGCGGGTCATCGCCACCGGACGAGAGGTGTCGGGTCGGCGCGACATTCGTTGCACGGTGTCGATTGGTGGCTTCGTGCCAAAGCCGCACACTCCATTCCAGTGGGCGGCACAACTCGACCACGAGACGACCGACTCGCGACTGCAGCAGTTGCGCGACGTCGTACGTCGCGACAAGCAGTTCGGGCGCGCCATCGGATTTCGCTACCACGATGGCAAGCCAGGCATCATCGAGGGCCTGTTGTCGCGCGGCGACCGACGCGTCGGCGGGATCATCGAGGCAGTCTGGCGTGATGGCGGCCGCTTCGACGGGTGGAGCGAACACTTCTCGTTCGACCGGTGGATCGACTGCGCGGATCGGGCATTGATCGGCGAAACCGTCGACCTTGACTGGTTCACGACCCGGGAGCGGGAAAACGCCGAGGTGCTGCCATGGGACCACCTCGACTCTGGCCTGGATCGCGACTGGCTGTGGGAGGACTGGCAAGATGCGATCAACGAAGTGGAAGTCGACGACTGCCGCTGGACGCCGTGCTTCGACTGCGGGGTCTGCCCGGAGATGGGCACCGAAATCCAGGTGGGGCCTACCGGCAAGCAGCTGCTGCCCCTCTCCGTTTCTAGAGAGCGCACCGACTAGGAGGCCACTCGAGCCCGGGTTGTCGAGGGGCGGCGGTACGTTCGGCGCTATGACGACGACGTACGACATCGTGACCCACCGGCATCGACGACGACGACTTCCAGGTCGACTTCGCCGCCTGGTTCGAGCGCGCAGCTAATCAGCGCGGGACGTTGATAGCCGAGCTCAACGGGTGAGGTAGGCGGCCGGCTGCCAAGATGGTTGCCATGGCCACGGCTCATAACGAACTCATCGCCGATTCCTGGTTCCCGTTTGCTGGGGACATCACCGTCAAGCCGCTAGACGAGCGGGTCGTTCCAGAGCCACCACGCCATGGCCTGAGGTCAGCGGAGTGCGACGCTTGTCAGCGCAGCGACGACACGTTCGTCTGGACAGACGCCCATTGGCGGCTGGCGCCGTACCTGCCCACCCAGATTCCCGGGATTGTGCTTCTGCAGACTCGCGACCATCACGACTCGTACGCCGACCTGCCCGTCGGGCTGCTCGCCGAGATCGGTGCGATGACCGCGCGGGTCGAACGCGCCCTGCTCGGACTCGAGGACGTGGCCCGGGTTCACGTGAACCGCTGGGGGGACGGCGGCGCGCACTTCCATCTGTGGTTCATGCCGCGTCCACTCGGCATGTTGCAACTGCGCGGATCGATGCTGCCGATGTGGCTCGACGTGCTGCCCGACCTGGACGAGGCACAGGCCAACCAGGCCTTGAGCCGGATCGCCACCGCGATGGCCGTCGATGGCGGCACTCCTCACCTGTAGATGCAGTATCATCAGATGCATGCGCACAACTCTGAGCATCGACGATGACGTCTTGTTTGCCGTGCAGGAACGGGCACGGCGTGAAAAGCGCACGGCGGGGCGGGTGTTGTCCGACCTCGCCCGGCAGGCGCTGACCGGACAACTCCAGCAACCGGCCGACCATCGACGCGGTGGGCGTCACGGCTTTGCACCCCTACCGCACCGGGGCGCCGCCATTTCCAATGCGCTGATCGACCGGCTCCGAGAAGATGAACCCGAGTGAGGCGGGCGCTGCTCGACATCAATGTTCTCCTGGCGTTGCTAGACAGCGACCACGTCGACCACCGCCGCGCCCAAGACTGGCTCGAAGGCGGGATCGAGCCCGGGTGGGCATCATGCGCTATCACCGAGAACGGCTTTGTGCGCATCATTAGCCAGCCGCGCTATCCGAGCCCCATCTCGCCTGCAGAGGCCATCGAGCTGTTGAGGGGAGCGTGCGACAGTGGCCCTCACGAGTTTTGGACCTGCGAGGTCAGCCTGCTGGACGCCCGAATCGTGGACCGCTCCCGTTTGCATGGTCCACGTCAGGTCACGGACGCATACTTGCTCGCCCTGGCCATCGTGCGCCACGGGCGCTTCGTCACCTTCGACCGTTCGCTGTCCAGTGCAGCGGTCAAGGGCGCCCGCGGGGAACACCTGACATACCTGTAGACCCTTTCGCTATGGCAGCTCATCGCCTCGCCACACCGCTGCCAGCTGCGCCACGCAGTCTTGCTAGGCGGTCTATTTCACGGCGGCAGCTACTTGTTGCCCGGCGAGCTCGTCCTCCAGGAAGCGCGGGCGTGCCACGAGCACTCCAGCCATCACCTGCGGTGCGAGGAGCACGATGAGCGCGATCAACGGCACAGTCCAGCCGCCGGTCGCGCCGTACACCGCGCCCACCATGAACGGCCCCACGGCCGCGATCAGATAACCCACGCTTTGAGTGAACCCTGAGAGCGCCGCGGTGCCGTCGGCGGTGCGAGCACGGAGCCCGATCAGGGTCAGCACCAGGGGGAACATGCCGGTCCCCAACCCGATCAGCAGCGCCCAAGCCAACGCTCCCTGGGTCGGCCACACAATCAGCCCCACGTAGCCCAGCGCATACGAAAGACAGAGGGCGAGGATCAACGGGGTTTGGCTGGTACGTCGCACCGCGAGCGACGGAATCGCGAACGAGATCGGGATGCTGATTCCGGTGGCGACTCCCAACAGCAGACCGGCGGTTGGTGCCGAGAAGCCCGCGTCACGGTAAACCTGCGGCAGCCAGCCGAAGACGGCGTACGCCTGCAGCGACTGAGCGCCGAAGAAGACCGCCATCGCCCAAGCCAGCGACGAGTGCATCACCGCACGGGTCGGGACGGCGTCGTGCCGGCCCACCTGCGGTTTGACGTCGTGCTTGACTAGGCCGCTCCACGGGATTGCCGCGATCATCGCGACCAGCGCCCAGGCAATCAGACCACCTCGCCAAGAGCCGGTGTCTTGCGCGATCGGAACCGTCAAGACCGACGCCGCGGTGAGCCCAATTGCCAGCGCGGTGGTGTAAATGGATGTCAAGAGGCCCACCCGATCGGGGAAATGCTGCTTGACCAGCGAGGGCAGCAGCACGTTCGCGGTGGCCATGCCGGCCAGCGCGGGGATCGTGGCGGCGATGAAAGTGGCCGAGTTGTCAGCATGGGCACGCAGTGCCATCCCGGCGGCGGCCAACGCCAGCGAAACCAAGATCACACGGTGCATCCCGAGCGTTCTGGCACACCACGGCGCTAGCGCACCGAACACCGCGAAGCACAGCACGGGCAGCGTCGTAACGACACCGGCGGTCGTCGACCCCATCCCCAGTCCGCGCCTGATGTCGTCGAGGACCGGACCGACGCTTATCGCGGCCGGCCGCAGGTTGAATGCGAGGACGACCAAGCTGATCGCGATGAACACCTGACGGCGACGGCGTGTGGGCACAGTCAACCACCCATCCTCTCTGCCGTTCCGGTCGGTATCGCGACGCGGATTGGCATCACCCGGCTCGCGGCCCTCGCCGTCCAACGGCCGTCGCACGTTAACCCGCGATTGCCTCCCGACGTGTGCGAGCAGGGAGTCCTCGTCATCACTCACTGAAGAAGACCATGACCCGAGGACAGTACTACTCCCGCGTCATGCCGTCCGCCGCGATCATCTATGTCATCGTGCTGATCGCCACCCACGCCAATGTCACCGCCGTGGTGATCGGTGCTTTGGTGTTCGGGCTGATCGCCGTGTCGGCGCCGTGGTTCACAAGTGCTGATGCGGCGACCGGGCGCACCCGCAACCGCCATCGAAACCGGAATCGCTAGGAGCGAGCCGGGGATGACGCCGGGATCGGCCGCGCCCGAGCCTCGGCGATATCGTTGACCCGAGCCTCGGCGATATCGTTGAGCGGTGCCTGACCAGCCGAGCCAGCAGCCGCCTCCCATACAGAGACTACGGATCCGATACGCCAAGCGAGGGAGACTTCGCTTCACGAGTCACCGAGACTTCGGCCGGGCGTTCGAGCGTGCAGTACGCCGAGCCGGCCTGCCGATCGCGTACTCCTCCGGTTTCCACCCTCACCCTCGTATCTCCTACGCCAACGCCGCTCCCACCGGCGCGGCTTCGGAGGCGGAATACCTCGAAATCAATCTCAGCGTTCTGATGCGTCCCGACGACGTACGCCTGGCTTTGGACACCGCCCTGCCAGCCGGCCTGGACATCCTCGACGTTGTGGTGGCGGAGGCCAACACGGGGGCGCTGGCAGATCGTCTCGAGGCGTCCTGCTGGCGCATTGCCTTGCCGGGGGTGCCTGTTGAGGACGCCGAATCCGCGGTAGCGATGTTCCTGTCCCGCGACGCCATCGAGGTGGACCGAATGACGAAACGGGGGATCAGAACGTTCGACTGCCGATCAGCCGTCGTGTCGCTTAGAGCCGGCGCCCTATCTGCTTGGGCTCTTGGTGCCCTTGAGGCCGCTGACGCCGCGGATTCCCAGCCGTGTGCGATACTGGAGCTGGTTGTACGGCATGGGACACCTGCTGTGCGGCCCGACGACATCCTTGCCGGTCTTCGGGAGACAGCTGGCCTGGTCGCTCCGGTCCCGCCTTTGCAGACCCGGATCGCCCAGGGGCCGCTTGACCCGCGGGCCGCAGGCGTTGGTGACCCGCTTGACCCTGATCGCGACGCGACCACCATGGTTGCGACCGCTGAACGGTCCGGCGCTTCACCTCATGTGACCTGAGGGTCAGATGTCGCCGCCGCTCCCAGGCGGCATTGACAACCGCGTCACGTGCCCCTGGAAGCATCACCGCAAGCTTGCGTTGCGGTCCGTCAGTCAGTGGCGGCCCAGCAACGACCGACCGCTTCTGCGCGGCGCCTGGCGCCCGGAGGCACTTGAGGAGCCCACATGCTCGATGACGAGACAACGTCACCAACCACAGCAACGACCGCAACCGCTCAGCCGGTACGCCGCCCCCGCCGTCGCTCGGCGAGCCGACCGGCAGGCCCGCCGCAGCCGACCGACGCCGCACCCGACACCCCTGTTACATCGTCGGCCACCATGCCGACTGGCACGCCGCCGACCGGGCCAGCGACGGCTGACACCACGCCGACCGGCACAACACCGGCTGGCCCGGAACCGACTGGCACGGCGGCGGTAGCTGGCTCACCTCCCCCGACGAAGACGGCCGCGAAGCGAACGCCCCGGAAAGCCTCGGCAAAGGCGCAGGCCGCGAAATCGGAGCCAACAAGCCAGCCGAGTCCTGACCCCACGGGCCCTTCGCTGACCGCCGAAGGCGAAGCCGCCATGGGAGGCCAACCGACAACTGAAGTGCAGCCGAGTCTCGCTGACCGGTCTTCGGAGGGCGGCGCGGCGGCCGATCGGTTGCCGCCCGCGCTGCATCAGCCGGCATCCGTCGAGCCAGCATCCCGCCGCGCGCCGACGCGCTCGAGTCGCCAGCCGACGAGCACGAGTCGGGCCAGAAAGCGGTCCACCCCAGCCGTGACTAGCACCGACGAGCCCGCTGCTGCCCAGGAAGCCAGCGATCCCGCCGGTGGGGTGACTGACACCCTGTCTAACGCCAGCTCGGACGCCGGAGGAGATAGCGCACCCACCACCGCGGCGCCTTTTGTGCCGTTGTTCCAAGTGCCTGACCCACAAGCGGCCGTGGCTCGACAGCGAGCCACCACAACCCAAACCCAGGCTGTCGACGGGCAAGGCGTCGAGGCTGCCGCTGGCTCGGATGGCAGCCAAGCCAATGCCGCTGACTCCATAGAGCACCAGGGTGCTGATGGCGACCAGGGTGGTGCGAGCAGTCGGCGTCGCCGTTCGCGCGGGGGAAGAAGCAGGCGCAAACCGTCCAGCGACGCCGACCCGTCGGGCTCCGGGCGTGAGGCAGAACAGCAGGCTGAGGGATCCGCCTTGGCCCACACCACCCACCAGGAGCAGCGGTCAGACGCGGCCACCGACAACGCCAAGTCCGGGGGCCCAGACTCGTCGGAGGCCGCTTCGGCGCCCGTCCAGTCGGGTGACGTTACGCAAAGCGAGACAGGTCGAAGTGAGGCAACGCACGGCGATGGCGAGGAGTCGTCGAGTTCCTCGCGTCGGCGCCGCCGTCGCAGGCGCGGCAGCGATGACTCAGGCGAAAGTGACGCCTCACCGGCCGCCACGGTGACGAAGGCCCGGGAGCCGCGGGCCAAGAAGGAGCCGATCACCAGCGTCGAGGGCTCGACCCGGGTCGAGGCCAAGAAGCAGCGTCGCCGTGAGGGCCGGGACGCGGGGCGCCGACGCCCCCCGATCTTGAGCGAGTCGGAGTTCTTGGCCCGCCGCGAGTCAGTTGAACGGGTGATGACGATCCGGCAACGCGAAGAGACGACTCAGATCGCCGTACTCGAAGACAACGTGCTCGTTGAGCACTATGTCGCGCTGGAGTCGCAGAGCTCGCTGATCGGGAATGTCTATCTCGGGCGGGTGCAAAACGTGTTGCCGAGCATGGAGGCCGCGTTCATCGACATCGGCAAGGGGCGCAACGCCGTGCTCTATGCGGGTGAGGTCAACTGGTCCTTGCTGGGTGTCAGCAACTCGGCTCGGCGCATCGAGAACGCGCTCAAACCGGGGCAGGCCGTGATGGTGCAAGTCAGCAAGGATCCGGTCGGTCACAAGGGCGCCCGGCTGACCAGCCAGATCAGTCTCGCCGGGCGGTATCTCGTCTCGGTGCCCGGTGGCGGCACCAGTGGGATCAGCCGCAAACTTCCCGACACTGAGCGCAACCGGCTCAAGAATCTGCTGAAGGACATCCTTCCCGACGAGTCCGGCGTGATCATCCGCACCGCCGCCGAAGGCGCCAGCGAGGAGGAACTCACCCGCGACGTCACGCGATTGACGGCTCGGTGGGAGGACATCGAGAAGAAGGCGAAGAAGGGGCAGGCGCCACAATTGCTGTACGCCGAGCCGGAAACCACGTTGAAGGTCGTGCGTGACCTCTTCACCGAAGATTTCGCCAGGTTGGTCATCGCCGGCGACGACGCCTGGGACATGGTCGACGGTTATGTCCAGCATGTCGCGCCCGACCTCGCTGATCGGCTCGAGAGGTACGACGGGCGCGGCGACGTCTTCGCCGACTTCCGCGTCGACGAGCAAATCGCCAAGGCGCTGGAGCGCAAGGTGTGGTTGCCGTCGGGTGGCTCGTTGGTGATCGACCGCACCGAGGCGATGACCGTCGTGGACGTCAACACGGGCAAATTCACCGGATCCGGCGGGAACCTCGAAGAAACCGTCACCAAGAACAACCTCGAGGCCGCCGAGGAGATCGTGCGGCAGCTTCGGCTCCGCGACGTCGGCGGCATCATCGTCGTCGACTTCATCGACATGGTGTTGGAGAGCAACCGCGACCTGGTGCTGCGCCGTCTCGTCGAGTGCCTCGGCCGAGATCGCACCCGCCACCAGGTGGCGGAGGTGACGTCGCTGGGTCTGGTGCAGATGACCCGCAAACGCATCAGCACCGGGCTGCTCGAGGCGTTCAGCGTGCCATGTGAGGTCTGTCAAGGCAGGGGCGTCGTCATCCAGCACGACCCCGTCGAGCCGCGAGCACACGACGACCACCCAGGCGGCAGTCGGGGCAAGAGCAGCAGTCGCAGCAGCCGTCCCGGCACGAGTGGCGTCTCAAGCGGCGAGGAGCACACTCCCGGGCCTGAACTCCCCACAACCGAACCGGTGGCTGACGAAGCGGAAATGCCTACACTCGAACCCGCTGCCGAGACGGAAACACCTGCGATGCTCGAATCGGAGACCGCAGACAGCGACGGTGCCGGCGACGGCCAGCCGAAGCCAGACATCGCCGACGCCGCCTCGGCAGCCGAGATGAAGCCAAAGCGCTCGAGTCGCCGCCGAAGCAGCAGCAAGAAGGCCGCCGTCAGTTAAGACCCGCGCAGATGAGACCGGGCGCTGAGCGTTGGTGCGTTTTGACCGGAGAGAGTCTGCTCCGTAGACTCGATCCTCGGCGGGGGCAAGCGCGCCGTGTTTGTGGTGCCCGGGCGGCACGGTCAGCGTACTCGTGCAATCTGTCTTTGACAGAGTCGCCCGGCAGTTCAAGTCCTAGCAAAGAGAGTGAGTCCGCGGTGTACGCGATCGTGCGCAGTGGCGGCCGACAGCAAAAGGTCGCGGTCGGCGACGTCATCGAGATCGACAAGGTGACGATCGCCCAGGGGGACAGCCTCTCCCTTCCAGCGGTGCTCCTCGTGGACGACCACTCGGTGACCACCGACGCGGAGGCGCTGGCCAACGTCGACGTCCAAGCCGAGGTGATCGGCCCCACCAAGGGCCCGAAGATCCACATCTTGAAATACAAGAACAAGACGGGCTACCGCAAGCGGCAAGGCCACCGACAGCATTACACGCAGGTCAAAGTCACCGCGATCAACACCAAATGAACTCCCGAGTGAACTAACCCAAGGAACATCAGTCATGGCACACAAGAAGGGGCTGGGCTCCAGCAAGAACGGCCGCGACAGCAACGCCCAGCGTCTGGGCGTCAAGCGGTTCGGCGGCCAACTCGTCAACGCCGGAGAGATCATCGTGCGTCAGCGCGGCACCCATTTCCACCCGGGCACCGGCGTCGGTCGTGGCGGCGACGACACACTGTTCGCCCTGGTCGGTGGGGATGTCGAATTTGGCACCCGCCGCGGCCGGCGAGTCGTCAACATCGTTCCCCACGCCGACTGACCTGCCCGCCTTATCCTGTCAGAAAGGACTGACGGCTCGGCAGGAAGTTCCAAGCAGGAAGGTCGGCATGGCAGTTCCCACGTTCATCGACCGTGTCGTCTTGCACTTGGCCGGCGGAAGCGGCGGCAACGGGGTGGCCTCGGTGCACCGAGAGAAGTTCAAACCACTCGGGGGGCCAGACGGTGGGAACGGCGGCCACGGCGGCGATGTGATCTTGCGGGTTGATCCCGAAGTCACCACCCTGGTCGACTACCACCACGAGTCTCACCGCAGAGCCGGCCACGGCAAGCCGGGGCAGGGAGATCACCGGTCCGGCTCGAACGGCGAGTCGCTCGTGCTGCCGGTTCCCGACGGCACGATCGTGTCGACGCGAGCCGGAGAAGGACGAACCGGAAGAGTGCTGGCCGATCTCATTGGTGCCGGCACTGAGCTCGTGGTCGCCGCCGGGGGACGAGGCGGCCTCGGCAATGCCGCCCTGGCCTCGAAGGCCCGCAAGGCCCCCGGCTTCGCGCTCCTTGGTGAGGAGGGCGTCGAGCGAACGATCGTGCTCGAGCTCAAGATCGTGGCCGACGTCGGACTGGTGGGGTTCCCGAGCGCCGGAAAGTCAAGCCTGGTCGCCGCGATCTCGCGTGCCCGGCCAAAGGTCGCCGACTATCCCTTCACCACGTTGGTGCCTAACCTCGGCGTCGTGACGGCAGGCGAGACGACGTACACGGTGGCCGATGTTCCTGGGATCATCGCGGGTGCAAGCGAAGGACGAGGCCTCGGCCACGACTTCTTGCGCCATATCGAACGCTGCGCCGCGCTGCTGCAAGTGATCGACTGCGCGACAATCGAGCCAGGGCGTGATCCGGTCAGCGACTTCGAGGTGCTGGAGCATGAGCTCGCTGCCTACGGCGGCCTTGAAGACCGGCCCAGGCTGGTGGCGCTCAACAAGATCGACGTGCCCGAGGCTCGTGACCTAGCGGAGCTGGTGAAGCCGGAGCTCGAAGCTCGTGGGCTGACTGTCTTCGAGATCTCCGCGGCGAGTCATGAGGGGTTGCGTGAGTTGACGTTTGCCATGGGTGGGCTCGTTGCCTCCTCGCGTACGGCGGCGCAGCAGGTCGTCCCGACCCGCATCGTGCTTCGCCCGGGCGGTGAAGGCGATGCCCAGTTCACCATCATACAGGTCGACGGCGCCTGGCAGGTGCGAGGTGACAAACCGCAGCGGTGGGTCAAGCAGACCGACTTCAGCAACGACGAAGCGGTCGGTTATCTCGCCGACCGCTTCAGCAGGCTCGGAATCGAGGAGGCACTCACCAAGCACGGCGCTCAGATCGGAGACGACGTGGTGATCGGTGACGACGACAATGCGGTCGTCTTCGAGTTCGACCCGCAGGTGCAGGCCGGAGCCGAGACGCTGTTCGGTCGCCGCGGCCAAGACCCCCGCCTCGAAGGCCGGTAGCGGCCGCCTGCGTCGCCCTCGGTGCGCCAGGGAGACCGAGGGCAAGTAGCGAGCCTGGGTCAGTCTGGGTGTTCTGCTGAGGAAGGTTGACCCTTTCCCGCACAATGAAGGTGGGGAGAGCTCGCACTGGCAGGTCTGTCGGGCTCTCAGGTGTTGATCGGGGGAACGGGAGGACTTGACGTGGATGGTGAACGTCGAATGTGGCACGCCATGTTGACCGTGGCTGGGGCCGCCCAAGATTTGTCGGCGACCCATCAGGCGCTACGCCGACTGCAGGCTGAGCATCCGTTCATGCACTCCGTGCGGTACGACGAGTGCCGGGCGGAGATCTGCTACTGGGAGGAGGGCTCGAATATGCTCGACGTCGCATCACTCGCGCTGCGACTGTGGTCGGAGCATCGGCAGTCGGCCAGATTGCCGGACTGGTCTGTGGTGGGCCTGGAGGTGCTGGAGCGGGGCACGTTCCACGAGCGACAGCCGGTGGCGACGATGGCTGTTATTGAAGCGGTGCCGACTCGCTTCTCCTGAGGCGACCAGCTTGCGGAAGCAACAGGCGCTGACCCAGCTCTGGCGAGCTGTGCTGTCTCTGGGGGCCTGTCCTGTCTCGGGCGGCCTCACCGTCGGATTGTTGACGAAGCCACGGTGGAACAAACCGGGCGGTGGCATGGGCGCGGCGGCGCAGGGCATAATCTAGGCCCATGGCACTGACCCACCTGATGAGCATAGAGCCGGTGCGGCACCTCCCGCTGCCGCCAACCGTGATCGGCCTAGTGGCCTTTCTCTTGCTGTTGGCGTTGATGGGTGCCCTATTGATGTTCGGTAAGGGTCGGCCGCACTGCTGATGGAGCACCGTGCGCGGCGGCTCGGAGTCATGGGCGGCACCTTCGACCCGGTGCACAACGGCCACCTCGTCGCCGCGTCTGAGGTCCAGGCCGGATTCGACCTCGATGAGGTCATTTTTGTGCCAACCGGCCAACCATGGCAGAAAACGACCCGTGAAGTGTCGCCGGCTGAAGACCGGTATCTGATGACGGTGATCGCTACCGCTTCCAATCCGCGGTTCTCGGTGTCGCGAGTGGACATCGACAGGGGTGGGCCGACGTACACGATAGACACGTTGAGAGATCTTCGTAAGGACCGCCCGGACGCCGAGCTCTTTTTCATCACCGGCGCCGACGCGCTGGCACAGATCCTCACCTGGCATGACGCCACCGAAGTTTTCGAGCTCGCCCAGTTCGTGGGCTGCACCCGCCCGGGGACGACGATCGACGCGACGACGTTGGCCGGGTTGCCCGTCGACCGGGTGACGATCATCGAGGTGCCGGCGTTGGCAATTTCGTCGACCGAATGCCGGGTGCGAGCCAGCCAAGGCGAGCCCGTCTGGTATCTCGTGCCGGACGGCGTTGTGCAATACATCGCCAAGCGTGACCTGTACCAACCCACGGCCTCCAGGCCACCCCTTTCATCAGAAGGCGAACCTTTGTGACAGCAACCCAGCGGGCCGTCGAGCTCGTCATCATCGCAGCTCAGGCCGCGTCCGACAAGCTCGCCGAGCACATCGTCGCCTTCGACGTGTCCGAGCAACTGGTGATCACCGATGCCTTCGTGCTCTGTTCAGCACCCAACGATCGGCAGGTGAAGTCGATCGTCGACGAGATCGAGGAGAGGCTGCGTCAAGCGGATGCCAAGCCGGTACGCCGCGAGGGCGAGCGCGACGGCCGCTGGGTGCTGATCGACTACGGGGAGATCGTGGTGCACGTGCAGCACGAGGAGGAGCGCATGTATTACGCGCTGGAGCGTATCTGGCGCGATTGCCCCATGATCCCGCTGCCCGAGTCGGTGAGCAGCGGCCACGGCGGGGGGAGCGCTGCAGGTGCCGGGCAGTGATTACCGACGAGATGGCCAAGCCCACGTCGGCACCACGCCGGCTGGTGCTGTGGCGGCACGGTCGCACCGAGTGGAACCGCCTCGGCAAGGCGCAGGGACACGCGAACATCTCCCTGGACGATATCGGCGTGGCGCAGGCCGAGCGTGCGGCACCGTTCCTGGCGTCGTACCGGCCCTGTTTCGTTTGGACCAGTGACTTGGCCCGGGCTCGGGAGACCGCGGAGCGGCTGGTCGCGCTGACCGGCCAAGAGTTGGTGCTCGACAAGCGGTTGCGCGAGTTCGATGTGGGTGCCAGGCAGGGGCTGACGTTTCCGGAGTTCGAGGCCGCATTTCCCGACGAGTACGCCGCTTGGGCGGACCACCGCAACGAGGACATCCGGCTGCCGGGCGCTGAGACGGCACCGGAGGTGGCCGAGCGGATGGTACAGGTGCTTAGCGAGGCGATGGAGACGGTCGAGCCCGGCTCGACAGGTGTGATCGTGGGTCACGGCGCGTCGCTGCGGGTCGGCTTGGTCGCGTTCCTCGGGCTGCCTCCCGAGCTATGGGGGGTCGTGTACGGGATGTCGAACTGCGCGTGGGCGGTGCTCGAGGACAGCACCTGGGGATGGCGGTTACTCGACTACAACGCCCAGACCCTGCCCGAGCCGCTGGACCTTCCCGACGACCTGGGCTGAGGCCCGAAGCTCCCGCGGCTCGATTTCACGTTGCTGTCGAGCGTTGGCTAAACTTCCTGAGCCCGCCGGGTAGGTCTGCGGCGGGTCCGCATCGCGGGGCTGTGGCGCAGCTGGTAGCGCACCTCCATGGCATGGAGGGGGTCAGGGGTTCGAGTCCCCTCAGCTCCACCAAAAGTGCAAAGTTCGAAACATAGACACCCTCGATGCCGCCAGAGTCACTCTGGCGGCATTTTTGGTTGTCGCCAGTCTCTCGGTCAGCGATGGCTGAACGCAGAGCTGCGTTCAGCTGATGGCGGCCGGCGTCGCTGACAACGAGTCTGGTCTCGTCCTCGATGACGTAGAAGTGGTCGAACCAGGCTTGGTTCATGCTGCGGCGGAGCAGCTCGTCAGCCTCGGCGTACGTTTGGCCGGCGTTGGCGATCAGTGCGAAAACCTGGTCCAGCGCTTGGGCGTGCACCGATCCGAGTCGTAGTTCCTGCGCCAGTTCGGCCTCCGTGTTCAGCAGCTGCGCCGCCAACTGCCGCTGTTTGGCAGCGGCGATGTCATCCGGGACAGCACCGGTCATCGCCTTCTCAGCCCACTTGAAGCGTTCGCGCTTGATGGCATGTACCACCTCGGTGAGCCGATGGGCTCGGTTGTCGGCGCGGCGCTCGTGCTCCAGTAGGTCCTTGCCCAGGTCATCCCGCAGCTGTGCCAAATCCTCCGCCGGCACTGTCTCTTGGTGCCATTGCCGCTCGACGGCCGCCTCGACCAGGGCCTCCGGGAGGTAGCGCTGACCACAATGACTGGGACTGGCCCGTGACGCGCAGTAGAAGTAGCCGTACTCGCGGCGGTCGCGGCCGATCGCCACGGTGTACAGCAACCGCTCCTTGCAGCGACCGCAGCGCAGGCTGCCGACGAGGTAGTGCTCCCGCTTGGATGGCCGTTCGCCGGCGGTGCGATGGTCGGTCAGGACACGCTGCACGGTCTCGAAGGTTTCCGCATCGATAAGCGGCGGGTGCTTGCCCTCGTGCTCGACACCGCGCCAGTTCACGTAGCCGATGTAGTAACGGTTGCGCAGGATGGTGTGCAGCTTGTTGGCCGGGACCTCGCGGGCTGGCGTCTTCGGGTCAGGACGGAAGGTGAGCCCTCGCATCTGCAACTCATCGGCCAGCGAGCGCAGCGACCAATCACCAGTCGCGTACTGCTCGAACGCCCACTTGACTAGGGGTGCCCGCTCGGGGTCGACGTCGACGGTACGAACTTCGAAACCGTCGACTTGCTGGCGGACGTTCCGGTAGCCGATCGGCGCCCGAGACGGGGTGCCGCCTGTCTTGACCTTCTGCTGCATGCCCTTGTTGACCTCGCTGGCGAGGTTGCGCGAGTAGAACTCGGCGATCGAGCTCATGATGCCGTGCAATAGCAGGCCGCTGGGCGTCTCGTCGATGTTCTCCGACACCGACACCAGCTGCGCTCCGGACGCCCGGATCTGCGCCACGATGGCGACGTCGTCGGCCCGGTTGCGGGCCAGCCGGTCGAGCTTGTGGACGATGACGTAGTCGATGCCGCCGCGCGTGAGGCGTTCCAGCATGCGGGCCAGCGCCGAGCGGTGGGCGGTTGCCTTGCCGGACTCGCCTCGTTCGACGAACTCCCCGTCGATCTCGGCGTTGAGACTGGCCGCTTTGCGTTCGCACGCCTCGCGTTGGGCAGGAAGCGAGAAGCCATCGCGGTCGTAATCGCCGCCGAGTTGTGACGCCGAGGAGACCCGCAGGTAGACCAGCGCCTGCTTGGCCGACGTCGGTACTCCGCCGGCGCGTTCGACGGCGACCTCGGATTCATCTGTTTGTCCTGGCATAGAGCGTCCTCCTTTCACAGATATGTATTAGTGACATTGCCTGACAGTTTTATGTGATACGTTTCAGCATCGCTCCGCTGCGGCGCAGCAGTCAAGTCCTGCGCAGGCGTCCCGCGAGGGCTCGTGCACCCGCGTTGAGGGGGAACGGTCGCTCATGGGGCCGCGGCCGGTTCGGGCGAGTCCCAGACGCGTTCGAGCCGGTGTGCGAGACGGCGC
>JBPCQA010000051.1:0-64839 GCA_050998615.1 Nocardioidaceae bacterium
CAGCGGAGCCAATCCACGAGATCACCGGTGGCGTCGACACGCACACCGACACTCACACTGCCGCGGCACTCGACGAACTGGGTCGCTTCCTCGGCCACATGACCTTCTCCACGACGGCGGGCGGGTACGCCGATCTGCTGGCGTGGCTGGCAGGTTTCGGTCCCGTCGTCGCGGTCGGTGTCGAAGGCACCGGCTCCTACGGGGCGGCCCTCTTGAAGCTGCGTCGGGCCGGCGCCTTGCTCTACCAGTGGATCGCCGACGGCACCCGCTGGCACGTCGAAGGCCGATCCTGGTCAAGCGTCGAGGACGCACTCGACGACGCTGCCGCGTCGTACCGTCGTGCTCTTTGCACGACCTGGGTGTCTACGTCGAGGTGTGGTCTGAGAAGGAAGCGATCTCCTCCATTGTCTCCCCGGTCAGCAACGGTTGGGACGTGCCGCTGATGATCGCCCGCGGTTTAGCGTCTGAGTCGTTCCTGTGGTCGACCGTGTCGACAATCCGTGCCGTCGACAAACCGACGTTCGTCTACCAGCTCGGCGACCATGACCCATCAGGTGTGGCCGCGTGGGAACACGTGCAGCGACGGCTGCACGTGTTCGCGCCGGATATCGAGATCACGTTCGAGCGGATCGCGGTCACGCCGGCACAGATGGAGGAACTGGCGCTACCCACTCGGCCGACCAAGACGACCGACAGTCGAAGCAAGGGCTTCGCCGGGGAGTCCGTCGAGGTCGACGCCGTCCCTACAAGCACATTGAGGCAGATCGTCAACGACGCGATCTCCCAACACATCGACCAGCACACGCTCGACATGCACGAGATGGTGGAGGAGCAGGAGCGAGCCGGTCTGCTGGCGATGGCTCAAGGGTGGTCGTCGTGATTACCGGCTGCGTGCTGTGCGATCTGCGCGATCTCAAACCGGCGGCTGCCAGGCGCCGGATGGCCGTCTTGCCGACGATCCCCACCGGCGCCAAGGTCGTCCTGGTCGTCGGCGCGTTGGCCCCGATGCCCGAAATCACGCCGTTGCTGCACGAGCACATCGACCGGCTGTGCATCGACGTGCTCGGCGAGCCGTGGATTGTGCCCCGCTGGCTCGATGCGCTGCGCCACGGCGTCGACGGGGAGCTGGAGTTGCTGCCATGACCGGCGTCGATGAGCGAGACCCCTTGCTGCTGCATCTTCGTACCGGCTCCTGGCTTGATCAGCGGGCGTTCCCGCCGCTGTCAGGGTGGTGCCCGATCTGATCCCGGAGGGCATGTCGCTGCTCGTCGGAGGCCCCAAGATCGGCAAGTCATGGCTGGCTTTCGACGTGGCGTTGGCCGTCGCGGCCGGTGGCGTGGTGCTCGGCCGAGTGCCTGTCGGGTCGTCCCGGCCCGTGCTCATGTTGGCGCTGGCGGACGGTGACCGGCGCTTACAGGACCGGGCACGTGAGCTGCTGAACGGCGATCCCATCCCGCCGTCGCTGGCGTACCTCACCCGCATCGAGCCCGGACACGCCGTCGAGACCGTCGAGGCGTGGCTGGCGACCCTGCCAGCGGACGAAACCCCGCTGGTCATCATCGACACGCTCGGCCGGGTGATGCCTCCCGCTCTGCTCGGGGAGTCGTCGTACCAACGGGATTACCGGGTGGCCAGTCGGCTCAAACGCATCTGCGACGACCATCCCGGCATGGCGCTGCTGGTCTTGCATCACGACAGAAAGGCGCAGTCGGAGGACTTCGTGGACGGAGTGAGTGGCACCAACGGACTCGCCGGCGCCGCTGACACGCTCATCGTGATCGCCCGACCGCGCACCGAACAACGCGGTCTGTTCAAGGTGACCGGCCGCGACGTGGCCGAACGGGAATACGCGGTCACCGTCGAACACGGACACTGGTCCCTCATCGGTGACGATCTCGTCTCGGCGGCCGCCAACGCGCAGACCATCCACGCGACCGCCAACCTGTCGGACCGCTCAGCCGAAATCGTGCGTTACGTCGCCAGACACCCTGACGGGGTACGCGCCAAGGACGTTGCCGAAGCTGTGGACCTCAGCGGCCGGGAGGCTGGCGTCTATCTCAGCCGCCTCCTTGACGCCGGGAGGCTCTGCCGTCCCGAACGTGGTCTATACATGCCTGTTGAAAGTGTTAAAAGTGTTGTATCGAGCAACGATGGGACACCCGGATATAGCACATTCAACACTTTCAACACCCCTACAGAGGGGACGTGCGCGGTCTGCGGTTTGTCTCTCATCGATGCGCTTGTCGAAGCTGGCGAGACCACCCACCCAACCTGTGGTGAACCGCGATGACCAACCGACCGCCAGACAGTGGCCCGCTCGACCCGGTGCACCGCGCCACCGGCAACGGCCGGGTACCCGGTGGTTGCGACGACTGCGACGCCTATCAGACCCTGACCAAGCAGCACGGGATTTTCCACATCACCACCCATCACGACGACACCTGCCCATGGCTCGCAGCCCGCGAGTCCCGCCACCAACAGGAGACGGACACATGATCGACTACCAGACCCAGCACCGCCGCCGAGCCGCCGCACGCGACCTGCGCCCATCCAACGCGACACCCTGCCCGCGAGTCACAGCGGGCCGTCGGTGCCTGCTCGGCAACCCGAGCACCGCATGTGTCTGCGCGGAGCACCGCCACCTGCTCGACCATGCCCGCCAGTGGCACGACCACGACGGGCGCCGTGTCCTGACGTGCGAACCGTACGACGTGGCGGTCGAGGAACTGGCCGCGTTCGGTGTCGGCATGGCACCGCTTGGTCTGATCGTCACACCGTGGCCCGGCCCGGGTATGTGGCATCCGTCCACGCTCGTCTACGCCGTCACTCGCGAGGTTGACCGAGTCGCATGCAAGGCCGCATCGTGATCGCCCCGCTCGCCGCCGTCGACACTAGCGTGCCGACCCGCTGCCACGAGTGCGGAGCCGACCAGTTCGGCTGCCAGACCAAGGCCGGGCTGTCCGGCCGGCGCTGCTGCGACTCCTGCACCCACGTCGACCGGGATAACCGATGAGCGACCGAAATACGGCCGACTGGACACCCACCACGAGAGGACACCGCATGAACGGCATAGCAATCGCGCAGTGTGTCGCGTTGCCTGGCGTGTCCGTCTACCGGCCAGACTCCAGCGGCGAGCTCGCCGCTGTAACCGAACCACCACCACAGAAAGAGAAAACTTGCTCATGACCGACCAGACCAAGGCACAGCCCGAGACCGACGCCGAAGCCGGCAACAGGTGGCTGCTCGAAGCCCTGCGCCAGAGCCGCGCCGAAACCCGCAAGCCCGACGAGACACCCGACGAAAAGGAGACCAACTAATGCTGCTCGCAAGGTTTCCCCAGCTCAACCGCTGGGACTGTGTGCTCAACACGAAAGGCGACTGGACGCTCCCGGCACCGCTGCTCGACGCGTTCACCGAGCTCGACGCACGGGTCAAAGGCCACCGTTCCTGGTCGCTGGCGATGACCGCCACGATGTCCGATGCCGTCGACCGGTTCGAGGCACACATCGAGTGCGGTCGTGACGCCATCATCCGCGAGCACCTTGCGCCGGCGCTGCAAGACGTCATCACCCAGGCCGCCGAGGCAGCGACCGAGGCAGAGGGAAGCGGCGAACGAGACGAGCTGCTCGACGGCCCGGAGTCGTCGCTGCGAGCCTGGCAGCGTCTCGAAGCCCTCGCCAAGCGGTACGACCGGCTCCGCACAGCACAGGACCGGCTCTCCCAAGACGTAGCTACCCTAGACTGGAGTCCGGTCCTGTTCACCGAGTTCTACAACGGCAGGCGCAGCGTGCAGCCGCGGTTCGCGACAGCGGCCGAGGCGCGCCCACAGTGGCCGACCACGTCGGCCGCCGCCCGGTTGCGCTGGATCGTCGCCGACTGGGACGCTCACCCGGTCTGGATGCCGACACCCGGCGAGCGGTCCGTGCGGTGGCAGGACACCTACGGCGACGTACCGAAGCCGTCCATCTTCGACCGGGCCGCATGAACCCGGGGGCACCGGGCGTTAACGTCACCGCCCCCCCCCCCGTCGACCGACGGACGCGGAGCGAAGGCAGCGAGCGAGTCCTGTGGATCCTCCTCTCGCACTGACCTGCCTGCGCCCGGTGCCCATCCCCGCTGTGGGTGGGGGGTAACCCCTTTGTCCACAGGAAGAGCAGGACCGCGGGCAGGTCGTCCCCAGGTCGGCGACCCGCTCAACCTCAACCCTGACCGCCTCCGACGCCTGATAGGAGCCCGATGGGCACCCCCCGCAACGCCTTGAAACCCCGCTCGCGGGCGCACCGTAACCCCGTAGTTGCGATGCGTACGGCCGTGCTGGACCTCGACCCGACGGGCTGCCGGCTGAACCCGCCGCCGATCCCGGCTGGTCGGGACTGGACGCGGGCGGAGAAGGCCCGCTGGTCGGAGCTGTGGACGTCTCCGCAGGCCAACGCGTGGGACGACTCCGCGGTCGGCACGGTCGCTATGGTCGTGATCTACGAGTCCGCGATTTTTGCCGGTACGGCGTCGGCGCGGCAGGCTCAGGAGGCCCGTTACGCCGCTGACAGCCTGGGTCTGACACCTAAGTCGATGGCGGCGCTCGGGTGGCGCATCGTGGGTGGTCAGGGTGACTAGTCGCCGGACGCAGCGGGGTCGGCCGGCGCCGTCTGAGCCGTCCCTGCCGGTGGAGCTGAGGTCACGGTTCGACCCGATCTGGTGTGACCCTGACCGGCTGGCCGCCACGTTCGGTGCCGACCTCGTGGAGCCTGGCGACGTGCGGTTGCTGCGCTCCGGTGCGGGCTGGTCGGAGCTGGTGCGTCATCGGGTCGTGGGCCGCTGGGCCGCGCTGCATGGGTTCATGTCCGGTGGCCATCCCGCTTCCCGGACTGGAACCGGCTCCGTGAGGCCGGGCTCGACTGAACCCCGCAACCCGTTGGCACTGGGTCAAGCGCACACCGGAGCGAGCTCGGTTACCGGCTCCAGTTCGCGGCGCTCTGCTCGACCGAGTTGGAATTGTCTAACGCCGTTAGCACTTCCGGTCGTGGCACGAGGTAGTCAAGAGCCTCGCTGAACAGGACGCTCAGGACACCCACGAGCCTCAGTCGGCGCCTGCCGGCACGTTCGCCACAATCGTCGCGGACCCGCCGTGGCGCAACGGGAACACGTCGACGCGCACCGCCGGGTGCCCGATCATGTCGATCACGGACGCTGCCCCTGCCGGGTTCGCCCGCATAGTGCAAAAAAGGATCCGCGCGTGAGTCTGGGGGTTTTGGGGTTCCCCCCGTTTGGTGGACACCTTGATAGCGGGATCTCTAGTCCCGCGGCGGGGATGTTCACATGAACAGGTGCTCGCCCCCACGTCCTCGAACGTTTGTAAGCCAGCGTTGGCGGGTAAGTTCGCGGTTGGACAACACAGTCGAGACGTTTTTCGAGGGAAGGTCCGTGGCGTGAACCTCTTGCCGTCGCTGCCGGCGTGGGCCAACGTATTGGTCTTCATCGGATGCGCCGCTGGGATCTGGATCGCCGGCACCTACCTGAGCAACAGCACCGACGTACTGTCCGATCGGCTGCACCTCGGTCAAGCGTTGGGTGGGCTGATCTTGCTGGCGATCGCCACGAACCTGCCCGAGCTGGCGATCACCTACTCCGCCGCTGCGTCCGGGCAACTGGACGTCGCCGTATCCAACATCCTGGGTGGCATCGCCATCCAGACCGTCGTGCTGGTTGCCCTAGATGCCTTCGGGGTGCGGGAACGGCGTTCCCTGACCTACCAGGCCGCCAGCCTGACGTTGGTCATCGAAGGCGCCGTTGTCGTGGCCGTGCTAGCCGCCGTGGTCATGGGCACCCAGCTGCCCGCCACCCTGGTGCGGTTCCGGCTCGGTCCCGACGTCGTGCTGATCGCTGTCATCTGGGTCGTCGGGTTACTGCTGACCCAGAAGGCTGGCAAGGCGCTGCCCTGGGCCGACTCCGGCGAAGCACCCGATAGTCAGACCCAACCTCGCGGTCACTCCCGCCGCAAACGGCAAGCCGACGCCAACACCCACCACGTCTCCACCTGGCGCGCCGGGGCGGTATTCACCGTCGGCGCCATCGTCACCCTGGTCGCCGGCGCGCTGGCCGAACAAAGCGGCACGGCCGCCGCGAGCAGCATCGGGCTGTCCGGCGCGCTATTCGGCGCGACCGTGCTCGCCGCCGCCACCAGCCTTCCCGAGTTGTCCACCGGCCTGACCTCCACCCGCCAAGGCGACTACAAGCTGGCGTTCGGGGACATCTTCGGCGGCAACGCATTCCTGCCCGTACTGTTCCTGCTCGCCACTCTGGTCTCCGGAAAAGCCGTCTTGCCCCACGCGCACCCTGCCGACCTGTACCTCACCGGCGCCGGTGCCCTCCTCACCCTCATCTACATGGCCGGCCTACTGTTCCGACCCAAGAAGCAGCACGCCCGCATGGGCATCGACAGCATCGCCGTCTTGATCGTCTACCTCATCACCGTCGCCGGACTCGTAGTGCTGCCGTCCTAGTCACGAGTCCGCCATTCGACCGACCAGCTTTGTCGTCTTTGGCCTCTAGGGCACCGCCCCCGACCAGCTGATGAGGCAAGTCCGGTCGAGCCTCCCAGTGCAGGTCTCCACGTACCCCCACCAGCGGCCGTCGGCCTTGCGCCATTCGAGGAGCCGGCCGGGTACCCAGCGGTCCCGGCGCAGCACTTCGACTTGCCGGCCGGGTCCGTGGGTAGGTGAGCGGTCGCATGGGGCGTCCTCTCGGTGAGGTCGACCCGGACCGAGGCCGTCAGCCTACGACCGCTTGCCCCCGGCGGTCGGACTGTCCACCGCGTCGTACTCCCGAGCCGAGCAGCCCACCAGCGCCGCGACTCGACGTGACCGAGGACCAACTCCTCAACGCGCGTTGAGTTGCTTGCACTTTGCTTACAAGCGGTTCTGACAGTGGCGGGGCTCCACGGACGACCACGGACGACGAAATCACGTTGTGCCTGCTCAGAGCCGCTATCACAGACACCGACAAACACCTACAGACCCCCTCTCGCTCACTCGTAATGAGAAGGTCGGGAGTTCGATTCACCCAGGCGGCTCGACATAAGGCAGTGGAGCGCATGGCCCAGATACAGCTATTGTGGCAGCCGTTTCGGCCCTAGGCGCACGAAAAGCACCCGCCCGCGCTCTGCCGCCTTGGGGGGGCGGTGGCGCGGACGGGGCCCCGCCAGGTCGTACTGGTCGGCGCTGATGGAGAACGGGTCGCTACAGGCTGTCAGGGCAGCGAGCAGGCAGGTCGCGACGGCGAAGCGTAGACGGGTCATGGGGTGCCCTCTCATTTCACTTGGAAAAGCTTGTCTAGGGCTCCTGACGTCGTGTCTAGTGACCTAGACTAAACTCATGAAGCGACGGGACCTGATGAAGCGGCTAGCACAGATGGGCAAGGCCGAGGGCGTTGAGATGGTCTCCTCGGAGGGTGCGAAAACACAACGGTCTGGATTGCCGGTCGGCGCACCAGGGTCCCCCGACACACTGAGATTGACGAGAGACTTGCCCGCAAGATCATCCGGCAGGTAGGAGGTAAGTGATGGACGAGACCGCGAGGGCCACCTACACCGGGAAGTGGTGGGTGGTCGAAGTCCCCGAGGTAGACGGGGCACTTACCCAGGCACGCCGCCTCGATCAGGTCGAGGCGATGGTCCAGGACGCTGTCTCGATGGTTGAGGAAGTGCCACCGGAGTCGGTCACGGTGGCCGTTGAGCCGATCCTGACGCAACCGCTGACGGCACTCATCGATGAGGTTCAGCGCGGGAACTCCGAGCTCGAAGCGATGCAGGCCGCGTCATCGCGCCGCACGCGTGGACTCGTCTCCGAGCTGCGATCTACCGGCATGAGCGTTCGTGACATCGGCCGAATTGTCGGTGTCAGCCCCCTGCGGGTCTCGCAGTTGGTGCCACTCCACTAGCTCCTCGATGCAAGCCAGGTCGTCAACGCGTCTTGCATGTCGTGGTAGAACCACGGGCCCCGGTCCCCACTGCCGGGCGGCAACCGCGAGGGGTGTCATCGGCGTCACCGATCGAGACCGGGGCAGGCGGCGGGCGGACCGGTCAGCGGTGTGAAGACGGTGCAGTCACGCCGCAGTGACAACAGCTTGTCGAGGTCGTCCCACGAGAAGTAGGCCCTGCCCTGGTTGCCCCACTTTTGGCCCCAGCAGTTGTGCAGCCAGACGGGCTGCTTGGTGGTGTCGATCTCGTCGAGGCAGATTTCATGGCCGCCCCGCACGGACCCAGTCGCCTTCACCAGCCCGTCGCCGTCGGGCTGGTCGAAGCCGGTGTACCAGTCGATGCCGGTGATGACCGCCTGGACGCTGAGCTTTGAGCGCGTCATCGGTCGTGAAGGTGTGGCCGATCCCGTACGGGTGCTTCACTGACATGATCGTGATGCCCGACGTGTCGATGGGGTAGTCGCGGAGCGCGGATCGTGGCGGACGTGGCGCCCGAGACGCCCGGCGACCGCCTCGTCAACTCACTCCAGTTCTACCTTCGCCCCGGAGCCGCAGGCACGTTCATCCTGATGATGCCTCGGTCAGTCACGTCGATCAGCCATG
The DNA here is from genome assembly GCA_050998615.1 of Nocardioidaceae bacterium. Classification (GTDB taxonomy): domain Bacteria; phylum Actinomycetota; class Actinomycetes; order Propionibacteriales; family Nocardioidaceae; genus JBPCQA01. Next base: position 8,578 of record JBPCQA010000051.1, read on the forward strand.
TCTACGTCGCGCCTTCTGGAGCTTTCGATGAGGTCCCGGCGTACAAGGTGCAGCCGCAGTATGAACAGGTTGAGCACCGAGCAGCGCGCCAGGATCATCGGCTGCCTCGTCGAGGGCATGTCCATCCGTGCGACGGTGCGGCTGACCGGAGCGGCGAAGAACACGGTGACCAAGTTGCTCGTATACCTGGGCAAAGCGTGTTCGGGGTACCAGGACGACGCCATGCGGAACCTAACCTGCCAGCGCGTCCAGGTGGACGAGATCTGGGCGTTCGTCGGTGCCAAGGCCAACAACGTCAAGCCGGAGCATGACGTCGACTGCGGCGACGTGTGGCCGTTCGTCGCCATCGATGCCAACACCAAACTCGTCCCGTCCTACCTCGTCGGCCAGCGCAACGCCGCCGACGCTTTGCTGGTGCTCGAAAGACCTCCGCTCGCGGCTGACGAACCGGGTCCAGCTGACCACCGACGGTCACAAGATGTACCTGTCGGCGGTCGCTGAGACGTTCGCGAGCGACGTCGACTACGCCATGCTCATCAAGCAGTACGGCAAGGCTCCCGAGGGGCCGCAGATTCGTTACAGCCCGGCGCCCTGCACGGGCACGGAGGTCAAGAAGATCACCGGCACCCCGGACCCGGCGCACATCGCCACGTCGTACATCGAGCGTCAGAACCTCACCATGCGGATGGGGATGCGCCGGTTCACCCGGCTCACCAACGCGTTCAGCCGTAAGGCCGAGAACCTGGCCGCAGCCGTGTCGCTGCACTTCATGCACTACAACTTCGCGCGTCCGCACCAGACGCTCAGCAAGGCCGCGAACGGCTACCCGACGACGCCCGCCATGGCAGCGGGGGTTGCGGACGACGTGTGGACACTGACCGAGATTGCGGCCCTGCTGGACTGAGCGCGAACAGCGGCAAATCGGTACGTTGCCTTAGCGAGGCCGGGTGGAAGCGGCCAATCGGGTCCGCCCGGCTATCGTCGCCCCATGCCACGCCTGATCCACCTCAACGGCCTCTCACGCGTCGGCAAGTCGACTCTGGCCCGCAGGTACGTCGATGAGCACCCGGGAACCCTCGCGCTCGATCTGGACGTACTCGCGGGACTGATCGGCGGTTGGCGTGAGGACTTCTCTACTGCTTGGGGGATCGCCCGGGCTCATGGGCGCGCGTTGGCGACGCGCCACCTGCGCGAGGGATATGACGTGGTCCTTCCCCAGCTGGTCACGAGTTATGACCGATGCCCAGGGTTCGAGGAAGCAGCTCGCGAAGCCCATGCGGCATACATCGAGGTAGCTCTGTTGGTCCACGACCAAGAGCATCTCCAACGCCTGCGCGGGAAGCAACCCGCCAATGAAATCGAGGCACGCATTCAGGCGAGGCTCGAAGATCCGGCCAGCGACCTGGTCGACAGAATTCGCCGACACCTGGCCGAGTACCTCGCTGACCGCCCGCATACGATTCGGCTCGATACCACTGGCCTCGGAGAGGATGCGTCGTATGAGGCCCTCCTGAACGTGCTCGCGGCGTACCCATTGCCGGGCGCCCGCGCATCGGCAGATGGGTAGAAGTGCCCCGACTCAAACTGACCCACTACCCGCAAGCGGCCTCCTCAACCACCGTGAATCCACCACAACCACCGTAATGCGGCTCGTCGGGACAGCTGGCCACAGCGCGACAACTTCGCGCGAGCGGCGTCGATTCTGTGTGCGGCCTGAGGATCACCGCTTCGCACCATGACGCCCCGGTCGCGGTGATTCACCGGGAGTCTTACTACCGGCTCTGGTGACACACGACAGCAACTTCACGCGCACTGTCGTCGGTGGCGGCATCGGCACCGCCTCGTTTTTGTGGGCAAGCCTATGGCCAACGGTCAGGCGTGAGAGGTGCGCTCGTGATCAACGTGGACGGCGGCCTCGAACTGGATGGTGGAGTGGTCGACGTCGAAATGCCCTGCTAAACATTCCTGTAGCTCGTCGAGCAGCCAACGCAGATGCCCGTCGAGGAAGCACGAGTCGTCCACGACGGCATGCACGGTGAGCGCTGGCAGCCCGGTCGCGACCTGGGTGGCGTGCAGGTCATGCACCGCGAGCACGTGCGGAACCTCCAGCAGATGACGGCGTACGTCGCCAAGATCCAGGCCACGCGGCGTCGACTCGAGCAAAATGTCGACGGCGTCGCGGAGCAGCCCGAGAGTGCGAGGAATGATCAGGATGCCGATCAGCAGGGACGCAAGCGAGTCCGCGCGGAGCCAGCCGGTGGTGGCGATGACGACCGCGGCCGCCAGCACCGCGAGAGAGCCGAGCGCATCGTTGACCACTTCGAGGAACGCGGCTCGCATGTTCAGATTGGCGCGGCGAGACCGTGCGAGCACGGCGATGCCTATCACGTTGCCGACCAGCCCGATTGCCCCAAACACGATCATCGCTCGGGAGGCCACGTCGGGTGGCTCGACCAGCCGGCGTATCGCCTCGATCAGGACGTAGGCGCCGACCGCCAGGAGGACCGCGGCCTGGGTAGCGGCCGCCAGCACCTCGGCCCGCCGGTAGCCCCAGGTGCGCACGTCCGTGGACGGGCGTCGAGCCAACACGGCGGCGCAGACCGCGAGCGCCAGGCCGGCTACGTCGGCGAGCATATGGCCGGCATCCGCGAGAAGCGCAAGGCTGCCCGACAACAAGGCACCGATCACCTCGATGACGAAGACCGCCCCGGTGATGCCAAGCACGACAGTCAACCGCGCTCGGTTGTGAGTGAGCACGCCCGCGGTGTGGTCGTGGCCATTGCTACTCATCGCCTAGCCAGGATAGGGCCAACCAGCCCTTGCGCGGCGGCTGCCCTTGATCGGTGGCCGACGTAAGTCGGGGTCGGTGAGCAAGTGGAGAATGGCTCGGTGAGCAACTGGTGGGCGCTGGCCCTCAGCCTGGGGGCCGGCATCGCCGTTCTCTGGCTCGTCTTGATTGCGACGTTGTGGATCGCGCAGCCGGGTCAGCCGCGGCTGCGTGAGATGTTGCGGCTGTTGCCGGACGTGGTCCGGTTGCTTCGCCGGCTGGCCGGCGACTCGACGCTGCCACGCGGTGTCCGAGTGCGGTTATGGCTGTTGTTGGGTTACTTGGCGCTGCCGATCGACCTGGTGCCGGACTTCATCCCGGTGATCGGCTACGCAGACGACGCGATCGTCGTCGTGCTGGTGTTGCGTTCGGTCACCAAACGCGCGGGCACTGAGGCGGTGGAGCGGCACTGGCCGGGCACGCCTGAAGGTTTGGCCGTGGTACGCCGGCTCGCCCGGCTCTCGTCAGAGTCGGACAACTCGGCTTAGACGAATCGCCGGGCTCCCCTTAGAAGGCGCCGATGCCATTGGGGGCGCCGAGACCAGTCGGTCCGTCGTACCCGCGTTTGCCCATGCACAGGTAGTCGTGACCGCAGAACCCGTTGGAGCCGCCGACGACGTCGAACAGTGCGGCCGTGTGTCGGTAGGCGTAGCTGGTGTGGAAGCTGGAGCCGTTGCCGGCCAGCCCGATCACGCCGGCGACCAGCGGCGCGGAGGCGCTGGTGCCGCCGACTACCAGCCAACCTCGGGGCAGACCGAACGGGTTCGGGTAGCTGTCGTAGACCGCGACACCGGTGTAGGGGTCGGCGACCGCGGACACGTCGGCAAGGGTGCGCATGCCGCAGTGCTTGTCAGTTTGGTACGCCGGCTTCGTGACGTAGGCGGAGCAGCCGCTGCCCGCGCCGGACCAGGCCTTCTCGGTCCAGTCACGGGAGTTGTCGGCGGCGTACAGGCTCGTCCCGCCGACCGCGACGACGCCGGGTGTGACCGCGGGGAACTGTGCCGGCCCGAAACCGTAATCGCCGGATGAGGCGAGCACAGTGGAGCCGGAGTGTTCATAGTGCCCGAAGAAACGACGCATGCCGTTGAACTCGTCGAGCCCGTAGCTGTTCGTGATCGCGTCGGCTCTGCGTGCCGCCGCGGTGTCCACCGCGGTGCCGAGGTCGTCGACCGATGAAGACCGGGCCTCGACGAGCACGATGTGGCACTGTGGGCAGCCGGCCGACACCATGTCGAGGTCGAGGGAGATCTCGACCGCCCAGCCACTGTCGGGTGGCGGGAAGTTGCCCGGGCGGCCGGCCTGGTTGACCTTCTTGAAGCAACCGTTCCCGATTGTGCAGGGCGGCAGGCCATACGTGTGGCGGTATTTGGCGAGATCCGCCGCGGCGTTGGGGTCGTCGTACGCGTCGACGACTGCGATCGTCTGACCGCCGCCTCGGCTGATCGGCAAGTTGTACGCCGACTCCAGCGCGGGCGCCCCAAAGCCAGCCGGAGTGCCGCGCTTGCCCACGCTGGCGTGCCGGTCGGTGCGGATCTCCACGAGGCACCGGGCATGCATCGGCGCAGCAGTGCCGCACGCCGACGCCACAGCCTGTCCAGAGTGTGAAGCAGGCATGGAAGCCGCGGTCGAGGCGACTGCGGGGCCGGTGATGAGCGCGGCCAGCGCGGCGGCGACGGCAAGTTTGGCTGGTCTCTTCATGTCATGCTCCGGTGACGGCGAATGCGCGCTGGATGGTTTGTTGGAAGGTCCCACCGACGGCGTCGCGGGCGCTGAGGCGCAGCGATCCGAAGCCGTTGGTGTGGCTCGACGGTGGCACCGTGAACGTGACCTCGAACCGGCCGCCCCCGACGCCGTTGACCCGCACCGGCTGCCAGGTTTGTCCGTTGTCGAACGACGTCTGCATCCGTAGCGAGGTGACGGCGATTGCGGTTAACCCTTGGAGGTGCCCGATCGTGACCGCGCCTTTCGTGGTGCCGCTGGGGATCCGGCCGAGCTGGTCGACGGGGAGTTGGTAGTTGCTCGTCATCAACGCCAGCACGTGGCAGTCGGTGGAGGGCGACCGGTAGCTGCAGACCCAGCCGGCTGGAAGCGACCCTCGTGGTGCACCGGCCGAAACCCCCCATTGAGTGTGGGTTTGCGTCGACAACGTGAAGTCGGGTGACGAGCGGGTGGTGTCGTAGTCGATCCGGTAGCGCAATGCGTCGGTGGGAACGCGGACTTCGGTGTCGAGCATCTGGGTGGCGTGTTTGAGCAAGACGTCGTCGGCGTAGACGCCGTACGAGATCTTCTCGTGATGCTTTCCCAGGGCAAAGCGCCGAACCGTACGTCGTCCGCGTGCTGGTTGGGATGCGTCGCTGGGTACGACGAGTCGACGGCCGCCAAGTCGCTCGGGTGCACCACATAGTGCTGGTCGGGCATGATCGCTCCGTCGGACGGGAATTTGACGTCGTAGCTGTAAGGCTCCGCGGCGCTGCTGGGTGAGAACCGCCGCGAGTAGACGTAGTAGTGCAGCTTTCCGACAGAAATGCTCTGAGTGGTCGGCTGCACCAGGAAGTGAGTGGCGCCGTCGCCGAGGTAGGAAAAACTCGCGACGGCACCGTTGCGGTCTTCACGCGCCACGGACACTTCGTTGATGGCGGCGTCGGCAGGTCGCGGCGTGGTGATCGAGACCCGTCGCGGGCATCCAACGTGATCGACGTGTCGCGGCCGACGTTGAACTGCGGCAGCATGGACTCTCGCCCCGGAGCACCGTCGAAGAACGACCATGCCGCGTAATGGCCCGCGGGGACGCTCATCTTCGCCACCCCGTTGACGAAGAACGCGACCTGCCCGAACTTGCGCAGGTCATCCACGTTGGAGACGAGCACCAAGTCCCCGGTGTCCTGGTGGCCGGTTGCGTCGATGCCGTGGACCGTCAGCGTGTGCATCGGGTAGTCGGGATGGCCGGACTTTCGGCTTGGTGGCGGAAGCTGAGCACCGATGCGGACAATTTGCGCGAACATGCCGGTCTGGTGCGTGAAGGACCCATGGTCGCGCGACCATTGGCTGGCGAGCGCGGCACCGAAGCGTGCCGGGTCGTCGACTACCGCCGAAGCGGTGGAGCCGACCGGCTGGTGATGCGCAGGCCGGGAACGGCTGGCGTCGACGTGGCGGATCGAAGCTTGAGCGTGACGTGGTTTGTCTCGGCTGGGTTGGCGGCGAGCCGGGTGACGTCGAACAGCGCCGGATCCATCGTGGAGCCAAGGTAGGGCGCAGCCGATTCCGGTACGACGTACACGTCGGTGCCGGTGTTAAACGTCTGGAACCTGCCGGCCGCGCCAGTGCGGTGAGCCGACGTCACTTGCACGGACTCTCGACCAGCCGACGGGCTGACCCGCACCAGGTCACCGGTGATGAGCCTGACATGGCTCGGGCTCGCCGCTCGGGTGGTGGTGGGTGCACCGAGTCGATGCTTCCAGTGCCTGGCGCGATCGGCAAGAGCCAGGCGCGAATGATACCCACGCGGGCGCCAGGAGCCAGCGGTACCCACGGTGGTTGAGGAGCGAGCGCAGCGAGCGTCTCGAAACACCATGTCCGGCATCAGCTACTGAGCCGAGCCGGTTCGAGGGTCAGTAGTAGTGCCGACGACCGCCGATGGCGCGACCGGTGGCTCCGGCGATCGCGAGGGCCGCTCCGACCACCAATGCGATGATCCCGAGCACCCAGATGATGGTGATGCTTGTAAAGAATCCGATGATCAGCAGGACAATTCCCAAGATGATCATGGCGCCTCCCTCCGCTTTTGGACCGGCACTGCGCCGTAATGGAGACTGTACACCGAAAGCCACATAAGCGGAGAATGTCGGCGCCGGTTGGGTCGAGGTTCTCAGCGGGTTCGGTAGCTATCGGCGCGGTGCATGAAGGCAACGACGGTCACTTGGTGGCGCTGCTCATCGACGCGGTAGACACCCGGTAAGTCCCGCTGCGAGCGCTGGATCGTTTTGCTGCGCTCGCGGCGTCCGCCGAGACCGGATCGGTCGGTGATATCGGTCCCACGACCTGGTGGCGACAGTGTTGTCGGATCGGTCGCCTAGCCTGATGACGTGATCGTCCACAAGCTGTCGCGGACAGACGCGCGCCGCATCGCTGTCCCCGACAGCTGCTCGACAGCACCCGGCCGGCCGGCTTGGCCGAGACGGTGCGACGCCTGACCCTGCTGCAGAACGACCTTACTGCCGCCGTCGCGCCCAGTGCGGCGCTGGTCGGGTGGAGCCGGTTGGGGTCGTCTTGTCCTCGGAAGGCGGTCACCGAAGCGGTCGAGGAGCAGTCGCTGATCTACCTGCACGGCATGCTCCGACCTGCTGAGGACCTCGTGCTTTATCGCGCCGAGATGGCCGAATGGCCCGGCGCCGACGAGGTCCCGTACTGGCGCGCGACGGTCCGCTGACCTTGCGGGAGCTGCCCGACACCTGCACCGTTCGCTGGCGGTCGTCGGGGTGGAACAACAACCGCAACGTCGCGATGATGCTGGAGATGTTGGTGCTGCGCGGCGAGGTGGCCGTGGCGGGCCGTCGAGGACGCGACAGATTGTGGGACCTCGCGTTACGTATCTATCCCGACGACGAGGTCGTACCAACAGCGGAAGCGCATCGAATCCGTAACGAGCGTCGGTTGCGCGCCCTGGGTATCGCGCGCGCCCGGGGACCGGTCAGCCCAGGAGAGCCAAACGGCGTTGCGGACGTCGGTGAGCCCGCTGCCATCGACGGTGTGAAAGGGGAATGGCGCGTTGAGCCGAGCTACCTTGACGGGCCGTTCGGCGGCCGGGCGGCTGTCCTGTCACCGCTCGACCGGCTCGTCTTCGACCGCAAACGGATGGCCGAGATCTTCGAGTTCGACTACCAGCTCGAGATGTACAAGCCGGGGCGCCCGTTCCGACGGGGCTGACGCCTTGACCGCCTGGATGTTCCAGACCGACCGGCCCGGAAGGAAGGTCGACAAGCAGATCCTGGAGCTAGTGTCGTGTGTGGGAAGTTGTTTGACCGATTCCCGTGAAGCGCCGGGGTGGATCGCAAGACCGGGGAGGAGGGCATAGCTGGGCCTATGGCCGACGACGAGAACACAGCGAGGCGCCCGGCGAGCGCGGCAAGCGTAAACGTATTTCCCATGCACGACACTAGAGCCGGCGGAGGCGATCTCGTCCCCGGTGGTCACACATCTGCGCTACCACGTGTTGCGGTGATGAAGCCCCCGACAAGCTGCACCAGTCATCGACGGTGCTACGGCACGGAATGCCGACCAATCGGGCGCGCGACGCAGGCCCTGATCCCAGCATCTTCGCTGTTGAAGGGTGGTCGGCGACGCTGGTCTGCAGGTCATGGTCGACGGGGCCAGCGAGTACCCAGCAACATCACCGCTACATCAGGGGCCCACTAGACGTTGTTTGGCCAGGTCGAACGCGGGTGGACGTCAGAAGTTGATCATGTGGCCGGCGATGCCGTGCACGGCTTCCTTGATCGCCTCGGTCAATGTCGGGTGGGCGTGGATGTTGCGGGAAACTTCTGCGGCGGTGAGATCCCACTGTTGCGCCAACGTCAGCTCCGGAAGCAGCTCGGTCACGTCTGGGCCGATCAGGTGCGCGCCGAGGAACTCGCCGTACTCCGCATCGGCGACGATCTTCACGAAGCCACCTGGATCGCCGAGCCCGTGCGCCTTGCCATTCGCGGTGAACGGGAACTTCGACACCTTGACGTCGTGGCCCCGCTCCTTTGCCTGCGCCTCGGTGTAGCCGAAGCTGGCGATCTGAGGCTGGCAGTACGTCGCCTTCGGCACCATCGCGTAGTCGATCTCCATGGTCTCGGCATCCGCGATCGTTTCGGCCGCCACGATGCCCATTGCCTCGGCGTTGTGCGCGAGCATCAGCTTCGCGGTGACATCGCCGATGGCGAAGATGCCGGGGAGGTTGGTGCGCATTCGCCCGTCGATGTCGATGGCGCCGCGCTCGGTGAGTTTGACACCGACGCTTTCCAGACCGTAGCCCTCGACACGGGGCGCGAAACCGATAGCCTGCAAGACCTTGTCGGCTTCCAGAACTTCTTGGGAGTCGCCCTTGGTGACCGTCACCTTGACCGTGTCACCGCCGTCGTCGATCGCGTCGACCCGAGTCGACGTCAGCACCTTGACACCGAGTTTCTTGTAGCGCTTGGCGAGCTCGGCCGAGACCTCCTCGTCTTCGAGCGGAACCATCCGATCGAGGAACTCCACGATCGTGACGTCGACGCCGTAGTTGGTCAACACGTAGGCAAACTCGACTCCGATCGCACCCGCCCCGGCGATGATGATCGAGCCCGGGAGGTCTTCGGTGAGGATCTGCTCTTCGTAGGTGACCACCCGCTCGCTGAGCTCTGTGCCGGGCAGCAGCCGAGTGGTGGCGCCGGTGGCGACGATGCAGTTGTCGAACGTGACAGTCTCAGAGCCTCCGGACCCGAGCTCGACCGACAAGGTGTTGGCGTCGGTGAACGTGCCGTGGCCCTCGAGCTTGGTGATGTCGTTCTTCTTCATCAAGAAGTGCACGCCCTTGACCCGCCCGTCGGCGACCTTGCGGCTACGCGAGAACGCGGCTGTGTAGTCGAACTTCACGTCGCCAGAGATCCCGAATGTCTTGGCGTCCACGGTGAAGATGTGCGCGAGCTCGGCGTTGCGAAGCAGCGCCTTGCTCGGGATGCAGCCCACATTGAGGCAGACACCCCCCCAGTACTTCTGCTCCACGATTGCCGTCTTCAACCCCAGCTGAGCGGCTCTGATCGCCGCGACGTAGCCACCCGGCCCGGCGCCCAGCACCACAACATCGAAGTGTGAAGTCATAGCAGCAGCCTAGGAGCCGCCGCGAGTCGGGAGTAGCCGGGCTCGCGCCGTGTTCCGTCCCAGCTGGCAGCGGTTCTTGCCGACCAGCGGGCGGAGGGTTGCGACGTACGGCGAGTTGGGGTGAGCTCAGCGTCTGATCTTGCGGGCAGGGCGGAGCAGGCAGTGCGTGACAACGCCGGATTAACCCGATTCGCTGGTCCGGTCGTTTTCGGCAAGTGCCTCGCCGCGAAACCGCTGGATGCTGTAGACGAGCAGCCCGAAGGCCACCAGACCCGACGCGATAATGCTGATGCCGGTGGCCCAACCACCAAACGGCAGGTGAGGGCCCAGCGCTCCCACCGACGGCACCGGAGGGTCGAGCCCCCAGATCACGCCCACGGCCATCAACGCGATGGCGCCGAGCGCACTCATCACGATCCTCGGGTACGTCGACACTCCCGCCTTTGCGACGCCGAACGCCTTGCGTTTGACCGGTTCAACCCGTTGTTCGGCCCACGCGTACTCCTGGGAGAGCACTACGAGCCCGGCCAGCAGTAACAACAGCCCGGGGCCTGGAAGGATCAGCGCGCCGATTCCAAGCACCACCAGCACCCAGCCCAGCACGGTCACCGATGTCTTGCGCAGCGGAATCCGCTCCCCTCATCGTCGGACCATTTCCAGTCAGCAGCGTGGCGACGACCATACGGCAAGGGACACGGGACGGCAGCCCAGGCTCAAGCCGTTGCTCCGCTGGGTAGGAGGCCTGACAACGACCGTCTTTTTCGACGCTACGGCTGAAGAGGAGTGCACCTCCTGCGCGAGACGCGTTCAGCCACAGCCCCCGGAAGAGGGCGAGGCGCGGCAGGAAGGATGGCGGTAGGTTGGGTGGCCTCATTCGAAGGGGCAGGACATGTCAACATACGTCTGGGACTTCAACGAAGGCAGCGCATCCCAAAAGGACCTGCTCGGTGGCAAGGGCGCCAACCTCGCCGAGATGACCAACCTTGGGTTGCCGGTCCCGCCGGGGTTCACGATCACCACCGATGCCTGCCGCGTCTACCTCGAGACCGGCGAGCTCCCCGCCGAGCTGGCCGGGGAAATCGTCACGCACCTAACCGCGCTCGAGAAGGAGATGGGCCGCACATTGGGTCAAGCCGACGACCCACTGCTGGTGTCGGTGCGTTCGGGCGCGAAGTTCTCGATGCCGGGCATGATGGAGACGGTCTTGAACATCGGGCTCAACGACTCGTCGGTCGAGGGGCTGGCGAAGATCTCCGGCAACCCGCGGTTCGCGTGGGACTCCTATCGGCGGCTGCTGTCGATGTTCGGCGCCACCGTGCTGGACGTGGAGCGCGCCGTCTTCGACGAGGCGCTGGACTCCGCGAAGGAGGCCAAGGGCGCGAAGACAGATCTTGACCTGGATGTGGACGACATCAGGACTTTGGTGTCGACGTACCAGGAGATTATCTCCAAACAGACCGGCGACGACTTCCCCCAAGACCCGCGCCGGCAGCTCGACCTCGCGGTGCGCGCGGTGTTCTCCTCGTGGAACACCGACCGGGCCAAGGTCTACCGACGCCAAGAGCGCATCCCCGACGACCTTGGCACCGCAGTCAACATCTGCGCGATGGTCTTCGGCAACCTTGGTGACGACTCGGGCACCGGGGTGTGCTTCACGAGAGACCCAGCGTCGGGCCATCAGGGCGTGTACGGCGACTACCTCGCTAACGCCCAAGGCGAAGACGTCGTGGCGGGCATCCGCAACACGCTGCCGCTGATCGCGCTCGGCGACAACGACCCCAAGTCCTATCAGCAGCTGCTGTCGATCATGGAGACGCTGGAGCGCCACTACCAGGACATGTGCGACATCGAGTTCACGGTCGAGCGGGGCAAGCTGTGGATGCTGCAGACCCGGGTCGGCAAGCGCACCGCGGCGGCGGCGTTCCGGATCGCCGTGCAGCTGGCCGACGAGGGAGTCATCGACCTCGACGAGGCGCTGCGCCGAGTGACCGGCCAACAGCTCGCGCAGCTGATGTTCCCTCAGTTCGACACCGGCAGTGAGCGCACCAAGATCGCGTCGGGCATGGGCGCGAGCCCCGGCGCCGCGGTTGGCAAGGCGGCGTTCGACTCGGCGACCACGGTCGAGTGGGCCGCCAAGGGCGAAAGCGTCATCTTGGTACGCCGGGAGACCAACCCCGACGACCTGCGCGGCATGATCGCGGCCAAGGGCGTGCTGACCAGCCGCGGCGGCAAGACGTCGCACGCGGCAGTGGTGGCTCGCGGCATGGGCCGTACCTGCGTCGTGGGCGTGGAGGCACTTCGGGTCGATCCGAGGCGCAAGGAGTTCCGCACCCCCGACGGGGCGCACATCGAAGAGGGTGACCTGCTGGCGATCGACGGCTCGACCGGGGAAGTCTTCGCCGGCGATGTTGCCGTCACCCAAAGCGCGGTCGTCGACGCGTTGCTCGGCACCTCGTCCGAGTCACCAGGAACCGCTGCCGACGCCGATGCGAAGGCTGACCACGCCGAGCTCGTCGACGCGGTGATCCGCCTGATGGAGCACGCGGACAAGACCCGCCGGATGGGGGTCCGGGCGAACGCCGACACACCAGAAGACGCCAAGCGGGCCAGAGACTTCGGCGCGGAGGGCATCGGGTTGTGTCGCACCGAGCACATGTTTTTGGGTTCACGACGCAAGATCGTCGAGCGGGTCATCTTGGCCAGCAGCGACGAGCAGCGCGAATCCGCCCTCGAGGAGTTGCTGCCGCTGCAACGCAACGACTTCCTCGGGATCTTCGAGGCGATGGACGGGCTGCCGGTCGTCGTACGCCTGCTCGACCCGCCATTGCACGAGTTCCTGCCCGATCTCACCGAGCTCTCGGTCAAGGTCGCGGTGGCCGAGGCGCTCGGCAGGCCCGACGAGGAGGCGGCCGCCCTGCTCAAGGAGGTGCAGCGCCACGACGAGACCAACCCCATGCTCGGGATGCGCGGGGTGCGGCTCGGGCTGGCGGTGCCGGGGCTGTTCTTGTTGCAGGTCCGGGCGATCGCGGAGGCGACGGCGGAGCTGAAGAAGCGCGGCCTTAACCCGCATCCGGAGATCATGGTGCCGCTCGTCGCGGACGTGCGCGAGTTGTCGATCATCCGAGAGCAGGCGCTGGAGACGATCGCGGAGGTGGCGGCCGAGTCGGGTTTGGAGCTGACGTTCGCGATCGGGACGATGATCGAGCTGCCACGTGCGGCAGTGACCGCACATGAGATCGCCAACGAGGCGGAGTTCTTCTCGTTCGGTACCAACGACATGACCCAGACCACATGGGGTTTCAGCCGCGACGACGTCGAGGCCGAGTTTTTCCCGCAGTACATCGAGGACGGCATCTTCGACGTCAGCCCGTTCGAGACGCTCGACGTGGCCGGTGTCGGGCGCATCATCAGCGTCGCCGCCTGGGAAGGCAAGGAGACCCGCAAGGATCTCGTGCTGGGCATCTGCGGCGAGCATGGCGGCGATCCAGCCTCGATCCACTTCTTCGAGACGATCCTGCTCGACTACGTCTCGTGTTCGCCGTTCCGGGTGCCGGTGGCCCGGCTGGAGTCTGCTCGGGCCACGCTCGAGTCGGCCGAGTCCACCACGTCGTAGCCGCACGCTGTCGGTGCGGCCGGGTATGGCGGGCTGGAAATCTCGGCGGTGAGCCGTGTCAGAATGTGGGCTGACACCTCCATGCATGTCCTGACATCTCCAGGCACGAAGATCGGAGCCCCCACCGTGACCCGAATCGTGGTTCACATCGGGCCGTGGAAGACGGCGACCACCTATATCCAGCGCGGCCTGTTCGCGAACGCCGACCTGCTGGCTCGGCACGGCGTCTACCTTCCCACCGCGGGGCGGCTGGAGCTGGAGAACAACGCGGTGTCCCATCACCACCTCGCCTGGGAGCTCACCGGAGATCGACGCTTTCGGTCGGCGGTTGGCGGCTGGGACGCGCTTACCGAGGAGCTCGCCGGCGTAGATGCCGAGACCGTGTTGATCGCCTCGGAGGCGTTCGACCCGGCGATCACGGCCGCAGGCGCCGGAGACCAGCTCGAGCAGCGGCTCACCGCGCTGAGTGACGACGTGACGATCGTGTACGTCGTCCGCGACCAGCTGTCGTTGATCAACAGCACTTACGGGCAGTTGGTCAAGCTGTTCGAAGAGGTTGGACCCTTCGTCCCCTATGTCAAGCGAGTGCTCAGCTCTGGAGAGGTGGATCTCGAGCGCAGCTATGTGCCCTGGATCGAATCCGACGTCATCGACTTCGTCGCGATCCCGCTGCCGCAACTGCTCGACGGCGACCCGCTGGCGGCGTTCTTGCGGGCCGCGCGAATCGACGTGCCCGCCGACGAGCTCGTCACCATGGACGAGCCGGTCAACACCTCACTCGGACCGGTTGGGGTCGAGGCGACTCGGCTGCTCGCGAAATACCTGCGCGCGGTGAACCCGAAGTTCGCCGCCTCCGACATGGCGGCCCGCAAGCTGCACCGGATGGCGGCTGCGCAGGCTCGGACCGCCGGCTGGTGTGACGACCCCTACTGGGGCTGGCCGCGTGGGCTTGCGGTCGCGGCGGCCGAGCAGCTCGAGCCGTCCAACCAGCGGTTCGCTCATGCGGCGTGGGGCACTGACTGGTCGCTGCCGATGCCGGTCGACGAGCCGCAGGCCAGGGTCACACTGATGAGCCTGACGCCGGTCGAGCTCGACACGATCCACCAGTACGTCGCCACGATGGCCCAGCGCTACTCGCGGATGCGTAAGCAGCAGCAGAAGCAGGACAACGCGGCGGCAGAGGACTCGGACGACGAGTGACGCCCGGGCGGGCCGACGTACCCGCCGAATGCAGATCAAGAAGCCGGTGCTGAACGGCTCGTCGTTATGCGTATCTGAGCCACCACGGCAACACTGCAAGCATGCTGGCCAGCGCGAGGACCAGCCAGTCTCCCCACTGCCATGGGGCCGGCTCGGCCCAGGAGCGCCGCGATGCCTGCGCGAACCCGCGGGCGTCCATCGCCACGGCCATCGCGCCGGCATGCCGCATCGACACCACGAGCAGCGCGAATGCGCTGGCCGCGGCGCCCCTGACGCGGCGCATTGGCCCGCCATCAAGACCCAGCCCACGGGCTCGGCGGGCCCGCTGGACCTGCTGCCACTGCTCGCCCAGTGATCCGAGTCGCTGCAATGCCGCCACCGATCCGACCACGGCACGGGCCGGCAGGTGCAGGCGTTGAGCCAGGTGGTCGCCGAGCGCGCTCGGCCGGAGCATCGGCGTCAGCAGCGCCGCCGGCAGCACGATGTAGACGATGCGCAGGCCGGCGCCGACGGAGGTGTCGAGGTGGTGGCCGCCGTACAACCAGGTGGAAAGCGTGATCGACGCCGCGGCGATGCCGCCCAGCAGCAGGCGCCAGCCGGTGCCGCGCAGGTCTCGGAGCAGCCAGCCCAACGCCACCGCCTCGACCGCGACGCCGATCAGCCCGAGTCGGATGGAGTTGACGGCGAGCGCGCCGAACACCGGCAGCAGGCACCCGATGAGCACGCCAAGAGGGCCGAGATGGCGTGGCGGGGTCATCGCGGCGACACCGGTCCAGGGACGGGTCGAGACGTTCGGCCTGCTGCCGAGCTCGGGGCTGGGCCGGGCGGGTGGTCCGACGCGCCTGCCGACATTCCACCCGACACCCCATCCGACACCCCACCTGACAATGGCAAGACGCTGTCGGCCAGCACGTCGACTGCGAGGCCGTCGTGGGTGGCGACGGCGATCCCCGAGCCTGCCGAGCGGGCGGAGTCGAGGGCGCCGACCACCGCCGCCCAGGTACGCCGATCCTGGCCGACCGTCGGCTCGTCGAGCATGACACCGCACGGGCCGTGCGCCAGCGCGGCCGCGACCATCAGCCGACGCTGCTCGCCGCCGGAGAGGTGATACGGGCTGGCCCCGGCAAGCCGGCCGAGGTCGAAGGCGTCGAGCAACGCGTCCGCCCGCTCTGCCGCGCGGTGCGGGTCGCGGCCGCAGGCCCGGCACGACGCCAGCACCTCGTCGCGGACCGTCTTGGCGACCACCCCGTGTTCGGGGATTTGCGGGACCCAGCCGAGCCGGGCGGCGAGGTCGGTGGATGACCAGCGCCACGGGTGGGTGCCACGTTTGGTCGCCAGCTCCGGGGCAGCGGTCACCTGACCAGTGGTCGGTCTGAGCAAGCCGGCCAAGACCGCGACGAGGGTCGACTTGCCGGCGCCGCTGGGACCAGTGACCGCAAGGACCTGACCGGCGACCAACGTCGCGGATGCGTGGTCCAGTGCCAAGGTTGGAGCCAACCGCCTACCGCCGAGCCGCGCCTTGAGCTCGACCCGCACATCCTCGGCCCGCACCAGCTGCGGTGGCCCCGCCTCCCACGGTCCGACGACCTCGGGGTCGATGGACTGCGGCGCCGGTGCGCCCAAACCCGGCACCCAGACTCCCTCCGCGGCCAGGAAGTCGCCTTGCTGTTCGAGCACGGGCGTGGGTTCTCCGTCGGCGATGATGTCACCGGCTCGTCCGAGCACGATGACCCGGTCGGCGAAGTCGAGCCATGGCTCGAGGTGGTGTTCGACGATGACCGTCGTGGCGCCCCGGGTCGTGGCGTCGCGGCGTACCGCCTGCCGCACTGCCGCTGCCGCGATGGGGTCGAGCATCGAGGTTGGCTCGTCGAGCAGGACCACGTTGCTGCCCATCACTAGGCTGCCGGCCAGCGCAAGTCGCTGGCTCTCACCGCCCGAGAGCGCAGAGGTGGGATGCTGTAGCCCGTAGGGAAAGCCGGACTGGGTCAAGGCCTCGGTGACCCTGGGCCAGATCTCGTCACGCCACACACCGAGGTTTTCCAGGCCGAAGGCGACGTCACGTCCCACTGTCTCCGCGACAATGCCGGCCAGCGGGTCCTGCATGAGGAAACCGACGCGGCCGGGGGCGTCGCTTGGAGCGCGGCCACCGACCAACACCGCCCCGTCGAGATCGCCTTGCCCGGATGTCAGGAGCAGCCCGGCGATTGCCCGGAGCAGGGTTGACTTGCCGGCTCCGCTAGGCCCGGCGACGATCACCCGTTGACCTGCCGGGATGTGCAGGCACAGCGTCGACAGCACCGGCTCGCGCCTGCGTACCGGCCGCCACGTCAGCGACTCGACGCTGATGTCAGCGCCGGGCACGGTCGCCTGCGCCGGCTTTGCGAGCCCGCGCTTTGAGAGCCCGAGCAGCTCTAAACCGCGTGATCAACGGCTGCTTCTTTGCCGGCGGCGAGCGCGTCGATCGCCCCGGTCGCGGCGAGCGCGCGCACCAGCAGCCAGCCACCGATACCAGCGATCACCGCGCCGGAGAGCGCGAAGAAGCCGAGGTAGGCGAACTTCCACCCCATCGTGTAACCCTGCCAATAGGCGTTCCACTCGTAGCCGAACTCGAAGAGCGCGGCCAGCGCGCCGCCGATGGCCGCGACCGGCCAGCTGAACCAGCGGAAGAGGAAGATCGCCAGCGCGACCTCCACACCCAGGCCCTGCAGTGCACCGGAGATCAACGTGGTCGCGCCCCACTGGTTGCCGAGCAGCGCTTCCACCGTGGCGGCGATCAGCTCGGCGAGCAGCGCGGCCCCAGGACGGCGTACGACGAAGCCGGCCACCACGCCGGCCAGCAACCAGGGCCCACCGAGCAGCCCGACGCTGGGCCCGAGCACGCCCTTGAACACGGGATCGAGCACAGTGTCTGCCTGATCCCAACCCCAGTAGACAACGCCGAACGTGACGCCGAGCATGGCGGCGACCACGATCTCGATCGTGCGCCAGCCGGCGCGGTCAAAGTGGTGTCGACCTGATGTTGTTGCACTCATGACTAAACGCCTCCCAAATAGTTCGGGAGGGGAAGCAGGCGTTGCCCACTCGAGTCTCGACTCCCTTCGCCGGTGCTAACCGGATCAGGTTCGAGGGTCTGCGGCTCTTTCCGCACTCTCAGCGCCCTTTGGGGCGTTCCCCTGTCGTGCCGCCCAGCTTAGCCCTCAGCACAATGGTTGAGGAAGCCGCGTTCGCTTCGCCAGCCCGGTGGTTGAGGAGGCCGCGGTAGCGGCCGTCTCGAAACACACAACGGTCTGGTGGTTTCGAGACGCTCGCTCACTCTGGTTGACTCAAGACCTAGTTGGCCAGCTCCGGCAAAACCCGAGAACACCCTCACCCCGCGCGACCCGGGAGACAAGGACCAGGTGACGCATGACTGACAACACTGAGCTCGTCCACCTGGTCGTCGAGGATGGCGTTGCCACGATTACGTTGGACTCGCCGACCAACCGCAATGCGTTGTCTCGGCGGCTCGTCGCCGAGTTGATCGCGCATCTGCACTCGGCAGAGCAGACCGAGGGCGTGCGCGTCGTCGTACTGACTCACACCGGTGGGACATTTTGTGCGGGCGCCGACCTAGCCGAGGCGGTCGAATCGGGCATGGAGCAGGGGACTCGATCCCTCCTCGCGCTGCTGACAACAATCGTCGAGCTGGCTATCCCGGTCGTGGCGGTGGTTCGCGGCCATGCGAGAGCCGGCGGAGTGGGGTTGATCGGGGCTTGTGACATCGCACTGGCGAGCGACGGCTCGACGTACGGGTTCACCGAAGCTCTGCTCGGCCTCACCCCGGCGATTATCTCGCTGACAACCCGCAGTCGGCTGGCCGAACGGGATGCGGCTCGAAAGTATCTGACCGGCGCGACGTTCGACGGCAGGGAGGCGGCGCGATCAGGACTTGTCACCGAGTCGGCCCCGGCCGATCAGCTGGACGCCACGCTCGACTCGCGGATCATGGAGTTGTGCAAGGCGTCACCACAAGGGCTGCGGGAAACGAAGGCGTTGCTGAATGGGCCGCTGTCGAAGCACATCGCCGCCGACGGCGAGCGGCTGGTCGAGCTCTCGGCTCGACTGTTCGCGTCGGATGAGGCGCGCGAGGGTATGACGGCCTTCCGGGAGCGACGACCTCCCGCCTGGGCCCCGCGTGCGCAGAGCCAGCGCGCCTAGGGCCAGCGCGCATGGGGCCAGCGCGCCTAGTGGTGGCCGAACGTCAGAGCACCTTCGACAGGAATTGTTGGGTGCGTTCGTGTTGCGGATTGGCGAGCATCTCTCGTGGCTTGCCTCGCTCGACGATGACGCCTTCGTCCATGAGCAAGAGCACGTCACCGACCTCGCGGGCGAAGCCGATCTCGTGTGTCACGACCACCATCGTCATGCCGTCGTTGGCGAGCTCGCGCATCACGTCGAGGACCTCACCCACCAGCTCGGGGTCGAGCGCGGACGTCGGCTCGTCGAACAGCATCAGCTTCGGCTGCATCGCCAGCGCGCGGGCTATCGCGACCCGCTGCTGCTGGCCGCCCGACAGCTGAGCAGGGTGGCTATTTGCCTTCTCCCCCAAGCCCACTCGCTGGAGCAACTCCAGCGCCCGGTCACGGGCGACCGTCTTCGACTCCTTCTTGACGTCGCAAGGCCCGACCATGATGTTTTGCAGCGCGGTCATGTTGGGGAACAGGTTGAAGCGCTGGAACACCATGCCGATCTCGGCGCGCTTGCGGGCGATCTCGTCTTCGTGCAGCTCGTGGAGCCTGCTGCCCTTTTGCCGGTAGCCGACCAGCTCTCCGTCGACTGACAACCGCCCGGCGTCGATCTTGTCCAGGTGGTTGATGCAGCGCAGAAACGTGGACTTGCCTCCGCCGGACGGGCCGACGATCACGACGACCTCACGCGGCCGAACCTCCAGGCTGATGCCTTTCAACACCTCGAGCCGGCCGAATCGCTTGTGCACATCCTCGGCGCGCACCATGCATGCGCCCGAGCTGGTTGCCGCTGCCGGCGTGGGAGCCGTCATCGATTGTCCCGGCCAAGTGTGGTTGGCGGTGATGCGTGGAACGTGGTCAGGTTGCGCCCCCACAGCGCCCGGAACTTCTGGAATGGCGTGAGTGACTGCGCACGAGTGGTTCCCCGGCCGAAGTGACGTTCGATGTAGTACTGGCCGACCGTCAGGATCGACGTGACGACGATGTACCAGATGCTCGCCACGACGTAGCTGGGGATGATCTGGTACGTCGCGGCGCCGATCAGCTGGGCCTGGTAGAGGAGCTCCGGGAACGAGATGACACTTACCAGCGAGGTCGTCTTCAGCATCGAGATCGTCTCGTTGCCGGTCGGTGGGATGATGACCCGCATTGCCTGCGGCAGCACGATTTTGCGGATCGTCTGCATTCGCCGCATGCCGAGGGACTGTGCTGCTTCGGTCTGCCCTTCGTCGACCGACAAGAATCCGGCCCGGACGATCTCGGACATATAGGCGCCCTCGTTGAGTCCGAGCGCCAGGATGCCCGCGCTGAATACGGTGATCAGCGTGTTCGCGTTCGCGTAGAAGAGCACGATCCCGGTAAACGGCAACGAGACCGCCGTATGCTGCCCGATCAGGCTCGAGATGTTGTACCAGAAGAGGATCTGCACGAACACCGGTGTGCCTCGGAAGAACCAGATGTAAACCCAGGCGGCACCCGACACCACCGGGGCCGGTGACATCCGCATCACCGCCAAGATGACACCAAGCACGATGCCGATCGCCATCGCCACCACGGTCAGCAGCAGTGTCCAGCCGAGACCCTTCAGGATCTGCGACGCCGTGAGGTACTGGCTGACGAAACTCCAGTTGAAGTTTGGGTTGTTGACGATGTAGTGAATGAGCCCGGCCGCGAGATACAAGACGATGACCGTCGCCACCCACCTGCCGGGATGGCGGGCCGGCACCGCGCGGATCTGTTCAGCCACCGATCCGCCCTCAGCCGCCCCGCTCACTTGTGCGGGTTCCGTGCCTGGCATGACCGCCGGCTAGCTCGTCGCCCCGTTAATGGTCGGGGTCTTGATCGCGCCGGCCTGGACGCCCCACTTATCGAGAATCTTCGTGTAGGTGCCGTCGGCGATCAGCTTCTTGAGCGCGTCGAGAATCGGCTTGGACAATGGCGCTTGGCCCGGCGCCGTGCCGGCTGGGCGCGGGATCGCGATCCCGTACGGCGCGGTGCCATAGGTCTTGCCCACCAACTTGAACTTCCCGCTGGACTTCTTCACGGCGTAGGCCGCGACGGGCGAGTCGGCCATCACGACCTGGACCCGCCCGGACGACAACGCCAGGTTGGCGCCGGTCTGGTCAGGGTAGATGGACACGCTGACGCCCTTCTTGCCAGCGGAGGTGCACTTGGTGTTCTGGGCAGTCGCGTCGTCTTGCTGTGTCGTACCCTTCTCCACGCCCACAGACAGACCGCACAGACTCGATAGGCCAGACACCGGAGGGCCGCCGCTTGCGGGCTCGTAGAACGACGTACCTGCGGAGAAGTAGGTGACGAAGTCGACTGTCTTTTGTCGATCCAGCGTGTCGGTGAACGACGACATCGAGAAGTCATACCGCCCCGCAGCAAGCCCGGGGATGATCGAGTCGAACCCGGCGGCGACGAACTTGACCTTGAGGCCCATCACGGTGCCAATGGCCTTACCGAGATCGACGTCCATCCCCTCGATCTGCCCATTCGTGGGGTTGACGAACTCGTTGGGGGCGTACGTCGCATCGGTGGCCACGGTGAGCGTCATCTTGGCCGCAATGCTCTTGGGGACCTCGGCGGCAATACTCTGTTCTTTCACCGCGGTGATGCCGGTATTTGAGGGAGATTGGCTGCCGCACGCTCCCGCAAGCAGGGCGGTCGCCAGCGTCACCGCGACGGCTGCTCCGGCCCGGAAGACATGGTGATGCGGGGGCTTGCGCATGGGTTCCTCCGTGTAGTCGATGTGGGCATCCTATGCCCGGCTGGCGCTCGTGGGGCGGAGCGAGCGCGCGCGTTGGCCGCGGGCACGAGAGCCCGCGCGAGTAGGGAGTCGCCGGGCTCGCCCTACGCGTGCGGGCTCAACCCGACATTTGGTTCCCGAAAGTGAATTACATTGATGTAATGCGTCAAGCCGACACGCCGTGTTACCAAAGGTTTTTATGTGTTTAGTGTTCCCATTGGGGCTAAAGGTAGCTAACGTCCTTTGCAGATAGCAAGGATGGTCGGCCATCGGGGAAGGGTGGCTGGTCGTCGGAATCCGACGAAGGGACCCCCGTGCCAGCAGCACAACGCCGGAAGATCATGACGAGGACAGTGGCGCTGAGCGCCGCCGCAGTGATGTCGATGTCGTTCAGCTCCGTCGCGCACGCAGATGGCAGCAACCCCGTCATCCCCAGCAAGCAGCAGGTCGCCGATGCCCAACAGCACGTGGTCGACGCGCAGCACTCTGTCGCCGGCATCCAGGCCGAGCTGGCCGCCGCCAGCCAACGTCTGCAAGACCTGGGAATAGCCGCCGATCGGGCGTCAGAGGCCTACAACGGAGCCATGCTGCATTGGCAGCAGGCGCGAGCAGCAGCTCGAGTCGCGCAGCAAAGAGCCGATCAAGCCACCCGGGAGGTGGCAGTGGCCCGTGATCGCCTTGCCGGGCTCGTCGTCAATCACGACATCACAGGGTCCACGCTGACCATGGTCGGCGGCGCCTTGTCGGCGAATGGCCCACGCAACCTGGTCAACGAGATGTCCGACTTCAGCGCCTCGTCGCAGGCGTTGGATGCCAGATTCCAAAGCTGGCAGGCGTCTTCACGGCTGGCCAAGGTCTACCAGATCGCGGCCCGCAAGGCGCTCGCGCATGCGGCGAGCGCCAAGCAGGCAGCCAGTGATGCCAGGGCGGCCGCGATCAGCGCGGTCACCGCGCAGCAGAGCGCGGTCGCCAGCGTCGGAGCTCAACGACAGCAGCTCATCCAAGAACTCGCCGCCGCCCAGCACATCTCGGTTGCGCTGGCCGCTCAGCGACAAGCCGGTCTCGAACGCCTCCACCAGCAGCGGCTCGCCGAACAACGACGGCTGGCCGTCGAGGCTCAACAGCGAGCACAGGCACAGGCCCAAGCTCGGGCGCAGGCCCAGGCCCTGGCCCAGGCCCTGGCCCAGGCGCAGGCTCAAACGCAGGCACGTCAGCGGGAGCTGGCGCGGCAGCGTCAAGCACAGCAGAGTCAGCAGAGTCAGCAGAGTCAGCAGGGTGACACCGCGAACACCGGTTCCAGCACTGGGACTTCCACGGGTCCGTCGAGCACCGGTCCGTCGAGCACCGGTCCGTCGAGCACCGGATCATCGTCAGCCCCCTCAACTGGCGGCGCCACCACGTCATCACCGGCGCCCGCGCCCGCTCCTTCACCCACGCCTCCGCCTCCGCCTCCACCACCACCCCCGCCTCCACCACCCCCGCCTCCACCACCACCTCCGCCACCCCCGCCACCTCCACCACCCCCGCCACCCCCGCCTCCACCAGCGCCGCCGGCGCCGACTCACAACGCGGCAGCGGCGGTCGCCTTCGCCTACGCGCAGATCGGTGAGCCCTACGTCTGGGGCGGAGCCGGCCCAGACTCATGGGATTGCTCCGGACTGATGATGGGAGCGTGGGCCTACGCGGGCGTTTCGATCCCGCACTACTCGGTGTCGCAGTACTACGCGACGACTCCCATCACGTTCAGCGAGCTGCGGCCTGGTGATCTCGTTTTCTGGGGTTCCAGCCCGAACACGATCTATCACGTGGCGATGTACGTCGGGAACGGCCAGATCATTCAGGCGCCGCGTCCTGGCTTGAACGTCGAGTTGTCGAGCATCTACGACTGGATCCTGCCCAACTACTTCGGCCGCGTCTGACACGCCGCAGCCCTTTGCGGCAAGGTGCGACGCTCAGCTCGTTGGGGCAGGCTCAGCGTCTGATTGTTGCGCGAGGGGCGGCGCTGGACGGCGTACGCGTCAGTGGCTGGTGCGAGCGCCAGCTTGGCCGTGCGAGGCCCACGGGGGAGTGAACGTCGTAGGGGCATCCTCACCATGGGCGTCCACGTGGCGCTTGAAGGAGGCGTCGATCTCGGCCTCGGCATCAGCCCGACCGACCCACCGAGCGCCCTCCACTGACTTGCCCGGCTCCAGATCCTTGTAGACCTCGAAGAAGTGCTGGATCTCGAGCCGGTCGAACTCCGCGAGGTGGTGGATGTCGCGCAGATGCTCCTGCCGTGGGTCGCTGGCGGGCACACACAGCACCTTGTCGTCGGCGCCCTTCTCGTCGGTCATCCGGAACATCCCGATCGCCCGAGCATGTATCAGGCAGCCAGGAAACGTAGGCTCCGACAACAACACGAGGCAGTCCAAGGGATCACCGTCTTGGCCCAAGGTGTCGTCGATGAAGCCGTAATCGGCCGGATACTGGGTCGCGGTGAAGAGCGTGCGGTCGAGGCGGATCCGCCCGGACTCGTGGTCGACTTCGTACTTGTTGCGTTGCCCCTTCGGGATCTCGATGGTGACGTCGAAGTCCACGTTGCACATCCTCCAGCTTCTTCGTACGGTCGGCCCACCGCGCATTCGCCGCCGGGTCGTCACCTATTAGTCTCCCTCAGGTGCCCCGGTTCGCGAATTCCAGTCGACGCTTCCGGCTCAGCCCCCCGGCTCTCGGCCGTGACTGGAAGCACAATCGGGTGGAGCGCGGCGGCATTGTGCGCAGCGTGGCGCTCATCTGTGTCGCGCTGTTGATGGTGACGGGGGTCGCGGTGTACGCCGCATTGGTCCTGCCGCCGATCAATCGGCCGAAGTCGACGCCCAATGCCTCGGGCAATGCTCGTTCGATCGATTTGCCCACGCCGGCGAGCGCGGCGCCGGTGCTCCAGCCGCTAGCGCGCAAGCCTGTTTCGCTGCTCCGCCTCAAGCAGCATCTGGCGAGCGTCCTGGCGGCTCCCGCGCTCGGGCACCACCTCGGTTTCGCCGTCGCCGAGTTGGGCAGCGACAGGTTGGTGTGGCAGCAGGGCACTCCGCCGTCTGTCACGCCCGCCTCGACGATGAAGCTGTTGACCACCACCGCAGCGCTCGACACCCTGGGGCCCGAGCGCCGTTTCATCACGAGCGTGGTGTCGGGCGCCACCAAGGGACAGATTGTGCTCGTCGGGGGAGGCGACCCGCTTCTCACGACGACCAACCCGACGCCGGCGGAGGCACGAGTGCTGTATCCGG
The DNA here is from genome assembly GCA_050998615.1 of Nocardioidaceae bacterium. GTDB lineage: Bacteria > Actinomycetota > Actinomycetes > Propionibacteriales > Nocardioidaceae > JBPCQA01. Next base: position 33,299 of record JBPCQA010000051.1, read on the forward strand.
CCCCGGCGACCCTGCAGCAGTTGGCCCAGCAGACGGCAGCCAACCTCAAGAGCCAGAGGGTACGTCGAGTACGCGTCGGCTATGACGCGTCCTTGTTCAGCGGACCGGCGGTCAACCCCGCCTGGGAGCCGGCGTACATCAAAGAGTCGGTCGTGAGCCCGATCAGCGCCTTGTGGGTCGACGAGGGGCGGGCCAGCAAGAGTAGCGACGAGCGGGTCGGCGACCCGGCCAGGTTCGCCGCCGCCAAGTTCGTCGAACAGCTCACCGCCCGCGGCATCACAGTTGTGGGGCCACCGGCCCAAGCCCTTGCCCCGTCAACCGCGCACCGGCTGGCGGCGGTGTCGTCTGCGCCGCTGACCCAGATCGTGGCGCAGGTGCTCGAGGCCAGCGACAACGAGGGGGCGGAGGTGTTGTTGCGTCAGATTGCCTTGCAGGCCGGGGGATCGGGCTCTTCCGCCGATGGTGTAACTGTGATGGAGTCGGCGCTGCGTGGGCTCGGCGTCCACCTTCAAGGCGCGCGCATCTACGATGGCAGCGGGCTGTCCCGTCACGATCTGCTGCCGGTCCAAGCCCTGATCGACGTCTTGGAGATCTCCGCGCGCTCCACTCGGCCCGGACTGAGGACCGTTATCGCGTCGCTGCCGGTGGCCGGGTTCAGCGGCACCCTGTCCTACCGGTTCGTCGCGGACTCACCCGGCGGTGTTGGTGTCGTCCGAGCCAAGACCGGCACGTTGACGGGTGTGCACGGACTGGCGGGTGTCGTCACGACGCGGGCCGGTCAGGGGCTCGTCTTCGCTGCTGTCGCCGATCGCGTGGCGGTGTCACAAACACTCGGCGCCCGAGCCGACCTCGACAAGATCGCCACCACCCTTTCCACCTGCGGCTGCTGACGGCGCGGCTCGTCCCCGCGAGGCGGCCTCCTCAACCACCGTGTTGAGGCTCGTCTCCGCGAGGCGGCCTCTTCAACCACCGTGAGCCCTCAACCAACGTGGGCGGCCGGTCGTCCGCAGGAAGCCGCCCGTGTCCAGGCGTTCGGGTACGCCGCCCCGTACCGTGTAGGCATGGCGGATCGGGCGGGAAACAACGGCAACCGCGACAATCACGACAGCAACCGCGACCCCGGGCACTTAGGCGACCGGGGTGGTGACGGCGTCGACATGGTCGACTGGGAGCTGGCGGTGGCGACGGCCAAGCGGCTGGCGCGGCCAGGGCCGAACGTGAGCCGGAGCCAGATCCAGCAGGTGGTAGCGGAGTTGCGCCGTTGTGCCGCCGAGTCGGAGGCTCACGTGCGGGGCTTCACCGGCCTGCATGCCGAGTCGGCCACTGCCCCGGTGCTTGTCGTCGATCGTGGTGGCTGGGTGCAGGCCAACGTGGACGGCTTCCAGCAAGTGCTGCGACCGTTGACCGCCAAACTGCAGCAGCGACGTGGCCAGCCCGGCCCGGTCTCATTGGCAATCGGTTCCCGCGTCACCGGGGTCGAAGCCGGCGGCCTGATGGCTTTCTTGTCCAATAAGGTGCTTGGCCAGTTCGACCCCTTCTACACCGGCGACAATGGCCCTGGAGGCGCGACGCACGGTGGCCGGATGCTGCTCGTCGCGCCGAACGTCGTACAAGTCGAGCAGGAGCTCCACGTCAACCCTCACGACTTCCGGCTGTGGGTATGCCTGCACGAAGAGACTCACCGGGTGCAGTTCACCGCGGTCTCGTGGCTGCGCGAACACCTGCTCGACGAGATCGCCGCACTCCTGGCTGGCACCGACCTGGATCCGAGCCGGCTCGCCCAGATGATGCGCGACGGCGTCGAAAGCGTCGCGAAACTGCTGCGTGGAGACCCCGAGGTGTCGATCACCGATATCCTCTCCACGCCCGAGCAGCGGGTCATCCTGGATCGTCTCACCGCGGTGATGTCCTTGCTCGAGGGCCACGCGGACGTGGTGATGGACGGGGTGGGGCCGGATGTCATCCCGTCGGTCGACGAGATCCGGCGAAAGTTCACGGTACGCCGGGCCGGTGGCGGGCCGCTTGACCAGCTGATCCGGCGGCTTCTCGGGTTCGATGCCAAGCTCCGGCAATACCGAGACGGCGCGACATTCGTGCGCGCGGTGCTCGACCGAGTGGGCATGGACGGATTCAACGCCGTCTGGTCTTCTCCGCAGCAGCTGCCCAGCAAGGCGGAGATCGCCGACCCGTCACGATGGGTCAGCCGAGTGCACGGCTAACCCGGGCTGGGAAAAGGATCGCCGTGGCACGGACGGACCGTCGACTTGATCCGGCGGTGGCGGCCGTGCGGGCCGCCGTGCGCCGGCACCTTGGCGACCTGGAGCCCGGCCAGCGCGTCCTGGTCGCCTGTTCGGGTGGGGCCGACTCGTTGGCCCTTGCCGCCTGCACCGTGTTCGAAGCGGGCAAGGCCGGCTGGCTAGTCGGCGCGATCGTCGTCGACCATGGCCTACAAGCCGGCTCGGCGCAGGTGGCGCGAAGCGTCGCGACGCAACTGCACGGAATGGAATGTGAGCCGGTCGATGTGGTGACCGCCGACGTCGGATCCGATGGCGGCCCCGAGGCAGCGGCCAGGCAGGCGAGGTACGCCGCACTTGAGTCGGTTGTCGAGCGATGGGGCCACGCGGCGGTGGTGCTGTTGGGTCACACCCGCGACGATCAGGCCGAGACTGTGCTGCTCGGTCTGGCTCGCGGCAGCGGAACCCGCTCGCTGGCCGGGATGGCTTGCGTCACCGGACGCTACCGGCGGCCACTGCTGGACATCGACCGGGGTACGACGCGCGCAGCGTGCGCGGCGCTTGGCCTGGAGGTCTGGGACGACCCCCACAACACGGACACTCGGTTCGCACGAGTGCGGGTCAGGCAAGCCGTGTTGCCGGTGCTGGAGCGCGAGATCGGCCCCGGTGTCGCCGCCGCGTTGGCACGCTCCGCCCGGCTGGCGCGCGATGACGCCGACGCGCTCGACCTGCTCGCCAGCCGGCTGTTCGAGGAAGTGACCGGCCCCGAGGGCGCCCTCGACGCCGCTCGTCTGGCCACTGCCGTGCCGGCCGTGCGCGCCCGGGTGTTGCGCGCCGCCGGGATCTCCGCCGGCTGTCCGCCCGGTGAGCTGTTCGCGGTGCACATCGACGCGTTGACCCGGCTCGTCACCCACTGGACGGGTCAACGCGGCGTCGACCTGCCTGGTCAGGTGTTGGCCAGCCGGCAGGCTGGGCGGCTGCATTTCGACGTACGCCGACCCGATCGGCCCCAGGACTCACGCCCTGTGGCAGATTAATGCCCACGGCCAGATCGTTGCCTGCACACTAGTGAGACGTCGCCTGTCTATCCCTGGAGTCTGTTGTGGACGTCACCCACGTCGAAAAGGACGTTGCCTCGACACTGCTGGACGAGGAGCAGATTCAGCATCGGCTCCACGAGCTGGCGCGCGACATCGAGGCGGACTATGCCGGTCGGGAGCTGCTGATCGTCGGCGTGCTCAAGGGCGCGGTGATGGTCATGGCGGACTTGGCGCGGGCGATGAACAGGCATGTGGCGATGGACTGGATGGCGGTCACGTCGTACGGCTCCGGCACGTCGTCGTCGGGTGTGGTGCGCATCCTCAAGGACCTCGACACCGACATCAGCGGCAAGGACGTGCTGATCGTCGAAGACATCATCGACACCGGCCTGACGCTGTCATGGCTGGTGGCCAACCTAGAGTCGCGCGGGCCGGCCTCGGTGAACATCTGCACCATGCTGCGCAAACCCGAGGCCCAGCAGATGGCCGTCGACGTCAAGTACGTCGGGTTCGACATCCCCAACGAGTTTGTCGTGGGCTATGGCCTCGACTACGCCGAGCAGTACCGTAACCTGCGTTCGGTGGTCACGCTGGCACCCCACGTCTACGGGTGAGCGGTTGACCGCTCACCGCGGGCGGCAGGTCCACCCGGGTGGACGAGGCTGGCTTGGTATTTGGACGATCGCGACGAAGGCTGCGAAGATCGGCAGTCTCACCGTTGGCCGGTCGGCCGATTTTGCGCGTAGGTGACAATGGAAGCGACCGCAGTGACTGATTGGTAGGAGGCACGGGGATCTCGCCCCGGATACAACGTGAAGCGCTGGTTTCGTGGCCCCTGGTTGTGGGTCGTTGTCTTCGCCATCATAGTCCTCGTCGTCCTCGACGTGGTCTCGTCACGCAGCCCATACAAGGACGTCAGCACGTCCCAGATGGTGTCGACGCTCAAGTCGGGCAACGTCAAAGAGGTCACCTTGATCGACGGCGATCAGGAGATCCAGGCGACGCTCAACAACGGCGATCAGATCTCGGCTCAGTGGCTGCAGGGTCAGGGGATCCAGCTCGTCAATCTGGTGCAGAAACAGCTTGACAACAACCCCAAGTCGACCGAGACGTACGACGTCCAGGTGCCCAAGCCGAGTCTGCTGTGGACGTTCCTGTCGGGCATCTTCCCGATCTTGTTGATCGTCGTCTTCTTCCTGTTCATGATGAACAGCCTGCAAGGCGGCGGTGGCCGGGTGATGCAGTTCGCCAAGTCCAAGGCGAAGATGGTCAGCAAGGACACCCCCAAGACAACCTTTTCCGACGTCGCCGGCTGCGACGAGGCCATCGAGGAGCTCGGCGAGATCAAGGAGTTCTTGCAACAGCCCGCGAAGTTCCAGGCCGTCGGCGCGAAAATCCCCAAGGGCGTGTTGCTCTACGGGCCGCCGGGAACCGGGAAGACGCTGTTGGCTCGAGCTGTCGCCGGCGAGGCCAATGTGCCGTTCTACTCGATTTCCGGCTCAGACTTTGTGGAGATGTTCGTCGGTGTCGGCGCCTCCCGGGTCCGAGACCTCTTCGAGCAGGCCAAGGAGAACGCGCCGGCAATCGTGTTCATCGACGAGATCGACGCCGTCGGCCGACACCGAGGTGCCGGGCTCGGTGGTGGTCATGACGAGCGCGAGCAGACCCTCAACCAGTTGCTTGTCGAGATGGACGGCTTCGATGTCCGCGGCGGCGTGATCTTGATCGCGGCCACCAACCGGCCCGACGTGCTCGACCCGGCTCTGCTTCGTCCGGGCCGTTTCGATCGGATGATCGGCGTCGACGCGCCAAACATGGAGGGCCGGCACAAGATCTTGCAGGTGCACTCACGCGGCAAGCCGATGGCTTCCGACGTCGAGCTGCTGGCGGTCGCTCGTCGTACGCCGGGATTCACCGGCGCCGACCTGGCCAACGTGCTCAACGAGGCAGCGCTTCTCACCGCTCGGACGAACAAGCAGCTGATCGACGAGGGCGCCATGGACGAGGCGATCGACCGGGTCAGCATGGGTCCCCAACGCCACTCGCACCTGATGAGCGAGCAAGAGAAGCTGATGACCGCCTACCACGAGGGCGGCCACGCGCTGGTGGCGGCGGCGCTGCCCGGCACAGACCCGGTGACCAAGATCACGATCTTGCCGCGCGGGCGTGCGCTCGGCTTCACCCAGGTGCTGCCCGAGTCGGACAAGTCCTCGATTTCGCGCAACGAGCTCCTCAACCAGCTGGCCTACGCATTGGGCGGCCTCGCCGCCGAGCAGTTGATCTTCCACGACCCCACCACCGGCTCCTCTAACGACATCGAAAAGGCCACTAAGGTGGCGCGCAACATGGTGACCAGCTACGGCATGAGCGAGCGGTTAGGTGCTGTCAAGCTCGGCGACGACGCCGCCGAGCCCTTCTTGGGGCGCGACATCGGGCACAGCCGCAACTATTCCGAGGAAATCGCCGCAATCATCGACGAGGAGGTCAACCGATTGCTGACCAGCGCCCACCAGGAGGCATTTGACATCTTGGTGCAAAACCGCGGCGTCTTGGACAACTTGGTGACCGAGCTGCTCGACAAGGAGACGATCGACCGCAAGGGGCTGGCCAACGTCTTCGCGACCGTCATGGTGCGGCCCACTCGACCCGCCTGGACCGGCTCGGACAGCCGGGTCCCGTCCTCGATCCCTCCGGTCGAGGTGCCCGCCGGATCCAACGGACGTCCGGAGTCGACGCCCGAGATCACCGTCGGGCCGGGCAGCGAGTCGCCGGGCCAGGGACTTGGCGGGATGCCGCCACCCAGCGGTCCACCGGGGTCACCGCCAACTGGGGGCCCGACTCCCGGTGGCGGCATGGGAACGCCACCGCCGGGCGGCGGCCCGACGGGTTTGCCGCCAAGTGACGGCCAGCTGGGATCGTTACCGCCGCCCAGCGGCGCCCCCCACGGATCGTTGCCGCCGCCCAACGCAGGCCCACCCAACGCAGGCCCACCCAACGACGAGGGAACGGGCCAACAGCCGAGCCCTCAGGCGTGACATGAGTGTCGAGCCGGCGACCACCGGATGGGCAGCGCCGCGCTTCGACCACGCGCGACTTGCCGCCGCCGTACGCGAGCTTCTTATCGCGATCGGTGAGGATCCCGACCGCGATGGGCTCCGCGAGACCCCGGTGCGCGTCGCCCGCGCGTACGCCGAGATCTTCGCCGGCATGCCGATGGAGCCGGCCGACGTCTTGACGACGACGTTCGACATCGGCCATGACGAGATGGTGCTGGTCAAGGACATCGAGGTGTGGTCGATGTGTGAGCATCACCTGGTGCCGTTCACCGGCGTTGCGCATGTCGGCTACATTCCGAACGCTGATGGGCGCATCACTGGTCTGTCGAAGCTGGCCCGGCTGGTTGATGTCTTCGCCCGGAGACCACAGGTGCAGGAGCGGCTGACAACACAGGTCGCCGACTCGTTGATGAAGATCCTTCGGCCAAGGGGTGCCATCGCCGTCTTCGAGTGCGAGCATCTGTGCATGACCATGCGCGGTGTCCGCAAGGCGGGTGCGAAGACGGTCACCAGTGCCGTGCGGGGCCAACTACGCGATCCGGCGACCCGGGCAGAGGCCATGAGCCTCATTCTCGGTTAGCGTGCTGGACACCGTGTTCACCGGGCCCCCCCGTTATGTGGACGGCCTCCCGATGCCGGGTCGGTGCCTGGTGATGGGAGTGGTGAACGTCACCCCCGACTCGTTTTCCGACGGTGGTAGGTGGTTCGAGCCGGACGCCGCGGTGCTGCACGGCAACGACCTGCTCCGCCAAGGCGCGGACCTCGTCGACGTCGGCGGCGAGTCCACCAGACCGGGCGCCGAGCGTCCCAGTGTCGAGGAAGAGCTGGCTCGGGTCATGCCGGTCATCGAGGCGTTGGCGCATGCTGATGCGCTGGTGACCATAGACACCATGCGGGCCATCGTGGCACGCCAGGCGGTCGGCGCCGGCGCGGTGGCAATCAACGACGTGTCCGGCGGGTTAGCCGACGACGACATGCTGGCGACGGCCGCGGAGCTTGAGGTGCCGTTCATCGGCATGCATTGGCGGGGTCACGCGGCGTCGATGCAGGAGCGGGCGACGTACGACGACGTGGTGGCCGATGTGTGTGACGAGCTCAGCTCGCGGGTCGAGGCAGCGTTGGCCGCAGGGGTTCGTGGCGACAGGTTGGCGTTGGACCCGGGGTTGGGTTTCGCGAAGACCGGTGAGCACAACTGGACCCTGCTGCGTCGGCTGGCGGAGTTGCACGCGCTGGGTCACCCGATCGTGGTCGGGGCATCCCGTAAGGCCTTCCTCGGCGCGCTGCTGGCTGACCAGCACGGGGCGGCGCGCCCTGCAGTCGACCGCGACGACGCGTCTGCCGCCCTGTCGGCATTGGCGGCTCTCTCCGGCGCATGGTGTGTTCGGGTGCACGAGGTGCGCGGCTCCCGCGATGCGGTGCTCGTCGCGGCCAGGTATGGCCAAGAGAGTGGTTCCAGGTGAGTTCGGAGGTCGAGGCCGTGCTGGCGGCCCATGCGGATTTCTATGCGGCCTTCGAGAGGGCCGACTTCGACGCGATGGCGCGTATCTGGGCCGACGACGACGGCATCGTCTGTGTGCACCCGGCGGCGGAGCCGATCCGAGGCCGAAGTGCGGTGATGCGGTCCTGGTTGGCGCTGATGGCCAACGCGCCGTACATCCAGTTCTTCTTGACCGACCTTGAGGCGTCGGTCACGGGGGAATTGGCGTCTGTCTCCTGCAAGGAGAACGTCTTGTCCGCCGGCCACGACATGCCCAACGGGATGTTCGCCGGGGGCAGCGCCGCCGCGACCAACGTGTTTCGACTCACGGATGGCGGTTGGCGGTTGTGGGTCCACCATGCCTCACCGGTACTGTCGCGTGAACCGACCGGTCAAGAGGAGACGCGATGATGCGGCCTGCCGACTCTCCGCCAGCCGACCGGCTGGCGTTGCACGGGTTACGCGCTGTCGGACACCATGGCGTGCTGGCGCACGAGCGTCGAGACGGGCAGGAGTTCGTGGTCGACGTCGAGCTCGGACTCGACACCAGGCCAGCAGCCGAGGCCGACGAGCTATCGGCTACCGTCCACTATGGGGAGCTTGCCGAACGCCTGCACCGGGCAATTTCCTCCGACCCGGTGGACTTGATCGAGACATTGGCGCAGCGGCTGGCGGCGCTCTGCCTGTCCGAGCCAGCTGTCGCCTGGGTCGAGATCACCGTCCACAAGCCGCAAGCACCGATCAAGGTGGCGTTCGACGACGTCAGCCTTACTATCCACCGGAGCCGAGATGACTGAGACGCCGAACCCGAACATCATCGACCCCGACACCCTGACCGAAGACATGCGGCCGATCCGGGCAGCCGTGCTGTCACTAGGCAGCAACGTCGGGGACCGGCTGGCCCATCTGCAGGGTGCGATCGAGGCGCTGGCCGACACCCCAGAGGTGCATGTGGTCACCGTCTCGTCGGTCTACGAGACCAAGGCCGTTGGCGCGCCTGCCGGCTCGGGCGACTTCCTCAACGCCGTACTGCTTGCCGACAGCACGTTGTCGGTAGCCACCTTGCTCGACCGTGCCAAGGCGGTAGAGGCCGCCTACGGTCGTGAGCGGTCCGAGGTCAACGGGCCACGCACCCTCGATGTCGACTTGATCGTGGTCGGAGACCGGCAGTCGGACACCGACGAGCTGAAGTTGCCGCATCCGCGGGCTCACGAGCGTGCCTTCGTGCTGGTGCCGTGGCATGAGATCGACGCCTCCGCGACGATCCCTGGTCGGGGCAAGATCGCCGACCTGCTGACCGATCTGGACACCAGCGGTGTGGTCCAGCGCGACGACCTCGAGCTCGAGCTCGAGGGTTAGCCGGGCAGTCGCACTCTTGGCTGACCAGCAGAAGCCTGACCAGGGCACCATCCGGCCGACGCGGCTGCGCGTCCTGGCGGTGCTCTTCATCGTTGGCGCCCTCCTTGGTTACGGGTTCGTCTCGCTCACCGAACACCTCAACGGGACCGCTCCCGGGGTCGAGTGGACGTCGGTCGGTGCGTTGGTGGCCATCGGGCTGGTGTTGTTGGTGCTCGCCCAGTCGACGTACCGGGCCTTGCACCGGGAGGGGCGCCAGATCGACCCCCAGCGGGCGGTCAACTACCTGTTGCTGGCCAAGGCGAGCTCCCTGGTTGGCTCGGTGATGGCCGGCGGGTATCTCGGCTTCGGGTTGCGGTTTGTCGACCAGCTCGACTTCGGTCTGCCGCGAGAGCGGGCCATCCGGGCGGGGTGTGCGGCGCTCGGCAGCATCGTCATCCTGGTTGCGGGGCTGCTGCTCGAGCGCGCGTGCCGGATCCCCAGGGTCAAGGACGACTCGAAGAACGGCCCCGGCGGCTAGTTGCTAATGCTGATGCAGCGGGCCGGTGGAGGAGACGCTGACCTGCTCGGGCTCGATGCCCTCCTCCTCGGCGCCCACCGAGCGCCGCAGCGCTTCGTGCAAGGTCGCCGGGGTCAAGACGCCGAGGAACTGGTCACCGTCCAGCACCGCCACCCAGCCGGCGTCCCACTGCAGCATGGTGGACATCGCGTCCTTGAGCGAAGCCCCGTTGGCCACCCAGGCGTCCATGCGCTCGGCTCTGTCCTTGACAACTCCGGCGCCGTCGCAATCGTCCACGCCGACCCAGCCACGCAGGCCGTCGTTTTCGTCGAGTACGACGGCCCAGCGGGCGTCCTCTACATCCATGCTGAGGTGGGCTTCAGCCAGGCTGTCGGACTCGTGTACGACGGGGGCACGCTCAAGGTCGGCCCGCTCGATCGGGGTGACCGCCAGGCGTCGCAGGCCACGGTCTGCGCCGACGAACTCGGCGACGAACTCGTCGGCCGGACCGCCCAGGACGCGTGTCGGCGTGTCATATTGCGCGAGCCGGCCCCCCTGCTCGAAGACTGCCACTCGATCCCCGAGTCGCACTGCCTCCTCGATGTCGTGGGTGACGAACACGACGGTCTTGGCGAGATCGTCCTGGATGGCCAGGAACTGGTCTTGCAGCCGAAGTCGCACGATCGGATCGACAGCCCCGAACGGCTCGTCCATCAACAACACGTCGGGGTCGGCAGCCAGCGCGCGGGCGACGCCGACTCGCTGTCGCTGACCGCCGGACAGCTGGTGTGGATAGCGGTCCGCGAAACTTCCCGGATCAAGGCCCATGCGCTCCAACAGCTCGTTGACGCGGGCGTGCGTGCGCTTCCTGTCCCAGCCCAGCAGTTTGGGCAGCGTGGCCACGTTGGCGCGGACGGTCTGGTGCGGGAAAAGACCGACTTGTTGGATGACGTAGCCGATTCGGCGGCGCAGCTGCACCGGGTTGATGTTCGTGACATCTTCGCCGTCTAGCTCGATCCGGCCGGTGGTGGGCTCGATCAGTCGGTTGATCATCTTCAAGGTCGTGGACTTGCCACACCCCGACGGCCCGACCAGCGTCACGATCTCACCGCGCGGGATGTCGAGGTCGAGCTCTTGGACCGCAACCGTGCCGCCGGGATAGGTTTTTCCGACGCCGTGCAGCCGAATCATGAAACCTTCGCTAGCGTCCACGGTGTGACCTTACCCGCGATGACCTGGCCAGTGACGGACTCGTCATGTTACAGCTTCGTGGTCAACCACTGGGTCTGTGCGTCCTACTGGCACGACAGATCCGCCGAGCTACGTGCCGCCACGACGCAACACGTGGTGATCACCATGGTTTCGGTGGCGGTCGGCCTCGTGGTCGCCATCCCGCTGGCGCTGATCGCCCGCCGCTACACCAAACTCGAGGCGGGCATCCTCGGCTTCTCGACAGCCGTCTACACGATTCCGTCGCTTGCCCTGTTCCCGCTGCTCGTGCCGCTCACCGGCATCTCCGCGCTCACGGTGGTCATCGGGCTGGCGCTGTACTCGCTGACGATCCTGGTCCGCAACACATTGGCCGGCCTGCGATCGGTCCCAGACGAGGTGAAGGAGTCCGCGACCGCGATGGGGTATGGCCCGACTCGGTTGCTCTTCAAGGTCGAATTGCCGCTGGCGATGCCGGTGATCATGGCCGGGCTGCGGGTCGCCACCGTCTCTACCGTGGCGCTCACCACTATCGGATCGATCGTGGCGTACGGCGGCCTCGGCAACCTTCTCAAGGACGGCGTGCAAAACGACTTCAAGGCAGAGATCTTCGCTGCCAGCGTGTTGTGTGTTCTGCTCGCAGTGCTGCTCGACGCGGGAATCCTCGGCGCCCAACGGCTGCTGACCCCCTGGACCCGGAAGCGAGGCTGACAGATGGTCGGCGACGCATTTGCCTACCTGTTGAACGGGTCGAGCTGGGCGGGCTCAGACGGCATGCTGACCGAGCTGCTCCAGCAGCTGCTCCTGACGTTCACCGCGATGCTGCTGGCCACCGTGATCGGGCTGCCCATCGCGCTGATTCTCGGCCATCTCGGCAAGGGCGGTTTCCTCGCCATCAACATCTCCAACATAGGAAGGGCGATCCCCACGTTTGCCGTGCTGGTGGTGTTGTCGGTTGGTCCGGTGGGGACCGCCGTGCTCGGTCCTTACGGTCGCGCCGGCCTGGCCACGTTGATCGCACTGGTGCTGTTCGCCTTGCCGCCGATCATCACCAACAGCTACGTCGGCATTCGCGAGGTCGACCGGGAAGTCGTGGAAGCCGCCCGCGGGATGGGCATGCGCGGCGGCCAGCTCTTCTTCGCTGTCGAGTTGCCGCTGGCACTTCCGCTGATCATCACCGGTATGCGGCTGGCGCTCGTGCAGGTATGGGCAACGGCGACCATCGCCGCGCTGGTGGCCGGCCCGGGGCTGGGAAACGTGATCACTGCGGGCTTTTACCGAAGCGACTACGGCAAGGGTCTCGCGGGGGCGATCGTGGTCGCTGCTGTCGCCCTGGTGTTGGAATGGTTCTCCGCGCTTGTCGAGTGGCAGGGCAGCCCGCAGGCCCGGGTGGAGCGGCGGGCGGCCAAGCTCGCGCTGGCCTGAAACACCGCCGGGCCGGATTATCGTGGCTGAAGAGCCCGCGCAGATAGGGATTCGCCGGGCTCGCGGGTTCTCGCATCCCGGCTGGCGGCGTTCTCGTCGGTCAGCGCACCCCCCCGGTGCGCCTCCCTCCTTGGCCTTTGCCATCCGGGCGCGACAAACCCGCTCCCTTTCCGGTACCCCTATCTGCGCGGGCTCTAAGGCATATGATGTTCTGGCACAACTCGGGTGCCGCCCGGTGCCCGACCTGACACGCGTAGTCGCTTGCGGCTACGGGACACAGAAGGCGGGGCTCGGGATGAGCATTCGGCATACGACGGCGCTTGTCATTGCGGTGGGGACCATTCTCGCGGGGGCGGCCTGCAGCAGCTCATCGAACAACAGCAGCAGCTCGTCATGCTCGATCCAGCCCTCCTCCGGAAGCAGCAGCACGAGCAACTCGTCGGGGGAAATCCGCGGCACTGTGTCACGTGACTTCGGGTCGCGTGGCTCGGGCGGCTCCCACAACCGCGTGGTTGGCAACGTCTCGGCCAATCTCGTCAGCCAGGCGGTGGCCAGAACCGCGCAGAACAAGGGCCCGATCTCGATGTCAGGGCAGAACTTCACCGAGATGCAGATCATGGCGGAGATGTACAAACAGGTGCTCGAGAAGGCCGGCTACACCGTAAACGTCAATCTGGTCGACACTCGCGACGTCTACATCAAGCAGCTGGAGTCCGGCGGGGTCGACATCGCGCCGGAATACGTCGCGGGCATCGCCGACTATCTCAACACGGCAGCCAACGGTCCGAACGCGAAGTCCACGACCACTAACGATGTCACCGCCTCACTGGCGGCGCTCAAGCCGTTGGCCGACCAGGTCGGGATCACCATGCTCAACCCGGCGAAGGCGACCGACCAGAACGCGTTCGCGGTCACCAAGGCCTGTGCGGACAAATACCACCTGACAACACTCTCCGACCTTGCCGGGCTCAACGCACCGCTTACCTTGGCGGCCGCACCTGACTGCAAGGGCCGGTCTGACTGCCAGGGCGGCCTGTCGAGCGTTTATCACCTGAACATCCTCCCCAAGATCTTGCCGTTGGGATATGACAGCCCACAGACCAAGGACTCGGTGACCAAGGGCGAGTCGCAACTCGGGGAGGTCGCCACGACCGACGGCGCGGCCGCCGAGCAGGGGCTGGTGATCTTGCGCGACGACAAGGGAATCCAGCCCGCGCAAAACCTGATCCCCGCCATGAACACCGCCTTCCTCAAGGCGCATCCCGACATCGCGTCCGTGTTGAACAAGCTGTCGGCAACCCTGACCACCCAAGACCTGGCGAGTCTGGACAAGCAGGTCGACGTCGACCGGGTGCAAGCCTCGGACGCCGCCTCGACATACCTCAAGAACAAGGGCCTCATCTGACCAGAGGCGCGACTCGGCCCCACTAGCGTGACGGGCGCGGCGACATGTCGAGGGCTACTTGTCGAGGTCACCGACGACGAAGAACATCGAGCCGAGGATGGCAACCATGTCGGCGATAACGCAGCCGGGAAGCATGGCCGGCAACACCGAGATGTTGTTGAACGACGCCGACCGCAACTTCAGCCGCCACGGCGTCTTTTCGCCCCGGGACACCAGATAGTAGCCGTTGATGCCTAGCGGGTTCTCCGTCCAGCAATAGGTGTCTCCCTCAGGCGCCTTCACTACCTTCGGCAACCGCACGTTGATCGGTCCCTGGGGCAACGCGCCCAACGTGTCCACACAGGCATCGGCGAGGTCAAGCGACACCTTCATCTGGTCGAGCAGGAGGCCGAATCGCGCGTAGCAGTCACCTTGGCTGCGAGTCGGCACGGTGAGCGCGCCCGCGGCGCTGAGCTCGGCGTACGCGAGATACGGATCGTCGCGGCGCAGGTCGAAGTCGACGCCGGAGGCTCGGGCGATGGGGCCGGAGACGCCGTACTGAGCGATCGCTTCCGGCGACAAGACCCCGACTCCGGCGGTGCGGGCTCGAAATGTTTCGTTGCCGAAGATCTGCTCTTCTAGTTGGGGGAGCCGTCGCCGTACGGCGGTCACCGCGGCCGACGTACGACCCAGCCATCCGGCCGGCAGGTCCTCTTTGAGGCCGCCGACCCGATTGAACATGTAGTGCATCCGGCCGCCGGACACTTCCTCCATGACCTCCTGGATCGTCTCGCGCTCACCGAAGGCGTCGGGAACCGTTGCCATGGCACCCACTTCGAGCGGTACCGAGCCGAGAAACATCAGGTGGTTGAGCACCCGGTTGAGCTCGGCGAGCAGCGTCCGCGCCCAGGTGGCGCGGATCGGCGCCTCCAGGCCCATCATCCGCTCGACCGCCAGCACCACCCCGAGCTCGGAGGAAAACGCCGACAACCAGTCGTGCCGGTTGGCCAGCACGATGATCTGCCGATAATCGCGCACCTCGAACAGCTTCTCGACGCCGCGATGCAGGTAGCCGATGATGGGCTGACACTCGATGATCCGCTCGCCGTCGGCCGTGACGCTCAAGCGCAGCACACCGTGGGTCGCAGGGTGTTGAGGGCCGACGTTGAGCACCAGCTCCTCGGTGATCGGCCCGCGACCGCTGTCGACGCCGCCGCGGTCACGTTCTTCGACTCCGGACGCACCCGCCCCGATGCTCAAGATGCGTTGCCCGGTCATGCCATCAGCCTGACACACAGCTCAGCTTGCGGAACGGCTGAACGTTGCCCAACCTCCCACGCGAGACGCTTTCAGCCGCAGTGAGAGCAAAGGGCCAACCTGGTGTGGGGCCAGTCAGCGGGGGGTGAGGAGCCACCAGAAGTCGCCGAGGCCCGGCTGCGCCGTGAGCTCCGCGACCGCACCGGCCGTCGACAGCGCGCGTAGGTATCCGGCCGGCTGATGGCGGGCCGTCGTCACCGGCGGCCGACGAGAGATGACGCCGAGTTCGTGCAGCATCTGGCGCTGCGTCTTCATCTGCCCGCCGACAGCCGCGGCGACGGAATCGACGGCGACATGGGCGGTGAGATCGTGTCTGCCATCGGGCGTGGCGGGAGTCTGCCTCCCGTTGCGGTACGACGCAAGCGTGCCCGCCGGTGGCCGCGAGTCACGTTGGTGCCCGTAATCGATCAGCAGGGCGGCGCCTCGGCCGAGCCGGGCACACGCGCCCGACCATGCCCTGTCACGAGCGAACCCGACCTCGGCCCGCTGGCCGGGACGATCCACGGGCCACCATCGCCCGAGCCATTCCAGCCCGGTGGGGTCGATGGGCGCACCCAGCCGTTCCACGCCAGTGTCGGGCTGAATCTCGACAACCCGCACCACCTGCCGGTTGTCCAACTCCACAACGTCGCAGGGCACGTTGTCGAGCAGCTCGTTGGCGATCAGCAGCCCCCACACCTGGTCCGGAAGCTGCCCCACCCAGTTGACCTCGGGCGGCAGGTCGGACGGGCGCTGCCGCAGCTCAACCCCGGTCAGACCCAGGTCAGGAGCGAGTGCGCGGATCTGAGCGAGCAGCTCGCCGCCGCCGGCGCCGTAGTCGGTCACGTGGTGCACGCCGAGTCGTCGTACGAGCGAGACGACCACCTGCGCGAACAGTGGTGAAGCATGCACCGACGTACGGAAATGGTCGGCGGGACGCTGCCGTCGGTAGAAGCCCGTCGGGCCGTAGAGCGCCTGCGTCCATGCCGCACGCCAGGTCACCCATCCACCGCTTGCCACGGGACCGACCTTAGAGCCCGCGCAGATGGGGGTGTCGGATTGAGATGCGAGGGGCCGCGAGCCCGGCGGCCCCTATCTGCGCGGGCTCTTAAGCGCCGGCGGCCTGTGAGGCAGCGCACGCAAGCATCGGTACGGCGATCGCGCGTTGCCGGTTACGCTGAGTGTGCGCTCCAGCTGGGGCGCAGTAGTCGCGTTGTACGTCTGGTACCCCTACGGGACTGGAACGGAAAGGCGAAGCCTATGTTGAGAGTGCGGGCTCTTACTCCCGGTTTGTCGGTCGGCGTCGTGGGTGCGGGCCGGGTCGGTGCCGTGTTGGCTGCGGCGCTGCGCGGCACCGGGCACGAGATCGCGGCAGCGGCCGCAGAGTCGGCGGCGTCCCGCACCAGAGTCGATACCTTATTGCCGGGCGTCGCGATCGATAAGCCGACTGCCGTCGCCAGGTCGAGTGATCTGTTGCTGCTCACCGTCCCAGATGACGCGCTCGAGAATGTCGTGCGAATGCTGGTCGCCTCCGGCGCGATTCGGGCCGGGCAATACGTCGTACACACCAGCGGACACCATGGCGTGACCGTGCTGCAACCCGCCCTCGACATCGGGGCGCACGGCATTGCCATGCACCCGGCCATGACGTTCACCGGCACTGACGTCGACCTAGAGCGGCTTGCCGGTTGCGTCTTCGGCGTGACCTGCGCGCCCCCGGAGCGCGCAGCGGCCCAAGAGCTCGTCGACGAGTTACGCGGCCAGCTCAGCTGGATCACGGAAGAAAACCGTGCGGTCTACCACGCGGCCCTGGCGCACGGCGCCAACCACCTGGTCACGCTCGTCACCCAGGCGATTGACGTGCTGCGGACCACCGGCTCGAACGACCCAGCCGCCACCTTGCGACCTTTGCTGACTGCCGCGCTCGACAATGCGCTGGCCTACGGTGATGCCGCCCTGACCGGGCCGATCGTGCGTGGAGACATCGAAACCGTCGGCGAGCATCTGCGTGGTCTTCGCCACAGCGCCCCGGCCGTCATGGAGTCGTACGTCGTGATGGCTCGCGCCACTGCCAACCGCGCGGTCGTCGCGGGTCGCCTTGAGCCCCGCAGAGCAGCCGCCTTGATCGAGGTGCTCGGCGACGCTGTTGCCGGAGTCGTTGCGTGAAGGTTGCCGCGACGCGGGCCGACTTGCTGGCCGCGTTGGGTGACGACGCAGCCGTCGACGCGACATGCGCTCTGGTGCCCACGATGGGTGCTCTGCACCGAGGTCATGCCGCACTCATCCGCACCGCGCGTGACGCTAGCCAACGAGTCGTCGTGTCGATCTTCGTGAATCCATTGCAGTTCGGCCCGCTGGAGGACCTCGCCAACTACCCGCGCCCGCTGACCGTCGACCTTGAGATGTGCGAAACCTTGGGCGTTGACATCGCCTTCGCGCCGGACGTCGCGACCGTCTATCCAGATGGTGACCCGATGGTGACGGTCGACCCGGGGCCGGTCGCGGAAATCCTCGAGGGAGCGTCTCGGGCCGGTCACTTCCGCGGCGTCCTCACCGTGGTGGCGAAGTTGTTCGGGCTGGTCCGGCCCGATGCCGCAGTGTTCGGCGAGAAGGACTATCAGCAACTCGTGCTGGTCCGCCGGATGGTCGGCGACCTTTGCTTGCCGATCGACGTGATCGGTGTCGACATTGTTCGAGACGATGACGACCTGGCGCTGAGCTCCAGGAACCGATATCTCACCCCGACCGCACGCGCCTCGGCGCTGGCCCTCAGCCGTGCTATGCGGGCTGGTCAGGGGGCGGCGGAGCAAGGAGTGGCTTGCGTGCTCAATGCCGCCGAACGGGTGCTGGTGTCGTACCCGGAGGTGGATGTCGACTACCTGGCTCTGCGCGGCACCGACTTGCGCGACGCACCGCCCTCGGGGCAAGCCCGGTTGCTCGTCGCCGGCAAAGTAGGCGGCACCAGGCTCCTCGACAACGTGCCGGTGGTCATCGGCCGCACCGTTCGCTGAGCCGTTCATGGCACTGTTGTGCGTCGCGGTCGAGAACACCGACACCTTGCTAGGCCGATTCGACGCCGAACGACTCACCGGTCGCTGGCGGTTGGCGACCGACCAGCGGCGCACCGCAGACGAGTGGGGTGTGCTGGTGAAAGGGTTGATCGACGACGGCTCGGACGCCGACGCGGTGGCTGGCATCTGCATCTCTTCAGCCGTGCCCGTGGTGCTGCAGGAGCTGCGCCGCATGGCCGCCGACTACTTTCCGTCCGCCGACTGCCTGATCGTCGGCCCCGGGGTAAAAACCGGCCTGCCGGTGCTGATGGACAATCCGCGCGAGGTCGGCACCGATCGCATCGTCAACGCATTGGCCGCACTGGAGCTGGTGGGCGGTCCTTGCATCGTGGTCGACTGCGGCACCGCGACGACGTTCGACGTGGTGACCGGTGAGGGGCAGTACGTCGGCGGCGCGATCGCACCGGGAATCGCGATCTCGCTGGCGGCGCTGGCTGCCCACGGGGCACAGCTGCGCCAGGTGGAGTTGGCGCAGCCGCGTACGCCGATCGCCAAGAACACCGTGGAGGCGTTGCAGTCGGGGGCTGTCTACGGATTCGCCGGGCAGGTCGACGGGATCGTGGGTCGGATGCGTGAGCAGCTCGGGCTCGACGTCGCCGAGCTGGAGGTGATCGCCACCGGCGCGTTGGCCCCGGCGGTGCTCGCGCATTGTGAGTCGGTGACCCGCCACCAGCCCGATCTCACGCTGCACGGCCTTCGCCTGATCTATTCCCGCAACCGCTTGCTTTAGAGCGCGCCCCTATCTGCGCGGGCTCTTAACCTCGGCGGGCTGGCGGCAGGGAAGCCGGCTGATTCACGATCGATATTGCACCGGCGGCCGACAGTTCGCATGTCGTAACCTGTGACCCATGCCGCCTCCCCGATCCCCGTCCCGATCCGAGCGCAGCGACGACCTGCCTGAGCAGATGCGGGTGCGGCGGGGCAAGCGGGAGTCGCTTATTGCCAAGGGGATGCCGCCCTATCCCGTGTCGGTGCCACGCACCCATTCACTCGCGGACGTCCGGACGGCGTACGACGACATGGTGCTGGGGCCGGACCATCGAACTGGCGAACATGTCGCGGTCACGGGTCGGGTGATTTTCTTGCGCGACAACGGCAAGCTTTGCTTTGTGCGGCTGCGAGAAGGTGACGGGACCGAGTTGCAAGCCATGTTTTCTCTTGCTGAGCTGGGCGAAGCGTCCTTGAACGACTTCAAGACGCTGGTCGACATTGGCGACCATCTCGCGGTGCAGGGGGAGGTTGTGACAAGTCGTAGCGGTGAGCTGTCGATCCAGGTAATCGGATGGCAGATGGCGGCCAAGACATTGCGGCCGCTGCCAAATGAGCACCGGCCACTGTCGGATGAGGCGCGGGTTCGCCTTAGGTACGTCGACATGATCGTGCGTCCCGAGACCCGCGACATCGTGCGCGCCAAGGCCGCCGTGCTGAAGTCGCTACGCGCGACCCTGGATAGGCGTGGTTTTGTTGAGGTCGAGACGCCGGTGCTCCAGCTCACCAACGGAGGAGCAGCAGCACGTCCGTTTCGAACTAATTTGAATGCCTTCGACCAGGAGATGCTGCTGCGGATTGCTCTCGAACTGCCGCTCAAACGGACGCTGGTCGGGGGTATCGAACGGGTCTACGAAATCGGCAGGACATTTCGCAACGAGGGCCTGGATTCATCCCATGCCGTCGATTTTTCGATGCTGGAGGCTTATCAGGCGTACGGAGACTACAACTCGATGATGGAGCTCTTGCGAAG
The DNA here is from genome assembly GCA_050998615.1 of Nocardioidaceae bacterium. Classification (GTDB taxonomy): domain Bacteria; phylum Actinomycetota; class Actinomycetes; order Propionibacteriales; family Nocardioidaceae; genus JBPCQA01. Next base: position 53,087 of record JBPCQA010000051.1, read on the forward strand.
CCTCGTCCTGGACGCGGCGGATGCCGTCGGCTCGCGTGTTGTTCCGGCTCGAGACGGCTCGCAGCTAGACCTAACGACTGGTTGGCAACGCGTCTGCGTTCTCGACCTGGTTTCGGATGCGGTCGGCGAGCGGGTCACCGTGCAGACGTCAGCGGCGGTGCTTCGTGATTACGCGGACAAGCACAAAGTGGAGTTACAGCCAGCTTGGGATGCGGACGAAATCGTGGTCGAGCTTTATGAGAAGTTGGTTGAGCGCACACTGCTTCAGCCGACGTTTGTCTGTGATTTTCCTGAGGGAGCCAAGCCGCTTGCCAAGGCTCACCGAGACATTCCCGGACTCAGTGAAGCCTTCGATCTAGTGATCAACGGAGTCGAGCTGGTGACGGCGTACTCGGAGATGAACGATCCGGTGGTCCAACGCGAGCGCCTGACCGAACAGTCGTTGCGCGCCGCTCAGGGTGATCTTGAGGCAATGGACCTGGACGAGGATTTCTTGCGCGCCCTCGAGTTCGGCATGCCACCTGCGGGCGGTATGGGCATGGGGGTGGATCGGCTCGTCATGGTGTTGACCGGTGTGGGGATTCGAGAGTCAATCCTGTTTCCGTTGATGCGACCCGAATAGCCACCGAGGCTTCGGTGGCAGGTGACCAGGTCATAATCCGCGCAAGGTTCCAGAGGCCGCGCACATAGGGAGTCGCCGGGCTCGCCCCTATCTGCGCGCGCTCTTGATAGGTCTGTTAGCGTGGGCGGCATCCAATCAATGGAAAGGAATGATCGTGGCTCAGCGTGTGCATATAGTGCTGGAAGATGATCTGGATGGCTCCACCGCAGATGAGACCGTGATGTTCGGCTTGGACGGAACAAGTTACGAGATCGACTTGTCGAGCGAACATGCGGCGACGCTTCGCGACGGTCTCTCCCAATACGTCGGCGCGGCACGGCGGGCCTCCGGCCGCGGCCTCCGCCGTGGCGTTCGAGGACGCGGCGCTACTGGCCCCAGCCCATCCGACGTGCGCGAGTGGGCCCGGGCCAACGGCTTCGAGGTGTCCGGCCGCGGCCGGGTGCCGGCGGATGTCCGCACGGCGTACAACGCCGCTCATGAGAGCGGGCGCGCTTAGAGCCCGCTCGGACAGGGATTCGCCGGGCTCGCGGCCCTTCGCATCCCGGCTGGCTGCGTTCTCGTCGGTCAGCGCACCCCCCGGTGCGCTTCCCTCCTCGGCCTGGCCATCCGGGCGCGAATGACCCGCTCCCTTTCCGACGCCCTATCCGCGGGGCTCTCAGCCGACAGTTTGGCCGATGGCTCGGTTACGCCGGTGTCGTGTTCGCCGCCGGCGTAATCGTGCTGGGGTTGAGCGGGGAACACGGCGGGCAGTAGCCAGGTTGTGGTAGTTCACAAGGTGATCGTGTGGGTCGAGCCAGGGGCGGCTACGGCTAGCATGGTGAGTGACGCAACCTAGGAGCGATGAGGTTTATGTTCGAGAGGTTTACCGACCGTGCACGGCGTGTTGTGGTCTTGGCCCAAGAAGAGGCCCGGATGCTCAGTCACAATTACATCGGAACTGAACACATCCTGCTTGGTCTGATCCATGAGGGCGAGGGGGTGGCGGCCAAGGCGCTGGAAAGCCTCAACATCTCCCTAGAGGCGGTGCGTGCGCAGGTCGAGGAAATCATCGGCCAGGGTCAGCAGGCGCCAAGTGGCCACATCCCGTTCACGCCGCGGGCCAAAAAGGTCTTGGAGCTGAGCCTGCGCGAGGCGCTTCAGTTGGGTCACAACTACATCGGCACCGAACACATCCTGCTCGGCCTCATCCGCGAGGGCGAGGGAGTGGCTGCTCAGGTGCTGGTCAAGCTCGGCGCCGACCTCAACCGGGTTCGCCAGCAGGTCATCCAGCTGCTGAGCGGATACCAAGGCAAGGAGACGGCCAGTGCGGGGTCTCCGGCGGAAGGCTCCCCGTCGTCGTCGTTGGTGCTGGACCAGTTCGGCCGTAACCTCACTCAAGCGGCCCGGGAGGGCAAACTCGATCCGGTCATCGGACGCGCTAAAGAGGTCGAGCGGGTGATGCAGATCCTGTCTCGCCGCACCAAGAACAACCCGGTCTTGATCGGGGAGCCCGGCGTCGGCAAGACGACGATCGTAGAGGGGTTGGCCCAAGACATCGTCAGGGGAGATGTCCCCGAGACACTCAAGGACAAGCAGATCTACACCCTTGACCTCGGCGCGTTGGTGGCCGGCTCACGCTATCGCGGTGACTTCGAAGAGCGTCTGAAGAAGGTGCTCAAGGAGATTCGCACCCGCGGCGACATCGTGCTGTTCATCGACGAGATCCACACCTTGGTGGGTGCGGGTGCCGCCGAAGGTGCGATCGACGCCGCAAGCATCCTCAAACCGATGCTCGCACGGGGCGAGTTGCAGACGATCGGCGCCACCACGCTCGACGAATACCGCAAGCACCTCGAGAAGGACGCCGCGCTGGAGCGCCGATTCCAGCCCATCCAGGTTGCCGAGCCGTCGATCGCACACACCATCGAGATGCTCAAGGGTCTGCGGGACCGTTACGAGGCACACCACCGGGTCACGATCACCGATGAGGCACTGGTGTCGGCTGCCACGCTTGCCGACCGCTACATTTCTGACCGCTTCCTGCCCGACAAGGCGATCGACTTGATCGATGAGGCCGGGTCTCGGCTACGGATTCGACGGATGACCGCTCCACCGGATTTGCGGGAATTCGACGAGAAGATCGCCGACGTACGCCGTCGCAAGGAAGGCGCGATCGACGCACAGGACTTCGAGTTGGCAGCTTCATTGCGCGACGAGGAGAAGAAGCTCATCCTCGCCAAGAACGAGCGTGAGAAGCAGTGGAAGGCAGGTGACATGGACGTGGTCGCCGAGGTCGACGAGGAGCTCGTCGCCGAGGTGCTGGCCACCGCCACCGGCATTCCGATCGTCAAGCTGACCGAAGAGGAGTCCGGACGCCTCTTGAAGATGGAGGACGAGCTGCACAAGCGCGTTATCGGTCAAGACGAGGCGGTCAAGGCGTTGTCGCGGGCGATCCGACGCACCCGGGCCGGGCTCAAGGACCCGAAGCGTCCCGGCGGATCGTTCATCTTCGCCGGTCCCTCTGGTGTGGGGAAGACCTGGCTTTCCAAGTCGTTGGCGGAGTTCTTGTTCGGAGACGAAGACTCCCTCATCCAGCTCGACATGAGTGAGTTCTCCGAGAAGCACACCATCTCCCGGTTGTTCGGCTCGCCCCCCGGCTACGTCGGATACGAGGAAGGCGGGCAACTCACCGAGAAGGTGCGCCGCAAGCCGTTCTCGGTGGTGCTCTTCGACGAGGTCGAGAAGGCACACCCCGACATCTTCAACTCGTTGTTGCAGATCCTCGAGGAGGGCCGGCTGACGGACTCTCAAGGTCGGGTGATCGACTTCAAGAACACGGTCATCATCATGACGACCAACCTGGGCACCCGCGACATCGCCAAGGGCCTCAGCCTCGGCTTCCACCAGTCCGGTGACACTGCCGACTCTTACGAGCGGATGAAGTCCAAGGTTTCCGAAGAGCTCAGGCAGCACTTCCGGCCGGAGTTCTTGAACCGGGTCGACGAGATCATCGTGTTCCCGCCGTTGACGCAAGACGAGATCATCTCGATGGTCGACTACATGATCGACGCGGTGGAGATCCGGATGAAGGACCGCGACATGGCGCTGGAGCTGACTCAGGCGGCCAAAGAGTTGCTGGCCAGGCGTGGCTTCGACCCGGTGCTGGGTGCTCGACCGTTGCGCCGTACCGTGCAGCGCGACCTGGAAGACAACTTGGCCGAGAAGATGCTGTACGGCGAGGTAGGCCCGGGCCAAATCGTCCTGGTCGATGTCGAGGGCGAAGGCACCGACGCACACTTCGTGTTCACGGGCACCCGCAAGTCCGAGCTCCCCGACGCACCGCCGGTCGAGGAGGTAGTGCCACCCGCAGGCTAGGCCATGGTTGTAGTGCCGGGCGGGGGTCTGGCCACACCGCATCGACGCGCCCGACCGACACCGGACCGTCCTGGCCTCGCAGCAAGGCGAGGATACGACCGCGGCATTGCCGGTCTGTGCCGGCGTAGCGTTGGCCTCGGCGCGGCGGACCGGCGTACGCCGGATAGTTCGCCGCTCGCCACGCGCACAGCCGCTTGACCGGGCACTTTGCGCAGGCTGGCGAGCGAGCCGTGCACACAAGCGCTCCCAGCTCCATCAGCGCCACGCTCCCCTGGGCAGCGGCCTCCGGTTGGTGGGGCAGCAGATCGATGGCCCTGGCGCGTTCGGCGTTCGTGACCGTCGGGGACGGCGACTCGTTGCCACCGACCAGGCGGCCAAGCACCCGACGGACATTGGTATCCAAGACGACGGCTGGCTGCCGGTAGGCGAAGGCGCGGACGGCTGCCGCTGTGTAGTCGCCGACTCCGGGCAGCGCCCGAAGATCGTCGTACGTCGACGGCACCTCCCCGTCGTGGAGACGATCGACGAGCGTTGCAGCCTGGTGCAGGCGAAGCGCTCGCCGCGGGTAGCCCATGCGCCCCCATTGGCGCACCGCCTCGCCCGGCTGATCGGCGGCCAGTGCAGTAGGCGTGGGCCAGCGGCGGCGCCACGCGGCGTACACCGGCAGGACGCGGGAGACCGGTGTTCGCTGAAGCATGACTTCACTTACCAGCACCTCCCAACCGCTCACGCCTGCTTCACGCCACGGCAGTTGCCGGGCATGGTCGGCGTACCACCGTGCAAGCAGCTTGTGGGCAAGGGACTGGACGTCGAGAGTTCGGGATCCAGGCATGTCGACGAGATGATGCCATAAATCGGCGGCGCTGCGGGATAGCGTTGGCCAATGAGCAACGTGATGCGCCCGCAGGGGCCATTGCCGCCCCGCGTCTATTGGACCAGGCGGCTGGTCCTGCTCAGCGTGGTATTGATCCTGGTCTTGGTGGCCTGGTGGTTGTTCAGCGGAGTCAGCGGCACGGCCGCCAACGACCAACGAGCGGCGACAACTCCCACGTCGACCCACTCGGCGGGCTTGGCCGCACTGTCGACGCCGAAGCCGCCGGCGATCGACGGCTCTGTCCCAACCCGGGTGAGCACGAACGGCGTGCACGACCACAGCGGCCAGCCGGCAACGAAACTGTCCACGGGGCTACAGTCCGGTAGTCCGCCAGCCGGCAATTCAACAGCTGGCAGTCCGCAAGCCGGTAGCAATCCTGCTCGGCAGCGGCAACCGGCACCGCCGCCGAGTACGCCGACGCAGCGCACCGACATTGTGTTGGCCCAACCCACCGGTGACTGCAACCCACGGCAGGTCGGCATGTCAATCAAGGTGCAAGACTCTGCGACCGGTCAAACCAACCCCGTCGACGTCGTCTTGACCAGCACCGCGACCCCGGCCTGTAGGTTGGCGATTACGCCAAGCTCATTCGAACTTCGAGTGACCTCAGGTGGCGTGATGGTGTGGTCAAGTCGCACCTGCCCCAACGCGCTGCCCGCACGAGAGGTGGTGGTGCGTGCCCATCCGCCTTCCACGTATCGCTTCACCTGGAGCGGTCACTTGTCCAACCCGGGTTGCAGAGGGCTTGGCAAGGCGGCTGCGCCGGGCGGCTACTGGGTGGAAGCCGCGCTCATCGGCGGTAACCCGCAGCGGGCCTACTTCGACGTCACCGCGGCGAAGTCGTAGCATCGGCTGCCGCGCCAGCGTCAGGAGAGTGCTTTGAGACTTGCGCGGCAAGTTCTACACAGGCTCTACACGTACCGCTCGAGGATGCTGGACTCGGCGAGCCTCGACAAGCCTTCGCGCACCGATCTGGCCCGGCTGTCGCCGACCCCTTCGACGGTTTGCAGGTCATCGGTGCTTGCGGCCAATAGCTTCTGCAGATGGCCGAAGTGGTCGACGAGCCTCTCGATCACCGGGCCTGGCAACCGAGGGACCTTGGCCAACAACCGGTAGCCGCGTGGACTCACCGCGCTGTCGAGTTGCTCGGTGCCGCCAACTCCGAGTGCCCGTGAAAGAGAGGCGATGTCCAGCAGATCCGTGGGAGTCAACGAGATGAAGTCGCGAAGCACCTCGCCGGCGCTTCGGGATCGCCGGCCGGTGGGCAGGTAGTCACGAATGATCAGCTCCCGTTCGAGATCGACGCCGGCGACCAGCTCGTCGAGTTGCAGCGACAGCAGCCGGCCGTCGGTGCCAAGCTCAAGCACGTAGTCCTCGATCTCGGTGGCGATCCGCAACACCATCTCCAGCCGTTGTGCCACCGCGGCGACATCTCGCACCGTCACCAGGTCTTCGATCTCCAGGGCCGACAACGTGCCTGAGACCTCGTCGAGCCGCATCTTGTATCGCTCCAGCGTGGCAAGTGCCTGATTGGCACGGGACAAGATCGCGCCGGTGTCTTCCAGCACGTAGCGGGCGTTGTCGACGTACAACGCGATGATGTGCATCGACTGCGACACGGAGATGACCGGTAGGCCTGTCTGGCGTGCCACCCGGTCGGCCGTGCGGTGCCGAGTGCCTGCTTCCTGGGTGACTATCGATGCGTCGGGCATCAGGTGAACGCCCGCCCTGATGATCCGGCTGGCCTCCTGGTCGCAAACGATCGCGCCGTCCATTTTAGCGAGCTCACGCAGCCCGGTGGCGCTGAAATCGACATCGAGGAGAAACCCACCGGTGCAAAGCGACTCCACCGTCTTGTCGTTTCCGAGCACCACGAGCGCGCCGGTGCGGCCGCGAAGCACCCGCTCCAGCCCCTCCCGCAGCTGGGTGCCGGGCGCGACGGCCGCCAGCGTTGCGCGCATTTTCGCATCCTCGAAATGCCGTTCGCCGCTTGCCACTCTTGCCTCTCGGTCGCCACAGATGTGCGATCAGTGTAGAGCCCGCGCGGGCCGGGATTCGCCGGGCACGCGGCCCCTCGCATCCCGGCGCGCAGCCGGAAGCGTCATCGCCCGGAGACGATGCGCAACTCGGACGCCACCTGGGTTGCCGGCAGGCTGAGCATTCCGAGGACTTTGAGGACGCTTGCGAGATCAGGACAGTCCACGACCGTCAGCCCGTCGATGTGGTGCAAGGATTTCGGTGCCGGGCCGTGGTCTGTTGGGACCAAGGCATAGCTGAACCCGAGCCGGGCCGCCTCGACGAGCCTGGTGGTGATGCTCGGCACCTGTCTCAACTCTCCAGCGAGCCCGATCTCGCCGATCGCCACTGTGCCACCCGGCACCGGGCTGTTGAAGTATCCGCTAGCAAGCGCGACCGCGATCGACAAGTCGGCAGCAGGTCCACGCAGGGCGGCTCCGCCCACCGTTGCGGCGTAAATGTCAAGGTGGGAGATCTCCACCGGAATTCGGCGCTGCAAGACCGCCACCAGCATCGCCAGCCGCGAGGCGTCAAGCCCGCTGACCGCCCGGCGAGGCTGCGGGCTGGAGGACCGGGTCAGCAGCGACTGGACCTCCGCCAGCATTGGTCGACGCCCCTCCAGGGCGACCGTCACACAAGTGCCCGCCATCGGCTTGAGATGGTGGGACATGAAAAGCCCGCTCGCGTCGGTCACCTCGACGATCCCCTCGTCGCCGAGGTCAAAGCACCCGATCTCTTCGACCGGACCGAAGCGATTCTTCACCGCGCGCAGCAACCGCAACCGAGAGTTGCGCTCGCCTTCGAATTGCAGCACAACGTCGACGATGTGCTCGAGAGCTCGCGGCCCCGCAATGGACCCGTCCTTGGTGACGTGACCGACAAGCAGGGTCGGCAGGTGCCGTTCTTTGGCCACTCGGATCAGAGCTGCGGTGACCGCTCGAACCTGGGTTATCCCCCCGGCGATGCCGTCGACCTCGCCGCTGGCAATGGTTTGGATCGAGTCGATGATCAACAGACCGGGGCGAACGGCGTCGATGTGACCCAACACGGCGGCTAGGTCGACTTCCGCCGCCAAGAACAGGTTGTCCTCGAGCGCACCCGTGCGCTCCGCACGGAGCCGGACCTGCGAAGCGGACTCCTCACCCGAGACGTAGAGCGTGACGTCGCCGCGCCTGGCGGCCCGCGCAGCTGCCTCGAGCAGCAGCGTCGACTTGCCGACTCCGGGCTCGCCGGCGAGCAACAACACCGCCCCAGGCACGATGCCCCCGCCTAGGACACGATCCAACTCGCCTACTCCGGTTGGCTGGCGGGCAGCTGACTCGGCGCGCACCTGTGCGATCGGGAGCGCCTTGGCCGTCACTGGGCCACGCGTCGCCGGGGCAGTGCGGGGTGGACCAATCTCCTCGACGGTGCCCCAGCTCTGGCACTCACCGCACCGGCCCACCCACTTCACCGAGCTCCAGCCACACTCGAGACACCGGTGGGACTGCAGAGGTCGTCTGGCCGCCGTCTTGGTCATGCGCACGACGCTAAGTCAAGCCGCCGACAGTCCGAGACAGCCGAGCCCAGCGGCTGATCGTTGTCCCCACTCGTGCGCGAAGTTGCGACGCTCAGCTGGTCAGGGGCACGGTGCTCCCGATGGTGGTCGATAGGATCCTTGCGAGCAAGGCCTGCGACCACTAGATCCGCACCACGCCGTTAGATCCGCACCAAGCCGTCCGGGGTGGCAAAGCTCGCGGCCAACACGCCGGGCGTGCCGTGTGGTGCGACCCACTCGACCTCGAACTGGCCGACCCGGTGCTCGGGGGGCGTCGCGAGCCACTGAGCGACCCGGGCCGGTTCGCCGGCAATCTCCACCCTGGCCAGCTCGACGTCGCCGGTGGCGCCCGCAGATGGATGCAGGTCGGGATCGACCTGCCACTGCACGAAGAACGGCAGTTGGGGATCGGCCTGCAGCCCCCGGATCCCGATCTGGCGCCAGCGCAGCTCGACTCCATCGGGTCTGTGCCGGTTGCCTTGCACCGACTGTCGCCCAAGACGCTGCTCGACGGGAGCGATGTCATCGACCGCCACCACCCATCCCAGCCAGCCACCCCCCGACTCAGACCTGGCTCGAACCGCCTGCCCGAAGGGCGCCTTGTCGGAAGCGGGATGATCGAGCACCTCGACGACCTCCAGATACTGCCCGCGGGTAAGTGGCAAAACCATGTTGCGCGTCCCGAAGCGAGGATGGATTCCCCCGTCGACGAACTTCTCGCCGAGCAGCTCTGACAGCCAATCCGTGGTGCCGCCTAGCCCGTCTGGCCCGGCGGCGTACGAGAGATGGTCGAGATGCATGCGAGTCATTGTGTCGAAGCCTGGCCAGCCAACAGCAGCGGGGTCGGCTTATCCGGAATGGCGACAGCGTGCACTAACCTTAGCCGACGATCGGGTTGGCGCTCTCGCCGGCGCGTCGGCTTCGTCTCGACCGATGAGGTGCGTCGGCGGGGTGCAGGGCGAGTCGGTGGCGGTTTGCGAGAAACGACTCGCAGTGCGCTGCCATGACGTCGTACGCCGGCTGACCCATCATCTGGACAAGCTCCGGGCGGTAGGAGACATACACCGGGTCTCGGGCGATGTGGGCGTCGGTGTTCCCGGAGCAGTACCAGTCGAGGTCGTGACCGCCCTCGCCCCAGCCTCGCCGGTCGTATTCGGTGACAGTGACTTCGGTGTACGACGTCGCGTCGGATCGCTCTACTTCGCGGAACATCCGGCGGATCGGTAGCTGCCAGCACACGTCAGGTTTGGCTTCCAGCGGGTGGTGCCCGTGGCGCAACGCCCACGCGTGCAGGGCGCAGCCGGTGCCACCCGCAAAGCCTGGCCGGTTCAAGAAGACACATGCGCCGTCGTGAACAGCCGTCTTGCGCGCACCCTCGTCGTCCTTCTCGACCCAGGCGTTCTTCCGGCGAGTCCCCACCTCGTGCAACTGCCACTCCGTAGGGGAGAGCAGCTTCACGAACTCTCCCACCCGCAACTCGTCGTCGGAGTCGGAGAAGTGGGCGCCGAGGGTGCAGCAGCCATCGGATGGTCGATCGGCGTAGATCCCTTGACACCCAGCTCCGAAAATGCACGCCCAACGCGACGTCAGCCAGGTCAGGTCGCACTTGAACTTCTGCGAGTCGTCGCCGGGATCGTCGAATTCGACCCATGCTCGCGGGAAGTCGAGCGAAACCTCAGGCACGTCGTCAACCCTATGTCTCGCACAGCTGGAAGTCGCGCCGTCGCGGGAGCAGTCATGGACCTCTTCGTGATCAAGGCGTTGGAGATCTGCCCGTGGGCCTTGCACGAGGGTGTGATCTTGGCCGAGCTCGACTCGTTGTCAGTGCGCCGCAGCCGCAGCGACCTACCCTGGGCAAGTGAGCGACGACCAGAACGCCGCCCGGCGAAGCCCAGTCATGGTGCCGTCCGCGCGCGTTGCTCTCTCGTCCGCTTCCGTCTACCCAGAGTCAACCGCCAGTGCATTCGAGTTGGCCAGCCGGCTCGGCTACGACGCGGTCGAAGTGATGGTGGGCATCGATCCCCTCAGCCAAGATGTCGGCGCGATCAAGCATCTCATCGACTATCACCGGATCACGGTATGTGCGATCCATGCGCCCTGCCTGCTGATCACCCAGCGGGTGTGGGGGACCGAGCCGTGGGCCAAGCTCGTCCGTAGCGCTGAGATGGCGCAGGAGATCGGCGCCGACACGGTCGTCGTACATCCGCCTTTCCGTTGGCAACGCGAATACGCCAAGGGCTTCGTGGAGGGGATCGCCGATCTCGAGGCCGAGAGCGGCATTGCTTTCGCGGTAGAGAACATGTATCCATGGCGGGCATCACGTCGCGAGCTCCAGGCGTACGTGCCCGGATGGGATCCGGTGGGACATGACTACGCTAACGTCACCATCGACTTGTCGCACAGTTCCACTGCGGGAAGCGATCCGCTGCTCATGGTCCGCCAATTGGGCGGGCGGCTTCGCCACATTCACATGACCGACGGCAGCGGGTCTGCGAAGGACGAGCACCTCGTCCCCGGACGCGGCAACCAGCCCTGCGCGGAGTTGCTAGAATACCTTGCCAGCAAGGGGTTTCGGGGAAGCGTCGTAATTGAGATCAATACTCGACGGGCCGCCACCCGCGTGGTCAGGCAGGCAGATCTGGTCGAGTCACTGGCCTTCACTCGCTTACATCTGGCGGCCGCCGATCCGTCGTTCGTGGTGTCTGCGGCTGGCGAGGTGGAAGGCGTGCGCCGGCCTGGCCGCTAGTGCGCGGGCACTTGCGATCCCGACAGCAGGGGGATGGTTGGCGAGGCATGGCTGCGGCTCAACCATCCTGTTTCCAGAGGCGGGTCAGGCCTCGTCGATCTCGGCTATCCGGTCTCCCTCGGTGACGACTTGGCCTTCGCTGACGCTGATCTCGGTGATCGTGCCTGCCACCTCGGCGGCAACCGGGATCTCCATCTTCATCGACTCCAAGATCACCAAGGTGTCTTCGGGCGTCACCTTGTCCCCGGCCCTCGCCACAACCTTCCAGACATTCGCGACAAGCTCTGCATCGACGTAGTGACTCATGCCGGATCCTTCGGGAACAGGTGACGAACGGGTGAACAGCGGGAACGCAGCGTCGGGATTGGGAATGCGCAGCCCCGGTCGATCTTAGGAGCCCGCTCTGTAGCCCGCGTGGATGGCAAGCCGCCGGGCTCGCAGGCCCCGCACGCAGGCCGGAGCGGCGGCCGCGCCACCGGGCGTCTTGCCTCACGTCAAGATGTCCGGGAAAGTTTGACGCTTGCCTCACGTGGAATGTCCGGATGGTGGTCAGGCTGCGGGTCGGGTGCCTTGGGTGCGGGCAGCGGCGAGGTCGATCAGTTGC
>JBPCQA010000052.1:0-14386 GCA_050998615.1 Nocardioidaceae bacterium
GCAACTGATCGACCTCGCCGCTGCCCGCACCCAAGGCACCCGACCCGCAGCCTGACCACCATCCGGACATTCCACGTGAGGCAAGCGTCAAACTTTCCCGGACATCTTGACGTGAGGCAAGACGCCCCGCGAGGCCCAAAGAAAGGACGACCACAGTGCTGGTTGGGACGGGAAAGGTCCACCGCGTCACCCAGACTCACCACCAGAAGCAGTCGCGAGCGCGCTTCTATACCCCCGCTCGAAGACCGTCTCACCGAATCGACCCGCCACCCACTCGCCGAGGGCTCGCAGCTTCTCAGGCGCACCATCGAACGCGATTTTCCCGGCCGCCATGATGACCAAGTGATCAGCGGTCTGCTGAACATCCTCCAGCAGATGGGTGGCGAGAACGACAGTCGCATACTCCGCCAGCTCGCGCAGGCACCGCCGAAACCGCACCCGTTGTTCCAAATCCAGGCCCGATGTCGGTTCGTCGAGAAGTAACACTCGCGGGCCGTGGGCGACACTCGCCGCCAGCCCCAACCGTTGGCGTTGTCCGCCACAAAGGTGCCGCACCCGATCCTGCGCTCTGTCTGTCAGCTCGACCAACGCCAATGCCCTGTTGGTGACAATGCCCAGACGTTGCCGTGCCACCCCGTTGCACCACGCGGCGTATCCAACCGTGTCGCGCAGTCTCATCGCACCCGACACATCGAAGCGTTGCGGCAGATAACCAACGCATCCGCGCACCGCTCGACGACCGACACCGGTGCTCAAGTCCTGGCCGACGATGCTCGCATGCCCGGGCGCTGGCCGGATCCCCCCACCGAGCACAGACAAGAGCGTTGTCTTCCCGGACCCGTTGGGACCCAGCAGACCAACAATCCCCGATCTGAGCCTCAAATTCACGCTGTCCAGTGCACGTGTTGCCCCATATTGAACAGTGAGGTTGTCGACCTGGACAACCAACTCGCCCTTGGTCAGCAATTAGCGGTCTTCCGCGGGTCTGACGTCGCGTATCCGCCACCTGCGTTCGTGTCGACATAGTAATCGTGGGTACCAAGGACACATTGCGAACTCAGGTAAAGTGTCACGTTCCTGTACTGCCCCTGCCGCTCTGACAAAGTGGGATCTGTGCTGAACGGTCGATCCCACCGCAACTTCACGTCCACGTGCACTATCGAGCCACAGCCGGAACGTCCTCCATGGCCGTACACGCCGCCGACACCGACGGTTGGTGTGCTCGCGAAGACACCACAGGACGCCCAACTCGGTGATGCCATGACAACGACCATCGGAACACTTGTGACGGCCGCGACCACCACCAGAGATAGAGACCTGCCGTGCCACCGAATCACATCAACCTCCATCGCTCATTAGCGAGACGGACAGGTTGGTTCGGATCGTAAGCCCGAACCGACCGCAAGGTCAACGACCCGCGTTCACTCACCAAAGATGCCCGCGTAGGCGAGTCATTGCCTCGTTTAGCTTCGATCCTTCACGCGGCTGTGGATTGGCCGTTTGCCGGTCCCGCTCGGAGATGTCCGCTGGGCTGTCGATCCACGACCTGCCCGCGGCTGATCGGGACCTTCGCCGCCGCCACCGGAGCTGCTCCACCGCAGCGATAGCGACGAAGGACCCCCGGGAGGCGCGGACGCCACCGCTGTGCGCAATGCTGGGGCGGTGACAGAACGCAACGTCCTCGGTGATGAACTGCAACCCTGTGGCACAGACCCGTTGACTGGCTTCTTCCGCGACGGCTGCTGCAGCACCGGCCCTGAGGACCTGGGGAGTCACACGATCTGCGCCGTCGCCACGGCCGAGTTTCTCGACCATCAGCGAAGCATCGGCAACGACCTCTCGACCGCCAATCCTCAGTACCGCTTCCCCGGACTCGTGCCGGGCGACCGCTGGTGTGTGACTGCGGTGAACTGGGCGCGGGCCTACAACGACGGCGTACCGGCGCCGGTCGTGCTCGCCGCCACCAACGAGGCGGTACTCACGGTCGTGCCACTGGCAGCGCTTCGAGAGCACGCCGTTGACGTCCCGGCTGACCCAAGCGCACTGGAGCCGTAACCAAACCCGCCGGGCCGACGCCGCGCGTGCCGGTCAACTGGACGTGTGAGCATCTGCTGGAACTGGTTGACTCCTACTCTGATCGAATGAACCTGGAGTTCAGCGCGAAGATGTGGTTCTGGAAAGGCCCCGCGCCGTGGCACTTCGTCACCGTTCCGGAAGAGGAGTGCGCTGAGCTGGAAGCGACTTCCGCGTTCGTGACTTACGGCTGGGGCATGATTCCGGTCCGGGCGCAGATTGGGGAGACCGGATGGAAAACGTCGCTTTTCCCGAAGGATCGGCGCTACATCGTGCCGGTGAAGGCGTGGGTGCGGAAGACCGAAGGGCTTGAGGTAGGCGACATGGTGACGGTCCGGCTGGTCGTCGATGTCTGACCAGCGGTGAACCAACGAGTTCGCTGCACCCGCGGGCCGGGAGCCCGGCGTCTCCCTACCCTGTGCGGGCTCTGAGGGCAGGATCGGGCCGCTCGTCGAGTTATTGGTCCGAGGGCCGGCTCATGTGGGACCACTCCCTGCGCATCCCCGGCAGCACGATCGCGACCAAGTAGCACGCGCCGACGATCCAGAGCGCGCCAGACAGACCCGACAGTGTGATCAGAGCGCCGCCCAGCAGGCCGCCGAAGGGAATCCCGGACCAGGCCAGCGCCTGCGTAAGCGTTTTGACCCGACCCAGCAGCGCGGCTGGTATCCGCTCGTAGGTCACCGCACCAATGACCGGGTTGATGAACCCAGAGCCGAGCCCGCCGACGGCGAGCACCGTGAGCACGCCCCACAGCGGAATGCCCAACGCCATCACAGCGAAGCGCGACACTCCGCCGATCACGAACCCGATGAGATAGACGGCACGGCGAGGGAGGCGGTCCGCGCAGCGGCCGCCGCGAGACTGGCGATGATGGAGGCCGCGGCGAAAACGCTCACCACCAGCCCGACCGCCTCTGGGCCATGACCGGACGCCTTGGCCCAGACGGGGAGCAGCACCGCTATAAAGGCCTGGTCGAGCAGATTCGTCACGGCCACCATGCCGACGATGGCGCGCAACAACCCCTCGTTGCGCAGGAAGTTCGCACCCTCCCGAAACTGCCTGACATAGCCCTCTGTCGGCTCGAGGTGCTCTTCGGGAATGGGATTTGTGAGGGTGGTAGCGACGATCAGCGCACCGAACCCGAACAGTGCCGCCGCAGCCCAGAGCGCGTACACACTCCCAAAGGCGGCGATGACCACACCTGCGATGGCTGGGCCCGCCGTGGTGGCGGTCCGCTCCACCGCACCAGTCAACCCGGTGCCCCGCTCCAGCGACATCCGGGCGGCACGCGTGGCCGAAGGCACGAACACGCCTTTGGCGGCGTTGGATGGGCCGTCGGCCGCTCCGACCACGGCCATCAACGCCATCAGCACCCAAAGTTGTAGCGCCCCGGATAGGTACAGCAGCGGCGCGGCGCCCATGGCCACCATGGCCGTCACGTCACACGCGACGCTGATCCGCTTCGGACCGATGCGGTCGATCAACGGACCCGACAGAACCTGCGAGACGACGTACGGTCCCATCTGGCAGAAGACCACCAGACCGGTCTGCGTAGCGCTGCCGGTCGTCGAGAGCACGAACCACGGCAAGGCAATCGACAGCAACCTGGTGGCGGACCAGGCCGCGGCATTCGCGGAGAGTACGCCGCCCAAGCCGCGCAGTGACCGCGGCTGCGGTTCGATGGCCGTCACCATTGCGGCTTCGACGGGGTGTCTTGGCGAGGCAGCCGGTGACCCTCGGCCGCGGCGGATCCAGCGGGATTCCCCATGGCCGCGGCATCGTCGCGCAGGGTCAAGTCCTCGGGGTTGGGGAACATCTGGAACTGGAACGTGACGCGGGCGGTGCCCTCGGTCGGCTCCTGAAGCGTTTCCAGGTCGGTGGCGCGGTGCCGCTTCAGTACGCCATGTATCTCTGCCCCGAGATCCTTCGCCTGTGCGGGCGTGAGCTTGAAGAGATAGTCGCTGAAGTCCTGGGCGGCTCGCCACTCCTCGGGCAGCGTCGGCAGCGCGTCGACGGCCCGCGAGATGCCCTCGATCCATACCTGAGCCACCGAGCGCAGGAAAACTGCGCCGAGACCGGTGTCGTCCATGAGCAGCTCATCTTCGGGGAAGACGGTGTTCCACTGGGCGGCCTTCCACCAGCGTTCCCGGCGGGTGCCACGGGTGGGGATGTCCACGATGAAGCCGTGCTCGGCGAGTTGGCGCAGGTGGTAGCTCGTTGCCCCAGTGTTCATACCGAGCCGGTGGGCCAGCGCGGTGGCCGTAGTAGGGCCATCGGTGCGCAGTATTGCCAAGATGCGCACCCGCACGGGATGGGCAATGCCGCGCAGGTTTCGCGCGTCCAACCGGATCTGTTCGGCGTTGTGGTCCTCAGTCATGGCGGCGCACTACAACTGCAAAGGGTCATTTGCAAATAGTTGTTTGGCAATGTGGTGCCAAACAACTGTGCCCACCTGACGATTGGGCCGTAGGCACGCCGGATGCGTAAGAGTTCGCGTACGGCGGCATCGGTGCGGCAGGATGGAGGCGTGCCAGCCGCCGCCTACGCAGGAATCGCGGGCCGGATCCCGGGTGTGATCAGGGGGTCGTCTGCGCTGCTGGCGACGGTGACGGCGGCGCTGTTGAGCATCTGCTGGCTGGTGCTTCCGCACAGCGGAAGTGATCTCGCGGCGCAGGTCGCGCATGCCGACTTCTTCTCGGCGTACGGCTGGTTCCCGATCGACATGCGGTGGTTCGGGGGCACCGACGTCTTCGGCTACAGCCTGATCGGCCCATGGCTTATGTCGTGGCTCGGGGTGGGCGCGGTCGGCGTGTTGGCGACGATCGCCGGTAGTGCGCTCTGGGGGATTTTGCTGGCACGTTGCGAGGTGCCGCACCCACGGGCGGGCGCCTTGTTGGGTGCCGGATGCCTGGTAGGCAACCTCGCCGTGGGCCGCTTGACGTTCGCGATAGGTGTCGCCGCGGCGTTGGCGACACTGTTGTGCCTGTGGTTGCCGCGTCGTTGGCGACTTCCGCTACTGGTGCTCGGCACCGTGCTGACCTGGGCTGCAAGTCCGCTTGCCGCGCTCTTCTTGGCCATGGT
Organism: Nocardioidaceae bacterium; assembly: GCA_050998615.1. Taxonomy (GTDB): domain Bacteria; phylum Actinomycetota; class Actinomycetes; order Propionibacteriales; family Nocardioidaceae; genus JBPCQA01. The sequence continues at coordinate 5,158 of JBPCQA010000052.1, forward strand.
CGGCACTGCACTCGTCGTACGTCGCCGCGTCGCCGACGGCGTGGCGCTGACTGTCACAACTGGCATGCTCCTGTTGGTGATGGCAGCCATCGGGGGCGGCGGGATCATGCCGATGAGCGGCTCGGATCTCATCCGTGGCCTGGTCGCCTGCGGCATGGTCGCCGTCGTTACGCGTTACCCGATCGTCCGCGTGGTGGCCGGCCTCAGCGCCCTGTCCTTGGTTCTCGCGTTCGTGATCCAAACCCCAGTGGGTGGCAACGCGATAAGGTTCCCAGCGATCTTCGCAGTGCCTGTCGCGCTCGCGACGTCGCGGTTTCGCTGGCCACTACTCTTGCCGGCGCTGGTCCTGTCCCTGCTTATAGTCCCGCCACTGAATGCCTCAGACGTCAGCATGGCCAATCAACCTGCCGATGATGTCACGTACTTCGCCGGACTCAACCACGAGCTGGCTTCCCTGCAACTCACCGGCCGAGTCGAGGTGGTGCCGACCTGGAATCGGTGGGAGACGGCGTACGTCGCCAACACGGTCCCGCTGGCCCGCGGCTGGATGACGCAGGTCGATCGGGCGCATAACGAGCTCTTTTTCGACAACGCGGTGACCTCTCGCACGTACTTGACCTGGCTTCGAAACAACGGTGTGCAATACGTCGCCCTCAGCGACTCACCGCCATCAAATCAAGGGGTCAGCGAGCGCCAACTCATCGAAACCCATCCTGCATACCTGCGTCCGGTATGGAATGACGCGCACTGGACCCTGTACGCCGTGCGGCGCGCCACCACCACGGTGTCCGGCGCCGGACTGATCAACCAGGGCAGCACAAGCGTGTCGTTCGCGGCCGCCCAACCCGGAACCGTGCTGGTGCGCGTCCGGTGGTCGCGATGGCTGACGCTCCAGGGGCCGGCCGGGTGCCTGGCTCCTTGGCGGTCATGGACCTCGGTGGTCGTCCGCACCCCCGGTGTCTACCGGCTCAGCAGCCAGCTGGTTCCCGGAGCCGCTCATGCCACCTGCTCGGTGCCCTAGGAGCGCAAGCTAAGAGCGGGCTCCCAGCAGCCCGAGCTGGTTAGGCACCGCATGGCACCCTGATCGCGATTGAACCAACCGGCTGTCGGTTACGTGTTAACTCAGGTGAGCAGCATGCTGGCTGCCGTCAACGCCCACCTGGCGGATGATGGATCCGGGAGGTCCCCTGTGGCGACCACGGAAGACGATCTGGTGCGGCTCCTGCATGACCAGCACGCACCAGCCTTGTGGCATTATGCGCTCAGCCTGACCGGCGGCGATCGCGGCCGCGCGGAGGACGTCGTACAGGAGACCCTGATCAGGGCGTGGCGCAATCCGCAGGTGCTCGCGCAGTCGGGGCGGTCGGCTCGTGGCTGGCTCTTCCGGGTGGCGCGCAACATCGCGGTTGACCAATGGCGAGCCAGACGCGCCCGTCCGGAGGTGGTCACTGACGAGTTGCCCGCCGACCAATCGGTCGAGGTCATGGATAACGCGGTGCTGGCGTGGACTATCCAGGATGCGCTGCAGCGACTGTCTGTCGCGCATAGAGAGGTCGTCGTGGTGTGTTTCTACGGTGGCCACTCGGTTACCCAAGCTGCTCAGCGTCTCGGCATTCCCGAGGGGACCGTCAAGTCACGACTCCACTACGGTTTGGCCGCACTGCGGTTGGTGCTGCAGGAGATGGGAGTCGGCGGATGAGCGATCCATTTTCGACGTACGACGCCGCCTACGTGCTGGACGCCTTGTCCCCGACCGACAAGCAGGCGTTCGAGGCGCATCTGCGCAGCTGCACCGCCTGTGCCCAAGGCGTCGAACGCCTCGCTCCCATACCGGGTCTGTTAGCACAGCTGCCAGCGGCCGAGGTCACCGGTATGCCGTCCCACACACTGTATGCCGAGCAGCCCTCCCCCGCCGGCGTGCCGGCGGGTTTGCTGCCGGGCTTGCTGGCTGATGTGCGCCGGCGACGCCGAAGGCGACAGTGGGCAACGTCGCTGGCCGGGGTTGTGGCGGCCGCCTGCGTCGCTGCCGCGGTGGTGGTGGGGTTCGCGCAGCGACCGTCAGCCGGCCCCGCCCCGGTGGCGATGCGCCCGCTCTCCGCCAGCGCTCCCCTTCAGGCGACGGCCCAGTTGGTCGACAAGCCCTGGGGCACCCACATCGTGTTGCATTGCCGATACGACGGCGGCTCCTCCGCCTACGTTCCTGGCGTGTACAGTCTCGTCGTCACCGACCGAGTCGGCAGCAGCCAGCTAATTGCCACCTGGACGGTGCAACCGGGACAGCTCGCCACCATTGACGGCTCGACGTCGGTGCCAGACGCCGACATCGCCTCGATCCAGGTGCGCAACGCTGCCGACACTCCCATGCTCACCCTGACCCCTTGACCCCCGGGGATCCCCTGGCTCCGTAGCCGCTTCGCGCCCTGCGACGACCGGCTGCGAGCCGGTGCAGCAAACTTTCGAGAAACTCACCGCGTGCTGAGTTTGACCTGAGCGCTTCATACACGTAACGTTTTTCCTGGTTGCAGTTGCACTCCGGCTTGTTCCACAAACACCCGCAGTCTGACAGCGGGTGTTTTTTCTTGGGCATCTCGGGAGCATGACGTCTCGTCGCAACCCGAGGCAGTTAAACGCGGTCTCGTAGATCACCTAAGAAGGACAGCGCATGACACAAGGCACCGTGAAGTGGTTCAACGCCGAGAAGGGCTTCGGCTTTATCGAGCAAGACGGCGATGGTCCGGACGTTTTCGTCCACTACAGCGCCATCGACTCCAGCGGCTACAAGAGCCTCGACGACGGCCAGCGGGTCGAGTTCAACACCACCCAGGGCCCGAAGGGTCCGCAGGCGGAGAACGTTCGCCCGGTCTGACAGTTAACGACAAGGGGCCGCAGCCAATGGCTGCGGCCCCTTGTCGTTGCCCAAGGCAGTGGTTCGCGGCGAAGTGCCTGGTCACAAGTGGGTTACAGCGCATAATTTGGCCCCTCGGGTATTGCCCTATTCCCGACTCATGAGTAACTTTGGTCCCATTCGAGAGGGGAGTTCCCCATGGCCAACCTGAGCCGCTTGCCTGCCCCCATCATCGATCATTGGGACTGGCAGTACGACGGAGTCTGCCGCAGCCTGGACCCCACCATATTCTTTCCGCCTGACTCAGAACGCGGACCAGTGCGGCAGCGGCGCGAGTCGGAGGCCAAACAATACTGCGAGCACTGTCCGGTCCTGCAACGATGCCGCGAGCATGCACTCATGGTCCATGAGCCGTACGGCGTCTGGGGCGGCCTGACGGCCCGCGAGCGCGACCGGATCTTGCACGCCGAAATGCCCAAACGCAGCTTGGCCGTCCACTAAGGAGACGTTCGGGGTACCCGGTCGCTTCTTGTGGCGATCTGGCTGCCGTCTCGATGTCAGGACCAGAAGACCGTGTCCACCGCGGCCCGGGCTTGTCTGGCCAGCCGCAGATAGTCGTTTGCCAGCCGTCCGGAGTCCTCCACTCGATACCCCAACAGAAACGCCACTCCAGCGCGACCGCGCGCGTCAGTGGGCAGGGAATCCGTGGATCTGCCCCGCACCAACATGGCTGCGTTTCGGATCTCACTCGCCATGAGCCATGATTTCCGCAGCACACGTGCCTGGTGTTCGAGCAGCAGTCCGGCAGTAACCGCGGCGTCCAACGCGGCCAGGGTCTGAGTGGTCCGCAACTCGGGATGCTCATGCGCATGCCGCAGCTGCAAGAGTTGGATGGTCCACTCCACGTCCCCCAGGCCACCGCGACCAAGCTTGAGATGAGTCGCCGGATCGGCACCACGCGGCAGCCGTTCGGCGTCGACTCGCGCCTTCACCCGGCGTACCTCGGTGATGTCCGCGGCGGACAACCCACCGTCGGGGTATCGCAACGGGTCGATGAGCTCTACAAACGCCGCCGCAACCCCCGCATCTCCGGCCACTGGGGCCGCACGCAACAAGGCCTGTGCTTCCCACACCTTCGACCAGCGCTGATAGTAGGCCCGGTACGAGGCAAGCGTCCGCACCAACGGTCCCTGGCGACCCTCCGGGCGCAAGTCAGTGTCGAGCCCCACGGCCGGGTCCGACCCAGGCAGGGATAGCAGCCGGACAAGCTCGTTCGCGACGGCGAACGCAGCCTCACTGGCGGCCCGCTCATCGGCCCCCGGCAACGGCTGGTGCACGAACAACACGTCCGCATCGCTGGTGTAGGACATCTCTGCACCACCCAGGCGACCCATCGCGATCACGGCGAGCCGAGTTGGCAGTGGCGCGCCCTGCTCCCTCTCGATAGCCGCAACGGCGGCCGCGAAGCCGCCCTCCAAGGTGGCGCCTGCGACGTCGGTGAGGGCGACACAAAGAGCCCGCTCTCTTTCCGCACCGTCGAGCAGGCCGAGAATGTCCGCCGCAGCGATCCGAAAAAGCTCACGCCGCCGGATCGCACGCACCGCGGCGATCGCCTGCGTCGGATCGTCTTGGCGACCGACCGCCTGATGTGCCTCGTGCACGAGAGCCGCCAGCGGTCGCGGGCGCAGGTCGTCGTCGCGCGCGAGCAGCGACGTCGCCTCGGGCGCACGCATCAGCAGATCCGTGGCATACCGACTTGTCGCCAATAACCTGGCCAGCCGTCCCGCCGCCAGCCCCTCGTCGCGCAGCATCGCCAGATACCAATGAGTGGAGCCCAACGCTTCGCTGAGCTGCCGAAAGCCCAGCAGGCCGGCGTCGGGGTCCGGCGCGTCCGCAAACCAGCCGAGCATCGCCGGCAACAACGTGCGTTGGATGGCGGCGCGTCGAGACACCCCAGCCGTGAGAGCCTCTAGATGGCGCAGGGCAGCGGTCGAGTCGGCGTACCCCAGCGCCTGCATGCGTTCGCGGGCTGCGTCAGCGCTCAACCGTGCGTCGGGGCCTGGCAGTGCTGCGACCGCGCCGAGCAGTGGGCGGTAGAACAGCTTCTCGTGCAATCGGCGAACCTCCAAGGCGTGGCGGCGCCATCGCCTGGTGAGCTCGTCTGCTGAGTCGGTCAGCAGCCCGACCGAGCGACCGAGCACCCGCAACGCCCGCGGATCGGCAGGCAGCACGTGGGTACGACGCAAGTGGCTCAGCTGCAGCCGGTGCTCCAGGGTGCGCAGGAATCGATAGGAATCGGCGAGCGATGCCCCATCGTCGCGCCCGACATATCCACCTGCCGTCAACGCGGCGAGCGCCGACAGGGTGTGCGGGGAGCGCAAAGATGAGTCGGTGCGGCCGTGCACGAGTTGCAGCAGTTGCACCGCGAACTCGATGTCGCGCAAGCCGCCAGGCCCGAGCTTCAATTCCCGCTCGACGTCGTGCGAGTGCAGCTGGTCGACCACCCGACGGCGCATGGCCTGCACGTCTGCGACGAAGCCCGGCCGGTCGGCCGCCGACCAGGCGAGGGGTGCAATTGTCTGCATATAGCGGTCACCGAGACCGCCGTCCCCCGCGATGGGTCTGGCTTTCAGCAGCGCCTGAAACTCCCAGGTCGTCGCCCAGCGCTGATAGTACGTCGCATGACTGGCCAGGGTGCGCACCAAAGGCCCCGCGTTGCCTTCCGGGCGCAACCCGGCGTCGACCGGCCACAGCGTTCCTTCCCCAGTGTGAGCCGAGCACATCCGCATTATCGCGGCGGCGAGCAGGTTGGCCGACCTCAGCGCCTCATGCTCCGGCACTCCGTCGACCGGCTCGGCGACGAAGATCACATCGACATCGCTGACGTAGTTCAGCTCACGTCCCCCACACTTGCCCAAACCGATCACGGCCAGCCGGCAGAGCTGAGCCGGCTCACCGAGCTGCTCCTGCGTCAACAGCAACGCTGCCTCGATCGCTCCGGCGGCGAGATCGGCTAACTCACCCGCGGCATCCTCCAACCGCAGCTCCAACCCGAGGTCGCGTGCTGCCAGCCGCAGCAGCAACCGCCGGTAGTGACGCCGCAGATCATCGGCGTCGGTCGCTTGAGCAAGCATGGCTGCGATACCGGCCGCGGTCGGTCGGGTCAGATCCAAGGCCGGATCGGCCAGCTCCCGCCAGTCGTCGGGATGGCGGATCAGGTGGTCGCCCAAGGCTGAGCTGGCCCCGAGCACGAGAGCCAGTCGGTGGGCCACCGCGGAATGCTCACACAAGGCCGACCGCAGACTCGCCACCTCGGCGTGGTCGCCCTCGCCGGTGCCACAACCCTGAAGGCCGGTTGAGTCGAACGGTGCATCACCATGCTCACTGGCGGCCACCACCTGCACGAGCCGAGCCAGCGAGCGAAGGGCAAGGTCCGGGTCGGCCGCCTGAGCCAGCTCGCCTAGCAGCGTCTCATTGGGGCATTCGACACAAGCCCAATCGCGAACGGCTGCCTCGACCGAAAAGCCCAGCCGGGCAAGCCGGCCGCTAAGCGTGACCCGGCTGTCTGCCACTAGTGGTGTGCCGGCGCGAACGCCGATTCGCGCACAAGCTCGGCGAATCGGCTGGCCATCGGCCGCCAGTTGGCTCGCAGCTCGTTGGTGGCGGCTGCAATTTTCGCCGCTACGGCGCGGATGTCGACGCCGGACTGATTTTGGCCGTCTGCGGACTCCTTGCCGACTGTCCAGCTCATGAAAACGGCAGGTGACGCCTCCGGGTGAAACTGCACCCCCCACGCTCGCGCACCGAAGCGGGCGGCCTGGATCATTCCATCCGGAGCCGTGGCCAGCTCGACCGAGTTGTGGGGCAGCCGCGACACGATGTCGTCGTTCCATTGGATTGCGCGCGGATCGGCCGGGACCGGCTCGAACAACGGATCGCGGCGTCCGTCGTGGGTGAGGGTGACGGGGATGAGCCCGCTGGCCTGCCCATGAGGGTTCTTCGTCACCTCGCCACCGAGCGCCACGGCTGCCAGTTGGTGACCAAGGCAGATGCCGAGGAAAGGCCGACCATCGCTCACTACCGAGGCGATGAGCTTCTTGGTCGGCGTCAACCAGGGGCACCTGTCGTCGTCGTTGGCGCCCATCGCCCCTCCGAGCACCAGCAATCCGTCGTACCGGCCGAGGCTGGAAGGAATCGGCTCCCCGCGATTGCCGTGCACGACGTCACAGCCCACTCCGGACTCGTTCAGCCATTCACCGAACCACGCCGGTGGCGCCTTGTCCTCGTGTTCGATGACCAGCAAGCGTCGTGGCGTCATCTTTCGAGGCTACCGAAGGCCGACAGCGCCAGGTGGCGCCGGAGCCGAAACTGTCGTCGCTCCTAGAGCCCGCGCAGATAGGGGCGCCGAATAGTGAGCGGGTCATTCGAGCCCGGCGACTCCCTATCTGCGCGGGCTCTTACATCACGGCAAGCATCCGCGACCGCTCGAAGTCGGTCACCTGTCGGCGGTACTCATCCCATTCGGAGCGCTTGTTGCGCAAGAAGAAGTCAAAGACGTGCTCACCGAGGGTCTCCGCCACCAGCTCCGAACGCTCCATGACTGCGATTGCGTCGTGGAGGTTCTGCGGCAACGGCGAGATGCCCAGGGCACGCCGCTCGCCCTCCGTCAGCGACCAAACGTCGTCTTCGGCGCCGGCCGGCAACTCGTAGCTGTCCTCGACGCCCTTCATCCCGGCTGCGAGCATGACGGCGAACGCGAGATACGGGTTGGCGGCGCTGTCGACCGACCGCAGCTCGACGCGAGTCGATTGCGCCTTGCTCGGCTTGTACATCGGGACGCGCACCAAAGCGGAGCGATTGTTGTGCCCCCAGCAGACGTACGCCGGCGCCTCGCCGCCGCCGGCCAGCCGCTTGTAGGAGTTGACCCACTGGTTCGTGACCGCGGTGATCTCCGCGGCATGTGTCAACAGCCCGGCGATGAAGGACCGGCCGGTCTTCGACAGGTGATACTCCGCGCCAACCTCGAAGAACGAGTTCCGGTCGCCCTCGAACAGCGACAGATGCGTGTGCATCCCGGAGCCCGGGTGCTCGGTGAAGGGCTTCGGCATGAAGGAGGCGTGGACTCCCTGGTTTAGGGCCACCTCCCGCACTACGACGCGAAACGTCATGATGTTGTCGGCGGTGGTCAGCGCATCGGCGTACCGCAGATCGATCTCTTGCTGCCCGGGGCCGCCCTCGTGATGGCTGAACTCCACCGAGATGCCCATCGACTCCAGCACGGTGATCGCCTCCCGGCGGAAGTCGTGCCCGACTCCTTGCGACGTGTGGTCGAAGTAGCCACTGCGGTCGACGGGCTGGGGGATCCCCCCGGCCGGCGGCAGGTCCTTGAGCAAGAAGAACTCGATCTCGGGGTGGGTGTAGAACGTAAACCCTTGATCGGCCGCCTTGGCGAGCGTGCGCTTGAGCACGAACCGGGGGTCGGCGTACGACTGTGAGCCGTCGGGCATCACGATGTCGCAGAACATCCTCGCGGTCGCCGGACCATCGCCTCGCCACGGCAGGATCTGGAACGTCGCCGCATCAGGCTTGGCCAGCATGTCTGCCTCGTAGACGCGGGCAAAGCCCTCGATTGCGGATCCGTCGAAGCCGATGCCCTCGGAGAACGCGCCGTCCAACTCCGCGGGCGCGATCGCCACCGACTTCAAGGAGCCCAGCACGTCAGTGAACCACAGCCGCACGAAACGCACGTCTCGCTCCTCGAGGGTGCGGAGCACGAAGTCCTCTTGCTTACCCATGCCCGCCATCTTGCCCGGTCAATGTTTCGCCGGCGTTAAGCGCATACGCGGGCTCTAAGCGCCTACGAAACTTAGGGTTGCACCGTCCGCCCCACAAAGTTCGCTGTGGCTGAACGTTGGCGCCCCTCTGACGCGAGGCGGCTTCAGCCACAAGCGGAGGGTGTGGCGAGCGCAGGAGCGGCGTGCGGAGGGTTTGGCGCGCCGCCGCGGAGCGCAGAGCGGAGGGCTTGCGAGCCGCCGCGGAGTCCAGTCGTCGGTAGGATCGACACGTGCCACAGCTTCGCATCGCTCTCGCGCAGACCAATCCCACGGTAGGTGACCTCGAGGGCAACCTGGCGTGCGTTGTGGAGTCGGTGCGCCGGGCCGCCGACCTCGGCGCCCATCTGGTCGCGCTCCCGGAGATGATGATCACCGGTTATCCGATTGAGGACTTGGCCCTGCGTACGTCGTTCGTCGACGCCTCGCGAAGGTCGGTCAACGTGCTGGCGAAGAGCCGCGACGGCGGGGGGCTGGGCAAGGTCACCGCCGTCATCGGTTGTCTCGACCGAGGCCCTGACGCCGCCGAGAGGGTCGGTCCGCCGAAGGGGTC